>NZ_BCYQ01000001.1 GCF_001598275.1 Moraxella oblonga NBRC 102422
CACCCTAATTTTTATTAATTAAGAAGGTTTGTATGAAAAAAGTAGTATTAAGCATAATGACGAGTGCCATGATTTTAACTGGTTGTGCAACCACAGATACAGGCGTAAACAGTGCGGTAAATACTGCCACCAATGTGGGTATGTCAATTTTTAAGACTGCTGTAGATCATCAGTGCCGTAGCCAACTAAACAGTTATAATGCCTATAAAACCATTACCATGCTGATGACAGAGACGCAAAAATCATCATTAGAAAACAAAGTTTGTGGTTGTGTCAGCGAAAAAGCTCCACAAAGTGTCAATATGATGGAAATTGGGCAGGCGGTGATTGATGAAAAAGCTCGTGTACATATCGCCACCAACGCCGTTACCAAAACGCTAAATGCCTGCGTTAGTGAGTTTGCTACTGGTTTGTGATTGTGATATGTGTTGTATCACTTAATTTATACTTAATTCATATCAAAACCATACAAAAGAAACCATTCGCCCTGAGCTTGCCTGTGGATGAGGTGGTTTTTTCATTATGGTTTTATAAGTTTACCACGAACAAAAAAAAACTTGGTTTATTTTTGAATAGAGTTTACCATAAATCCCCCAGCTTGGTGAGTTGGGGGATTTCTGTTGGTATCTGCTGGTAATAATTAAGTTAGATTTGGTAGGTTGCGGAGCATGGCATAGTAGCCATCTTTTGCCATCAGCTCTGCATGAGAACCTTCTTCTATAATTTTACCCTCATCCATAACAATAATGCGATCTACTTTTTCAATCGTAGTCAGGCGGTGAGCCACAATAATGCTGGTGCGACCTTTCATGAGTTCATCTAATGCTCTTTGAATGAGTTTTTCTGATTCGTTATCTAAGGCACTGGTGGCTTCGTCCAGCAATAAAATGGGTGCATCTTTCAAGATGGCTCTGGCGATGGAAACTCGCTGTCTTTGACCGCCAGATAACTGACCGCCGTTAGCACCAATGGGCTGATGTAACCCTAAGGGGTGTTTATTTACCATTTCCATTAGGTTTGCTGATTCTAGTGCTTTGATGACTTCTTTTTCGCTGGCATTGGGGCGAGAATAACGTACATTTTCAAATAAGGTATCATCAAACAAAAATACATCTTGGGACACCAAAGCGAATTGCGAACGTAGATTTCGTAACGTTAAGTCATTGATGTCAACGCCATCTAGGGTGATTACACCACTATTTGGAGTGATGAATCGTGGCAATAGATTGATGGCAGTTGTTTTGCCAGAACCAGAACGACCCACTAAAGCAACTTTTTCACCACTTGCAATGGATAGGTTAAAATTATCCAAAGCTTTTTTGGTGTCTGCGTGATACTGGACATTGATGTTTGAAAATATCAAAGTACCTTTGACATGACTAAGTGTCATCGTGCCTGTGTCATGCTCATTTTGTTGGTCTAAAAATTCACAGACAGAATCTGATGCCAAAAACATGGTTTGCATGGGAATACTGATGTTTGCCAAATTTTTAATAGGACCAAACATTTGCATCATTGCCACGATGAATGCCATAAACTCACCGATGGTTGTAATACCTTTTTGGCTTTGCCACAATGCAATGAAGATAACAATCGCCAAAGCAGTTGAGCCGATGACTTCACTCACAGGAGAGCGACTGGCATTGGCTTGGGTGATTTTTTTGCCCAGTCTGACAATGGTGTTATTGATGATGTTAAAATTTTGAGAGGCTTTATTTTGACCACCAAATAATTTGACAACACGATGACCTTGATGGGTTTCATTGACAATGCTATTTAAAGAACCAATGCTAAGCTGAGCGTTGTTAATAATATCCTTTAATCTATCTCTATAATAACGTGATATCCAAGATAAAACAGGGAACATCACAATTACAACCAAAGTCAATTGCCAATTTAAATAAAACAAAACGCAAACCAGCCCAATGACAATCAATGTATCGCGGGTTAATACAATGAATACGTTACTGGCATTATTCATTGAGTTTTCTGCCATTTGCACCATATTCATCAGCACATGACCTGATGAGGTGTTTTGATAATAAGATGAGGGCAAATCAAGCATTTTATTAAACATATCTTGCCTTAGCTGACTGATGGCAACAATCGCCACCCAAGACATCAGATACTGACTGATAAACCGACAAATCCCCCTAAAAATCACCAAACCCATAAAAAACAAGGGAACAATCCATACCTTGTTGGCTGTACCCCAAATGGCGTAATGAATGCTATCTTTAAGATGAACAAAACTGGCAATCACTCCGTTGTCTGTTTTGATGGGAGAAACATCACTTGGAAGGGCAAAGCCTTGATTGACAAGTGGTGCAATAAAGGCTGCCAAATAACTTTCAGTAAATGCAACGCCTATAATGGCAATCAGCGCAAAAATAATGCGTAGCTTATAGGGTTTGATGTATGATAGAAGGCGTATAAAGCTAGCAGTATCTTTTTCGGTAAATAAACCGAAGGTGAGTTTATGAATCATATTTAATGATGTATATTAAAATTGTTGCCATTATAGCACAAAAGTTACTTGGTAAGCAGTTTTATGAATAACTCATGCCATGCCTCACCTACTTTTGTGATGTTGTATTCTTGCGATTTTTTGATGATGTTTTGCTGTATTTGTTGTGTATATTATTATTAAACCTCTTGTAAAATTCAAATATCCTAGCCTAGAAACTCTAACTTTTCTAAGCTTAGAAATTTTTCAAGCCCAATAAAATCACACTTTCACAAGAGGTTTATGACTCATTAATTAAAAGGGTTTTTTGTTTAAATTATTTTTTCTCAATTTCCTCTATGAGTATCTTTCTGATATTTTTGATGAAATCGTCTACATTATGAGTGTTTTTAATATATTTGATTGCATTAATAGCTGTATTTCTCATTTTTATTTCATCATTCATGAGGTATTTAATGGCATGAACATATAAATCTACTTTATCAAAGCCGTCCCCTAATACATCACCAACATGAACACCAAATTTTTCAGTGAGTTGTTCTGGATTGCGATTACTTACCAGTAATGTGCCATAGGATAGGGCTTCCAAAAACGAAATTGGTAATGCTTCATGTATTGATGTATTTACTAAAATTTTTGCATCTTTTAAATATTGTGTCTTTTGTTCGCCATCAACATGCCCAACAAAGTGCAAGTTTGAAATATTTTTGTATTCGTCAAAGATTTGGGCGTTTTTACTACTTTCTCTAAATGTTTGACCTAAAACATAAAAGTTAAATTGTGGCAACCGTTTAGCGATTTCGCAAAATAACCAACCACGCTTTACACTCTCCAAGCGACCCAAAAATATAATCATATTTTTTTTTCATATTGATGAATATCAAAATCAAAATCTATATCAATTGGGTTTGGTAAGTATTGAATATTTACATTATTATCCAATTGATATAAGTCAATGGCTTTTTGATTTAGAAAATAACCTTGTGATATAAATTTAATACGGTTTTTTAAATACCATTCATGAACCAAATCATAAACTCTTTGGTTGTAATAGCAGGTTTCTGGAAATAATTTAACGGTATTTATCTCATCCCACTCATACATTGGTCTTGGGTCTTGTATCCAAAGAATAAGTTTTTTGTTAGGATTGCTTTCATGTTTTAATACATAATCATC
The DNA here is from genome assembly GCF_001598275.1 of Moraxella oblonga NBRC 102422. GTDB lineage: Bacteria > Pseudomonadota > Gammaproteobacteria > Pseudomonadales > Moraxellaceae > Moraxella > Moraxella oblonga. The sequence goes on from NZ_BCYQ01000001.1 coordinate 3,644, forward strand.
AACCAGTTCAATACTTAAATAAATGTCGTAGTCTTGCTTTTTTAACCAATATTTAGCAAACCAACTTCTTTTTGGTAAGCGATAGACATTCACTTCATCAACGCTATAATGCTCTGCTGTAAATCTATTTTTTCCACGACCCAACAGTACATCTATTTGAATTTCTGAATTTGGAATATACTTTGCGATATGACGGCGTGCCAAAAACCCATAACCACCATAAGCTGTACCAACAGCACCAAAAAACTCATCAATAATCAGCCCAACTTTTATCTTTGCTTTCTTCATAATACACCGAATTTTGTTAATAATATAAACTTGTATAAACCATATCAATGGGTAATCTATGATTTATAACATGACTTTTCATAAATAAAATTCCAATAACTGAGTTGTTATAAAATACTAATATTATTTAATATTTTATATAAGAAAGAGTTTTGATTTAATTCGTTGGGATTGATATGTCTTAACATTTCATTGTATAGATGAATGCATAGGGTTCTACGTGTGGTAATGTCATTTAATTCTAAATGTCCATTACATAGCATAGATACTTGATTATAATGTACTGGGTAAAATATATCAATATCTTGGGCAAATTTATCAACTTTAAAATATTTGGCAAAATAAGTGATGGCATCTGGACCAATCACGCCCCAAGGCATTTCTGAAATGTGTTTAGAGAACCCAAAATACTTTTTTAGTCTATAACGTTTTTGCTTCTTTTGAGGATACCATGGCGGTATAAAATGGGTATCGTAAGAAATTTCTATGAGTTTATTGAGTAGTTCACTATTTTTTGGTAGTGCTAATACCGCTCCATTGATTTTTGTATCATCTTCAAATCCAAATAAGTAGCCATGTTCTGGAATGATAATTGGCTTTAAACAATAGACATCACAATCCACATAGACACCATCAACTTTTCTTAATAATTCGTAACGAAATATGTCTGAAAATAGGGCGTAACTCCCTGTTTGTTTGTGTTTGATGATTTTATCTTGTGGAATGATTAAGTTGCCATCTGCTATTTGTACACCATTCGGTATATCGTTAATCTCATCATAACAATGTAGAATAACTTGATGTCCTTGTTTAATAAAAGATGATAAGCAAGCATTGGGCATTTTCCCTAATTGCTTACCAATCCAAAGAGCATGTATAGTTGGTAATTGTATATTTGTTGTCATTTTCTTAAAACCTATTTGAAATAAAGACGGGTGGCAAATATTAGGCTGTATAGTTGGTGAAACACTCTTTTTAGCTCTCTTATTATTTTTTGTGAGAATGATAATTTGGTTTTTGTTTTTTCAATTTCTACCCTTTTTTGTTTTCTTTCTCCTTCTAAGTTGCTAGTGAGAAAAGTTGGATTAACCCTATCTGTTTGAATACACAAGGCGGGATTGATTTGATAAATATCCGAATGATAGCGTAAAAAATCACCAAACATAATATGGTCTATTGGCTTAGTTGTATTTTGAAACATAGTACGAATAAAGATAATCAATTGACTAGCAATTTTTTGATGAATGATATATCCAGCTGTCCCCAAATTCTCTTGTTTTAATTGATGAATTTTTCTATGATGATGAGAAAATATGGGTTTTCCTAGAAACAAAGTATCATAAAACATTTCTAACTTGATGAGTTGTGCTCTTTTTGGTATCCACTCTTGATTGGATAGCCAAACATGAGCATTTTCTCCTAAATAGATATCATCTTCAAAAATGCAAATATAATCTAAATTTTCATCAATTGCCTTCTGCCATAATGAGATATGGCTGATAAGACAAGCTAATTCACCTTGTGTAAGATTAGCATTTTTAATGTTTATTTGAAATTTATTTGCTAATTCATTAACTTGTGATGGCACAATTGCATCAAAAAATTCAAATTCAATGTTCTGTTGGCTAAATTCTTGAATAATATGGTTTCGTCTTTGCGTGGCATCTAATAAGCTGATTACATAATTTTTCATTATTGAAACTCCACAGGTTGGGTCTTATTGAGTTTTTTGCTAATTTGTTGCAATAGACGAGATTGTTCACGCTTAATTTTTTCTATAAAAGTTCGGCTATTGCTTTCCTGCCTCATTCTGGCACTTCGTTCGCTTTCTATACTGCTTTTTAAATGGTTATCAACAATCAACCTACTACTTTGAATACATAATGCAGGACTTAATTGAAATATATTAATATGATTATCCAAAGTATCTTCAAATAAAAAATGATCTAATGGTTTAATATGGCTGATTTTAGTATGTCTTAGCATATCAAATAAGGATTTAATGACAGATTGATGAATGATGTAGCCGGCCGCCCCGATATTGGCTGAATATAGTGGGTAAATAGTACGGTTTTGTATAGTTTTGATACAATGACCAAGTTTTAATGGTGAATGAAAGTGTTCCAATTTTAACAATTTGATGTCTTCAGGCAACCAATCATGACTATTTAACAATAAGTGAGCATTTTGACCCAAATATACATCATCTTCAAAAATAGCAACCCATTCTAGATTATCATCAAGCATTTTTTGCCATAAAGCGACATGGCTTAAAAAACAACCTTTTTCGCCATTTGTTAGATTGTTTGTTTGTTGTAAATTTTCTAAATCAAGTTGAGCGCAAATATTGTTAATATTTATAGAGGTTACTGCATCAAAAAACTCAAACTTGATATTCTGCTTACCAAATTCATTAATTATGTGTTCTCTTCTATCAGTTGCGGTTTTTAAACTAATAACATAATTTTTCATTAAAATAACTCCCGTGTATTCATTATCATCAAGTGATAACATATGACGAATTGGTTCTTTTGCCATTCTCATAACTATTAATTTGGCTATTGTAAGGCTTTTTTATGTGTTTTCCTCTCTTTAATAACTAATTACTCACTATTTTGAAAACTAAAATTGATATAGGGATTAATAAAGTAACCTTTCATGCTATTTCTCTTGATTCATTTGCCAAAGTATAATATATTTATCCATTGTATAGCCCAAAGACGCAAAGGCAAAAATAAAACCATAAGCACCACCAAAAATAGATAGGCGAATAATATATTCACGAACAAACGAAAACCAAGAACGCAATAATATGCCAATAATACTAATTTGTTTGCCTTGTTGATGTTTTTCGTTTGCCCAATCGCTACTATATCGTACATTTTTTAATAAAAAGTGGTGTAAATTATCATTGGTAATATGTGGCAAATAACCATTTAATACCTGACTTGGCACGCCTTTTTGCTCTAAAGATTCGTGTACCTCCAAATTAGAATATTTAAAATCTTGATTGCTATAAAGTCGTGCAAATTTATCAGTGTACCATTTTTTTGGTTGTATTTCAATACCACAAAAAGAATCTACCCGTGCTACACTAAAAACCTTATTTCTTTGTAGAGGCTGATTTAATATATTAACAATCGCCACTCTTAGTTCTTGTTCAAGGCGTTCATCAGCATCTAATACCAAAATATAATCACCAGTAGCATAACTTTGTGCCAATTGGCGTTGTTTGCCAAAGCCTTGCCAATTGGTATTGACATACCATTTTGCTCCAAATTCATTGGCAATTTGTTTGGTATTATCAGTGCTACCACTATCTAAAATAATAATTTCATCAACAATATCATAGACGGTATCTAAACAGGCTTTTAAATGTTTGCTTTCATTTTTGCAAATCATTACCAAAGAAAGTGTGCTTTTTTTATGAGATAATTCAATGGGTTTTAATTGTTTGCTTGCCTCAAGAGAATTTAAAAAAGCTCTATCAGCTTGATTATGACTTAAATCATATAAACACGCATATTTATTAAAAGTATATTGGGTAAATAATAAAGAATAAATTAATCCATATTTGCCTTGTAAAAACCGCCCATCAATTATATATTGTTTAATAAATGCCCATAAAGGATTTAAAATTACCTTAGGGAATTTCCCCTTTTTGCCATTTTTATGTTTGTTATCTGCCCACGCTTTGGCATAGTCTAGGCGTTTACCTAGCCAAAATAGGGGGGTTTCGGCAGTATGATGATGTAAAAAGCCATCTAAATGTTTGGTTTGAGCATTATTTAATACCACCGATTCGTGAACCAGATTATTATCATAATTAAAATGTTTGGGATATAATCGCCAATGGGCTTTTACGCCCCAATAAGGGTTATCAATACAATGCCCAAATACAAAATCAAGGCGCTTAATGCCATAAACTGTATTGTCAGGTTTATGTTTGATGGCTTCTAAAATGCTATTTTTTAATTTAGGTGTAATTTCTTCATCGGCATCTAAGGCTAATATCCAGTCGCCTGTGGCATAAGACTGGGCGAGCTGTCTTTGTTTGCCAAAGCCTTGCCAGTCGGTATTAATAAACCATTTTGCCCCATATTGCAGGGCAATGTCTTGGCTGTTATCGGTGCTACCACTATCCAAAATAATAATCTCATCTGCCAAATCTTTTAAGGCAGGTAAAGAAATCATTAAATTTTTGGCTTCATTTTTGACAATCATTACAATAGATAAAGTGTATTTGACATTCATTATTTCCCCTCCAATTCATCATTATTTGGTTTTAATAATTCGCCATTAAAAGCAGGGGCGGACAAATAAGGTTTGGCGGCATTATCAAAAAACTTAACATCATTAAGAGAATCTACTTTATAATGAGTTAAAAAGTTATTTTTTTGTTGGTTGTCGGTATTAATATTTAACCATTCAGTCAAAAACCACACAAAACCAAATCCAGAAATAATATCGTCATTTGTTTTTTGTGTATTGTCATCACTGGAAATCTTAAATAAGGGTGTTTGTAATGAAAATTGACTAATGCCGTGTTTTAATGCAGTTGGTGTTAAGGCGTGGTCAGAAGTATAAACAATACTAAATGGCTCATTGCTATTTTTTAAATCAGAATATAATTCTTCTATTAGCATATCTGTTTGTAATAAGCTAGATAGGTAATCTGATAAATAGTCATTATCAAATTTAAAATGGGCTTTATTAAAATCTACTCGTTTATGAAATTTAGGGTGTGAGCCCATTAAGTGAACAATGATAAGTTTGTGGTGATGGTCTTGTTCCAAAATGTTTTTAATAATTGGTAATAGTTGATAATCAAAACGCTTTGAAGTCGGTGCAATTTCAGATAAATAATGGGTTTTTTTGCTATTATTAGCAATATAATGAATTTCATTATCAGCAATGTCTGATTTGTCTTGATTGGACACCCAATAGGTATTCATACCAACTTGATTGGCAAGGGCAACAATATTATTATAAAATTCTACTTTATCTTGGTTTGGAATACTTAATAATCTTGGGACGGATTGTGTAGTATAGGGTGCAGGAGCAATCATATTGGTATATTTTATGCCATTAACCCGATTTAAAAAAGGCGATGTTTGAACAGGATAGCCGTAAGCAGACAAATAGTTTTTTGATGCACTTTCGCCAATAATTAAAACATAATTTTGATAGTTTTGATGGCTATCAGTTACAACCCAGTTTTTTTGATGGCCAGATAAATTTTGTAATTCTTGTTTGGTTTTTTTATAAAAATCATATTGATTGTTGGTATGTGGAAAAATATATAGTAGTTCAGAAGAACGCAAAGTAAAGTTATTGTGTTTTTTGTAATCTTTGGCAATGCTTACTGTAAAAAAAACAATAAGCAAAATAGAAAAATATTTAAAAAATTTATATTGTGCTTGACTGGCTTTTATTGGTTTATTTAATTGATAGAAAATAATAAAAAAAGTTGCAATCAAAAACCCATAAATCATAATTTTTTTATCAAAAAATTCTAAGGCTTCATTGCTATTGGTTTCTAATAAAGAGGCAATCATACCATAATTGGGATAACCATATAAAAACCCAATTGGACTATATAAAAGCCATATCAATAATAAGGGGCTCAGTAATTTAAAAAGAATGGGTTTAAACCACAATAAATTCAAAATACAAAATACCATTAAGGTATCGTGTATTCTTGGAAATTCGCCATTAACCCCAAAAGAAATAATAAAGGCAAACAATAGATTAAATAGAAAAACACAATAATTAAATGCTTTATTGTATTTTTGTTGGTATTGCTTTATGATAGTCATTGGCATTATTTCCAATACTCCACAATCCAAGGCGTTGGCAACACCTTACGATACCATTTACCACTTCGTCCGACAATCGCATCAGGGGGATTGACCTCACCGTGAAAAATCACCATTTTGGCATTGTTGGGTAAGATGGGGGCTTTAAAAAAGCTCATCGGAAAAGGCTGAACACACTGGTATTTAAAGCTGACACACCAAGAACTATCCCAATATTCCAAATGATGATGTTCTCGTAGGTAGTTAGATAAAAACGCCTGTTCGTGGCGAACTTCCCCCCGAATTTTTTCAAAATTTTGTTCAAAGTAGGAGAGTAAATTTGGATAAGTATTTTGCCCCACTTTAAAGCGATAGACTGAGCTATTACCGACCATTCGCCACGGCTTTTTCCAGTCTCTGATAATCATCACGCTGTCATCAAACTGTGCCTTGTGAGTAAAAAAACAATCAATATTATTAGTAATAACAATATCAATATCCAAAAAAAGGGCAACGCCTTTTAAATCATAAAGCTCTGGTTTAAAGGTGGTGAGTTTTTTCCAGCCTCGCTCTGGAATATTATCAGGCAAATTTAAGGCAGGAATGGGATAGCATTTGACATTCTTATCAATATCAGTTTCATCATCGGTTAAACAGACCATTTGAAAGTCAAGGGTGCAATGTCTTTTGACCATATTGTATAGGCGATTGACATACTCTGCCCCATATTTTTTGCCCCATTTCATACAAATGATGTAACGGTTTTCGTTGTGATGATTGGTATTATGATGAGTTGTCATTATCGTTCTCCATTGCCAATCGCTTTTGATAAATGGTATTAAAATCCAATAAATATAAATTATCAGCAATCGGTGTGTATTTAAACCTGCGATAGCCCCACATATAATGAGTAAAATGGGCGTTAATCATTGTTGCCATTTCATCATTTAAGGCTTTGGTAGCAATTTGACTGTCTTTATCATACAGGTTTGGATTATTTAGGTCATAACAATAAATATGAAAGCCGTCTTTTTGATAAACACAAGCCAAGCCCACCAAAGCACAGCCTGTTTTGCCAATCAATTTGGGAGCCAGTGTCCCTGTTAGGGTTGGAATGTTAAAAAACGGCACAATGACTCCGCCCTTAGGGTCTGGGGTATGGTCTGGCAACACAATGCTAAATCCACCTGCCTTTAAGGTTTGTAAGATTGCTTTGACACCTGTGCTGTCGGTGGGCACAAGGGTGGCGTTTAGTCGTTGCCGTCCTGCTTTGACCCTGCTATCAATTGCTTGATTTTTCAAAGGCTTATACATAATAACAGGACTGCCAAAATCATTGATCCACGCATTCATCATCTCCCAAGTGCCAATATGAGGGACGATGGCAAGCATTCCTTTATTGGATTTTAGGGCGTTTTCTAGGTGGTACTGATGGTGTACTTTGACAATTTGAGCGGTTGCCCAAGTTGTTGGCATTACCCATACCTTTGCACTTGCCATTGTACTAAACAGTTGATTTATAATGCTTTTTTTGACCAAAACTTGGCGTTGTTTGTCGCTTAAAGTTGGGCAAGTTAGCATAATGTTGATATTGGTACTGCGGTACAAACTGCTGTTTTTAAAAAGACAAAGCACAAAAGCACCAAATTGTGCCAGCACCCAAAACACAGGTATTGGCACAATTTTAAGTAGGGAAAAAAGAATACTGTACATCATTATGGATATTAGAAAAGCCGTTTGTGGTGAGCTAAGTCGAACCACAACGGTTTTCCGTCCATTCCTTCGACAAGCTCAGGACGAACGGAAAAATCCCCAATCAGTCTTTTTTCTCTTTTTCACGCACACGAATGCCAAGCTCTTTGAGCTGTTTGGCATCAACTTCGGCAGGGGCTTGTGTCAATGGGCATTCAGCCGTTTTGGTTTTGGGGAAGGCAATCACATCACGAATAGAGCTTGCTCCTGTCATTAACATTACCAAACGGTCAAGACCAAACGCCAAACCACCGTGAGGCGGTGCACCATATTTTAGGGCATTTAGCAAGAATGAGAATTTTTCTTCGGCTTCTGCTTCGCTAATGCCAAGTGCTTCAAACACCGCCTTTTGCATTTCTAGGGTGTTGATACGAAGTGAACCACCGCCAATCTCTGTGCCGTTTAATACCATATCATAAGCGATGGATAGGGCGGTTTCTGGGCTGTTTTTCATCTCATCAACTGACCCCTTAGGGCGAGTAAATGGGTGGTGAACCGAAGTCCATTTGCCATCATCGGTTTCTTCAAACATTGGGAAATCCACAACCCACAAGGGTGCCCATTCTGCTGTCAAAAGGTTCAAATCGTGTCCGATTTTGACACGCAAGGCTCCCATTGCATCATTGACGACTTTGGCTTTGTCCGCCCCAAAGAAAATCAAATCACCATTTTCGGCACCTGTACGCTTAATGAGTTCAACCAAGACTTCATCGGTCATATTTTTGATGATGGGCGATTGCAAACCGCTTTCTTTATCCACACCGTTGTTGATGTTAGAGACATCATTGACTTTGATATAAGCCAAGCCCTTTGCTCCATAAATGCCAACAAATTTGGTGTAGTCATCAATTTGGCTACGAGTGATTTTTGCCCCTTGTGGGATACGCAAGGCAACCACGCGTCCTTTGGGGTCATTGGCAGGGGCTGAAAAGACTTTAAATTCAACCGCTTGCATAATGTCGGCAACATCAACAAGTTTTAAGGGAATACGCAAATCAGGCTTATCAGAAGCATAATCACGCATAGCCTCTGAGTACGGCATACGGATAAATTTGTCAAATTTGACACCCAAAAGCTCATCAAAGAGCTTGACAGTCATTCCCTCCATCAAGTCCATAATGTCGTTGTCATCAAGGAATGAGGTTTCAATATCAATTTGGGTAAATTCTGGCTGACGGTCGGCACGCAAATCTTCATCACGAAAGCATTTGGCGATTTGATAATAACGGTCAATACCACCCACCATCAGAAGTTGTTTAAACAGTTGTGGGCTTTGGGGTAGGGCATAAAAATCGCCATTGGAGACACGGCTTGGCACCAAATAATCCCTTGCCCCTTCTGGGGTGGCACGGGTCAAAATGGGCGTTTCTACATCTAAAAAGCCGTGTTCGTCAAGGTAGTTACGAATAAGGGTGGTAACTTTGGAGCGAAAACGCAGGCGGTCAAGCATTTCAGGACGGCGAATGTCCAAAAAGCGGTATTTTAGACGAAGTTCTTCTGAAACATTGGTAAAATCATCATTTAAAGGAAATGGCGGAGTTTCAGAGGTGGCAATCGTTTCAATCTCTTTGGCAAGTAGTTCAATTTGCCCACTTTTCATATTGGGGTTTTGCGTGCCTTCGTATCTTTGACGCACTCGTCCTGTGATTTTTAAGACATATTCAGAACGAGCAGCATCAGCAGTGGCAAAGGCTTCTGGGGTGTCAGGGTCAATGACGACTTGTAGCAGTCCATCTCTGTCTCTCATATCCAAAAAAATCACCCCACCGTGGTCTCGTCTTCTGTGTACCCAGCCTGCCACGGTAATGGTTTGGTCAATTAAGCTTTCGGTAACGCTACCGCAATAATGTGTACGAATTGCCATAAAATATGCCTATAAAATTCATTTAAAATGTAAACCTTGCTATTATGCCTTGTAATGATGAAAGGTGCAAGATGTTTGGCAAAATTTTGTCTGATTTTTGTAGAATTTATATTTATAAATAGCCAAATTGAGTGCGATGTGGTAGGATTGATTTTCTAGATTGGGGTTGCTTTTATCATTATTTTGGGAGGAATTACGCGCGCATGAACACCTTAAACATCGTCTACCTTGTGTCCGCCTTGCTTATTTTTGCCAGTATCATGACAAGTACTTTGTCAGCTCGTTTGGGTGTGCCATTGCTTCTATTTTTCTTGGGTGTGGGCATGCTTGCTGGCGAAGAAGGGGTGTTGGGAATTACGTTTGCAGAGTACAACTTGGCAAACTTCATCGGTCAGGCAGCACTGGCGTGTATTTTGCTTGATGGTGGTTTAAGAACATCGTTAACTTCATTTCGTGTGGGCTTAAAACCCGCAATCACACTTGCTACTTGGGGTGTGTTGGCAACCGTTGTGAGTTTGGGGTTATTTGCCACTTGGCTTTTGGAAGTGGATTGGCGACTTGGACTACTCATGGCAGCGATTGTTGGTAGTACGGACGCGGCGGCGGTTTTTAGTTTACTTAGAAATGGTGGGGTTAAACTTAACGACCGTGTGCAGGCAACTTTGGAGATAGAATCAGGAGCAAATGACCCCTTAGCCATTCTTTTGGTAACGGTATTGATTGCTCTTAATCTTGACCCTGCCAGCATGACAGTGTTAGACATGCTAAAAATGCTTGTTACGCAGATTTTGGTGGGACTGATTGTAGGGTTGGTGTCAGGTTTTGCTTTGTCAAGACTTCTACCAAAAGTACATTTGGCAGAAGGAATGTACGCCATTTTGATTATGTCGGCAGGTTTGGCGGTGTTTGGGGCTACCAATCTTTTGGGTGGTAGTGGCTTTTTGGCGGTGTATTTGGCAGGCGTGGTGATAGGCAACACCAAAGTGCGTGCCACCGAACACGTCCTGCGAGTGATGGATAGCTTTGCATGGCTATCCCAAGCGGTGCTGTTTGTGGTGCTTGGGCTTTTGGTGACACCCTCTCATATTTTACAGATGTGGCATTATTCATTGATGATTTTTTTGGTGTTGTTGTTTGTGTCTCGCCCATTGGCGGTGGCAAGTAGCCTTGTGCCTTTTGGATTTCGTTCTCGTGAAATTGGCTTTATCTCGTGGGTGGGCTTGCGTGGGGCGGTGCCAATTACGCTTGCCATTTTACCCATCATGAATGGCGTGGCAGGAGCGCAGCTTGCCTTTAATATTGTATTTGGCGTGGTAATTTTATCGCTTTTGGTGCAAGGGGCGACCATTCCTTTTATGGCAAAAGCATTTAAGGTATGGCTACCAACAGACAGTGAACCCAAAGCGGAGCATGAGATTTGGGTAGGTGATAAAGCCAACATTACTTTGTATGAATTTGAAGTAAAGGCAGGGGCGTTTGCTATCGGACGACACCCAGAGCATATTTCAAGTAAAGTTAATTTAGATGGCGTGAGTGTTTTTGCGTTGGTTCGTCATAAAAGGTTGGTAAAAATCAATGATGATACCGTACTCAAAGTGGGTGATGTGGTGTGGTATGCCATGAGTGCAGATGTTGCCCCCCGTATTGCCAAAATTTTTAATAACTCAGTAACCCAGTACCAAAAAAACAGCGAGTTTTATGGCGATTGGCTTTTGTCGCCCCATGTTAAGATTGGTGATTTGCCATTTTATCGTTTGGTGATGAGTGGTGTTACGCCACCAGCATTTGCCAAAATGACTCCTGTAACGCAAGCCTTTGATAATGCGTTTGGTGGTTTTGGTAAACTATCTCCCCAAACCACTCCCCAAAAAACATCTGTTTTATCTGGTGTGGATAGTGAGTTAGTTAAGCATTTGACCGAAGTAAAAGACATGACAGTGGCACAATTCATGTCATCGCAGGTGAACACCGAACTTGTCAAGGGTGATGAGGTGAAATTGAACAGTTGTTGGTCGCTGGTGGTGCGTGATGTGGACGATAGAGGGAGGCTACATGGTGTGGGGCTAAAAAATGCCATAAAAAAAGACTAATGTCCTTTTAAATGGTAATGGTTGTCCCCATCTACTTAGGTAGAGAGTTATTAAAAGGTAAACATATGTTATTTCATTCATCTAAAAAGCCCACCGAGTTGCATATTATTCATCTAAATAAAATGCAAGATAAGCAGGGTGAAAAGCTCAAACACGCCCTAGACGATGGTCAAAAAGACAGTAAAAAATGTGGTGTTTTGGGTAAATTTTGTAAAAAAGCCAAAGATAAAACAAAAGACAAGCAAGAGAATGATGATAAACATTCCTCTACAAAAAACGTTTTTTTGTTAGACTTTGATGGTGATATTAAAGCCTCTGCCGTTGACCATTTGCGTGAGGAGATTAGTGTTATCATCAGCAGTGCCAAAGCAGGTGATGAAGTGGTGCTAAGGTTAGAAAGTGCAGGGGGTCAGGTTCATGCTTATGGTCTGGCATCGACTCAACTTGCCCGCATCAAAGAAGCCAAATTGACTTTGACGATTTGTGTGGACAAAGTCTCAGCCAGTGGCGGTTATATGATGGCGTGTGTGGCAGACAAGATTGTGGCAACGCCCTTTGCTATTGTGGGCTCTATTGGCGTGGTGTCGCAAATGCCTAATTTTTATGAATTTTTAAAAAAGCACGACATTGATGTAGAGCTGTTTACCGCAGGGCAGTACAAACGCACCGTTACTATGTTTGGCAAAAATGATGATGATGACCGTGCCAAATACCAAGACGATTTAAACCGCATTCATGAATTGTTTAAAAACCACATCAAACAATACCGCCCTAATTTGGACATTGAAAAGCTAGCAACGGGCGAGATTTGGTTTGGGTCAGATGCGTTGGATTTGGGGCTTGTTGATGAGCTTGGTACATCAGATGCCTATATTTTGAAACTCATGAAAACTCATGATGTCTTTGCTTTGCACACACGCACCAAGCCAACTTTAGCAGAAAAGTTGGGTTTTGAACAAATGGGTGTCAAAGTGGGTAATATGGCAGGGCAAGCCCTATCATCTTTTGGTGAGCAACTTGCCAAATATAACCGCCCATAAGTGATGGGTTGTGTACATTATTTTGCTTATCATTATGAGAAAATTGGTGTACAATATCCATAAATAATAAATAGCGAGCGTCATGAGTTCGCTATTTGTCATTTTTGTAATAATCTAATGTTGAGTATGCCATGAGAAAATTAGAAGAAGCCTTTGCCAAAGCTGATAAGTTGGGCAGAGTGATTGCCAACCGTTTTAATAAAATCAAAGATTTAAAAGACATTCGTGGTATTGGTCAAGGCAAAACCGTCTTGATTACAGGGGCAAGTTCTGGGCTTGGGGCGATGATGGCTCGTAAGTTTGCCTATTTGGGCTATGATTTGGCGATTTGTGCCAGACGTTTGGAACGTTTGGAGAATTTAAAAACCGAACTTGAAAAAGAATTTGGCATAAAAGTTTATGTACGCACCCTTGATGTAACCGTTTATGATGATGTCTTTACGGTATTTGAGGCATTTGCCCAAGACATTGAAAATAATGGTACAATACTTGACAAAATTATTGTCAATGCAGGCGTGGGTGATAGCCGTGTGATTGGGCACGGACGATTTGCCATCAACCGTGCGACCGCTGAGACCAATTTTATCTCCGCTCTTGCCCAATGCGAATCGGCGATGCAGATTTTTCGCCGTCAAAATAGTGGGCATTTGGTGGTGATTTCGTCAATGTCAGCTGTGCGTGGACTGCCAAGACATTTGACCACTTATGCTGCTGCTAAGGCAGGGCTTGCAAGTTTGGCGGAAGGCATTCGGGCTGATACCATTAGCGAAAAATTACCGATTAAGGTTTCTACTATTTTCCCTGGTTATGTGCGTACCGATTTGAATATTGGGGCAAAATATTTGCCCTTTGAAGTAGAAGAAGATGAGGGGGCAGATGTGATTGTCAAAGCCATTGAAGCCAAAGTTGATGAGGCTTATGTTCCAGCGTGGCCTTGGGTGCCGATTGGCTTGGGTATGAAGTACTTGCCCCTTCGGTTAATTACCAAATTTTTATAAATTTTAAACCAAACCTTTGAGGAATACCTATGAGTAGTCAAATTACCTTAGCTGGCAATGCGGTTGAAGTTGCTGGTGATTTTGCCAAAGTTGGCGATACGGTTGCTGATTTTGTGTTGGTGGGCAATGATTTGGCAGAGGTCAAATTATCTGATTTTGCAGGCAAACGCAAAATTTTAAACATCTTTCCAAGCATTGATACAGGCATTTGTGCCACTTCGGTGCGTGTATTTAACGAAAAGGCATCTGCCCTTGAAAATACGGTGGTACTTTGCATTTCAGGTGATTTGCCTTTTGCTCACGCTCGTTTTTGTGGGGCAGAAGGGCTTGATAATGTTAAGTCGCTTTCTTGTTTTAGAAATGCTGATTTTGCCAAAAACATCGGTGTGGCAATGACAACAGGAGCGTTGGCAGGTTTGACTGCTCGTGCGGTTATCGTGCTAGATGGCGACAACAAAGTTCTACATAGCCAGCTTGTGCCAGAGATTAAGCAAGAACCTGATTATGAAAGTGCGTTGAATGTGTTATAATTCACATAAGCCCCATGAAAGTGGGGTTTATTTTTTTTAGGTTAATTTATTTAACATAATATTTATCGTAGATGATATAAAATTGTGGTGGTTGTAATATGTAGGATAGGTGGAGTTTGTGATGTCTAATACATTTAATCTCATTCCCAACTTAAAAATAATCAGTTATGGATTTAAATTTATTTTTAAGGTGTTGGGGGATTATAGTCTATCCTTATAACAATCAAATGCTTGCATAAAGTTGAAACTGACATAAATATGATATTATTTGATGATTTATCAAATATAGTAAAATCTATTAAAAAACCAACAAGGTTTTTTGTATGATTGTGATGTGAATTAAATATAAAATTTTGATACCACCACAGAGGCTTTTTTTATTCGACAATTCAAGACATAAAAATCCATTTAAAAGCAAATAATGGTAGGGGGCGAATTGTAATTTGCTCTACAATCCTTAGTGTATGTTAAGTTCGTTCGGTATAAAGGTAAGGCATTATAAAAACACTTTGGGCAGACGACAAGGACGAATACCATCTTTACCATTGGTAACGCAGGCAAGAGTAATTACTCCTGTACTTGCAATTTTTCCTTGTGTAAAGTCATCATCATTGCGATAGATGTGCTGAGTAATGACTAGACTGGCGGATTTTTTGATGGCTTGTTGTACGGTAACGACCAATACATCATCAACAAGTAGGGGAAGTTTGTACGCCAATTCTGCATGACTTACCACAAAATGTATTTTGCCTTCTGTACTGTCCGTCCCGGTTGCTGTGCCGTCTGTATTAAAAAAATAGCCGTTCATGCCAAGTGATGTTAACCAATCTCGGCGACAGTTTTCAAAAAAAGTCAAATGGTTGGCATGATAAACAATACCCCCTGCGTCTGTGTGGTTGATGTAGACTTTGTAATGATGTTTGAAAATGGGTGTGGTCATGGCTACTCTTTTTTTTGTTGATTGATAAAAAAGGGCGATATCACCGCCCTTTGATGTGTTTGTCATTATATTTTTTTGACGATGATTGAGCCGATAGAGTAACCTGCCCCAAACGAACAAATCACTGCCAAATCACCGCTTTCAACACCATCTTGGCAACGATGAAAAGCAATCATGGGACTGGCCGAACTGGTGTTACCAAATTCGTCAATGATAATTGGAGCTATGGATTTATTAGCATCTTTGCCCATGACGGTGCGTAAAATCAAATCAATCATGTTGATGTTGGCTTGGTGTAGCCATAGTTTTTTGACTTGATTGGTATTGATGTGGTTTTCTGCCAAATGCGTGCTGATGATTTCAGAGACTTTTGGGCAAACTTCACGGAACACCTTGCGACCTTCTTGCAAAAATAATTTGTCAGTTACGGGTTCATCAAGGTCAGGATATAAAGCGGTTTTGGCATGTAGATATTCGCTTCTGTCCATAAAGCCAAATTCGTTTTTGATGTTGGTGGAAAACTGTGTCCATAGTTTGCTATCTAAGATTTCATAACCTTTGGGTGTGTCTAGTTCTTCAATGATGGTTGCTGCTGCCACATCTCCAAAAATAAAGTGACTATCACGGTTACGCCAGTTTAGGTGTGCCGATGGTATTTCTACATTGACAATGGCAATGCGTTTGCCAAGTCCTGCTTTTATCATGCCAACAGCTTGGGCAATGCCAAAAGTGGCTGCACTGCACGCTACATTGGTATCAAAAGCAAATCCACCTACCATACCAACCGCTTGTTGGATTTCAATGGCGATGGCAGGATAGACACGTTGGAAGTTGGAACAGGCACAGATGATACCGTCCAAATCTGCCCCTGTCAGCCCTGCATTTTTCAATGCTTGGTTGAGAGCATCTACACCCATTTCTGCCATGATAGAAAGCTCTTCGCCCAGTTTACGAGCAGGGAAAATGGGTGCCATGATTTCTGGGTCTAAAATCCCTTTTTTATCAATAACATAACGAGATTTGATGCCAGAGGCTTTTTCAATAAATTCAACGGTTGAATACTGCAAGGCGACCTTTTCACCATCAGCAATCTCTTTTGAATGTTTGGTGTTGTAATTATCTACATAGGTGTTGAATGCAGTAACCAGCTCTTCGTTGGTGATTTTATCTTTGGGAATGTGTAGACCTGTGGCGGTAATGTAAATGGTCATGAATTTTCCTTGTTGAGTGAAAACTAAGATGTCGATAGTTTACCACAAAATAATGTAACAGATTGTAAAAATACATATGTTTACAAAAAATAACCAAAATATCTTTAAAACCAGTTTTCTAAAATGTAAACTCCCTCTAATGCTTTGTTGTCTGTATTCACCTTGGAGAGTGGCTGGGTGGAAGGAGTGATTGTGTCATTTTTGTCGTTGAATGGTAGTGGATGTTTGACAAGCTGTATGTGCTGACAGCCTGCCAAAACCAACACTAATAAAGAGAGAATTATTCTCATTAGCGACCACCACGAGACCATGTGGGCTCACGCACTTTACCATTGGTGGTGAGTGTGAAGGCTTGTCCATTTTTGAGTGAGCGAATGGTGATTTGACCGTTGCCACCGTTGTAGGACGAATAGATAATGCGGTTGCCATTGGGAGAAAAGCTGGCGGATTCATCAATGCCTGTTGTGCCAATCGTGCCCACGCCTGTTACTACAAGGCTACGTCCTGATACGTAGGCGATTTTTGAGCCATCTGGGCTTAGGCGTGGGTTTGCACCTGCCCCACCTGCCGAACTGATTTGTCCTGTGCTAAGGTCATAACGGTATAGACGTGGGGTACGTGAGTTGTGGTCGGCGGTGAATATAAAAGAGCGTCCATCAGGAGCGTAGTTTGGGGAGTTTTCTGCCCCAAGCATTTGGGTGATTTTTTTAACTTGCCCTGAGGGAATGTGTAATTCATAAATGGCAGGGTCGTTGTTTTCATGACTGCCAGAAAATAGTAGGTTTGACCCATCAGGAGAAAAAGATGGCCCAAGATTGTTGCCACGAAATGGTGTTATCACCACGCTATCACCACCATCTGTGCTTTGTAGGTGAATGACGGGCAAGCCGTTTGGGCGTTGTACAGCGTAGGCAATGCGTGTGCCGTCTGGTGAGAATGTGGGGCTAAAAATAGAGCCTTGCACTGTAAATAAGGTACGCATGTTTTGCCCATCAGCATCCATGATTTGTAGTTTGGAGGTTTTTTGGCGAGGGTTGCCAGTCTCTTCTATATAGGCGATTTGCCCTGAAAAATCCCCCGCCTCACCTGTGATAAGTTCATAAATTTTATCGCTGATGATATGTCCTGCATGGCGTAGAGCATTGATGTTGTTGTCGCTGACGTAGGTTTGTTGTCCGTTGATGACACGACCTGTCGCCACTTCAATGACTTCATATTGAATGGCAACTCGGTTGTTTGGCATACTTTGGCTTTGACCGACCACCACGTGTTCAAAACCAGAGGCTTGCCAGTGATTGAGATTTTGGTAAATTTCTGCCGAAGTATG
Source organism: Moraxella oblonga NBRC 102422 (assembly GCF_001598275.1). GTDB lineage: Bacteria > Pseudomonadota > Gammaproteobacteria > Pseudomonadales > Moraxellaceae > Moraxella > Moraxella oblonga. Next base: position 21,482 of record NZ_BCYQ01000001.1, read on the forward strand.
AGCTTTTTGGGGTAGATTTTGGCTGGTTGTTTTTAGTTCGGTATATTTTAGGTTATTTTCAATGATGTTATTGATGGTGCTGGTATTTAAAAAAGGAATCAAGGCGATTTGGTAGGGGTTTTGTACACCTTGTTTGCGAACTTCAAATACAGGCTCATCACCCATCATATCATCAGGCATGGACATATCAATGGCATCGCCATAAACCACATCATCAGCGTGAGCAAAACTTGGCAAGATAGATAATGTGCCTATGGCAAGAATTTGGGATAAGTATTTGATTTTCATAAAAACTCCTTAGGATTTAATCGGTGTAAAATTTGATGGAAAAACTGGTGCTAATGCCTTTCATTTCAGGAAAAGGGGAAGCTTCACGAATGGCCTCTTCAAGCGAGGGTTGCAAATCTTTATCGCCCGCCCCAAAACTTACCGAAACCAAATTGCCCTGTTCGTCAATGCGAATGGTGGCGGTCAGATGGCGATTTTTGAGGTTGTTGTGCTTCATCCATTTGGCTTGTACTCGCCCTGCGATGTTGGCTTGGGCTTCGCTTTTACTGACGTTTGAGGTGCTACCTACTTGACCGCCACGATTGATGTTGGGTATGCTGGGTGCAGGAGAGTTGTCAAGTTCGGTGCTTTTGGTGTTTTGGGTGGTTTGAGTTTGGGCTTCTTGGTTTTTTAGACGTTCGCTGGCTTCATTCAAACTTTTAAGGTTTTCACGAGCGATTTCTTCGTTGCTTTTGGTACGACTTCGTAAGGCATCTACTTCACGTTGGCGAGCGTTGTCCAATTCTTTTTGGGCTTGTTTTCTACGTTCAATATCCAAAGCGATTTGGCGATCCATTGAGTTGGCATAATCTGCCAGTTGTTGTTGAAAAACACGTTCACGCTGTGCCATGCGTTCGTTGTATTCGCTGATTTGGTCAGAGAGTGTTGGTGTTGTGGTTTTTGTTTTTTTGGCGTGCGTTTGCTCGGTAGGCTTGACCGTACTTTTTTGTTGTTTGGCAAGATTGCCAGATGAATTTTGGGCATTTAGGGTCTTGGCATCAATGACGCTAGCCTGCATGACGATGATTTTGGGTTTGGGTTTTTCTTTATAGCCCAACATCAACCCCAGTGCCACCAAACCATGTATGGCGAGTGTGAGCAATAGGGGCAACAACAAGCTAGGTTCGTCATCGTAATCATCGTACATCATAATGGTATAATTATATAATTATTGTTTATTTGATTAGGTTGTGGCTTTGGGGGGCGTGTGCTTCTGGTGTCACAATCGTATCTAGTTCTAGGGTCAGTGCCGATTCTGGCTCATCAAATTCTTCAAGTTCATCTAATAAAGTCAATTCTGGCTCAGATTTGGTTGTTGGTTCTGGCTTAGGTTCTGGTGCTGGTTGTGATATTAATTTGGGTTCACTGGGCGTTGGTGCGATTGTCTCTTGGGCGATTGAAGTGGCTGGGGGCAATTGGTTTTGGGTGTTTTGCAAGGTTTTTTGGGCAATCATGTGTTGATGAGAGAAAAACCCAATTAACTCTTCGCAAAACAATATGCGGTTGTCATGAATGCTTTCAATTTTGGCATCAAAGTAGTTCAATGCCCATTTGGTAGAAATGGTGATGAATAAACTTAATGCTATGATGAGCAAGGCTTCTATGATGTCTGGTATGATGATGTCAAAAGTGATGTTTTCAGACAAACTAAGTGCCCCCACCATGCCCCAAATCGCCCCAAGTACACCGATGTAGGGGGCGACTATGCTGATGTTGGTTAGTAGGCTAAGCCCTTGTCTTAATAGGATTTTTTGTTTGGTTAATATGATGTTAAATTTGCGTTCGGTAACTTCTAGTACGTGTGTATGACTGTTGGTGATTTTTTGGGCGGTCAAAAACTCATCATAACCGATATAAAAAATCTGCTCCAAACCCACACGGTCAAAATCATTTCTCACCATGTCATATTGGGCTTGTAGGCTTTCGCCACCCCATAACCACACTTCAAAATCTTCGTCAAATTTTTGAATGCCGTTGGTTCGTCTTGCGATACGAAAAATAACAAACCAACTTACCAATGTCAAAAGAAGCAAAAATCCTACAACAAGTTGTACAGCCAAACTGGTTTGTAAAAAGAGTGTGATAACATTTAAGTTGGACATGGTAATCAAAACAGATAAAGAAATCTACCTATTATATCTTGCCTTTGCAAAAAACGCCATGCCAAATATTTAAAAGGTGTAAAATTGTACTTAATTGTACTTAAATGCGAAAAACGTTACAATATGCACTTTTCATTATTTAAAAATAACAGCACAATGTCAAAACAAAATCCCATGCCCCAAATACTTGCCAAAGATCGCCACACCTTCTATCGCCTAGAACGAGAGTTAAGGGGGAATTTTCCTACCGACATCAAAGCCAAAAAACAAAGGGAGCTTGATGAGCTGATACAGCGTTCCGCCCAAGCGGTGCAAAAAAGAGCAAAGAGCATGCCTGCCAATTTACCTGCGTTATTAAATGCCGATTTGCCCGTAACCGCCCGTGCTGATGAGATTATCCATGCCATACAAAACCACCAAGTTATCATTGTTGCAGGCGAGACGGGTTCTGGCAAGACCACTCAACTTCCCAAACTTGCCATGCTTGCGGGGCGGGGCGTTACAGGGCAAATTGGGCATACACAGCCCCGCCGACTTGCCGCCCGAAGTGTCGCCACAAGGATTGCCGAAGAGCTTGGCGAGAGCTTAGGTCAGACGGTGAGTTTTAAGGTTAGATTCAGTGAAGAAGGCACAAAGGACAGTCTTGTCAAGCTGATGACGGACGGTATTTTGCTGGCTGAATTATCAAGCGACAGATTTTTGACTCGCTATGACACCATCATCATTGATGAAGCTCATGAGCGTAGCCTAAACATTGACTTTATTTTAGGTTATCTAAAACGCCTACTTCCCAAACGAGATGATTTAAAAATCATCATCACCTCCGCCACGCTTGATACTGAGCGATTTGCCCAGTATTTTAAATCTGCTGTCAAGGGCGATGTGCCAATTATCAATGTAGAAGGGCGAAGTTACCCTGTAGAGATTCGCTATCGTCCTTTGATAGATGAAATCGTCAAAAGCCATGATGATGATGCTTTTGATGACATGGAGGACAAACTTCCTAGGGCTTTAACATCAGCCATCACTGAGTGTTTTGATGATGCCAAAGCCAAAGGACACCCAAGCTCATCAGACATTCTCATTTTTGCCAGTACCGAAGCTGAAATCCGTGAGATACAGGAGATTTTGACCGCTTACGCACCGCCCCATACTCAAATTTTGCCCTTATTTGCTCGCCAAACTTTTGCTGAACAAGAGCGGATTTTTAAACCCACAGGGGGCAGGCGGATTATCATCTCAACCAACGTTGCCGAAACCGCCTTGACCGTGCCAAACATTCGCTATGTCATTGATTTGGGTTTTGCAAGGATTAGCCGTTATAATTACCGCTCACGCATTCAACGTTTGCCCATTGAGGCTATCAGTCAAGCGGCAGCCAATCAAAGGGCGGGGCGGTGTGGACGAATTGCGGACGGTATTTGTATACGACTGTATTCTAAGGAAGATTTTGATGCTCGCCCTAAATTTACCGAACCTGAGATTTTGCGTACCAATTTGGCAAGTGTGATTTTGCAAATGGAAAATTTGGGACTTGGTGATGTGGCACAGTTTGACTTTATCACAGAGCCTGATTTACGCCTTGTCAATGATGGCCGCAAACTGCTTTATGAGTTGTCCGCCCTGTCCGACACACCCACCAAAACCGCTCTCAAAAAATCCCTAAAAGGGCAAAAAACCAAGTTGTCAAACCTTACTGAGATTGGCAAAAAAATGGCAAAAATGCCCATAGATCCACGCCTTGCTCGTATACTGATTGCAGGGGCGGATTTTGCTTGTCTTGACAAAATGCTCATCATCGTCTCCGCCCTTGCTGTACAAGATGTGCGTGAACGTCCAGCCGACAAGCAAGCCCAAGCTGACCAAAAGCACGCTTTGTTTCGTAAGGATGATTCTGACTTTTTATTTTATATTAATTTATTTGAAGTTTTATTTAATAACCACGACATGCACAATGGCGAAAAACTGACAGGTAATGGACGTAAAAATTTTGCCAAAAAGCATTATTTGTCTTTTCCACGCATCAAAGAATGGCAAAAAACACACGAACAACTTAGCCAAATGATGAATGATTTGGGTTATCAACTTGGCAAAGACAATCAAGAAACAAACATCAATAATGACAGAGGTAATCATTCTCCCAAAGGTCGCCTTGGCTTAAATGGGGGTAAAAAACCACTTGGCAAAAGTACGATTTTGGCAAGTCTAAAAGACGACAATGGTCATTTTGATAAAAACAAACTTAGCCAATTTAATCAAGATTATGCCAGTATTCACAGGGCGTTATTGGCGGCACTGCTGTCTTTTGTGGCTCACAAGAGCGATACAGTGGGCGAATATCTGATGACCAAAAACCAAAAGGCAAGGATTTTTCCAGCCAGCATTTTGCACAAAAAAGGCGTTGAATGGCTCATGGCGTTTGAAGTGGTGGAGACATCACAGGTGTATATGCGTACTCTTGCCAAAATAGAGCCACAGTGGATTTTGTCAGCAGGTAAAGAACTACTAAAATACCACTATTTTGAACCACATTGGTCAAAAAAAGAAGGGCGAGTGCGTGCTTATGCCCAGATTAGTTTGTTTGGCTTAATCATCGTTCACAAACAACTGGTCAATTATGAGACGGTGGATTTGGTGGCAAGTCGTGAGATTTTTATTCGTGATGCACTGGTGGGTGATGTAGACGAAGAAAAATATCCCAAAACCTTACCTTTTTTGACTCACAACCGCCAAAAAATCAAAGACGTGGGCGATACCGAAGATAAGTTACGCCGTAGGGATTTGCTTGTAGATGAGGAGCGACTTTATGAATTTTATGATGATAAAATTCCGTCTCACATTGCCTCTGCCAAGGCATTTGAGGATTGGCTTGGCAAAGTGGGTGATGATGAGTTTTTAAAATTCAAAGACGAAGATGTGATTAATGACAATGTCATCACAGGGCAAGAATTTCCCAAATTTTGGCAGGTGGGAGCGGTCAAATTCCCCCTATCCTATGTCTTTGACCCAAGCTCCGATGATGATGGTGTGAGTGTTAAAGTGGGTGTGGGAGCATTATCCCAACTTGATGGCGTGGATTTGTTGTGGGGGATTGCAGGTTGGCGGTATGAGCTGGTGGTTGGTCTTTTAAAAACCTTGCCAAAAGACATTCGCAAAAAAATCGTCCCCATTCCTGATACCGCCCAAGCCTTGATGGATAAACTGGTGCAGGGTAATGGCGTGGGGCTACTTGACCAGCTTTGTGGAGGGCTTTTAAGAATGGGGGTCAAGGCAAATGCTGATGACTTTAAGCCAAGCGAAATTGATACCTATTTACAACCCTTAATTTGTGTGCTTGATGATAAGGGGAGAGTGATGGACAAGGGGCGAGACCTGACCAAATTGCAAGCCAAATACCAAACGATGAGCCAAGTACAAAAGGTGAGCGAAGGCATTCATGAGACTTTCCCAGAGCATTTTGACTTTATCAAAACCCGTCATCATAAAGGCATGGTAACACAAGTGTTTTTTGCATTAAATGCTGACGCAACGGGCAAAGTGGCGGTGGTAGAATTTGGTGATTTGCAAAAAGCCTTGATTACCCATAAGGCAGGCGTGTTATCGCTTGTCAAACTTACGCTTGGGGCAAAACAAAAACAGCTCACCTCCCAGATTGATAAAGCCTTTAAGATGGCGTATGCTCCACTTGGTGATTTGGAAAAATTAAAAACCATGCTTGTTGATGCAACCTTGCAAGCGACTTTTGAAAAGTATGCCAAGCCTTTTTTGGATACGAGTGTGCGTGAAAAGGTAGCAGGCTTTGTGCGTGATGACAAGATGGGTGATTTATTGGACAAAATACCATTAACCAAAAATGAGTTTGAGACGGTCAAAGAGCTGATAGGTAGTCAGTTTTTGGCGGTGGGGCAAGAGATGTTAAAGGTGTTAAAGGAAGTTTATACCACATGGCAGACGGTGCGTGGGCAAATGCTGATGCTTGACCGTGAGATTTTTGGTGAGAGCATTGATGACATTGAAGACCAGCTTGATGATTTGTCGCTTGGTGATTTTGTTTATCGTGTGCCTTATGATGCTTGGCGACAGTACCCTCGTTATTTGGGGGCGTTAAAGGTTCGCCTTGACCGTTTGCCCAACAATCTAGACAATGACCTAGATGGGGTCTATGCCCTAGACGAACACATGGAACGCCTTGCCAACCGTGTTCACGACCCCAAAATCGCCCCCTATCGTTGGCTTGTAGAGGAGTATCGCATCGGGCTTTTTGCACAGCCGATGAAGACGATGGGTTCGGTATCGGCTAAGAAACTTGAAAAACTGTGGGGAGATTTAAATACAAAATAAATATAATGTATTTATAATTTTATAAAAAAACATCGCCAACATCAACGATTGACGATGTTTTTTTTGTTGGGTTTATTTTTTTGCCCCAAACACGCCTTTTGTGTCGGTTTTGGTATCCTTGAACACGCCTGACAACTCTTGGGCATTTTGTCCAAAAAATGCTCCTTGTGTTTGAATGGGTGCATCTTTTTTACTGGCAAAACCGCTACCATTGATGTCGGCAGAGATGTTGTAAAGCGTGGCGTTGTTTTGGGTGAGTTTGCCATCTAGTTTGCGAGTACTAAAATTGGCGGTGAATTGGGATTTGACATCGGTATTTACTTGACTGCCCTTGACGACAAGAGCCGTGCCGTTATAGGTTGCTGTACCGCTTTTAGGTATGGCAACATCAGAAGTGCGTTGTCCTTGATAATACAGATGGCTTGCATTCGCCCCTTGTGGTGTGATTACCCCAAAACGAGTGTGCTGATAGCCATTTACCCACCCTTGATTGCCATTCGTGGCGATTTGTTGCCATTGACCTTGTTTGTCTAGCTGTGTCAATGGAATGGCTGTACCGTTGATAACAACTTGGTCTAGGGGCTTAGGGTTGGTTGTGGTGTTGTCAATGAACTCATAGGGAGCTTTATAGTTTTTGCCATTATAAATATCAGCATTAAAAATTTGCACCCAGTAATATTTATAAATACTATTCGGGTCGTACGCTATCCCTATGCCAATAGTTTCATAACTTGGGTTTACCATGTTGGCATAATGACCTGCACTCTTTCTCCAACTTTCTACTGCACCCTCCGCCATTGGACTACCTCCATGATTATTTTCACCAAAATTACCAATCGTACCATTGTCTAATCTTTTGTGGTTAAATTGAATGGCAATTTCACTCGCCCTGACTTGGGCATAGGCAGATAGATTGGGGTCTAACTTTAAGGGTTTTAGTCCTTTTTGAGCTCTTAGGCGGTTTGTGCCGTCTAGCACCTTTTGTACTTCTTGTGCCAACTGTGCAGGTGGGCGAGGCACATAGGTGATATTTAAGGGTGCTTTATTTGCCACAGGTGTGGAAAACCCAAAATTATTCATGTTTAGGGCTGATGTCGCAAGATTATTGCGATTGTTGGGATTTTGGGCGGTATTTTGGTTGTTTTGACTGTTTTGATTGCGATTTGGGGTAGTTTGGTTCTGATTGTTGGTTTTGTTGGGTGTGATGATGGGTGTACTACGCACCGAATTATCCCCAAAACCACCGCCAGAGCTACCACAACCTGACAAGCCTAGCAATAAACCGCCAGCAATAACACAACCTAATCTGACATTTTTTATGGTCATAACAAACTCCAAAAAACAAACATATACCCATACTATAAATAAGGAATATATTTTTGTCAATGATTTTGTTAGTTTTTATTAAAATTAGATTTTGCTATGGGCGTTTTTCAAACAAAGAAGCAAGTTGGGTTTTGGTATGTTCGTTATCCCATTTGGTGAGTAGTTGCATTCGCCGTTTGTGGATTTCGGACAAAATGAGATTTTTGCTCTCTTCATGCTGTTTTTTCAAGGCATCTTGGAGTGCTTGACAAAGTAACTCATTAAAAAACAAAGAAATTTCTTCATGATTGGCGGTGGGGTGATGGTGTTGTAATTGATGAAAAAACTCACGCCAAGCAGATGTTAATTTGTGTTGTAGAGTTGGATTTGGTAGGCTTGCCATGATGAGATGAGCCTGTCCGTCAATGTGTGTTGGATTGTTATTTGTTTGTATATAACCTGTCTGTAATAATTGCTGTATGACAGACACCAGTTTGGCAAGGTCATCATGCAACATTTGCCAAGTGGGTAGGGGGGGTACGTCAAGACCGTAGTTGTGTAGTCTTTGTTCGTATGGTATATGTGCATGATGTATGCTAGATGATTGAAATAACTGTACCAATGGGTCTTGATTTAATATATTGGGGGTATACAGTAGGCACAAACAAAGCTGAGTGTGGCGGTCAAGCTGACTGTCATAAATGATGGTATCGCTGGTGCGTTTGGATTTTTTGTCCTTGAAGCGTGCATAAATATCGCTGTTTAGCCACCATTTGAAACTTGATCCTTTGGGGAATTTGCCAGTTAAGGATTTTAATTCAGACATTGCTTGGGCTTTGCCTTCGGGTGTGGCGGTATCGTGGCGTGATTTTAGGGTGTCATAGACATAGTCGGATGTACTTTTGGCTTGGGTGATGGCGGTGCGTGTGGCTTCTGTCCCAAAGGCTTTGATGTAAGTGTCTGGGTCGTGTCCGCCTGACAAGGTCAAAAATTTAAGCTGTTTGTCATCGGTCAAAATGGGGGCAGATACCTCTAAGGCTCGCCAAGATGCTCGTTGCCCTGCCTCATCACCATCAAAACATAGGGTTAGTGTGTCGTTATATTTGAGCAAATGGGCGATTTGGTTTTCATTGATGGCTGTACCCATTGGAGCAACTGCCCCATAGATGCCCGCTTGGTGCAAGGCAATCACGTCCATATAACCTTCAACCACCAAAAAATCGGTAGCTTTGGCACGGCGAGCTTCATAAAGCCCATATAAAATATGCTGTTTGGCAAATACAGGTGATTCTGATGAGTTGATGTATTTAGGCATTTCATCACCCAAAGACCGCCCCGCAAAACCGACGATTCGCCCCTGACGGTCTTTGATGGGAAAAATCACACGGTCTCGTAACAAATCAAAATCCCGCCCTTTTTGTGAAGTGCGTACCAAGCCCAGTATGCGTAAGCCTTCAATATCATAGGGAAAGGCTTGCTCTAAGTGTTGCCACCCTGTTGGAGCATAGCCCAAACCAAACTCGTGTATGGTTTGCTCGGTCAGCCCACGAGATAAAAAATACTGGCGAGCGGTAGAGTTATTTGCAAGCTGATGTTGATAAAATTGGCAAATTTGGTCTAATAAAGCGTAGAGGTTGCCCTCTTCACTGGTGGGAGCGGATGTATTGTTGGGGTCAAAATGATGCCAATGAGGCTGGGATAGGTCATTTTGCCCCAAATTTTCTAGATGGGTATTGGTGGGTTGATGGTTGGTATGGCTAAGATTTTTGGCTCCAAAATCAACATCTGGCACAGATGATGGATTGGGGGTGGTGTTAATGTTGTTTGGTTTGTTGGCGGTTTTTTTGTATTGGATTTGTTGGGGGGTATGGTCATCTTTGGGCAAATCAATGCCTGTTTGGTCGGCAAGAAGTTCTACCGCTTCTTTAAAAGTTAGGCGTTCAAAATCTCGTAAAAAGCTGATGGGATTGCCCTTAACCCCACACCCAAAACAATAGTACAAATTGGTTTGGGGATTGACATAAAATGATGGGGTTTTTTCGCCATGAAAAGGACAACAGCCCTTAAATTCACGTCCTGCTGGTTTTAATGTGGTGTGTTTTTTTATCATCGCCACAAGGTCAGCTTGGCTGTTGAGTCGTTCTAAGATGGTGTCAGGGATACGCATGGCAAAGCACTAAAAAGCCCACCGCAGTGGGCGTGTTTTATTGGGAGGGGTTATTGGTGGGTAAATTTAGACTAACTGCTTGACGAATGATTTGGGGCGTGGTTTGCCCATCATAAGTGGATTGGTAACTTATGTCATCTTTGTCTTTGGCACGCCCAAGTTTGCCTAGCGAGAGTGATGATAGGGCTTTTTTGGTGATGGAGGTTGCCCCTAGATTGAGTTTGATTGAGCCGTCTTGGTTTAGGTATTGGGGGTAGTTGATTTGGAGTAAGGTTTTGTATTGGTTGGCGGTGTCGGTCAACCCCAATTTGTCGTTACTGTATGCCAAAATTGCGATGGCTTCTGGTACGCTTTGGGATTGGGGGTAGTATTGAAATACCCATTTGGCACGATTGACCGCCGCCACATGAGCATCTCTTTTGATGTACCAACGAGCTGCCACAAGTTCATGTTCGGCAAAATCATTATAGATGGCAGTCATACGCTGAGCAACATCAGGAGCATAAATACTGTTTGGAAAATGCGTCATGAGTGTCTGAAAATCGTTGAATGCCAAACGCAAATAAGATACATCACGTTGGGATTGGTCAAGATAAAATAGGCGAGATGCTTTGGGAGAGCCACCCATGTTGGTAATGCCTTGTACATACAAAGCATAGTCAAGATTTGGGTTATTTGGGTAAAGGCGAATAAATTCACTGGTACTGGTTAGTACCGCTTCAAAGTCGTTGGCTTGGTATTGGGCATAAATCAAATCAAGCAAGGCTTGCTCGGCATTTGCCCCCGTAGGATAAAATGTCCGCACGTTATTTAGGGCGATGATGGCTTCACGATAACGCTCTTTGGCAAAGGCATTTTGGGCATCTTGGTAGTAGGCATCTTCGCTCTTTTCGGCAGTGGTGATGACTTCTTTGTCTTTTTTTGTTAAACCTTTGACAGTATTGCACCCTGTCAAGGTCAATGTCATCACGGTCAATAAGCTAAGAGCAAGCGTGGCTGTGTTTTTCATTATCAATCCCAAATGGTGAAATCGTGTTAGTGTATCACAATTTTGATGATGATTGAATAGTTATTTTTTGTGCAACATGGGCAAATTTCTTTCATATTCTTACCAGAATGTAAACATGGTGTGCAATCGTCAAATAATGCTTGACAAACTTTTTGAACGTTATAAAATAGTGCATATATCCCGCCCATAGTTGTACGCTCTTTTTCTTCATTCCAAAAGTGCCGAACCTTTGGGCTTTTTTATTAAGGTGAAAAAATGAAAACTGCCATCTTTATTGATACAGCGTTTTTGATACAGCGTTTACGTCAATATTTGCCCCAAGACGAACATTATCACGCCCAAAAAATCGCAGAAAGTGCCATTCATCTGGCATTAAAACACACCCAATACCAAAGTCAGATGGGCGATGAGTTATATCGCATTTATTTTTATGATTGCCCACCCATCAACAAAAAAGTTCATAAACCCATCAGCCGAGAATTGCTTGATTTGTCCAAAACCAAAGAAGCGATTTTTAGAAATGAGCTTCATCAATTATTGCAAAGACAACCCAAAACCCTATTAAGACTTGGCGAGCTGTCGGTGGGTGCTGATGTTTGGCGATTAAAGACGGGTATTGCCAAAGATTTGCTTTGGGGCAAAAGACAATGGTATGATTTGACCGACAACGAATTTGTGCTAGACTTACACCAAAAAGGTGTGGGTATACAAATGGGTGCAGATTTGATGAGTTTGACACTCAAAAAACAAATTGATAAAGTTGTGATTATCAGTAATGATGACGAATTTACGTTGGTGGCGGATACCGTTCGCTATGAGGGCGTACAGTTGGTATTAGATAGTATGCACAAAACTGTCCATGAATCGGTATTTGGATATATTGATGAGCTTTGGACAACTTTTACTCCCAAAAAGCGTTATTGATTTATGAATGAAGAAAACGAAGACATAGAGTTTGAATCGGTGCAATTATCGCACCTTGTTAATGAACAACAAATCGGCATACGCCTTGACAAGATAGCCACCGATGTATTTGATGGTTTTTCAAGGGTACAGATTCAGGGCTTTATTGATCATGGGGAGTTATTGGTTAATGGTATGCCCCAAAAAAACAAATATGCCGTCAAACTGGGCGATGAGCTGACTTTGATGACAACTCTTACCAATCATGGTGAAGACTTGCCTGAAAATATCTCTCTTGATGTCGTCTACGAAGATGATGACGTGATTGTGATTAATAAACCTGTGGGGTTAGTGGTACATAAAGGGGCAGGCAATCTGACTGGTACGCTAGTGAACGCCTTGCTTTACCATTATCCCAACAATGCTCATTTGCCAAGAGCGGGTCTTGTACATCGTATTGATAAGGACACATCAGGGCTGTTGGTGGTTGCTCGTACCAAGACCGCCCAGCTTGATTTGACGGAGCAGTTAAAAGACAAATCGGTATATCGTGAGTATCTTGCGATTGCCACGGGCGTGCCAAATGATATTTTACGCCATGCCACGATTGATGCTCCCATAGGTCGCCACTGCATTCACCGCACCAAGATGACTGTTACAGACGCTGGCAAGCCTGCTGTTACCCATGTCGTCCATGCCCAAGCATTAGGCACGCATTATAGCTTACTCACCGTGCGACTTGAAACAGGACGCACCCACCAAATCCGTGTACATATGTCTCATGTTGGTCATGCCTTGTTGGGTGATAAAGTGTATGGCGGACTGCCAAAGTCAGGGCTACCTGCCGATGTCCGCCAAGCAGTGATAGAATTCCCCCGTCAGGCACTACATGCTCACAAACTTGGTTTTGTACACCCAACCACACATCAGACATTGGTATTTGAAGCACCACTACCACCTGACATGGTGGGTATGGTTGAACTTTTACAAGGTGAGGGCTAAACGCATGTTTGATGTTTTATACCAAAATAATCACACTCTGGTTATCCAAACACACGCAGGTAGGTTTGATAAATGGGGTGATGATGTGTATGGGCAGTTTAATATGGGTTTGCACGTGCTAGATAATGCTCCTCATGTTTTAGATAATCGTGCGACTTTACTTCGTGAGTTGCACCAATTAACTGGCGGTAAAATCCATCAAATCCATTGGCTAAATCAAATTCATGGCAATGATGTAACGACAGCAAAAGCACAAATTACGCCTGCCAATGCAGATGCACTCATCAGTGATGAATGTGGGGTGGGGCTATCCATCATGACGGCGGACTGTGTGCCGATTGCGTTGTTTAATGACTGTGATGGTGGTCAAATTGCTTGCATTCATGCAGGCTGGCAGGGTTTGACAAAGGGTATTATTGCCAATACCGTCAAACAATTTTTTGATAAAAACATCAAAGCGGTGATTGGGGCGTGTATCAGTCAAGCCAGTTATGAAATTGATAAAACATTGGCAAATAATATCATCAATAGCGTGATTGATAAACAGTTGGTTGATTTGACCTTTGATGAATTATATCAGACAATCATTGAAGATAAAATCAGTAATCAAAATGATACACAAAAATGCTTGATTGATATTGTCAAGCTCACTCGGTTACAATTGGCTCATTTAAACATCACTGTGATGAATGACAATGTGCCATGTAGTTATGATAAGCCTAATTTATATTCGTATCGCCAACAAACTCACGCCAAAAAACACGCCACAGGGCGTATGGCTATGGTGGTTGTTAAATATTGATTTATGATTGTTCGTGAAAAATCCAACAATTTGGCACTATTGTTTATGTGGCGTGGCACGATATTGCCAAAAGTGTTACCTATGATTATCATGCTCATGGCAGTATCCATGATTGCGTGGGGGCTTACTTATTATCAAGTTTATACCGTCAAAAGCGTGCCTGTGGTGGGATTTACGGTGTTGGGTGTGATTTTATCCATATTTTTAAGTTTTCGCAACAATGCCTGTTATGATAGATGGTGGGAAGGACGTAAATTATGGGGAGCATTGATTGCCAATACTCGCCATTTTACCCGAGATACACGGTTTTTAAATGAAAACGAACGCCGTGCCATATTGGTGGATATGTTGATTTTTACCAACTTATTAAAAGACAGATTGAGACATCAACAATTGCCTGCCGATAGATTTGCTGATTATTTGCATTTAGATGATAATAAGCAACAAAAATTAAATACATTAATCAAAAATCACATCAATGCACCGCAAGTTATTTTAGAAAATATCCAAATTCGCCTAATCCATGCCGTCAATACAGGGCAAATCAGCGACATCATTTATAGCAGTATCCAACGCCACGTCATAGAAATGGGTAACATTCAAGCAGGGTGCGACCGCATTAATAGCACGCCTTTGCCTCTACCTTATTCGGTGTTGCTTCATCGGGCGGTATTTTGTTTTTGTTGGTTGTTGCCATTTGGGGTAAGTAGTACGTTGGGTTTGTGGACACCATTGTTGGTGGGACTGGTGGCGTATTTATTTTTGGGGCTTGATGAGTTATCCAAAGAATTAGAAGAGCCGTTTGGTTTGGATTTGAATGATTTACCCCTTGATAATATTGTAAGGCTTATTGAACGTGAGACATTGGCGTTATTGGGTGATGAATTGCCTCATGCACACACCCCTAAGCATTTTTATTTGTCTTAATCTTTTTGCCATGCCACAATAACTTTAAATGATACAAAATTGGTGATTGTTGTAAGAAAGCGTTGTCTCATTTATTCTCACAAAGCCTATTAAATTTATGGTTTGGTTGGTGTCAATTGAAGAGTGTGGTTTGATTTTGTTCATCAAAAACGAAAAAGCTGTGTTGGATTTTGGATTAAATTTACTATATAATGGGATTTTTGGAGAAAAATGATGAATAAACAAGACATTTTAAATAGTTTAAGCCCTGAAATCGTTGCCAAATTTCGCACTGCCATTGAGATTGGTAAATGGGAAAACGGTGTACGCCTAACAGATGAACAACGCCAAACCTGTATGCAGGCAGTCATGGTGTGGGAACATGAATATCTACCTGTCCACGAACGTACAGGTTACATAGAAAAACCCAAAGACGAAAAAGGCAATATAGTTGGCGAAGCGTGCGATGTGGAGCATGAACATCACTACCCCAATGCAGAACGACCTGTTAAGTTTAAATAAAAGTTAAAAATAGGGCAAATGATAATTTGCCCTAACAAACCGTCTTGGTTATGATGTGATTTTAGATATTTTTCACACCAAAGGTATCACACGCCTGTATGTCGCCTGATTCAAACCCACGATAGAACCAACGTTTGCGTTGTTCGCTTGTTCCATGCGTAAAACTGTCTGGAATGGTATGTCCGTGAGCTTTGTGTTGTAAGTAATCATCGCCAATCTTTTCGGCAGCATCTAGTGCTTCCTCAATGTCGCCTTTTTGTAAAAAGTTAGTGCGTTTTTGATTGTGATTTGCCCACAGTCCTGCAAAGCAGTCGGCTTGTAACTCTTGACGAACCGAAAGATGATTGGCATTGGCTTTATTTGTCTGGGCTTGGGCTTGACGTACTTGTGATGAAATGCCAAGTACTGTCTGAATGTGATGACCGACTTCGTGGGCGATGACATAGGCTTGGGCAAAGTCGCCTGCGGTATTTTGCTTGGAGAGTTGGCTACTGCCTTGTTTGTCACCTGTGATGCCCATTTGGGTTTTCATGTCAGCAAAAAACTGCGTATCCAAATACACTTTTTGGTCAGCAGGGCAATAAAAAGGTCCACTGGCTGAGGTTGCACCGCCACAGGCAGATTGCACAGACCCTGTAAATACGACCAATTTAGGTGGGACGTAGGTTTTGCCCAAAGTTGCAAAAATCGGTGTCCACACATCTTCGGTATCTGCCAGTACCGTTTCCACAAAAGCATGAACTTCTTGTTGTTCGGGTGTGTGTTGAACGGGGGTGGTTTGGACAGTTTGGCTGTTTAGCTGTTCGGCAACACCAAGTGTGGTTTGGGGGTTGATACCAAACACTTTCCAAAGTATCAAAGCAATGATGATACTGCCAATGCCTATACCGCCTTTTTTGATTGTGCTACCGCCACGATATTCTACATTATCACTACGTCTGCGACCTTTCCACTGCATAATTAACCTGCAATAATAACAAAAGTTTAGATTTTAACACGAATTACGCCTTTTTAGTAGGTTGTGGTACTTACTTAATCTGCCAAATCTAGATTAATTCATTACCTGCAACCATACTGTACATACAAAATTTCTAAGTGCGTCCCACGCATCATCTTGAACAATGACGGTCTGGTCAGACAAAGCAAGCTCGTGTGTTTTTTTACGTAAATCCAAATAAGCCTCTGTCAATTTTTGGCAACGCTCCTGCTCCCACAGTCCTGTTTTGGCAACTTCCTCAAAAATACGCACATTATCCGACCAAACCGCCAAATTGGGGTATTTGTGGGCAAAAGCAAGCACCATAAACTGTGCCAAAAACTCAATATCCACCAAACCACCACCGTCTTGTTTTAGGTGAAATTCATGAGTGTGGTTGGTTTTTGTACCAAGATGTTCTTGCATTTTTTGACGCATATTTATCACATCTTGGCGAACTTGGTCAATGTCTCGGGGTTTTTTTAGTATGTCCAAACGAATGCGGTCAAATTCTGCCAGCACTGCTTTATCGCCTACAATACCTCGCCCACGCACGAGTGCTTGGTGTTCCCATGCCCACGCTTTTTGGTGTTGGTAAATTTCAAAAGCGTGTACAGATACTATCATTACGCCAGCGTTGCCAGAAGGACGCAGTCGCATATCCATTTCATAAGCTCGCCCATCTCGGGTTTGGGTGGTGAGATAATTTAGTACTTTTTGGACAAGGCGAGAGGCAAACTTCATACCACTGACCGCCTTTTGCCCGTCTGTATCCGCTTGTTCGTCCAGTTGGTGCAAAAACACCACGTCCAAATCAGACGCATAAGACATTTCAAGTCCACCCAATTTGCCATAGCCCACAATCGCCACGCCCATGTTTTCACTGCTGGCTCGTTCGCCTGTTTGCAGTTTGGGGAAGCCGTGTTTGGTAATCAGCTCATCAAAGGCTCGTTGGAGAGCAGATGATAGTACCACTTGGGCGATGAAAGTCAAGCTGTCGGATACTTTCATGATGTGGCGAAGTCCCAAAATGTCTGCCGTTGCCACTGCTAGGACTTGTGTCTTTTTAAAATGGCGAATGACCGATAAATAAGTTTCATCATCAAATGGCTCAACCCTAAGCACCTGCTGACGCAAAATATCAGTCAGCTCATCAAGGTTTGGCAAGTGCAAATAGCGTTTTTGTAAAAAGTTATCAAGGAGCATGGGGTGTAGTGCCAACTCTTTGGCAATCCAAGGACTTGCCGATAGCATGGGAATGAGTGCGATAGTGGCGTTGGGATTTTCAGCAATCATCACTAGATAGATAGACCGCCGTACAATCGCTTCAAGCAACGTGATTAAACGTGGTACTGCAATGTCTGCTAATACAGGGTCGGTTTTGGCGTGCAAATACAGGGCATGGAGCAAAATGGGATAAGCATCATCAAAGCGTTTTTTGGGTTCATCATCAAGCAAACTAACTTGGCGAGAGGTGGCAAACTCTTTGAGTGCAGTCATGCTCTCATTGTTTAGAAGTGTGGCGAGTTTAACCCACACGTCATCGCTGTCGGTCAGCTCGTCTGTGGGATTTTGGCGGTCGGTAATGAGTGTGTTAAAGGGGGTGGAGACGTTTTGCCTGTGATTGTTTAGTTTTTCTAAAAATTTATCCACCGTCTCAAAGCCCATTACCATCGCCACCGCCAAAAGCTCATCACCTGTGGGCAATCTTTGAGTTTGTTCGTCATGACGAGCTTGAATGGCGTGTTCTAGTCTACGTAAAAAACGATAGGCTTGCCCAAGCTCATCAGCTTGTTCTTGGGGCAAAAATCCAAGCTCACACAGTCTATCCAAGGCGGTGAGCGTGGTGAGATTTTGTCCCAATTTGGCATGATGACCGCCATAAATCAACAAAAATGACTGCACGATAAACTCAATATCTCGTATGCCACCTACGCCCAGCTTGATGTTGTCATTGTCTTGGCGTTGGTTTTGTTGGGCGACAATCATCGCTTTCATCTCACGCAAGGCACTAAATGCGGTATAATCAATATAATAACGATAGACAAAATTTTTAGTAATACTTAATAACCTTTGTGCCAAACGCCCATCAACGTCATTGACAAGCCGTGATTTGAGCCATGCAAACCGCTCCCACGTCCGCCCATGTTGGGCAAAATATTTTTCTAGGGCAGGCAAAGTCATGACAAGCGGACTGCCATCACCCCATGGGCGAAGTCGCATGTCTATCCGAAACACAAAACCATGCTCAGTAACCTCGCTAAGCAAACGAATGATACCACGCCCTAGATTTGTCATAAACTTTTGATTTTCAATGGTTTTTCTACCATCAGTCTCACCAGTACCGACATGGACAAATACCAAATCAATGTCGCTTGACAAATTAAGTTCGCCTGCTCCTAGCTTACCCATCGCTATTATCATTAACTCATCATCTGTCATTTTGTCATCAAACCGACTGGTCGGTTTTCCATAGCGTGTGATGAGATTTGTACGGACAAAATCATGACTCAAACACAAGCATACATTGGCAAATTCAGAGAGTTCTTGGGTAAGTTGTTCTAAACTAACAAGGCGGTGAATGTCTTGATAAATCCATTTTAACATCAATAAGTTACGCACGATACGCAAGGTATTCATAAATACACTTTCGTCTATTTGTTCCCAGTTTTTTTGACCGTTCATGTGTGTGATTATCATGTGTTCAAAATCGGTCTGGGTTAGGGCTTTATCTCCCCACATTTGCCAAAATGCGTCTGCTTGGTTGGGGTTTTTTTGATAAATTTTATGGGCGAAGGGGCTAAATCGTGCCAAATCGTTGGGGTCTAGGTGGTGCATGATGTCATTTTCCGATTTTTGTGGGAATATTTTGCCATTTTAAGGTATAATAAACCCCATTTTCAATCTTTTTTACCATGCCAAACCATGACAACGTTGTTACTCATCACCAAAAGTCCCCATGATAAAAGACATATTCAAGCCTTAGATTTTGCCAAACACGCCTTAGCACAAGGTGATGATTTGCGAGTATTTTTTTATGGGGATGGTGCATACATTGCCAACCGCCTGATGTGGCAAACTGCCGATGTGCCAAACCTTGCTGATGAATGGGTGGCATTGGCAAACACACAGGGATTAAGATTGCCTGTCTGTGTAGGAACAGCATTGGCTCGTGGCGTGGTGGATAGCGAAAATGCCAACCGTCATGGGCTTGACGGCGAAAATTTGCGGTCGCCTTTTTATTTGGTTGGATTGTCAGAGCTGGCACTAATGCTTGGTGATGACACCAAGTTAATGCAGTTTTAATGGATTGATTGGGATTACTCAATGAATATTTTAATAAAAATACAGACAAATAGCGAACTTATTAGTTATGAAGCCATTTCGTTGGCATTTGTACTTGCCAGTTTTGACCACAAGATACAGCTTATGTTAGGCATAAATAGTCGTTCGTTGTTTTTGGACAAAGGTACTCGCATTTATGGCATGATACAATCTTTGGATTTGTACGATTTGCCACAGGCATGGGTGGATTTTGATGTGTCTGACGTTGATGTATTGCAAAATACACAAAAAGTGGATATATTGAACTTACAAAATTTTGACAGCATCTTGGAGTTTTGATGAGTGGTTTAACCTTAGACCAAGACGGACATTTGACCGACCATACCATGTGGACGCCCGATATTGCTCAACAGCTTGCTAACACGCTTGACGTGGTGCTAACAGATGTACATTACCGTATTTTGGGGGAAGTGCGGACATTTTTTGACAAATACCACCACAGTCCTAGCACTCGCCCTCTCATCAAACATTTGTCGCAAGCCTTACCTAATGATGAAATCACAAATGCCAAATTACAAACTTTGTTTAATACAGGGCTGGTGGCTCGCCATGTCAATCGTGTGGCAGGATTACCAAAACCGCCGAACTGCTTATGAATAATTTTTCTCAAATACAAACCTTAAAATCCAAAATAGATTGTTCTACCAAAGATGCATTGGCATTATTAAAAAATAGCAATAATGATATAGAAAGGGCAATTAACCTATATCACCAACAAAATGTCCAAGCAATTATAGAAAAAACACATTGCGATGATGAGTTAGCTCATAAATGTTATCAATTTTTTCAGCACAATCCACAAAAAGCGATTGAAAAAATACAAGAATTACAATACCATGATGTGTTTATTCATCAAATCATCACAACCCGAGATGATAAACGCCGTTATCGTGAAGCAGGATTTGAGATTTATATTAAATCCAAAGATAAAGATTATTGGCATGACAATGTAGAAGACCATATTTTTATTCCAATGAAAGATGTTTGGTTGATTGAGCCTATATTTTCTAAGCATTGCAATGACTTTGATTATACTTTTTATAATCAATATAATCATCAGGCGATATTGGCGGTCATTGATGAATTGGCTTTATTAAAAGATGATGATAAAGCGGTCATGGAATTTTATCAAGAAGTCATAGATTGGTTAAAACAAAAATCCAAAGCTGATAACGTCATTGAAATTTATGGTAATATTTAATCCAATCGTATTTTAAAAATAATCTTTTTTTAAAATGTAGGTGCGTATTACGCACCTTACGCCAAAACCATTTTGGGTATATGATTAAATCTTAACGCCCCAATCACAAACACGTCATTTTAATCGCCTGCACCAAACTACTGCTACTCGCCTTGCCCGTCCCCGCCAAATCCAATGCCGTCCCATGGTCAACAGATGTACGCAAATAGGGCAGTCCTAACGTAATATTTACCGTATCGCCAAAGCCGTGCGATTTGAGTGGAGCAAGCCCTTGGTCGTGGTACATTGCAATGACTACATCAGCATTTTGTAGATATTTATCGGTAAATAGCGTATCAGCAGGCAATGCCAGTGAGATGTCCATACCCTTATCTTTGAATGTTTGTAAGGTTGGATTGATGATGGTTTTTTCTTCCATGCCCAGATGTCCGTCTTCGCCTGCATGAGGGTTTAGTCCACATACTAGAATTTTTGGGGTTGTTATGCCAAAGGTGTGTTGTAGGGCATCATGTGTGATAGTAACAGTTTGGGTGATTGCATCGGCGGTAATGGCGTGCGGTACATCTTTTAGGGGGATATGGGTGGTAACAAGGGCGACTTTCATTTTGGCGTTGGCGAGCATCATGACTACTTTGTCAAGTTTGCACTTGTGCATAAAATATTCGGTATGCCCGCTAAATATGTCGCCATTATCAAGCCTAATCTTAGCATCTATCATCACCGATTTTTGAATGGGGGCAGTGATGATGGCTGAAACTTTATTTTGTATTGCTAATGTATGTGCAATATTCAGTTGGTTTTCTACCATATGAGCATTGTTCACATTGAGTTTTCCAGCAATTACTTTATCTTTGCATGGTATATTTAAAAGACATATATTTTGCCCTTGATATTGTGAAAAATCATCAATGATGGCAAATGGTGGTATTTGTGCAATCGCACCTTTTTGATACAACATTTCACAACGTTCGCCAAACACTTTGCCATCTGCACACACCACCATGGGTGTGTTAAAAATTTGTTTGGACAACACATCAATGACAATATCCATGCCAATGCCAGCAGGTTCGCCTGTGGTAATAAGTTTTGGTTTCATAAGGTGTGATTTGGGTTGCTAAAATTAGGGGTATTGTAATCTGTGATTGATATTTTAAAAAGTAAAATTTTGATGATTTATGTTAAAATGATAAGCCCTAAATTTAAAATCCTGCCATGACTGACGAAATCGCCCAAAAAACCACAAACGATAAAGACAATCTACTAAGTTTACAGCCACCACACAATCTAGACATTGAGCGAGCATTGCTTGCGTCTTTGATGAGTGTGGACGAATCCTTTGAACAGGTAGAAACAATCATCACAACAGATGATTTTTATGGGGAACGCCACAAGCAGATTTTTGGAGCGGTTGCCCATCTGTCTCGCATCAAACAGCCCTATGATACACTTATGGTCTATGACTATCTCAACCAACAAAATTTGTTGTCATTGGTTGGTGGTGAAGAGTATCTTATGCAAATCAACCAAAGTCCTGCCACGCTCTTTAACCTCACCGCCTATGCCGAGCGTATCCGTGAATTGTCTGTTTATCGTCAGCTCATCAAGTCCGCCAATAATATGCTAAACATGGCATACCACCCCAAACAGCGTAGTGTGAGTGAGATTTTGGATATGGTGGAAGCTGATATTTTTCGTATCAATGAAAATTATCATAACGAAAATACACATCAAGGTGTTAGACGTGCTGATGAGATTTTGGCGACCGTTGCTGAACATTTAAATGCACTACAAAATCAATCTGATGGTTTGATTGGGGTGCGAACAGGTTTTGAGGAGCTTGACAACAAAACACAAGGACTACAAAAAGGTGATTTGATTATCCTTGCTGCTCGCCCATCTATGGGTAAAACAACCCTTGCCATGAACATTGCCGAAACAGTGTTGCATCAAGAGTTGCCTGTGGTGATGTTTTCTATGGAAATGTCAGCCGAAGCGGTGATGATGCGTATGGCTTCTGCTTTTGGGCAAATTCATCAAGGCAGTTTGCGTTCTGGGCACATGAACGAGTATGAATGGGATAGGTTTTTTCAGGCCAGTACCTTTTTTTCCAACGCCAACTTATATATAGATGCACGCAATAACCTACCCCCCAGCGAGGTACGTTCAACGTGCAGACGCATTGCCAAACAGCATGAGCATGGACTAGGCTTGATTGTGGTGGATTATTTGCAACTGATGAAAGTGCCCGGTATGGAGAATAACCGTGTTCTAGAAATCAGTGAAATTAGCCGAAGTTTAAAGGCGTTGGCTCGTGAGATGAATTGTCCTGTCATTGCATTGTCCCAGCTTAGCCGTAAAGTGGATGACCGTCCAAACAGAAGACCCATCATGTCAGATTTGCGTGATTCTGGGGCAATTGAACAAGATGCGGACGTAATCATCTTTATCTATCGTGAAGATGCTTACAAAGATAAAGATGATGGCTCTGGCAAAAGCAAAAAAGGTGGCGGTGATAACAAACTCAAAGGACTTGCCGAAATCATCATCGGTAAAAACCGTAACGGTGCAACGGGTAAATTTTTACTTAAATTCATCGGTGAATACACCAAATTTGACAACATGGACGGCACACCCACACCTGAAGGCTTTGATGTTGAGGAATGATGGGAGTGGAGTTCCTATCCTCCTTATAGCACTCCACGATTGTGCAAAGCTTGTTGCAAGGTCAAACTATCCACATAGCCAAGTTCACCACCCATTGGCATACCTTGTGCCAAACGGGTGATTTTGGCGATGTGGGTACTAAGTGCATTATGAATAAAAAAGGCAGTTGTCTGCCCCTCAATGGTTGCTCCTGTGGCAATGATAAGCTCATTGATGACTTTGCTTTTGGCAAGAGCGACAAGCTCATCTATGTGTAAATCGTCCGCTCCGATTCCATCAATGGGTGATAGGTGTCCGCCTAGCACAAAATATTTGCCACGATATGCTCCACTTTGTTCAATGGCAACCACATCAGAGGCTTGCTCCACCACGCACAGCAGTCCATCATCACGGCGAATGTCATTACAAATACCACACACCTCATCATCGCTGAACGAATGACAAAGGGTGCATTCTTTGATTTCACTCATTGCCACTAGCAGGCTTTGTGCCAATGCCAGTCCTGCCGAGCGATTTTTGGATAGTAAATGCAAAGCCATCCGCTGAGCCGATTTTTGCCCAACGGATGGTAAGATTTGCAAATCTTTGACGAGTTGGTCAAATTTTGGACTAAGCATTAACCAAACAAGCCCTGCATGCCTTTGGGAATGCCGATGCCTGTGGTTGCACCTGCCATGACCTCTTCGTGGAGAGCATCTGCTTGACGAACAGCGTCATTGACGGCTGCCGCTACCAAATCTTCAATCATCTCGGGGTCATCACTCATGAGGCTTGGGTCAATAGAGAGACGTTTGATGACATGACGACCAGTCATGGTTACTTTAACAAGACCATTGCCTGCCTCGCCATGCACTTCTTTGTTTGCCAATGATTTTTTGGCAGATTCAACATTTTGCTCAACTTGCTTTTGCATGGCTTGGGCTTGTTGCATTAGGGCTTGAATATTCATACAATTTTCCTATTGTTAAAATGTGGGTTTAATTATAACAAAATTTTTATTGCCCTGCGTGGATTTTTTGTTACTTAGAGGGTGTTTTGCTATTTATAGGATTTTTAGCTCTTGGGGGTTAAACAGTTTTTCCAATTCATTAAATACCACATCATAAGGGCATAGTCTAAATCGGTCATTGACAGCAATTTTATTGACACTACACTCATCATATAAGTATAAATGTACAGGCAAACAACCATCACTGATAATCTCATCAATCTCGTTACCATGTGCATCCGTTTGTGTTTCGCTGATGCACAAATCGGCACTGGGCGGATAATGCTCTTTTAAAAGTCCAAGCAATTTTTCTAGCCGTTCACTGTCATGGCTAGGTAGTTTGATGTATATGCCATCTAGGTGTTTTAGGCGGGTGTGTAGTAGTGTGTCCACCCCTTGTAAGCGGGCGTAGATTCGGGTTTTATCCTCACTTTCGGAAAGGTTAAGCCGTGCCAACAAAATTGCCCCGTTCAAGTTTTTGATGTTTTCCCAGTCTGTTTTATCAACCTTGCCCAAACTTTGGACATTTAGGCGTTTGGGGTTAAAGTTTTTATCCACTTTGGCGATGGGGGCGTATTTATCAATCAAAGACTCATCTAGGCTAATGTTGGGTTCTAATAACTCTTTGAAATGCTGGTATTTGTCAGTATAACAACTTACTTCCATACGTCCCAAGCCATCATCAAGTGTAACAACAATGCGATTGCCAAAGTTGGCAACATCAACGACAAGCCCAGCTACTTTTGCTATTTTGCCTGTAACATCAAGTTCAGCAAGGTTCATGTTGGTATATCGCTCAAATTCTTGGCGGTATTTATCCAAAGGATGTCCTGTCAGATATAGCCCTAGTGTGTCTTGTTCGCCACGCAGGCGAGTTTGTTCGCCCCAGATGATGTTTTTCAGGGGTGGGGCGACTGACAAACCATCATCAACCTCAGCAAATAAATCAAACGTCCCTGCCTCAACATTTTGGCGGTTTTGGTGGGCAACCTCCATGGCGGTGGGAAGCTGTTCCCACAGTCCGCCACGAATGTGGTAACTTTGGTTTTTGCCATCCATATTGGTAAAATGGGGGGCAAGTTTTTGGGCGAAATCATCAAAGCACCCTGCACAGATTAGAGCTTCTAAGGCACGTTTGCCAACTTTTTTGGTATCAACACGATTGCAAAAATCGTACAAATCCAAAAATTCGCCTTCTTGACGTGCTTGTATGATACTAGCAACAGCATCTTCGCCCACACCTTTGACCGCTCCAAGCCCTGAAATGATGGTGCGGTGAGTGGGGTCTTTTGGGTCGGTAACAAATTCCCATTGGCTGTGATTGACGGAGGGAGGTAATACCGTGATGCCAAAATTTTCTTTGCAATCGCCCAATAAAAACACCACCGTGTCTGTATCTCGCATTTCCGATGAGAGTACCGCTGACATAAATTCGGCAGGATAATAGTGTTTTAAATAGGCAGTTTGGTAGGCAAGCACCCCATAGGCGGCGGAGTGGGATTTGTTAAAGCCATAACCTGCAAATTTTTCTACCAAATCAAAAATCTGCCCAGCCAGCTCCCCAGAAATGCCAAGCCCTGTCGCACCATCTACAAACACACTTCGCTGTTTTGCCATTTCTTCGGGTTTTTTCTTACCCATGGCTCGTCTTAGCATATCAGCACCGCCTAGTGTGTAACCTGCAAGCACTTGGGCGATTTGCATGACTTGTTCTTGGTACACTATCACGCCATAGGTGGGTTCTAGGGCAGGTTTTAGCCAATCGTGTTGATAATCAGGGTCAGGGTAGGCAACTTCTTGAATGCCATGTTTTCTATCAATAAAATCCGACACCATGCCTGTCTCCAAAGGACCAGGGCGATATAAGGCACACATCGCAATCACGTCTTCAATGTTGGAGGGTTTAAGCTGTTTTAGGTATTTTTTCATGCCAGAGCTTTCAAGTTGGAATACAGCGGTGGTATTGCCTGTTTGTAGTACTGACTGATAAACGTCCATGTCATCTAGGGGTAACTCATCTAGGTCAATGGGAGCAAGGTTTTCTTTGGCACGGCGTGCATCGATGTTGTTGATGGCGGATTTGATGACGGTAAGGTTTCTAAGTCCCAAAAAGTCAAATTTGACAAGCCCAACCGCCTCCACATCGTCTTTATCATATTGGCTAACAAAATGCCCTTCGTCATCACAGTACACCGCACTAAAATCGCTGATTTGGTTTGGGGCAATGAGTACGCCCCCTGCGTGTTTGCCAACATTGCGAGTGATGCCTTCTAATTTGACTGCCATTTCCCAAAGTTCGTTGGCATCTTCGTAGTCGCCATTTTCAGGGTTATCTAGCATGTCCACAAGCTCACTGATTGCTTCTAATTTTTCATTGCCTTCTTTGCCGTTGCCATAGCGACAGGTGTGCAAATCATATTTGAGTTTGGGAATGAGTTTGGAGATTTTGTTGGCAAGACCCAAAGATTTGCCCTGTACACGAGCCACATCTCGTATCACCGCTTTTGCACCCATTGTACCAAAAGTGATGATTTGCGAAACTGCCATACGTCCATAAGTATCTGCCACATACTGTATCACACGGTCTCGCCCCTCAATACAAAAATCCACATCAAAGTCGGGCATACTGACTCGCTCTGGATTTAAAAACCGTTCAAACAGCAAATCGTACCGCAACGGATCAAGGTCTGTGATGTTTAGGCTATATGCCACCAAAGAACCTGCCCCAGAGCCACGCCCTGGTCCTACTGGGATACCATTTTCTTTTGCCCAACGAATAAAGTCCATGACGATGAGAAAATAACCAGGAAAGCCCATTTTTAAGATGATATTAACTTCAAATTCCAACCGTTCATCATAGGGTTTACGCACGTCTGCCCATGATTCATCTCTGTCTTGGGGGGGATAGAGTTTATCAAGTCGTCTGTTCAAGCCATCTTCGGCAGTTTTGCGAAAAAAGCTCTCTTCGGTCATGCCTTCTGGTATGGGGAAGGCAGGCAAGAAGTTTTTGCCAAGCGTGAGTGTTACGTTGCAACGAGATGCCAAAAGATTGGTGTTTTCAATCACTTGGGGCAAATCAGCAAACAACTCCATCATTTCGGCACTGGTACGAAAATACTGCTTGTCTGTATAAATCATGGGGCGGTTTTGGTCATCAAGCACCCAACCTGTAGCGATACAGACACGAGCTTCGTGTGTTTCAAAATCAGAGCTTGCGGTAGCTTCTTTGCCCACGATTTTTGGGGTTGGATTCATAAAACGTACGTCATTGTGGGCGATGATGGGTATGCCAGCTTTTGAGCCTTCAATGATGGCGTTTTTGTTATAATCATCATCTGATTTGTGCGTGCGTTTGATGGCAAGATACAGACGGTCGCCAAATATTGCTTGCCATTCTTTAAGTGTCTCACCCACTTTTTCGGCATACCTACTATATAGCATGGGGGCGGTGGGTGAGCGGTGGGTGAGTATGACAATCAGACCTTCGTGATGCTTAAATAAGTTGTCATAAGTAACAATGGGTGTCTCAATGCTGACTTTACCATTGTCGCCTTTTGGGCGGTCTGTGTAGCTGTCGGAGATGAGTTTTAATAGATTTTGGTAGCCTTTGTTGTTCATGGCATAGAGAATCACGCTAAAATTTTCGTATTCGGCGTTGTCATCTATGGCATGACCGACAGTAACTTCTGAGCCAAGCAAGGGTTTGATTCCTGCTTCTACGCAGGTCTTATAAAATTTGACAAGAGCAAAGGCGTTGTGTGGGTCAGCAATCCCCAAAGACGTTTGTCCGTCTGCTTTGGCTTGTTTGACCAGCTCTTTGATGCGTATGATAGAATCTACGATGGCGTATTCGGTGCGGACACCTAAATGCGTAAAAGTCATGATGTTGCTCTGAATTTTTTTGTCATTATAACATGGAAAAATAACATGGCAAAATCCCCCAAATCACGGTAAAATAGTTCATCCGTCCATCATTTTATTGTCATGTTTTATATCATTCAATCCAACGACACACGCCGACTTTTGGCACATCTGATTAGATTTTATAAAAACAAAGAACAAGTTTTTATGCCATTTCAGGTGATTGTGCCATCTATGGTGATTGGGGATTGGGTGCAAAAAGAAGTTGCCAAACAGACGGGTATTAGTACGCTATTTGTTGCTGAATTTTGGGGTAAATACCAATGGCAGATGATGAGCGATATTATTAAACTAGATGCAAAAGCCCACCCCAATGATGTTTTGAGTGTGCCAGAAGTGGCGGTGTTGTCTGGCTCTATCATGCGGTGGCGTTTGTTTGATTTTTTATCAAACAAAAGTCGTCATATCAACAAGATAGACAAAGATGATGTGTTGGCATTTTTGTTGTTGCCTCTGGTAGAAGAGGACGAACATGGCGCGCCCTTCATTGCTGAACATCGCTTGTGGCAGTTGTGCCAAGAGTTATCAAATGTCTATGTGCGTTATCTAACACACCGTCCAAAATGGTTACTTGATTGGGCATTAAACAAATCTTTACAAAACACTGTCAAAAAAATGATGGCGGACAAAGCCAAGTTTGATGAACAATTCATCGTGATACGTCCTGATGATTTTGGTGGTAGAGTACTGCACGATAGATGGCTTATGGATTGGACACTTGGCAAAATGTTGCACCGCACCATGAAACATATCCAATCACTTGCTTCTTGTACTTTTATGTTGGCAATGTTTGGCAATCATGATTATCAAAAACCCAAACAAACACCCCCCGAACCCATGCCAGATTGGTTACAAGAGCATTATTTGAGTTTAGAAAAAGCCTTACATTTTTTGTGGTGCGAGCTGTTTGGACAAACCTATCTGTATCGCCATAGTCTTGAAAAGCGGTTTTGGCAAATTTTACAAGGCAATCGGGGCAAAGAGTTGGCGTTGTCGGCTCGTGCCAAACTAGAAACCTTGTATCTATTTACCGTCCAACAAATCCCCCAAGTAGAACTGGATTTTTTAAAACGTTTATCCCAATACAGCGACATACATCTGCTTCATTTTAATCCGTCCAAGATGTTTTGGGCGGATATTGTGGATAAATATTGGCTTGAACACCAACGCATCATCAACCGTGAACATGTCCACCTAAAAGATTATGGGCATACACTATTATCAAGGCTTGGCAAAGAATCTCGTGAAACTTTTGCCATGCTGGTTGAGATGGCGGATATGGAAGATGATTTTGATGAACTGTTTGGTGAGTTACCAAATCAAACGCCAAACAAGCTCAGTTTGCTAAGCGGTATCAAACAAGATATTTTGGTACTGCAAGACAAAAATATGGCAAAGGATTTTACGCTATCATTAGCAAAAAATATGCTAACTCCCCTACCTTTTGATGATAGTTTATCTATTCATGCCTGCCACAGCCTAAAACGTCAGCTTGAACTGGCACGGCTATATATTGCCCAATATTTAAACACCCCAAAGTCTGACGGTAGTCGTCCCAACCTGTCTGATGTGGTGATACTGTTGCCTGATGTGGCAAAAAACGAAGACGTGATTCGGGCGGTGTTTCCTGATGGACGTGGCATGGATGGGCTAAGTCTACCCATCAAAATCACAGGCGTACCTGATAAAAAGATTAGTGATTTGGTTAATGCCATATTGGGCTTTTATGAACTGCTTGGCAAACCGACCAGTCGGTTTTATGCTCAAGACGTTTACGAATGGTTGTTGACACCTCCACTATATGAGTCGTTTGGGCTTAGTTTTGAAGAGATGAAACGGGGTTGTGAGCTTTTGACGCAGGCGGGGTTTAAACGGGGTTTTGATGAGCGACATTTGGCAAAAACCTTGGACGAGGCAGACAATGATTATCGTTATACATTTAGCTATGCCTTAGACCGTGTGGTTTTGGGTTTGATTTCTCCAAACATCATGGGTACGCCACAGGCTTATGACACATTACACCCCTTTGCGTGGCAAGAAAACGCCTTTGCTGAAAAAGTGTTGCCATTGGTGGGTGTACAGTTGTCTGATGAACCCATCATCACTGCTTTGACCGCCATTCATCAAGGGTTGGATACCCATCGTGATGATTATACCAAAGTAGATGTGGTGGAGCATATTTTGGACAGTTTTGAAAAAGACATCATTGACCGCTATTTTGACAAATTGAAAAAAACAGTAGAAATGCGGGCGATTTTTAATACCAAAAACACCATAAAAGCAAGCCTAAGGGCAAATGCCAATTATGACAATTACCAAAACAATGACAAAGGATATAAAAAAAGCGACATTGCTCTAAGTTGTCAGTTTGTATTACAAAGTTTGGCAGAAACCACAATCGCCCAAGCGGTAAGTGCTGAACCATCATCGGTGATTACGGTGGCAAGATTTGGGGCGGTTAGGAGCATTCCTTTTGGACTGACTGTGATGTTGGACATGAATCTGTCATCTTTTCCTCGACAAGATAAATCGGTTCGGCTTGATTTGATGAGAGCAGGGCTAAAATGGCGTGGCGACCGCTACAACGAAGATGATGATAATGGGGCGTTTTTGGACGCACTACTTTGTACGGATAAGGCAATGATTTTTTATAATGGGCTTAGCCCAGATGGTAAAAATACGCTATTGCCTGCGTCGCCTGTGAGTGAGCTTGTCAAATTTCTCACCGAAGAAGCCAAGTGGGAAGGGGAGGTGGACGACAATGATGGCATGGACATGAACAAAATCAGTCGTGCCATGTCGTCTTTGGTGAAAGATTATTTAATCACATGGCATTGTGCTACACCTTTTGATGAACAAAATTTTTATGTCAATCAAGGCACCGATGATGATTCTTATGGGGTGTTAGAGCCATTAAAACGCCATATTGAACACTTAAAACATGAACGGCAATGTTATCTACCTCCTGCACCATTGTGGCAAAGTGTGTGGGAGACATTGTGTACGCCAACAGTGATTGAAAATAAGGTGGCATTATTAGATGCACAAACATTGGCGTATTGGGCTGGCGTTTTTCGCCAAACGTGGACATTGATGGCACTGTATCAAGCACAGCCAAACCATGATAACGCACAAGCATTATACAATCACATTTGCACGACTGGCAAGCCACATGATGATAGATTGTCAAACATCATACGCAGTTTAAAAGACATGATTGGGGCGTTTTTAGAGCCAAAAATTGGTTTGCCAAGTACCCAATATGATACAGAGCTTGATGAACCTTTATCATTGGATAGTTTGGGTAAATATCAAGTAAATGAGATGTTTTTAGAGGCGGTGGCGGCTGGGGCATTTGACGAAGAGCAATGCAATGACGATGTGATGACAAACAAGACGCTACAACCTTTGTATTATGACAGTCTGTTGCCTGCTGGCGTGGTTCGGCAACAAATGCCTCATGACATCAAAGAGCATACGATGGAGCGTTTTAAGCAATTTTTTGAAGGATTGCAAAACGTCAATATCACATTACCTACGTTGGACACACGGCGATTGTCATTATGTATCACCAAGCTTCACGAACAAAAAGTGGCAATTGGCATAGATGGCATGGTATGGTATCATCTAACGGACAGGTTGCCCCATGATTCGCCTGTGTGGTTTTATGTTAGTCCTTCCAAGCCTAGACCCAAGCATTTACTTAATTTTTGGTTAAGACATTTGTTGTGGCAACTGACCGATGATGAAGTGCCTACGGGGACAAAAATCAGCATTTGGCAATTTGCGGGGGCTGATAGCACCCTAAAACAATACAAAGATAAAACCACGTTTTATTTGCCCGCCATTGCCAAAGCTGAAGCGGTGGCACATTTGACGAACTTCAAGCTATTTGCAACTCTTGCTCAGACCAAGCCCATCATCATGACGGTAGAAAATGCGTTGATTGGTCTATCTCGCCAAGAAGATAAATTTGACCCCAACAAGGCTTTTGGGGGCTGGCTAGATAGACTTGATGAGAATTGGCAATTTGTGCTAGGCAATGCTGACCCCATAGCCATGCTTCTTGCTCATCTGCCCATGACTGATGTGCTGTTTGAGCCGTTGCTTCGCCATCTAAAAGCCATTGATTAGGCATTTTTCCATTATTTTAAAATCATAAAAACATGACAACTTCACCAATCACCATGAACGAATCCATACCCGCCATCGCCTGTTCTTTGAATGGCGGTTATTTGATTGAAGCGTCCGCAGGTACAGGTAAAACTTGGACTTTGACGGGGATTTTATTGCGTTTGTTGGTTGAGAAAAAATACTCCCCAGAGCGTATCATTGCCACAACATTTACTCGGGATTCTGCCCAAGAGATTCAAGAAAGATTACAAAGTCGTTTGCAGGAATTTTATCAGTATTTACAATGGATTATTGCCCAGCGTGCGACTTATCCACGATGGTTTGAGGTAGGATTTGGACAACATATTGATGATGTGATGGATAAGCTTGTGCAGGTTGCCAAAGATTCTGGCGTGGCATCGTGTGATGACCCTATTCATGTTTATCTTGTCAAGCAGTTGCTTTGTGATAAAGATACGTCCGCAATGGATAGGGCGGTGCATCAACTGTCTCTTCTGCTTGCGACTTTGGATAGGTTGTTTGTGGGGACGCTTGACAGTCTTGCCCAAAAATTGCTCAAAGAATTTGCAGGCGAGATTAGTTATCATACCAAAACCACACTCATCAGCGATATGCAAAGTGAGCAACAACTAACATCTCTTATTCATGATGAATTACGCCGTGAACATCATCGTGTGATGACCAAGCCACGTTTGGCAAGGCTTGTCTCATCAGAACTATTTGATGATGTGGCATCAGCATTGCAGGTGGTACAGACGACTTTACAGTTTTATCAAGCAAGCATTGATGAAGTGGTAAGTATTGATGATGTATGGGTGGCGTTTGATGGGTTTATTGGTGAGATTTTGGCGACAGATTGGTCGGCGTTTTTGCCCTATTGTCAGCCAGATGGTGCTAAAAAATTTGGTTTGAATGGCAAAAAACCTTTGACAAAATTGTTTTATTGTTTGCCAAATATCATACAAAAAATCAGCCAAGACAGACAAGATTTTTACCACAATCTCACCACCGAAGAAAAAAAATGGCTTGGTGAATGCACAAGTGACAATTTTAATGATTTATTTAATAAAAATTTTGAAAAAGAAAAAGAGGTATTTTTACAATTACCCTTGCATTTACTCATCAAGCTCAATGAATGGATTGCAAAAATTAGTACATTGGGAGATATTTATGCACGTCAGTTGTATCGGCGTATTGCCTTAGATATTCGCCAAAATTTTAAAAAACAATTAGAAAGTGAACAACAAAGCACTTTTACGTTTCAGATGGTGCGGTTAAATGAAGCCTTAGCAAAAAGCGAATCATTGTGCCGTCATATTCGTCATTTATATCCTGTGGCATTGATTGATGAATCCCAAGATATTAACGGTTTGCAGGCGGATTTATTGCGTCATTTGTATCTTGATGCTATGTTAAAAGAACGTAATCAGCAAAAATCACCTAAAGGGTTTTTGTTATTGGTAGGTGACCCAAAGCAGGCAATTTATCATTTTCGGGGTGGTGATGTTTCCAATTATAATTTTATCAAAAATTATGGCAAAACTACCAATCAACCATCATTATTAGACCAATCACTAAGTTTGGTGGAAAATCGCCGTTCTCATCAAAATTTGATTGATTCGCTTAATGAATGGTTTTTAAATAATGACAAAACTTATCATGAAAACCCTGCTAATTTGGGTGTAGGTATTTATTATCAATATATTAAAGCAGCTGAGCCGAACTCTCATTTGTCATGGCACAAATCACACAATGATGATTATTTGGGTAATCATGCAGTGAGTGTTTTGCATGTGGATTATGCCAATAAAGACAACGCTATTGATTATGTTGTGTCGCATATTAACAATCTGCTACATCATCACAAAATTACTGATAAAAATAAAATTTCCAATCAAGTTGTAGATAGAGAAATTGTTCCAAGTGATATTGCGATATTGGCACGCACCAAAAGTACGCTTGCCATCATTAAACAGGCACTAAATCAACGAGGCATTCCTGCCATTTCCGCACAAAGTGTGAGTATTTTTAGCACCCAATCCGCCAAAGATATTCATGCGTTATTTACTGCCATGATAGATCCTACCGACCGACATATTGGGCGGTTATTAACATGTTCGCTTTTTGATATGAATCTACAAGAAGCATGGCAAATCATTGAATCTGGAAAACAAGATTATATTAATATCATTAATTATTTAAAAGAAGCCAAAAAAAATTGGTATCGGCATGGTGTGATGAGTGGTCTTTATTATGCGTTATTAAATAATCCATTAAAAAATATTGCCAATCAATATCCTAATTTGTGGCAACAATGTGCTAAACAAGGTGAGCGGTATTTGGCAGATTTATGGCAACTCATTGAGATTATCGGTGGTGAAAGTCGTTTGCAACATCATCACGAATTGCATTTGTTGGCGTGGTATGATGAAATGATGATGTATCCAGATGATAAAGAGAGATATGAAAGAAAACCTTTACCAAGTGAATCTGGGGTAAATCTTTTAACCATTCACAAATCCAAAGGTTTGCAATTTAATATTGTTTATGTATTTGAGCTTGATGATGCTTTGAAGGGTAAAAAAGACAAAAATAAAATTGAATTTTATCCATACAGTACCGATGATTTTGTACGATATATCTCTCCCAATAAGAGCAAACAAAGTGAATATATCAAAGAACAAATAGATGAATTAAGAAGATTGGGTTATGTTGCCCTAACACGAGCGTGCGAACAATTATTTGTGGTGGCAAGAGATGCTTATAATAAAACCGTTTTAGAAGAACGTCCATTATATCTATGGTTTGATAATACAGATAATGCAAAACTAAATCTGCCTGATAGGTTAAAAAATCATATAGATTGGATTGAGCTAAATGAATGTACGTGGGTTGATACGCCATATCATGCCATAAAAACACAAAGAACCAAAATAGATTATCAGTCATGGGAAGAGATATTTGCTGATTTTGACACTAAGAGCAAGCACAGTACCAGTGCATCTGGTTTGATGAGTCGTTTGGATAAATCTTGGTACGACCAAGAAGAACAAGAAACTGCATTATTGATGTTGGGTGATATGAATGCAAGTGCCATGACTTACGATATTCATGACATTCGCCGTGATTTTATGCGAGGTAAAGATGCTGGGACATTTTTGCATGAACTTTTGCAAAAAATTAATACCAATGATGAGAAGTATGTCAGTAATATCATTAATGAATGTGCGATGAAATCAGACTTATTTAAACAATATATGCTTTCTCGTACCAGTCATGATATGGTAGAAAATACACCATCTGCACATCAGCAATTAAAAGATTGGTTACAACTTATTATGAATACACCCATGTCATCGGGGGTATCATTATTAGAGTTGCAGTTGGCTAAAAAACCATCATTCATCAAAGAGATGAGTTTTTCTTTGGGGCTTTCAGAGTCATTTAATATTGATGGTTTAAATGATTTGTTGCAACAATACAAAGACAAATTTTATTTGATTGAAAGTGATGATAAAAAACAAATATATGATATTTTAAATGGTGTGATGGATTTGGTATATGAATATAATGGCAAATTTTATGTCGTGGATTATAAATCAAATTTTGTCGGTCAAGAGCTATGTTATTATGAAAAAAATACACTTAATGATACCATGTTGCAGTCTGGTTATTGGTTGCAAGCCTGTATTTATCAAGTAGCATTGCATCGTTTATTATCATTGCGTATTAAGGATTATGTGGGTAATGAACAATGCTATTTGGGCGAAGTAGAATTTATCTTTTTGCGAGGTGTGGATAAGCGTGATTTGTCATTGGGGAGAATTACTTGGCAACCACCCATGAGTTTGATTTTAGCATTGGATAAACTATTTGGATTAAATGATAAAGGGGTATGATATGGAAAAAGAATGGCGATTTTCTCATAGTGGTGGTATTCAAGATTATCTCATGAATCGTTTGCAACATAACCAATCTTGGTATGATGAAAAACAGTTATTGACTCACAGAACAGAATTATCCATATCATCTCAGGCGGTATTTGGATTGATTTATTTTGTGATTATGGAGCAGTTAAAACTGGGGCATACAGTTTTATCTTTATCCGATGATAAAATGATTCAGGGTGAATTGAATTTAACTGCGTGGCAATCTGCTTTGGTTATGCCTGTAATAACCATAATTCAAGAGTCTTTGAATCAACAGGTAAATTTTCAAGATTTGTTTTGTGACATAGATCAACAGCATGATTTTAAAAGTGTCAAAGCGTATATTGGTGATGTGCCAAAGCGTTTGGTGGATGTGTTTGAATTGGTCGTGCACCCACCTGTTTCTAATGCCCAAAAAGCATTATATCAACAGTTGATACAATGGGTTTTGTGGTTTTATTATGACAGTAGGTATAGACTTGAATGCTCATTTGAGCGTTGGGTTGATGAATTTTCACATCATGTGTTGTTTGGTGGGGTGGGAAGCGATAGACCGATTGTTTATCTCTATCAGGGTGGGAGGATACATTTTTGGTTGCACCGTAGCTTTTATGCCGAACAAAAATTATTGGCATATTTACACCAAATTAGTTGTGTGTCTGTGCCATCGTTGGTGATTGATGTTAATCCTAAGTTTAATAAAGAGCAATTGCACGCTGTTCATGTTATGTCCCATAGTGCCCTAAGTATTATCACAGGTGGACCAGGTACGGGCAAAACCTTTACAGTAGCATCAGTGGTCAAGGCACTTTTAATGACCGATAACCCAAATTTGGCACTGGTTGCACCAACAGGCAAAGCCGCTCAACGCATGAAAGAAGCCTTGGAAAATAGTCTAGGTGACAACGATGAATCCATCAAACACTTACCAGAGCCGATGACCATACATCGTTTGCTTGGGATTGGTAAATCTGGCATACCACGTCATCATGCCACAAACCCTTTACCCTATGAGCTTATCATTGTAGATGAAGCGTCCATGCTTGGTGTGGAACTTGCCATGTGGCTATTGTCAGCAGTGAAGTTGGGGGCAAGGTTGATTTTGCTTGGCGATGCTTATCAGTTGTCGGCAGTGGATGCTGGGGCGGTGCTGGCAGATTTGTGTCGTTTGCCTCAATTACAGAATGTGCGTGCTCAACTCATCTCATCTAAGCGATTTGATGATGGCTCTGGCGTGGGCAAATTGGCAAAACTCATTAATCAGCCAACACAAATAGCATGGAAGCAATTTGAGGGGTTGATTTGTCCAGAAAATCAGTTGGAATTTTTTGACATTTCTGCACATAATACCAAATGGTTTTATGATGGTCTAATCACGCCTTATAAAGCATATTTTGACTTAGCCAAACAGCTAAAACACTCATTTTATGCCATGAGTAAGTCAGAAAAAATCAAAGCAATAGCACAGCTTATGACGGTATTTAATCAATATCGTATTTTAACCGCTTCACATTTGTCGTCTTGTGGCGATGAAATGATTAATAAACATATTGCGTTAAATTACCAACAAAATTATCTCAATCATTATATGACGAATTATCATTGGTATCATGGTCGCCCTGTGATGATTTTGAAAAATCGTTATGACTTGGGATTGTATAATGGTGATATTGGCATTTGTTTGCAAAGTGGTCGCCATGATAACCAATTGCAAGTTTATTTTTATGATAATAACGAAATTAAGTCATTCAATATTAGTGTGCTTGGTGGTGATGTGGTTAGTACTGCTTATGCCATGACCATTCACAAATCGCAAGGTTCTGAATTTGATAAAGTCGCCATTTGTTTTGATAAAGCCAATGAAAGGTTATTATCCAAAGAGCTTATTTATACTGCGGTTACTCGTGCCAAAACATCTATTGAAATTTATAGTACGTCTCAAGCGATATTAGATGCTATCAATAAACCCACCATAAGACAAACAGGTCTTGAAATACTATTGGAATATTATCAAGACAGTTAAATGATTTACAAACTTTCCACAACAATCTATCTAGTATCGCAGAAAGTTTGGTGGTTGATTGGGTCAATGTTTATATCTCTAAACTGTCTTTTAGTTGGTTAAGTTGACCATGAAAAAAATGCGTGGCATTATTAACGATTTTTTGACGTAAATTAAACTCATAAACAAAATCATTCATGCTACTGGGTCTGACAAATTCATCTTTATCACCATAAATCACCAAAGTATCTTTTGGTAAAACTAAACCGCTAGGGTCATTTTTTTCAATTGATGGAGCGATGAGGGTTAATTTGTCAAGTGTGATATTAAGATTTTTGGTTGCTAATTCGTTAGCAACACGACAGGCAATAAATCCTCCAAATGAAAAACCAGCCAGCCATAATTTTTTTGCCTTGGTTTGATTAATTGCCCAGTTTAATATACACAAACTGTCTAAAAACTCGCCGTTACCATATTCAATATTTCCACTGGATTTGCCAACACCACGATAATTAAAACGCACAGTATTCATATTATTTTCTTTGCAAAAACGATATAAAGTGGTAACAACTTTATTATTCATATCACCCCCTGCTTTTGGGTTTGGGTGTAATATCAAAGATAGAGTGTCGCTGTCATTAAAATGAGCATCTACTTCCAACACGGCATTCTCATGAATGTGGCGAGCATCTATCAATAAAGTGGGTTTTAATGTTTTCATATTTGACCTTAATTAAGTTTTCTTAATAATTGATTTACCTGCTGGATTCTTTCTTGACGATTACCAAAAATTGAATAATAATCCAAGCCAAAATCAGATAAAAGTGTGATAAAATGCTCTCGCATTTTGTGCCGACCATGAGGCAAATCCCTCATGCCATCAGCTTGCCATGTTATGCCTTGCTCATCAGTTAATAGCACCAAATCGTACTGGCTATTTTTAACTAATTTTATAATATCATCAGGGCATTTTTTAAAATACCAAAAAGCGTAAGCCATGATTTCAAATATGCCAGTATCACAAAATAGATATTGATTGGCTTGTTTGGATAGTTGATTTTCTAGCGTTATTTGACCCATAGCAATCGGCAACAAATCATCATACTGACAGATATATCCAGTAGGTTTTTTTTCTAAATAAAGTCGCATATATTCTGAGACATAACTAGTATCAAAAGTATTTGCCAAATCTTTTGCCAAGGTGGATTTGCCTGTACATTCTGCACCTAGAATTAAAATCTTTTTAATATT
Organism: Moraxella oblonga NBRC 102422; assembly: GCF_001598275.1. Classification (GTDB taxonomy): domain Bacteria; phylum Pseudomonadota; class Gammaproteobacteria; order Pseudomonadales; family Moraxellaceae; genus Moraxella; species Moraxella oblonga. Next base: position 61,000 of record NZ_BCYQ01000001.1, read on the forward strand.
AGTGGGTTGCTTGGTTGGTGTTATCATAGACATTTTGAATTTTTAACAATCTTTTCCAAGAAAAATAAGAAATAATAGCAATGATGGTAAATAAAGTATATTGGATAGAAGTAAATAACATTCCTTTATAAAAATACAAAGGAATGCTTATCGCATCAGCAATAATCCAAATAATCCAGTGCTCTATTTTTCTTTTTGCCATAAGCCACATTGCAACCAAAAAGAGGGCGGTGGTTAGCATATCTGTATAATCAGCTAGGGCGTAATTATAAAATCCTAATGTGATATTGTCAAAGGAAAAATTATTGTTAATGAATGGTTTGAAATAGTAAACAATACCCACAAAGATAAATGTCGCAATGACAATCCATGTGCCAATAAACCACTCTTTTTTTGTTGTGGTTTCAATAATGGCGACATCATGATTTTTATGTTTTGACCAGTTTACCCAACCATAAATACTCATGGCAGTATAATAAGCATTGATAAGCATATCACCAAATAATTGCCATTGCCAAAGCAAATAGACATATAATGTGGTACTAATCAGCCCAATCGGATAGGCCAAAATATTGCCACGTCCCACCAAAATGACGCTGACTACCCCGCAAAAAGTGGCGATGAATTCCAAGGTCATGAGCAGGGGCGTGTAAGTTTCATATTGGGAGAACAATTGTACTATAAAATCCATGACTTTTTCCAAACAAATCACCAAAGTCGCCATAGTGTAGCATGAATTTACCAAAAATCGGTGCTTTTTTGGGTTTTGTATTGTTAATATCTCTGTTATAATGGCTACCCCCTGATTTTTGTAAGATTTGCCATGATTGCCCAAAATTTAACAGTTGCTAACTATCAAGCTCAGCTTAACCAAAAAATACAACGCATTAACAGTCAATTTGCTATTTTTAATCCACCAGCATTAGAAGTGCATGAATCACCGATGGATTATTTTCGCCAGCGTGCTGAATTTAGGGTTTGGCATACTGATAGAGATGGTAGTTTAAATGGGCTTGATGATATGTTTTATGCCATGTTTGAGCGAGATGGCAAATCCAAAAAGGTCATTGAAATCACCGACTTTTCAATCGCAAGCCGTGCCATCAATGACTTAATGCCTGTTTTATTAAATCATTTAAAAACCAATCCCATTTTAAAAGAGAAGCTCTTTCAAATTGATTTTTTAAATACCTTACATGGCGAAATGCTGGTTACTTTAATTTATCATAAAAAATTAGGCGATGAATGGCAAATATTAGCCAATGAATTAGCCAATACATTAAACATCAAGCTCATTGGTAGAAGTCGTGGGCAAAAAGTTGTTTTGTCTGATGATTTTATCACCGAAAAAATAAGTGTCAATATCAAAGGTCAAGAGATTGATTTTTATTATCAGCAGGTGGAAGGTGGGTTTAGTCAGCCCAATGCTTTTGTTTGTCAAAAAATGCTCAATTTTGCCTGTGATGTGGCAGATAATATCAGTCAGATAAATGGCAAAAAAGATTTGTTGGAGTTATATTGTGGCAATGGCAATTTTACCTTGCCATTATCCAAATATTTTAATAAAGTTTTGGCAACGGAAATGGCAAAAACTTCCGTTAATTCCGCCAGATGGGCAATAAAGTATAATCAGATTGATAATATTGATATTGCAAGGCTATCAGCAGAGGAATTTAGCGAGGCTTATATAGGAAAGCGAGAATTTCGTAGGTTAAGTGAAAGTAATATTGATATTAAAAATTATGACTTTAATACGGTATTTGTTGATCCACCACGAGCAGGAATTGATAATGACACCTTAAAACTTTTGGTGAATTTTGACAATATCATCTACATCTCTTGTAATCCTGATACTTTATTTGACAATTTATGTCATCTGACAAAAACACATGAAATAAAGAGATTTGCCTTGTTTGACCAATTTCCCTATACTCACCATATTGAAAGTGGGGTTTGGCTCAGCAAACGCTAAAAAGATTGGAAAAATTGATTAAAGTATGGCAAAATAAACGCTTTATTTATCCCAAGAATGACAATGAAAGACTCTCTACGCCACCGCCTTGACCAAATGTCCGACCGCTTTGAGGAAGTGACTGCCCTGTTATCCGACCCCGAGACGATGAGTGATAACAAAAAGTTTCGTGCTTTGTCGGTAGAGCATAGCGACCTATCCGAAATTGTCGCTCTTTGGCACGCCTTTACTGGGGCTGAAAGCGACCTTGCAACGGCCAATGAACTGTTGTCCGACCCCGATATGCGTGAGCTTGCCCAAGATGAAATCCAGACGGCAAAAGCCAAAATTGACGAATTGACCGAAACTCTAAACTTGGCAATGCTCCCCAAAGACCCCAATGACAAAGTGCCTGCCTTTTTGGAAATCCGTGCAGGCACAGGCGGTGATGAGGCGGCGATTTTTAGTGGCGATTTGTTTCGTATGTACGAACGCTACGCCCAATCGCAAGGCTGGACGGTGGAGGTTTTGTCCGCCAATGAGGGCGAACACGGTGGCTATAAAGAAATTATCAGCCGTGTATCAGGTACAGGTGTGTACGGAAGACTTAAATTTGAAAGTGGGGCTCATCGTGTGCAACGAGTGCCAGAGACCGAAAGTCAAGGGCGAGTGCATACTTCGGCGTGTACGGTGGCGGTAATGCCAGAGGTTGAGATTGATGACACGGTGGAGCTAAACCCTGCCGATTTGCGTATTGACACCTACCGAGCCAGTGGGGCGGGCGGTCAGCATATCAACAAAACCGACTCTGCCGTCCGTATTACCCATATCCCCACAGGCACGGTGGTGGAATGCCAGCAAGAACGCTCCCAGCACGCCAACAAAGACAAAGCGATGCGTATGCTGGTTGCCAAAATCCAAGCCGAAAAGGTACAAAAACAAGTGGACGCAAGTAGCGAGCTTCGCCGTAATTTGGTTGGTTCTGGCGACCGCTCCGAGCGTATCCGCACTTATAATTTTCCACAAGGGCGAATGACCGACCACCGTATCAATTTAACTTTGTATAAATTAGATGCCATTATGCAAGGCGATTTGGGTGAATTATTGGACAGTTTGTTAAGAGAACATCAGGCGGATTTGATGGCGAGTGTGGGGGCGGATTAGCATTTTTAATTATTTGGAGTAATTAAGATGAGTATGCAATGTGAGTTAATTTCCATTCCTGTGGATAAAATTTCTGATTATTGGCAATTAAGTGAAAGTGGTGAATTGGATAATTTTGAAGTGCTGGATTTGGGTCAAAGTTGGCACGCTTTATCCTTTATATTATCCAACCCAACAATAAACCTAATCAATGCCACACAACTAGAAGATGTGATTATGGCAAAAAATTGCCTAAACCCAGAAGAGGTTGAAAATGGTGATTATCCAATGCTTTATAATGAACCAAAAACTGTGCAAGAAATTGCCAAAGAACTACAAAAAGTAGATATAGAAAAAATACTAAACAACATCAATTTTGATGATTTTGCTACCTATGGCATTTATGGATTTTCCAGTCTAATCTCTGATGATGAAAAAGAGGATAATAAACACTGGTTATTGCAGGTGGTTAATGATTTAAAAAATATCTATCAAAAGGCAAGTGATGATAACAATGCTATAATGATAGCCATTCTTTAATTAATTTGGTTGTTGATATAATGAAAGGTTTTATTCCTGCTAAATTTACCCCTGTGGTATTTGCATTTTATATGTCTGGCATCATGGCGTTTTTGATGTCATCGGTACTCGTTGCGGTGAATACAGGCATTGGCGGTAATTATTTTATGCGTGTGCTTAGGGCTTATATGATTGCTTTTCCAATTGCCTTTTGTTGTGTTGCTGTTTTAAGACCTGTGGTATTAAAATTGGTGGATTGGACGATTGCTAAGTAATTTTTTAGATGTTATCATTTGCCATAATATAGAAAAAATTGGTTGGATATTTTTACTGATTTTTAACATACTTTACAATAATAAGCAGAATTTACCCACCTACGCTGAAGCCGAATTAAATGGCAAAACTCGCTTTATGCCGATTAATTTATACAACAGTGATGAGATGAGCACAGAGTTTGGTGATGAAAATAATTTTAGTCTATCAACAGAAGCCTTTGATTATAAAACTGTCAACAAAACTACAGTGAATATTTCGGCACCTGATTCTGAATTTTTATACAAAACCTGTAATGTTGTTAAAAAGAAAAAATAACATAAGCTAAGATGTTAATTTCAATCAGCTCTCAAAAATGATTTTGGGAGCTGATTTATTATAAGGGAATTAAAATGATTTCACCCCATCTGGCGATAAAGGATACAAGCATACACATTTAAACTCTTCCTCACAAGCTTCATGCGTTGTCCACCAATGTGTATCTTCCCAAGGCAGTTCTTTTTGCCCGTAGTTGGGGTTGGTGCAGGGGGGTAAAGGGGGAATTTGTAAGGATTTGTAACAATGGGTTCTAATACGCACCTACACAATAAGTTGGGGTGCAGATTTTATAATGTGTGATTTTATGATAGAATAGTGAATTTTGGCAATCTGGCAAATTGCAAAAATTATAACATGCATGTTAGGCTTAGGATTGTTTTGTTTGTCAGTGTTTGGAAATTTGAAATGACTGTATTAAATTTTACTAAAAAATGGATAAAGCGTATGGCGGTTTTTTTGATTGCATTTGTGCTAATACTTGTTTTGACCGCTTTACTAACTTACAAGGCCCTACCTGACCATGGGGCAAAGTCCGTTAGTGAGCATATCAAGCCTAATCCCCAAGGTGCGATTGCTTCGCATCTTTTACCCGCCTTGGCAAAAGAACCACAAAAAAGTGGTATTTATCCATTAGCAAATAGTCGTGATGCCTTTTTGGCACGCCTTGCACTGATTGAGACGGCGAGCCAAAGTATTGATTTACAGTATTATATTTATCATGATGATATTTCGGGGCGACTATTAAGCCAACGATTACTTGCAGCGGCCGACCGTGGTGTGCGTGTACGGCTATTGCTTGATGATCATACGATGGCAGGTATGGATGGGGTCATTGCCGCTTTGGATGACCATGACAATATTGAGGTAAGGTTGTTTAATCCTTATATGCAGCGAGGGTTTCGCCCATTGGGCTATTTGAGTGATTTTTTCCGTTTAAATCGGCGTATGCATAATAAGTCTTTGACTGCAGACAGTTTGGTGAGTATTTTGGGTGGACGCAATATTGGCGATGAATATTTTGAGGCGACCAGTGGTGTGATGTTTGCTGACCTTGATGTGGCAGTTGTCGGTAAGGCGGTGGATGAGATGGCTTCTGATTTTGACCGTTATTGGAACAGCAAGTCTGCCTATGAAGCAAGAAGTATTATTGGTAATGTTAAGGCGGCTGATTTGTCTGGCACAAGCCAAGAAGCTCAAGGTTATATTGATTTGCTCACTGAGTCAGCATTTATGAAGGCACTTCAGGCTGGTGATTTGCCCTTTGTTTGGGCGGATGCGACACTGATTAGCGACCACCCTGATAAGGTCATTGGCAAACGACAAGAGGACAATATCTTTGCCAAGCACATTGCACCATTAATGAGTCAAGCCCAAGATGAGCTAATCATTGTATCGCCTTATTTTGTACCCACCAGACAAGGAGAGCGTATGCTAAGTACGCTTGCAGGCTCAGGTAAATCAGTCCATGTATTAACAAATACGCTGGCAGCCAATGATGTGGCAGTGGTGCATTCAGGCTATGCCAAATATCGCAAAGAGTTGTTAAAAAATGGCGTCAATCTTTATGAGCTCAAAGACAGTGCAACGGTCAAGCCTGCCAAAGTGCGGGGTGTCTATGACGGTAAAGGCGCAAGCTTGCATGCCAAGACTTTTACTGTGGATAATCGTTATTTGTATGTAGGGTCATTTAATTTTGACCCGCGTTCAGCCAATCTCAATACTGAGCTTGGGCTATTGATTGATAATCCACAGCTTGCCAGTGTGCTCAGTCAAAAGCTGCATGAAGATGTCAGAGCCAATGTCTATGAGGTTAAGCTTGACGACCATGGCAAGCTACATTGGTATAGCCAAGAAGATGGCCAAGAAGTTGTCAGCGATAAAGAGCCTCAAAGTTCGCTTTCTAGACGCATACAGGTATGGATAGCCAGTCGTCTGCCGATAGAGTGGCTGTTGTAGTTTTTTTAAGTAATATGCTTACAAGATAACAATCCCAAAACAAAGCCATTTTTGTTTGGGTTTGGCTGTGGTTGATTTGTGAATGCAATCGGTGTTAATCACCCCAAACCACTGGACTTTGGGGTGATTTTATTTATTTTACCAATGCTGAAATGGTCTTAAAGGCTGGGTCTTTGGCATCACGGCACAGCTCAAAGAGTATCGCTTCGGTGGTGGTAATGACCGCTCCTGCACGACGCATACGCCGTAGGGCGATTTTTTTGTCATAGGGATTTCGTGAGCCGACCGCATCAGCAACAACCACAGGCTGAATACCATTATCAAGCAAATCCAGTGCAGTCTGTAACACACAGACGTGTGTTTCAATACCAAACAGCAGGGCGATACGGCGATTTTGGGCGGTAATGTATGCCCAAGAAGGTGGGTTGTCGCACACCGAAAAGCTCGTTTTTTCAAAGCTTTGGCGATTTGGTTCATTCAGCAATTCATAAAGCTTAGGTATGGTTTCGCCAAGTCCCTTTTTATACTGTTCATTTAGCATAATCGGTACACCAAGTGTTTGTAAGCCTTGAATTAACACCGCTATTTTGTCCGTTATGGCGTCGTGGTCAAAGATGTGCGGTGTTAGCTTTTCTTGCACATCAATCAAGAGCGCCTGTACATCTTGACGCAAGATACGATAGGGAACAGAAAAAGTTTTGGTAGTCATAAGACCTCCTTGTGTTGATGGATTAATCAATGTCCTAATGTCGTCCTATCATAGCAGGTTTTGGCGCACTTGAACAGTTAGATTTTTTGTATCTAAATTTGGGTAAATGTGTTAGAATAGACAACCATTGATTTTGAATAATGTCCAAAATACGAGCTTTCAAAGATGGGTTATGAGTGGCAAGAATGAGTGCTAAAATATCTACAAATGAGGGTAGTGATGTTATTTACAAAGCTCAAAGCTTATTAAGATGATAAAAAATTATCAATGAACTGTTATGCTTTTTAGTATTTAGGAACTGGTAATGTGCCAAATACAAATTTATGCTCACAAAGCACTGATTGACAAAAAAGAATGCTAATGCCATTCATCAGGCACTCATTACCGAGTCTGCTTACCCAAAAGAGAAAAAATTTCAGCGATTTACCCCTTTATATTCAGACAATTTTATTTATCCTGATGACAGAAGTGATGAGTATTTGATTATTGAAATATCTATGTTTGTTGGCAGAAGTGTGGATACCAAAAAATCGCTTATAAAGCGTATTTATCAGAATTTATTAAACGATTGTCAGATAGCATTTCAAGATGTAGAGATAACCATTTTTGAGACCCGCAAAGAAAATTGGGGTATTGGTGGTCAGAATGCCGATGAACTGATATTAAATTATTGTGTTGATGTGTAAATTTAATAGTTATTTAAGGTCTAACGATGTCAAACATAAACACTGTATTTAATGACAAAATCCCAATGCCAAAATTATTGGCAGATTTTTTGCAATGGGCTGACCAATTTGACTATGGTCAATTGGGTTATTTTGAATTTGAAAGTGATACGCTTGACGATAACTGGATTGAAAACGGCAGTCAGCTGGCTAATCAATTTGCCATTTGGCTTCGTTTGGGTGATGGTTCAATGATTGGTTTTTGGCGACCAGAGCATTTTAATGATGATATTTTACCTGTGGTATTATTAGGAAGTGAAGGTGAGGTTGAAGTTTTAGGTGAAAGTTTAGAAGATTTTTTATACAAATGGGGCAATGATGGCGATTTTGAAAATGTTTATGATTTAATGCCGAATGGCGATGATGATACCGAATACAAGCATCATTTGTTATTAGAATGGCTAAATGATAACAATATTACTTGCCCAAAAGTAGATAATCCAATTAAAACTGAGCAATTACAGCAATTTTTTGATGATTGGCAATCAAAAAATGCTTAAAATAACAAACAATTTTTAATTTAAAGTTAAGGTATATTTATGTCAAACCAATCTCAAACCCCAGAAACCCAAATTTCTGAAAACGATTTAATCGCCCAAAGATTAACCAAATTACAAAACTTGCAAGAAAAAGCCCAACAAAATGGCAAAACTGCTTATCCAAACACCTTTAAGCGTGAAGATTATGCTTTGGATTTACAAAATAAATTTGAAGGCGTGGATAAACAAACCATTGAAAATAGCGATAAAGTCTATGCCTCTGTTGCAGGGCGAGTGATGCTTAATCGTGGCTCTTTTATTGTTATCCAAGATATGACAGGTCGTATTCAACTTTATGTGGATAGAAAAGGCTTAGATAGTGACACTTTGGATTTAATTAAATCATTAGACTTAGGCGATATTGTCGCAGGTAAGGGCTTTTTGGGGCGTTCTGGTAAAGGGGATTTGTATATTCATTTAGAACAATTTGAATTATTAACCAAATCATTACGCCCATTACCTGATAAATTTCACGGACTTTCTGACACCGAAGTCAAATATCGTCAGCGTTATTTAGATTTAATGGTTAATGAAGACACTCGTAAAACTTTTGAAATTCGCTCCAAAGTTGTTGCTGGCATTCGTGCATTTTTGACCAATGAGCGTTATATGGAAGTGGAAACACCAATGATGCATATTATTCCAGGTGGTGCATCGGCTAAGCCATTTATTACCCATCATAATGCTTTGGATATGGATTTGTATTTACGCATTGCCCCAGAGCTGTATTTAAAACGCCTTGTGGTAGGTGGATTTGAGCGAGTATTTGAAATTAACCGTAATTTTAGAAATGAAGGCGTTTCTACTCGTCATAATCCTGAATTTACAATGATTGAATTTTATCAGGCGTATGCCGATTATCAAGATTTAATGGCTTTGACTGAAAAAATGCTTGAAACATTGGCAATGGATATTTTAGGTACAACTGATATTCCTTATGGCGATGAAGTATATAGTTTTAAAGCACCATTTGCCAAAATGCCAATGAGTGAGGCGATTTTAAAATATAATCCAAATTTAACTTTGGAGAATATCAATGACCGTGAGTTTTTGGCGAATTTTGTCAAAAATGAATTAAAAGAAGAGGTAAAACCGTCTTTTGGTTTGGGCAAATTACAAACCATTGTGTTTGAAGAAACGGTAGAAACCAAATTACGCCAGCCGACTTTTATTACCGAATATCCTGCCGAAACATCGCCACTGGCTCGCCGTAATGATGACAATGCTCATATTACCGACCGTTTTGAGATGTTTATTGGTGGGCGTGAAATTGCTAATGGTTTTTCAGAACTCAATGACCCCATTGACCAAGCACAGCGTTTTAAACAGCAAGTTGCCGAAAAAGAGGCAGGTGATGATGAGGCAATGCACTATGATGCCGACTTTATTGAAGCCTTAGAATATGGCTTGCCACCAACCGCAGGCGAAGGCATTGGTATTGACCGTCTTGTAATGTTATTTGCCAATGCCCCAAGTATTCGTGATGTGATTTTATTCCCGCATATGAGACATAAATAAGCTGGTCATATTTGACAATAACCTTATTTTATAAAATGGGGTTATTGTTCAAATTTAAATTTAAGACATAAAATGGACGAATTTTTAAAAGGCATTGTTGCCATTTTTCGTTTTATTGCTCATTGCTGGTTTGAAATATGGCTTTATTTAAAATTAGACCAGCTTTGGGATAAATATACCAAATGGTGTATTTTGGTTTTAATGTTATTGGTGATATTGGTGATTTATTTGATTGTCAATAGCTAAAGTGGTTGATTTGTTTTGTGTTGAGATAAGGAAGGTTTAATGGGAAGTTTTATTTTTTTAGAAATTTTTGTGGTGGTTTGCTTAGTATCTATTAGCACCACTTTGTTTAATAAACGCTTTTTAAATCTCCCCCAAGCCATTGGCGTACCGATTGTTTCAGCCTTATTTGTATTTTTATTGCAATGGTCGGCAACGCTATTGGCGGGTAATCAATTTATTAATATTAATATTCACGCCATTGAAGAAACGGTACGGCATATTAACTTTTATGACTTTTTAATCAATGGGGTGATTTGTTTTATTTTAACGGCATCTGCACTTAAATTTAAAGTCGCTGATTTAAAAACTTATTGGAAACCAATTGGTATTTTGGCAAGTTTGGCATTATTGTTGTGTGCCTTTATATTTGGCGGTTTATTATTTGGTTTTCAATACATTACAGGGCATACTGTACCATTAATTGTGCTATTATTATTGGGCAGTGCCTTAGGGGCAACCGACCCCATTGGTATTAAAGGCGTATTAAGCTCCATCAAAGCCCCCAATCATTTAATGATTAAATTAGAAGGTGAATCGTTATTTAATGATGCAATGTGTATTGCCGTATTTATGACCATCTTAAAAGTGATACAAGGCGGTGAATTTAATTTATTGCATGTACTTGAACATTTGGCATTTGAAATTATTGTGGCGGTGATTATTGGCATCGCTTTTGGTAAAATGGCACTTCATTTACTCAAAGGCAAAAATGAAATGGAGTCATTGATATTAACCACCGCTGTTTTGGCATCTGGTTCTTATTTGGTGGCATTATATGCTCACGCTTCTGCGCCAATTGCCTGTGTGATTGGTGGATTGATGGTTGGTGATAAATGGCAAACCATTTTGGCTCATAAAGATGTAGAAGAAATCAATCATTTTTGGCATACCATTGAGGGGATTATCAATTCATTTTTATTTACCTTAATTGGACTTGAACTCTTTATTTTGGATTTAAATGCTCATATTGTCATTGGCGGTATTGTTGCGTTTATTATTTTGCATTTGGCACGATTTTTGGCAAACTTTTTTGCTTTTGCTTTATTCCCAAGTGTTCGCAAAAATGCTTATAAAGGCAGTTTGGAAATTCTATCGTGGGGCGGTGTGCGAGGGGGTATTTCACTGGCACTAATTTTGGCGGTTGCTAATATTCCACAATTATCAGATTATACCAATGTGTTAATTGGTTATACCTTTATTGTGGTATTATTATCTGGCGTAGTGTGTGGGCTTGGATTGCCTGCGGTGATTAATGCCTTTTATTATAATCCCAATGAACCCACCCAAGGTTTTGCAGGGTGGTATCAGCGTGTTATGCACAAAGTGATGAATCGCTCCGATAGATTATATGTTTTAAATGAAGACAAATTTGGCAATCAAACCATTAGCCTTTATGAGCCAACCCCAGAGGAATTGGAGGAGTTGCCAGAATTTGATGATACGGTACATGAAACACCCATTAGTCTTAATGATCCCAATCGCTTTTAACCATTTTAAAAAAACCGTTCATGATAGAACGGTTTTTTTTATTTCTAAGATTAATTATGCATGACGTGGAAAGTGGGCATACCAATGTTGCCATGTAGTGCTGGCAAATCAATCAATACCAATGCACCCAAAACCTCATGACCTGCTTGTTCGCACAGGCTTTTGCTGGCTTTTAATGTACCGCCCGTTGCCAATACATCGTCCACCAATAGGATTTTGGAGGGGGCAAATCTGCCTTAATCTCCAAAGTGTCTGTACCATATTCTAGGTCATAAGTTTGACTAAATACAGGTGGTGGCAGTTTGCCTTTTTTGCGAATGAGCAAAAGCGGTTTGCCAGTGCGTCCCGATAGGAGACTGCCGATGACAAAGCCACGAGCTTCGGTGGTCGCAAAGCATTCTACGGTGTCTAGATAATTATTAGGCAAAGCCCCAAGCAAGGCATCTACCAACTCATCAATATGCCATAATAGGGGGGTAATGTCATAAAAATCAATGTTTGGTTTGGGAAAATTGGGAATGGTGTGAATGATTTGCCAAAAAGGGTGAGTATTTTTCATAAATAAACCGTAAAAGTTGAAGTTTATGGGTTAGTGTGGCGATTGTGTGCTAATTCTTGAAATAGTGGATTTAGATAAATTAGTAACATACCAAATGCCATAAATGCAGGAATGAAAGTGTATAAACTAAAAAAATGGACAGGTAAAAAGATGCGTAATATCAAACTAATACATAGTGTTAAAATAGAAATGCTTCCCCAGATGTTGGTTAGGGTGTTAATGGTTTTTGTGCGAGTTTGAAATAAACATGGATTTAGGTGGCGTGTTTTGGATAAATGGTCAATCAACTGCTCAGCTAAAACGAACATTACTAACCAAGCAAGCAATAAAAACACACTCAACGCACTGATGAAATAGTATAAAACAGTCATCATATACACTCAAAAAGCACGAGAAAACCGTGCTTTTGGTTGATGTAAAATCACATGGTGAAAGTAGGGCGTTCTGATTCTACCTGCCCTGCAAGCAAACGCTCAATCTCATTTTTGATTTTTAGGCTGTTTGGGTCGGTGCCAAACTGCATACCAAAACCAGCAGGTTTAGCACTTGTGCCTTTTTCATTTACCCAAATTACTTTGCCATTAAGCGGATAACGCTCGGCAGAACCAGGTAGGGTAAACGCCACAAAAACATCTTCGCCAATGGTGTGTTTGCGAGTACTGGGAACAAAAATGCCACCATGTGTTACAAATGACATATAACTGGCATATAAAGTTTGGGGGTCGGTGATATTACATGTCAAAATACCACCACGAACAGGCATTGCCATAGACGTATCCTTATGATGAAGAATTGATTTATTATAACAGGTTGTCTGTCAAATGTCAGCTATAACCAACCTGCTTTTCTAAATTTATGATACAAATAAACGCAGATGACAAAAACCGAACCAACCACTAAAAAATACCCATATCGCCAATGTAACTCTGGCATAAATTCAAAGTTCATGCCATAAATGCCTGCTACTGCTGTCGGCACGGCAGCAATCCCTGCCCATGCAGCCAAACGGCGAACGACATCGTTTTGACCCATAGTAACCATTGCCATATAGGTATCCATGGCAACTGATAGCATTTCGTTGAGTCCGTTTACCGCATCAATGGAGCGAAGCAGGTGGTCATTGACGTCCCTAAAATAGGGTTTGGCAGCAGCAGGGAAGGCAGACACCAATTCATTTTTTTTGTGGTTGATAAAAAAGTTACATACATCTTGGACAGGAAAAATGACCGCTCTCATATGTACCAGTTGGGATTTTAGCTCATATAGATTTCGTAGGGTGGATTTGTTAAATTCATACGAAAAAATGTTACGTTCTTGTTCACGTAAATAATTGCCCAAACGGTCGGTAATCGGTGAATAGTTATCAACAATAAAGTCTAAAATGGCGTGTAATACAAAAATAGGACCAAGACGCAGTTTTTCTGGTCGTCTATGGCAGTGTTCACGCACTGGAGTATAAGGATTGGACGCACCACGCCGAATGCTGATGATAAAATTTTTGCCCATAAAAATGGCGGTTGTGCCATAACGAATTAGGTTATCTTCTAGTTTGGCGGTACGCACCACCACAAAAATCGTGTCGTTGCCATAACTTTCTACTTTGGGGCGTTGATGGTCAGCAAAGGCATCTTCTAAAGCCAGCTCATGCAAATCAAAAGCGTCTTGGACTTCTTTGACGGTCTCATAGCTTGGGTTGTATAATCCAAGCCAGACAAATTGATTGTTGTTGGTGAGTTGGCGACTTACTTCATCAATACCAAGCGTGTTTATGGGTTCACCTGTTTTGCGTGAATAACTATAACAAACGATGGTTTCATCAGTAGCAGGATTGTCTTCTAAATCCTCAAATCGGTCAGCATCAGGGTCATAGACTGTCATTGTCTCTAAGGTGTCAGCATCGCTTGCGTCAGCGTCCCCATAGATATAACTGTCCGCCTCATCGTGCAAATCAAGCTCGTCTATGATGTCGGTGGTGGTATTTTCTAATTCATCGTGTAGGGGTTGATTGTCGTGGTCAGGTTTGTTTGGCATGGCACTCCCCCTAAATGGTGATTAAAATTACCATTATAGCAAATTTACATTGATTGCGTATAAAAAAATTGCAATGAACAAAATTTTTAATAATTAGCCTAGCCCCCTTGTGCTTTTCGTGATACACTAAGGGAAATTTTTTGGTTGATTGTATTATGACAAAAAATCAATGGCTTTTGCCCGATGGCGTGGTAGATGTATTGTTTGAACACGCCCAAAAACAAGAAAGTTTGCGTGATGCTTTGCTATTTATTTTGACAGCACATGGTTATCGTTTGGTTGCACCGCCTTTGATAGAATATACCGATACGCTCTATCGCCATGCTGATGATGAGTTAAAACGTCAAACCTTTAAACTCATTGACCAGTTAAATGGTCGCACCATGGGTCTACGTGCTGACATTACCCCACAAATCATGAGGATTGATGCACAACATGGCAAGGGCATTGACCGTTATTGTTACATTGGACAGGTGGTAAAAACGCTACCAACTGGATTATTTGGCTTGCGTACGCCCATGCAACTTGGGGCAGAGATTTTTGGCATAGAAAATCTACCCCAAAAAGTCTGTGCTGAGTTGTCGCTGATTGATTTGCTTGTGGCATTATTTGACGAAATTGGCATGAGTCGTGTGGATTTTCATGTTGATGTTGGTCATGTGGCGATTTTTAATCGTCTATGTGCATTACATGGTATTGGTCATGACAATGTACAGACACTTATGACATTATATAATAAAAAGGCTTTGCCAGAGTTACATGAGTTTTGCCAAAATATCATAGGCGGAGCAGACTTTTTGGTGCTTGCTAAGCATACATTTGGTGCAGATAAACTGCCTTCTGCGAACAATTTATTAAATAAATTATCAGATGTTGCCAAGTCAGATGAGGTGATTGGTCGTGCGTGCCATGAGATTGCCACTTTCATCAGCCACACCCAAAGTGTCGGTATGACAGCAAGTGTGGATTTGACAGAGTTGTCGGGTTATCATTATCATACAGGGCTTGTGTTTAATGTTTATCTTAATCACCATGACACGGCACAGACACAGGCGTTGGTGCGTGGCGGTCGCTACTGGGCAACTGATACACGAGAGGCAACAGGGTTTAGTATGGACATCAATCGCTTGTTGGAATTTGTGGAATTACAAACGGACACAATCATTTGGGTGGATTTTGATGAGATACAGCATGCCACCGATGATGAGCTTGATGATTTAAATATCCAAATCAAAACCCTACAAGATGAAGGGTGTGTGGTCATTAAGCCTTTGTCTGTTGATGATAAACCTACTCAGATTGACGGTGTTTTGCATCGTGATAATGGACAATGGGCGGTGAGATTGGTTGGTGATGAATAATCGCTCCAATCACAATCAATTTTTAAGTTTTTATAATCGCAAAAAGAGAGAAAATTATGGGTAAAAATGTCGTTGTCTTGGGTAGCCAGTGGGGCGATGAAGGCAAAGGTAAAATCGTGGATTTATTGACCGAAAAAGCCACTGCGGTAGCACGTTATCAAGGTGGTCATAACGCAGGTCATACACTCGTGGTTGGCGGTGAAAAAACCGTACTACACCTTATTCCATCAGGAATTTTGCGTGAGGGCGTTACTTGCTTTATTGGCAATGGCGTGGTGCTTGCTCCTGATGCTTTATTAAAAGAAATGAAAGGCTTGTCTGACAAGGGCGTACCTGTGCGTGAGCGTTTGCGTATCTCGCCTGCTTGCCCATTGATTATGCCTTATCATGTGGCACTTGATCAAGCACGTGAACTCAAACGTGGCAATAGTAAAATCGGTACAACAGGGCGTGGTATTGGACCTGCTTATGAAGATAAAGTAGCTCGCCGTGCCTTGCGTGTGGCTGATTTGTTCCGTGCTGATTTGGCGGATAAATTGACCGAGATTTTAGAATATCATAATTTTGCACTCACCCAGTACTATAAGGTTGACCCAATTGATTATGATGTTACACTAAAACTATGCCAAGTGTGGGCAGATGAACTCAAAGATTTGGTGGTTGATGTTACAGATGAGTTAGAAATTCGCCGTAAAAATGGTGAAAATTTGATGTTTGAAGGGGCACAAGGCACACTTTTGGACATTGATCATGGCACATACCCATTTGTAACCAGCTCAAACACCACCGCAGGCGGGGTGGCGACAGGTACAGGGTTAGGGCCGTTGTATTTTGATTATGTGCTTGGTATTACTAAAGCCTATACCACAAGAGTGGGTTCAGGACCTTTTCCAACAGAGCTTTTTGATGAGGTGGGCGAACATTTGGGTAGAGTAGGGCATGAATTTGGAGCAACCACAGGGCGAGCCAGACGCTGTGGTTGGTTTGATGCTGTAGCCCTTCGCCGTGCGGTGGTACTAAACTCCATGAGTGGTATTTGCCTAACCAAGCTTGACGTGCTTGATGGGTTAGACGAAATCAAAATTGCCACCGACTACACTTTGCCAGATGGTGAGGTCAAAGGAGCATACGATGCCACTTATTATGAGAAAGTAACACCCATCTACGAAACTTTGAAAGGGTGGGGCGAAAGCACGGTGGGCATTACTCGTTTTGAGGATTTGCCCAACAATGCCAAAATCTACATCAAACGTATTGAAGAGCTTGTGGGTTGTCCTGTGGATATTATCTCAACAGGGGCGGATAGAGAGCAAACAATCGTACTTAAAGACCCATTTGATGCTTAAAAATGACTTTAAAAAACCACTTGCATACGCAGGTGGTTTTTTATGATTTAAAAAAAGAAGTAAAAGTGTATGACGATGTATGCCAAAACCATCTTAAAATTACCACAAATTTGTTTTTTGGCAGTAGGGGCAATTATAATTGACCCCCTACAATTCGTAGTATATTTTAAGTCCGTTGGTGTATTTATTCATTGACAAAAGCGATTTTGGTTAAACCTGCACCGCTTGCTGTTGCCAAAACTTGTGCCACCATGTCGTACTTGCCTTCTTTGTCGGCACGCAGGTGGACTTGGGGGTCTTTACCTTTGGCGACTTCTTCGGCAAAACGAGTATTAAGCTCGTCTAGGTTAAGTGGTGTCTTATCCCAGTAGATTTTCCCTTCTTTATCAATACTGATTTGCACAACTTCTGGCGGTATGTCATTGACATTGGCGGAAGTTTTGGGCAAATCTAGGGGAACGGTAGGATTTAGTACCGTTGCTGTTACCAAAAAAATAATCATCAATACCAACATGATGTCAATGAGGGGAATGAGGTTAATTTCATTCATGCCCTCAGAGCTACCGTCACCAAGTTCAAAAGCCATGATGTCTCCTTAGCGAACCGTTGCCAAAATATGATGAGCAGTATCATTGGCAAGATACAATGCTTTTTTGTTGAGTCTGGTGATGATGTTAAAAAAAATCACCGCAGGAATCGCCACCCCAAGTCCCAAACCTGTCATGATAAGAGCTTCACCGACAGGAGCGGCAACTTGTGCAAGACCTGCTTGACCACTTTTACCGATGGCGTGTAGGGCATGAAAAATCCCCCAGACCGTACCAAACAACCCAATAAATGGAGCAATGGCGGCGGTTGTACCTAAAATGGGCAAGCCTTTTTCCAACTCAAAACGATGATTGGCGATGTGTTTTAATAAAAATTGCTCGGTGGCGGTCTTTTTTTGGGCAAATTCTAACCCTGACAGCCCTGACATTTCTTGGGAAATGGCATCGCTTAATTCATCAGCCACAACATCTACCTTTTGTTTGGCGTAAATGATGCGAGAGATGCCCACAACCCACGAAATGAGTGATAGGGTAATCAAGATAAGAAATAAGGTTTTGCTCACAGCGTCTGTAACTTGCCAATATTGTGCAAAATCCATAAAAACTCCAAAATATAAAATATAAAAATGCTAAAAACTTAAAGGTAGTTTGGCTGTGCCAGAGAGTAGTTGCCCTTGTTCGTTTTTAAAGGGGTGGAATTTGGCACGCTTAATGGCACGTACCACCTCTCTATCAAAATCTTTGTCGCCTGTATTCACCCCTTTGACGTCAGTGATATTGCCTTGTACGTCAATGGTTATGGTAGCAGTAAAACTGCGTGAGCGACCTTCTGGGATATTTTCAGAGCCAGGCAGTTTATCAAGAGTGGGGGGACGCTTCCAACTGGCATTAGAGATTCTACCAGATAAATCTTGCTTTGTGAGTTCGCCACCGCCAGTGCCTTTATCACTGCTTTTGTCATTGCCTTTATTTGTGTTGCCCTTGTGTTTGCCTTGACCGCCACTGCCCTCACCGTCTTTTAGACGTTTAGCGTCCGCTTCTTCTTTTAGACGTTTAGCGTCCGCTTCTTCTTTTAGACGTTTAGCGTCCGCTTCTTCTTTTAGACGT
>NZ_BCYQ01000002.1 GCF_001598275.1 Moraxella oblonga NBRC 102422
TTCTTCTTTTAGACGTTTAGCGTCCGCTTCTTCTTTTAGACGTTTAGCGTCCGCTTCTTCTTTTAGACGTTTAGCGTCCGCTTCTTCTTTTAGACGCTCTTGTTCTCGGCGTTTGCGTTCAAGTTGTTGCTGTGCCTCAAATTGAGCTTGGCGTTGCTGTTGGGCTAGGATTTCAGGATTGATTTTGGGTTCGTTTAGCGTTGGCTCCAAGTGCTTTTCTACATTGGGCTTGGGTTCTTGTTTTGGCTCTTGTTTGTTTTCAGATGACTTTGGCGTTTTGGGTGTAAATTTGTGAATTTCTGGTGTTTTTTTAATCTCAACCTCTTTTTTAGTTTCAACTTCTTTTACTTCTGTTTTGGGTTTGGCTGGCACAACCATTTCTTTGGGGGGTTCTGGCGACTCCTCAAAGTTGATGTTAATAAGTTCAATATGTAAAGGAGGTGTTACTTTTGGTGGCGTCACCTCTAACATTTTCATGTTTGCCACACCAAAACCAACCACGCCATGTAATGCCAAAGTAATACCAATAGCCAATGCCTTGATTTGGTTGGGGGAATGTTTACCAATTTGTTGCATAATAATCTATCACTTCAACATCACAAAATATTAAATATAAACGATAATAGTTATCAATGTATATTATCCGCAATTTTGATAAAAAATTCAACCAATAAATGATAATTTTTTATCACAAAGATAATCATTATAGAATATTGGGTTGATATTGATAAGAAAAATTTATTTTTTTATTAAAAAATAATAAAATATTGTTATGAATGCTATCTTTTACATCAAAATTGCCACACATCGGATTTTGTACGCCCCATAAAAAAATGGGGCAGATTTTGCCCCATTAGTATGCTATGCCTCCTTCTCATTTTTTGGAATAGGCAATGCTCTTAACAAATGCTCATCAACCAATTCATTTGCCGAATTGTGTTCGGCACTTTCTTGGGTGATATACCATTGGCTGTTGCGATATAGGGTTAGGCGGTCTCTGGACAGCCCACGCACAAGGCAATACATCATCAAAAAAATAACCAAAGCAAAAGGCAATCCTGCCACAATCGCCGCCGCTTGCAGGGCGGACAAACCACCAGCCGCTAGCAAAATAGCGGCAATCGCACCTTGTGAGGTAACCCAAAACAGGCGTTGGATTTTTGGGGCATTGGTATTACCGCCAGCAGTCAGCATATCCACCACAAGACTTGCACTGTCGGCACTTGTAACAAACCACAAGACAATCATTAGTAAAATCAATGTTGTCATACCTTTGGTAAAGGGATAAAATTCCATAAATTTAAAAATCGCACTGCCAGAATCCGCCTTGACCGCATCAATCAGCCCCATTGTCAGACCACCGCTTAGTTCCATTTGTAGTGCCACGCCACCAAAAGTGGTGAACCACAAAAATAGTAACAGCATTGGCACAAACAAAACGCCAAACAAAAACTCTCTAATGGTTCGTCCACGACTAATACGAGCAATGAACACGCCCACAAATGGCGACCAGCTTACCCACCACGCCCAATAAAAAATCGTCCACCCACCTTGCCAATTGGTGTCTTGATAGGCTTCATTCCACAAACCCAAAGATGGCAAACTGCTGGCATAATTGCCAATATTTTCCACAAAGCTATTAAAAATAAATTGGGTAGGGCCTGCCACAATCATAAAGCCAAGCAGAAGTAGGGTTATAATGATTGTGATGTCGGATAAGGTTTTAACCCCCTTATCAAGTCCTGCCATAACCGACAAAGTGGCACAAAAGGTAATGCCAGCAATCAAAGCGACTTTTAGCATCAAACTTGGTGTTAAATCAAAAAACGCCACAAGCCCTGTTTCAAGTTGCATTACGCCAAGCCCAAGCGATGTTACCACCCCAAACACCGTACCAAATACCGCCAAAATATCTACCAAATGCCCCCAGTTGCCATAAACCTTTTTGCCAATAATAGGAAACAGCACCGAACGAATGGCAAGCGGTAGTCCACGCCGATAATGAAAATATGCCAAAGACAAGGCAACAACTGCATACAAGCCCCAAGCGTGCAGACCCCAATGCAAAAATGAAATCCGCATTGCATCAACACCAGCTTCTAGTGTCAAACTTTTGGTGCGTGGGGCATTGGCAAAATGAGTCAAAGGCTCGGCAACGCCCCAGTACAATAGCCCAATGCCAATCCCTGCCGAAAACAGCATACCAATCCACGACCCAAAACTGTATTGTGGGTTTTCTGTTTGAGCTCCAAGCCTAATATCGCCATAACGACTAAATGCCACATACGCACAAAACACAAGGCAGGCATTGACAAGAATAATAAACACAAAGCCAAATCTATCACTAATAAAGCCTTGCATTGCCCCAAACACCGCTCCTGCCTGTTCGCTAAATAGCACGCCATAAATCATAAACAGAACAATCAAAAGTGCCGACACCCCAAACACAGGGCGAGATACGGACGGAAAAATGCCAAATTTGCCCACTTTAACCCCTTCTGCCATTAAAGCAGTTTCGGTTTTGTTGGGATTTTGGCTTGATTTATCAAAATCAGTCATAAATAACAATCCTTAAAACTGATTTTTAATGAGATTTGCCAATTTGAGCCAAGATTGCCTTATAAAAATTTCATTAAAAATCAATTAACTAAAAACCATAATTTAAAGTTTAAAAATACCAATCACAAAATTTTGTTTTTATGATTTATAAACTTTTCTAACCTTATCAAATTTAAGACAATTTTGCAAATGGATTGGGGTAAAAATTACAAATGATATTTATTATTTTAATTGATAAATTGATTTAAGTTTTTCATTTTTAATCAAAAAATATAGAGTGTTATTTTATGTAATAAAATGTAATTTAATGTAAATATATTTATTTTATAACTTATTTTTATTAATTATAAAATAAAATAAACTTATAATTTTTAATACAAATGGTTTAAAAAATGGTAGAATAACCCCAATTTAAGAGTAGCCAACTGTTGGGTTTTAATCCATCTAAGACCCAAATAAGCCAAAGGATATTTTATTATGCCAACTTACCGTTCCAAAACTTCCACATCAGGTCGCAATATGGCAGGTGCAAGAGCCTTGTGGCGTGCCACAGGTATGACCGATGGGGATTTTAATAAACCCATCATTGCCATTGCCAACTCTTTCACCCAGTTTGTACCCGGACACGTTCATCTAAAAGACTTAGGGCAACTGGTTGCTCGTGAGATTGAAAAGGCAGGCGGTGTCGCCAAAGAGTTTAACACCATTGCGGTGGATGATGGCATTGCGATGGGGCATAGCGGTATGCTTTACAGCTTGCCCAGCCGTGATTTGATTGCCGATAGCGTGGAATATATGGTCAATGCCCATTGTGCGGACGCACTGGTGTGCATTTCCAACTGCGACAAAATCACCCCCGGTATGTTAATGGCAAGTTTGCGACTGAACATTCCCACCATTTTTGTTTCTGGCGGCCCGATGGAGGCTGGTAAGGTCTTGGCAAGTGAGCTTAGCGATGGGCATACCACGCACGAGACCGTTACAGGCGATGACGGCAAAAAAGTGCGTAAACTTGACCTTGTGGACGCAATGATTGACGCAGCCGACGATTTGATTTCGGACGAAGATGTCGCAAGTGTAGAACGCTCGGCTTGCCCGACTTGTGGCTCTTGTTCTGGTATGTTTACTGCCAACTCAATGAACTGCCTAACCGAAGCCTTAGGCTTGTCTTTACCAGGTAATGGTTCACTCCTTGCTACACACGCCAAGCGAAAAGAGCTGTTTTTGGAAGCGGGCAGAATGATAGTAGAGCTTGCCAAACGCCATTATGAAGGGGACGATTATAGCGTTTTGCCAAGAAGTATCGCCACCAAGTCGGCTTTTGAAAATGCAATGAGCCTTGACATTGCAATGGGCGGTAGTACCAATACCATTTTGCACCTATTGGCGGCGGCACACGAGGCAGGCGTGGACTTTAAGATGGCGGACATTGACCGTTTAAGCCGTTCTGTACCGTGCCTATCCAAAGTCGCCCCAGCCACGCAAAAATACCATATGGAAGATGTGCATAGAGCAGGTGGTGTGATGGGGATTTTGGCGGAGCTTGACCGTGCAGGGCTATTAAAAACCGATGTGCCAACCGTGCATAGTGCGACTTTAAAGGACGCTCTTGCCAAATGGGATATTATGAACCCTGATAATGTTGAGGCAAGAAATCTTTACATCGCCGCCCCTGCTGGCATTCGCACCACACAGGCATTTAGCCAAAACCGTGAATGGTCAAACCTAGATGTCAATCGTGAATCTGGCTGTATCCGTAGCAAAGAACACGCCTATTCCCAAGATGGGGGGCTTGCAGTGCTGTTTGGCAACATTGCCGAGCGAGGCTGTGTGGTCAAGACCGCAGGCGTGGACGAGAGTATTTTGACCTTTACAGGGCGTGCTAGAGTTTTTGAAAGTCAAGACAGTGCGGTAGAGGCAATCCTTGCCGACCAAATTGTGGCAGGCGACATTGTTATTATCCGCTATGAAGGCCCCAAAGGTGGGCCGGGTATGCAAGAAATGCTCTATCCCACCAGTTATCTAAAATCCAAAGGCTTGGGCAAGGCGTGTGCTTTGCTCACAGACGGCAGATTTAGTGGCGGGACATCGGGACTGTCTATCGGACACGCCAGTCCTGAGGCGGCGGAAGGCGGTGCAATCGGACTTGTAGAAGAGTTTGACACCATCATCATTGACATTCCAAACCGCAAAATCCACCTAGATGTTACCGATGATGAACTTAATGCACGCCGTGAAAAACAGCTGGCAAAAGGCAAACAGGCGTGGAAACCTGTCAATCGTCAGCGTGAAGTATCCCAAGCCCTACGAGCCTATGCTGCTTTGACAACGAGTGCCGATACAGGGGCGGTCAGAGATGTAGGGCAGGTGGAGTAAGGTTAGTTAAAAAACCGAGTAATAATATATTACTCGGTTTTGTATGTGGCATTTATTCTTTGTAACTTGCGTTTAATATTTTTCCCCATATTTCTTTATACTGTATAGCTAAATTTTTAAGCTGATAAGTAAAATCTTCCAAGCTTAAAAAATACATATAAAATATTTTGTGTTGTGCTGATACATAGATTCTTTTTCTTACATTATCAAAGTTGTTTGCAAGCAATTGATTGATGTCGATAGAAGATGTCTTATGTGCTTCTAAGTGGAACATTATATCACTATTGTTTAATTCAATAATAGTATTGGATACGTTTTCATAGGCATCAACATTATTGATGTGTTTTGGGATGTTTATACAAAGACCACCATTAAAAAAAGAAATATTTATTTTTAATTCAGAAATTTCTACAGTTATAACATTATTGTCGTGGTCTATATCTTTAATTTCAATATCATCATTTATTAATGCTTCATACAAGGTTTGAATGCTAACTTGATTGGCAGATAAAACCATAGATTTACTTAACATTGGTAGCTCCTTATTAAATGAAAATATCTTCATTGTGATGAGTAATTAGCATTACTGCAACAAACTTTTTTATTTGATATAAAAAATCTGGTTTGCTCATGTATCTATGTATATACATTTCATATTCTGATATGATAAACGCATTTCCAGTGCTTTTATCTCTTTCTTCAGAATCTATATAATACTTATTCATATTGTACCTTGAATTTATTTCATTAACTGAATCTTCTAATGCATAAGAATCATTAAAGTCAGTGTTGGTTCGCAGTTTACCCAACAGCCTAATTCTTTTTGAATTATCATCATTTGAATCACTTAAATTAACAAACATTTTAACATTAGCTGGTATTCCATCTATTTTTTTAACATTTATAAAAATATTAGAATATTCCACAAAAATACCTAATATATCTATATCTTGTTTTGGGTCTAGTTGAATTATATCCACTAGTTTCCTAAGTGTAATTTGACTAACTGGTATGATGTCTTTTTCTAGATTGTTCATAAAATCCCCTTGACGGTTGTTGGTTGGTTACTATATAATCTAAAATTATACTTTTAATAGTAGTAAATGAAAACCAAGAAAAACTGGGGTTTTGTACCTAATTTTTGGTATTGATAGGAATTTCTATGAAAACGCACGAAAAAATCCAAGCCATTAGAAAGGCAAAGGGCTTAACGCAAGATGATTTAGCAGAGCAATTAAATATGTCAAAAAATGGCTATGCAAACATTGAGCAAAATAACACCAAATTAACGATTGATAAACTTGTTCAAATTTCTGCGGTTTTAGGTATTGAGCCAAAGCAATTATTGGATAATGGTAGCGATGTTTTTCATTTCTTTACCGATATTAAAAATAATACACATAACCATTATTCTGGTGGTGTAGATGAACAAAGACTGAAAAATTTAGAACAAGAAGTGTTTTATCTAAAGCAAATGATTGAACAAAAAGATATTACCATATCCGCTTTGATGAGTGAAAATAAGGCGTTAAAAGGTTTATTGGGTCAAAACTCTTCTGATGTTGTATAATGTTGCAATATGTTTATCACACTTATTCAAAATCTTTGCCCTAATTTCCCTTTGGTTTATATTGATGTTTGGTATTTCACTTGGTATCAGCGAATACCAAAAAGAATATTACACGCCAACCGACACCCCCAATGAAAGATTTATGGTGGGTGGACAACGCTTGCAAGATTTTAAAGACAATCCCAAACCCCTAGATTTAACGCCTGATACAGAATGTATGGATAGTTGTTTAAAATTATTGGAGAATGGCAATTATGAATATTTTAATGGCAGTCCTTTAATAATGACTTATTCACAATTTCAAGTGAAGGATAATCAAATCATTCCCATTTCTTTTATGGGGTAATTGGGGGTTTTGTGATGATTTGGTGTTTGGTGTATATTGGTAAAGCAATCAATAATAAATACACATCAAATATCAATTGATAGCTTGGATTGCAAAATAACACTTTTTACATCATGATGAATGTACCCTTCCTGCCATAACTTTTGCAAGGTAGGGCTTTCAATAATTTGGTGTTGGATTTGTTCCATCACTTGTTGTTGGCGTTGTTGTTGCTTTTGATAAGGCACTTCATCATATTCTTGAATGTCTGTTTCTGTAATAAGGGTAAATGATGGGTTTAGCCGACTTTTTGGCATGAGTGAGGCAAACTTTTCACAAAATTTACGAAAACTAAAACGAATCTGCTCATTATCATCACGCACATACAATTGGCAATCGCCATGAATATCGCCCATCATCATAGCATGACTACACAATGCCAATTCATCAGTGGTTAGCGATTTGTGTTGGCGAGCTTCTGACAACCAATAGTCCCATTTTTCAGGAGTCCATTGACCCAACAACTCAATTTTTGGGGCGAGTAGCTGTTGTTGTAATAATTTTTTTTTAGAGGTTTCTGAATTTTCAATTTCTGAATTTTCAATTTCTGAATTTTCAATTTCTGAATTTTCAATTTCTGAATTTTCAATTTCTGAATTTTCAATTTC
>NZ_BCYQ01000003.1 GCF_001598275.1 Moraxella oblonga NBRC 102422
GAATTTTCAATTTCTGAATTTTCAATTTCTGAATTTTCAATTTCTGAATTTTCAATTTCTGAATTTTCAATTTCTGAATTACGAGAATGATTATTATTAATTATTTCGTGATTGCTTAAGGGGCGAAATGCCAATAAACGCAAAATTGCCATCTCCAAAGCCTGCATGGGTGTGCTGGCTAGGCGAATGGATTCGGTAGATTTGAGGCAAATTTCATAATAAAGCTGTATAACATCAGCAGGAATGGTGTTAGCTAGGTGACTAAATGCTTGTTTTTGTTCGTCATTCATGTCAAGTGGTAAGTTGGGCAAAATCTGCGAAAGTGCCATATAATGTAGGCTGTCCACCAAACGGTCAAGCATGGCGGTAGCATCTACCATTTGTTCACGTAGACGAGTGATGTGATTAGCAACATTGGAACGGTTGTCATGATAAATATCACTAAGCAAGTCAAGAACATCAAGATTGTCAATGAGTCCTAGCATCTCTTGTACAGTCTTGGTGTGTATATGACCACCTCCAAAAGCGATGGCTTGGTCGGTCAAGGATAGGGCATCTCGTACCGAACCTTTGGCGGATTGTGCCAGTTGCCATAAGGCGGATTCTTCAAAACCAATATTTTCGGTTTGTAAAATTTTGTTAAGATGTGTATAAAGCAACTCTTGCGACATTGGACGCAGAACAAACTGCAAACAGCGAGAAACGATGGTAATGGGTAATTTTTGAGGGTCGGTGGTGGCTAAGATGAATTTGACGTGTTCGGGCGGTTCTTCTAGTGTTTTTAGTAGGGCATTAAAAGAATGTGTAGATAACATATGTACTTCGTCTATCAAATAAACCTTATAACGTCCTTGAGTGGGAGCGTAAGGGACATTTTCTAGCAAGTCTCTGGTGTCTTCTACTTTGGTACGAGAGGCGGCATCAATCTCAATCAAATCAATAAATCGTCCATCATCAATGCTGGTGCAGGTATCGCACGTACCACAGGGAGTGCTGGTGACGCCCGTTTCGCAGTTGAGGCATTTTGCCAAAATGCGCGCAATGGTCGTCTTGCCCACGCCACGAGTGCCTGTAAACAGGTAGGCATGGTGCAACCGCTCCATATCAATGGCGTGTGATAGGGCTTGGCTGACATGGGTTTGACCCAACAGTTGGCTAAAATCTTTGGGGCGGTATTTGCGAGCGAGAACTTGGTGATTGGACATGGTTTTGGTATTTAATTTTTTGCTTATTATACAACAAAAATGCCCAATCCCAAAATTTATGGTAACAGCTTAGGTAAACAACGCCCCACCTTTTTTGACTGCCTGCAAATAGGCTGGGCGAGCTTCACATTGATTGAGCCATTTTTGAACATTTGCCCATTGTCCGATACCGCCACGACTTTGCAATGCCTTTACCGCAAAATAGGTTTGTATGTCTGCCCCTGTGAATTTGTCAGTTAGCCATTCTTTATTTGCCAAATGAGTATTTAATAAACTAAAACTTTGGGCAATATTATCTTTAATCATTAAATTTTCTATTTTATCAGCAATCGCTTTGGCAATAGGGCGAATGAGAAAAGGAGATTTGGTGGCAACTTTACTCATGACAAGACGCATGACAAGCGGAGGCATCATGCTACTTTCACTAAAATGTAACCAGAAGGTATAATCTTCCCAATAATTATCATTGGGTGATAGTTTTTTGTCAGTGTCATAATATTTTAATAGGTATTCAATGATAAAACCTGATTCAATGAGTGTTTTATTTTGATTGTTATCCACCAAAATGGGAGCTTTACCCATTGGGTGAATGACCTTCATATCATCAGGGGCAAGGTGGCTTTTATTGCGAGTATGTGTAATGACTTCAAAGGGCGTGCCATATAAGGCATTTAATTCGCATAATAACCATAAAATACGAAATGAACGAGAGTGATTTAGGTGGTGGAGGGTGAGCATTATTTTTACCTTTTTAAGTTTTAATTATCTTTTAAATAAACATTTAATCCATCATCTTCATGATAGCAGGTAATGTCTGTAACGGCTGTTAATATCATACCTTGCTTAATGGTAAGTTGCAATCCGTGTTCTTGCTCCCAATCACAACCACAATACACCAAGATGAACATTTCATCGGTTTCTTCATTATGTTTGATACCGATTGATGTTGGTTCTACATATTGCCAAATGCCGTGTATGTTATCATCTTTGATAAGCTGATGAAGTGGCTCATCACATTCATCATATTCAATCGCCTCTAAAAACTCTTGGCAATTTTGCAAGACATATCTTGAAATCTTTTGGCGGTCTTCTATGGTTAATGCCAAAAATTCTGTCAAAATAGATGCCACTCTTTCCAAAAAAGCCTCATCATCTTCAAAATATTCAAAAGAAACACTGATTTTATCGCTATTTAAAAAGGGTACAAAAACATTGTGCTTAGCCTCATAACTTTCTGTCCACTCTGGGTGCTGATAAAAGTTAAGTGTATTAATAGTAATGGTGTTCATAAAATCTCCAATCGTCATCAATTTTAAAAATCAAACAAAAGGCGAATATCAATCCGCCTTTTATTCTTATTTATCATCGTTTTGGGTTTGGCTATTTGGTGTGATTTCGTCCGTTTCAAGCCCATCGCTCTCATCAGCCTCTTCGTGCTCCACACACGCCACACCGACCAGCACCTCATCGTCCGCTACACGAATCAGTTTGACCCCTTGGGCATTACGGCTGGCAAGCATAATATCAGCAACAGGCGTACGAACCAATGTTCCCTTATCGGAAATAAGCACCACATCGTCATTGTCCGATGTCAAAACCGCCTTCACAAGCTGACCATTGCGTTCCGAAGTTTTGATGGCAATCACACCCTTACCGCCACGCCCTTTGGTTGGATAATCGGCAATTGGTGTGCGTTTGCCAAAGCCATTTTCACAAGCACACAAAATCTCGCCACAACTGTCCGCCCCAAGCACCACCAGCGACACCACACGACTGATGGCAAATCCGCCCTCATCGTCTGCATTGTCATCATCTGATACCTCCTCTTCTTCAAAGGCATTGGCAAGCAGATTGACCTTCATACCTCGCACGCCTTTGGCAATACGGCTCATCGCACGAATGCTACTTTCCTTAAAGCGAATGGCCTTACCTTCATTAGAAAATAGCATAATCTCTTGATTGCCATCTGTAATGGCAACCCCAATCAAAGTATCGCCATCGGCAAGGTGTGTTGCTCTTAGCCCATTGGCACGCAAATTGGCAAATTCTGACAATGCCACTCGTTTGACCGTACCACTTGCGGTAGCAAAAAAGACAAATTTGTCGTCCGCTTTCAAATCGTCCACAGGCAAAATGGCGGTAACGCTTTCATCGGCTTCAAGATTGATTAAATTTACCAAAGGACGACCCTTTGAACCACGAGAAGCAATCGGCACTTCAAAACCACGCAAACCAAACACCCGCCCTGTATTGGTAAAGCACAAAATATGGGCGTGAGTAGAAGTTACAATCAGATGTTCAATAACATCGTCTTCTTTCATTGCGGTGGCGGATTTGCCCTTACCGCCTCGTTTTTGGGCTTGATAGTCGCTGATTGGCTGAGTTTTGGCATAGCCTGTGGCAGAAACAGTCATCACAACGGTTTGTTCTGGAATTAAATCAGCACGGCTAAAATCGGCTCTTGCATCCACAATTTGTGTTCTGCGGTCATCGCCAAAGTTATCTCTAATTTCAATCAATTCACTTTTAATCAAGTTCATCAACACCTTAAAATCTGACAAAATCAAATTTAGGCGTGCAATTTCTGCCAAGATTTCTTGATATTCTTTGCTTAATTTGTCCTGTTCAAGCCCTGTTAGGCGGTGCAACTGCATATCCAAAATGGCAGTTACTTGTTCAGGCGACAAACGGTAATCCTTGTCATCGTTAATCAACCCAAAGGGGGCATTCAAATCCTCACCATCAATGACATCAGGGCGTACTGATACAGCATTGGCGTTTTTGAGCATTGCCACCACACCGCCCGCCTGCCAGATTTTGCCAAGCAGATTTTCACGAGCTTCACTGCGGTTGGCACTGTGCTTGATGGTTTCAATCATTTCATCAATATTGGCAAGGGCAATGGTTAGACCCTCCAACAAATGCCCACGCACTTTGGCTTTGTTTAACTCAAAAATGGTACGGCGAGTAACCACTTCTTGACGATGGCGAATAAAGGCCGACACCAAATCACGCAAGGTCAAAAGGCGTGGCTGACCGTTGTCAAGTGCCACCATATTGATAGAAAAGCTGGATTCTAAGGGCGTTTGGTTAAACAAATTATTAACCATTACTTCACTGTTTTCGCCCCGTTTTAGGTCAATGACAATTCTCATTCCTTCTTTGTCGGATTCATCTCGCACCGCACTAATGCCTTCTAGCTTTTTGTCATTGACAAGCTGGGCGATTTGTTCAATCAGTTTGGCTTTATTGACTTGATAAGGAATTTCGGTAAAGACAATGCGTTCACGGTCTTTTTGTTCCATTGGTTCAAGGTGGTATTTGCCCCGGATATGCACCCTGCCCTTGCCTGTCATATAAGCATCATAAATGCCAGAACGCCCATAAATCACACCGCCAGTCGGAAAATCAGGACCACTAATATGACTCATCAGCTCCTCGCCTGTGATATGTGGATTGTCGGCATAGGCAAGGCAAGCATTGATACTTTCGGTCAAATTGTGCGGTGCCATATTGGTTGCCATACCCACCGCAATCCCTGCCGACCCATTGACCAAAAGATTTGGGATTTTGGACGGTAAGACAGATGGCATTTTTTCAGAGCCGTCATAGTTATCCTCCCAATCCACCGTGTCTTTGTCAAGGTCAGCAAGCAGTTCGTGGGTGAGTTTTTGCATTCGCACTTCGGTATAACGCATTGCCGCAGGTGGGTCATTATCCACCGAACCAAAATTACCCTGCCCATCAATCAGCATATAACGCAAACTAAACGGCTGTGCCATTCGCACAATGGCATCATAAACGGCTGTATCACCGTGTGGGTGGTATTTACCAATGACATCGCCAACAACACGAGCGGACTTTTTGTAGGGTTTGTTATAATCATTGGAAAGCTCGTGCATTGCATACATCACACGGCGATGCACAGGCTTTAAGCCGTCTCTAACATCTGGCAAGGCACGAGAGACAATCACGCTCATCGCATAATCCAAATAGGACTGGCGAAGTTCATCTACAATGCCAATGGGGGTAATGGAGTCGGTCATAATTATTCCAATTCTAAAAAAGTATGATTATACCACAAAACGCACAATTTTGCAGGGTTTTTGATAAAAAACCGCCATGATAGAATATAATTTTTATATATAAATCATATGGTTGTAAAAAAGTTCTATTTACTCCACACGATGTTCCTCAGACAGATAATCTTCAGATTGCATTTCTAATAGGCGTGAGCGAGTGCGTTCAATTTCAAAGGCTAATTTTTCACCTTGATACAGCGCCAAAATGGATTGCTCGGCACGCACCAAAAGTTTAACCCTACGGTCATAAAACTCATCTACAAGGTAAATAAACCGCCTTGTAGGGTCCATAAGGGTATCGGTAAGAGCAGGAACATTATCAACCATGACGGTATCAAAATCATGGGCAATCTCAATAAAATCGCTGGCAGAGCGTGGTTCCATACACAAATCTCTAAAACTTGCAAGTAGGGTGGTTTTTGTGCGTTTGATGATATTGATGGTGCGTCCGCCGATGATGATGGGGTCTGTATGAACTTTTTGACCATTTGCCAACGTATCAAATCGTTCTGACAGCCAATCTTTGGTCTCGTCTGACAATGGTGAGGTGTAGAGTTTTGCTTGTTTTAATAAACGCAAACGATAATCTACGCCTTTATCAATATTCATGATGGTGGTGTTTTTTTCAACTTGGGCGATGGCGGGCAAAAAGCGGTCTCGGTGAATGCCGTTTTTATAAAGTCCTGACGGCTCAATGTTGGAGGTTGCCACAAGCGTAATACCACGTTCAAACAACATGGTAAACAAATCCCCCAAAATCATCGCATCTGATACATTAGATACAAAAAATTCATCAAAACAAATCACCACCGCTTCGCCATGAATGATGTCTGCTACTTTTTTTAGGGGGTCTGATTGCCCTTGTAATTTGACCAGTTCACTTTGTATTCGTTTCATAAAATGATGAAAATGTAGTCGCATTTTACGCTCAATGGGCAAACTGTCATAAAACATATCCATAAGCCACGTTTTACCACGCCCCACACCGCCCCACATATACAGACCTTTGGGAGGGGTTGGTTTGGATTTAAATAGGCTTGCCAAAAATCCAGTCGGTGTATTTTGGTTTGCCATGATGTCATGGTAGAGTTTGTCCAAATAAGCAATGGCGGAGGCTTGGACTTCGTCATGGCTAAAATTCCCTGTGGCTAAGGCTTCTTGGTAGCGTTGCTGGGGGGATAGGTTGGTCATTGTTATTCCTTATTTAAATATCTGTCGGGCAAGGGATTGTGCTTGTTTAATTGGGTTAAGACATAATGCGATATGGCGATTTTGTAAAATGTATAAGACCAAAATATCAACGCAAAAAACATCGCCGTTAATGCGTAATATAATTTACTGCTCACGCCTGCCTGCAATTGGCTCTCACTTAGATTGAGATGGGGATTGTCTTTTACATAATATATCTTGACAGTATCTCCCAAAGGGTCAATACAAGTGGATGCTGTCTGTGGCGTCAAACTTTTGCGATAGGTGGTATTATTGACGGTAAATTGATAATACCTAACAGGGATTTTACTATTGCAAATTTCACGATAAGAAACCGCATAAGTTATTACGCCATTATCTTTTAGGGCTTGGTGCAATTTGATTGCTCGTTTTTCATAAGAATAACTCACACCCAAACACACAGACACAATCAGCGTGGTCAAAATAATAAACGTCCATAATAGGGCTTTATGATTGATGACAAATTTAAAAAAATCGCTTAGGTTTATGTTGTTTGAGTGTTGGGGCATTCTCATTCCTAGTCATTAATCGCATTTAAATTTAATGTGATATTCATAATCATCATCACGGCTTAGGTTGGGTGTTTTTGTACCTAATACCGAGCCGATGACCGCCATGCCATTTTCAAACACACGCCCCATTTTTTCATCAACCACGCCGTTGTAGATGACTTCATCACTTAAAATAATAGGAGTGTGTCTTTTGCATTGGAATTTGGCATTGTTGAGAGCTTGATGTTGGGCGGATACTTTGTCTTTGCCAAGTCCTGTGGTCTCAAAGGTGTCATTGGTGCGAGCAATGATAGGCGTGGTAGGTTGTGGTGTGCTTTGACAAGCGGTTATGGTGGCAAATAATAGGGCGGTGGCAAGTAAACGGTACATTGTTTTCTCCAAATTTTTTAAAATGTCTATTGTAACAAAAAAAGTCATCAATTTGTGAGAATTGGTCATGCTGTGTACAAATAATCGCTCTTACGATAAAAATGTGTTAGAATGTCAAGATGTTAAAAATATTGGATTTAAGATGACTTTTGAATATTTTGAGCAACTGCCTTTATCGCCGACCACCTTAAAAGCAGTCAAAACACTAGGATTTGAGCGACTGACGCCCATTCAAGCACAGATTTTGCCACACACCTTAGTAGGGCAAGACGCCATAGGGCAAGCCCAGACAGGCACAGGCAAAACCGCTACCTTTTTAATTACTGCCATTGAGTATTTATTAAAACACCCTTTTTGTGCTGACGAGACACGCTTTTTGGGTGAGCCACGTGCCTTGATTTTGGCTCCAACCAGAGAACTTGCTCAGCAGATTTATCAAGATTGTAGGGCGTTGGTGCAGTTTAGTGAGTTGTACTGTTTGTGCATGACGGGTGGGGCAGATTTTGATAAACAGGAAAAACAGCTAGACAGGCGACCACTTGATATTTTGATAGGGACGCCAGGGCGGATTATTGATTGGGTGGGGCGTGGCAAGCTATTTCTTGACCGTGTGGAGGTATTGGTACTAGATGAGGCTGACCGTATGCTTGATATGGGATTTATTCCTGATGTCAAACGTCTGATTGCCAAAATGCCAAAAAACACACACCGCCAAAGCCTACTTTTTTCGGCGACATTTAATACAGATGTGATGAATCTGGCATATCGCTGGCTCTATCGACCAACTTTTGTGGAAATTGCCCCAGAAACTCGCACTAATCAAGATATTGAACAAAAATTTTATCTGCTGGCGGATGACCAAAAACTGACCATGCTCACTCATCTACTCAAAGATGAGGGTGTTAAAAAAGCCATTGTGTTTGCCAATCGCAAAGATCAAGTCAATTATTTATATGGTAAATTGCGTTCACAATTTCGTCTCGCCATGCTTTCGGGGGACATTGCCCAAAACCAACGAGAAAAATACTTAGAACGTTTCAAAAACGGTGAGCTAACTGTCATGGTGGCAACTGATGTAGCAGGGCGAGGTATTCATGTAGATGATGTCAGCCATGTCATTAACTATACTTTGCCTGATATGCCTGATGATTATGTACATCGTATTGGGCGAACAGGGCGAGCAGGACAAAAAGGGGTGGCCATCAGTTTTGTAAGTGAAAGCGACAGTTTCAACTTTCCTGCCTTAGAACAGCATTTGGGCAAAAAACTAAAATTAGAACAACCAGCGGAGTTAGTATGAGTGAATTTGGCGACCCTAGCGATCATGCGTTGATTTTGGACCCTGCACGCATTCCCTTGTCTCTTTATATTCATGTGCCATGGTGTCTAAAAAAATGCCCTTATTGTGATTTTAATTCACATACTCTACCCAAAGAAGAGTTGATGAATGCACCTTTTGATGAGTATGTCAATGCCTTGATTAAGGACATAGACAGTCAGCTTGACTTGGTTCAGGGGCGTAGCATACATAGTATTTTTATTGGTGGCGGTACGCCGTCTTTGCTACCAACAGCAGAATTTGGGCGATTATTTACACATTTAAAAAATGTGCTAGCATTTGATAAAAATATAGAAATCACCCTAGAAGCTAACCCTGCGACACTTGAACACGCTCCTTTTGAGGAGTACTTATCGCTAGGAATTAACCGCTTGTCGGTGGGCGTACAAAGTTTTGACAATCAAGCCTTATCTGTGTTGGGGCGAGTGCATGACTGTGATGATGCGGTGCGTGCCATTTTGCAGGCCAAAAAAGCAGGCTTTACTCGTATCAATGCTGACCTCATGCACGGTTTGCCCATGCAAACACCTAAACTGGCAGTTAATGACATTCAAATGGCATTGCAGGCGGGTGCAACACACGTTTCGTGGTATCAGCTCACCATTGAACCAAATACCGCTTTTTATCGCACTCCACCTGATTTACCAAACGAAGATGTGCTAGAAGAGATAGAAAAGCAGGGTAGGGCGACATTGTTGCAGGCAGGATTTACCAACTATGAAATCTCTGCTTGGGTGGGACGTGATGACACCGCCTGTCAACACAATCTAAATTATTGGCAATTTGGTGATTATTTGGCGATAGGGGCAGGGGCTCATGGCAAGGTTACGCTCCTTGACCATGCTAGCCACCCAAATGGCGTGTATCGTTTTGCAAAAACACGCCTACCTAGGGACTATCTAAGTTATGAATATGCCCCAAAAATGGTGGATTTTCATAAAATTGATGAGATAGATTTGCCTTTTGAGTTTATGATGAACGCCCTAAGGCTTGCCAGCGGT
The DNA here is from genome assembly GCF_001598275.1 of Moraxella oblonga NBRC 102422. Lineage (GTDB taxonomy): Bacteria > Pseudomonadota > Gammaproteobacteria > Pseudomonadales > Moraxellaceae > Moraxella > Moraxella oblonga. The sequence goes on from NZ_BCYQ01000003.1 coordinate 9,739, forward strand.
GTTAGTGTGGATACTTTTGAGGAACGAACAGGGTTGCTCATCAGTACGATTGATAATGAGTTGTTGCCCCTACAACACCAAGGGTTTATGGTGTTTGACCCCAATCTGATTGCCCCAACCAAAATGGGCTTTCGTTATGCCAATCATCTCATGCAGGCATTTTTGCCCTGATGTGGGTATATTTTAACTGATTGATTTTAATTATTTTTTTATTAAAAGGGTGAATGATGTTCACCCTTGACTCAACTACTTTTTAAATTATACCACCGTTTTGACAGTTTTGGCTTTATCCAAAGCGGTATACAAACGATTGACTTCGTCCGCATTTTGTAAGTATAAATTGACTCGTAAAGCGTGAAAACGCCCTGTTTTTGATGGACGAACTTCCACGCTTGCCATGTCAAAATCAGGAAAAATCTCTGCCAAAATGAGTGCAACTTCTTGGCGTAAGCTGTCGTGTTCGCCTTCGTTGCCAATGATGCTCATGGGGTAATTCATGGGAAATTGCCAAAGTTCAGGTTTTTGAATGTGGGTGCGTGGTGCGTTCATGATTTTTCCAAAAAATTAAAAGTGCTGTTATAATGGGTGTTTATTTTGAATTTTCAAGGGTTTAAACCATGAGCAATGCCATGACATTTGTTAGCTTTAATATCAACGGACTTCGTGCCAGACCCCACCAACTCATTGCTGTGCGTGATGTGCTTGGGGCGGACATCATCGGACTACAAGAAACTAAGGTTCATGATGAGGCTTTTCCGCTAACCGATGTACAAAATTTGGGCTATCATGTGGAATTTTTTGGGCAAAAGTCGCATTATGGCGTGGCAATTTTGTCAAAAACCAAGCCGATTTTTGTCCAAAAAGGCTTTCCCTTTGCTGACCCAGATGCCCAAAGACGGCTGATTCATGCCAGATTTGAGATTGGTGGGCGTGAAATTGATGTGATTAATGGGTATTTTCCACAAGGCGAAAACCGTGAGCATGAGACAAAATTTCCCATGAAGCAGGCGTTTTATGCCGATTTGACCCAATACATCAGCGACCTAATAGGGCAGGGCAGAGAGTTGATTGTTATGGGCGACATGAATATTTCGCCCACTGATAACGATGTGGGTATTGGCGAAGCTAACGCAAAACGTTGGCTCAAAAATGGCACATGTTCGTTTTTGCCAGAGGAGCGTGAATGGTATGATAAGCTCATGGCGTGCGGTCTAAGCGACACATATCGCAAATTTAAACCTAACAATAACGATGAATTTAGCTGGTTTGATTATCGTTCAAAAGGCTTTGAGGACACACCAAAGCGAGGCTTGCGTATTGACCACATTTTATGTACAGACAAACTTATCGCTGATTGTGTGGAGGCAAAGATTAGTTATGAAATTCGTGCCTTAGACAAGCCGTCCGACCACGCACCGATTTGGGCAAAATTTGCATTATAAAGGTAAAAATATTTTTAAAAAACTCTTGAAAAATCAAGAGTTTTTTATTTTATTCAATTAAAACCTAATTTATTTAACATAATCCTTATAATTTTGTGTGATACGACAAATGCCTTATAAAAAGAAAGGGTGGGGGGTGATATTGATTTATAAGAATAGCAAAGTTTACCACCTAATACAAAGTGTGAGTAAGTGTGCGTATTCAAGAGCCATCATACTCAATTTATGTCAAAATCATACAAAAATCATTTGCCCTAAGCTAAGCCTTTGGATGAGGTGGTTTTTCTTTATAGTTTGACAAGCTCACCACGAACAAAAAAACTTTGTTGATTTTTGAATGGAATTTACCATATAAAAACCGTTCTGTCTTTTAATTGGACAAGGTTAAATTTCGCTGTTCAAAAATTCATTATCTTTTAAACTCAAATTTATTTAACATAATCCAGATTAAATCCAAAAATTATAATAATAAACAAAAAACTTTAAAAATCCCAAAAAATTCATTCACCAAACAAAACAGATTTTGGTAGAATAGGGGAAAATCATTAAATTCATTTAAGGAGCTATTATGCCAGTCGGTGATATTAGTTTGGTACCTTTACTACCCATTGATGGAGTTAGAATTGGTGTATGTGAGGCAGGCATCAGATATGCTAACCGCCGTGATTTGACAATTTTTGAGATTTGTCAAGATGCAAACGTTGCTGTTGTAACCACCCAAAACCAATTTTGTGCCAGTCCTGTACAAATTGTACGAGAATTTATTAAAATACAAACGCCGCGTTACCTACTCATCAACACAGGCAATGCCAATGCAGGCACTGGGCAAGATGGTTATAACAGAGCCAAAAGCACCTGTCAGGCATTGGCAGATAAAATGGGTGTGTCTATCAGTGAGGTTTTGCCATATTCAACAGGTGTCATCGGTGAGCCATTGCCCAGCGAACGGATTATCGTAGGACTAGACAAAGCGATTGAAAATTTAAAAAAAGATAACTGGCTCAATGCCTCATATGGCATTATGACGACTGATACCACCCCCAAAGGACATAGTGTGCAAGCCAGTATCCATGGTGTAACCTATACCGTAACAGGCATCAGCAAAGGAGCTGGCATGATACGCCCAAACATGGCAACCATGCTTGGTTTTGTGGCAACAGATGCGTGTATTGACCAAAAATTATTACAAAAAATGCTCACTCACTTAACCAACCAGTCTTTCAACCGCATTACTGTTGATGGCGACACATCAACCAATGATTGCTGCACACTCATCGCCACAGGTCAAGTGGGTGAATGTATTGATAACGAAAATCACCCTCACTATCAGACAGTTTATCAAGCCATTAAAGAAGTCATGTTAAAAATCGCCCAACTCATTGTCCGAGATGGTGAGGGAGCAACCAAATTCATCACTGTCAAAGTATCAGGTGGCAAAAGTACTGATGACTGTGCCAAAATTGCCTATGCGGTAGCTCATTCACCGCTAGTCAAAACAGCATTTTTTGCATCTGACCCTAACTGGGGGCGAATTTTGGCGGCAGCAGGTTATGCAGGTGTAGAATTTGACCAAGCCAAAGTTTGCGTGTCATTAGATGAGGTGAAAATTTATGAACGTGGCGGATTAGTAGATGGATATACCGAATCACAAGGGCAAACCGTGATGAGTCGTCCTGAAATCACCATTCACATTGAGCTTGGACAAGGCGAATGTACTGATACTGTATATACTTGTGATTTATCTTATGATTATGTAAAAATCAATGCGGATTATCGCAGTTGATGTCGTATTGGTTAATTTAGTATAAAAATCGTCAAAATAATCATTGTTTTGACGATTTTTTAAAAATATATTAGATGAATAACTAGGAGGGTGTGCTGAACATTGATAACATTATAGTCAATTCTATTCAAAACCAGACAAAGGTTTTTCGTTCGTGGTGAGCTTGTCGAACCATAACGGAAAACCACCCGCAGGCATAGCTCAGGACGAACGGTTTTGCTGTATGGTTTTGATATGAATTAAGTATATTTATAAAAACGATTAAACTTTAACGCTTTTTATTAATTTTTGCATGAAAAATGGCTAAATCTTGTTTTTCTTCGTCAAAAGTTTGTTTGATAGAATAACTATCAAACTTCACTTTTCCCTTGAAAAACGTGCAATTTTTCTCATTTCTCATTGCAAATACCAATATTCAACACATCCTAATCTGTGCCAAATTCTTTGCGTTTTTTAGCAAAAAATCGTTCCAATCTATCCATAGCGTCCTCCAAATCTATCAAATTTGGCAAAAAAACAACACGAAAATGATCGGGTTTATCCCAGTTAAAGCCTGTGCCTTGTACCATAAGCACCTTTTCTTCTTTTAACAATTCCATCATAAAGGTCATGTCGTTCTCAATGGGATAAATTTCCCTATCAATTTTAGCAAAACAGTAAAACGCCCCTTGTGGCTTAGTGCAACTAATGCCCTTGATGGCATTAAGGCGAGAAACTGCCATTTCACGCTGTTTATACAATCGCCCAGTTGGTGCGGTCAACGCCTGCATAGACTGATAACCCCCCATGGCTGTCTGAATGGCGTGCTGGGCAGGCACATTGGCACACAGTCGCATACTGGCAAGCATGGTAAGTCCCTCGATAAAATCAGTGGCATGGTCTTTTTTACCAGAAAGCATGACCCAACCTGAACGATAACCTGCAATACGATGCGATTTTGATAAACCATTAAAGGTCAAAACAAGCGTCTTATCAGTTATGGTACACATCGGTGTATGAATGGCATCATCATACAAAATACGATCATAAATCTCATCTGCCATGATGACCAAACCATATTTAACCGCCAAATCAGCAATATTTTGCAAGATTTGCTTGCTATATACTGAGCCAGTGGGGTTATTGGGGTTGATAATGACGATGGCTTTGGTTTTTTCGTTGATTTTACTCTCAATGTCCGCCAAATCAGGGTGCCAGTTATCCTCTTCTATACAACGATAATGTACCGCTCTTCCGCCTGCAAGATTGGCAGAGGCTGTCCATAATGGATAATCAGGCATGGGGATAAGCACCTCATCACCGTCATTTAAGAGAGCTTGCAAGGTCATCACAATCAGCTCAGACACGCCATTGCCGACATATACATCATTGACATCGGTGGCTGATAGCAACCCTTTTGCTTGGTAATATTGCAATATTGCTTTACGGGCTGAAAAAATACCCTTAGAATCTGAATAGCCAGAGGCATTTTGCAAGTTCATTGCCACATCTTGCACTATTTCATCAGGCGGTAATAACCCAAACGGTTCAGGATTGCCGATATTAAGCTTGATGATACGCTGACCTTCTGCCTCCATACGATTGGCGGTTTGTAGCAGTTCGCCACGAATGTCATAGCAGACATTGGCAAGTTTGGTGGATTTTTTTAAGGGAGTCATAAAAGTTGCCTTGTGATTGTTAAGATGAGTTGAGGTATTTGTAAAACTGCTTACATTCTCATGTGAATCAGTATGGTATGGTGTGGTGTTGCCTGTTAAAAGATAGCTTTCGGTCGTACCTAACACAAAAGCAACCGCAGGAAGTTTGTTGCTATTGATGCCGTTTTTGCCACATTCCCAGTTGGCAATCGCTCCACGACTAACAGAAGCACCATGTGCATTTAATAAATCAGCGAGGGCTTGGGCGGACAAACCTTTGGCTTTGCGTAAACTTTTTAGGCGTTCACCCTGTGTGGTGCGATTTTGTGAGTTTTCGCTAAACATGATAAAATTTTGCAAGTAAAAATTGCAACTATCATACGCCTAATTGGGTAATTTTGCAAGGGGATTTTAGTGGAATTAAGGTGATTGATTATTTGACTTTATCACAATCCAAGTAATTCATAATATCGGTTGGTTATTAACATACTGCTAAAAAGCCCAACAAGTGTCGCCACCTGTAAAGAAAATTCCCAAAAACTGGCAACCAACACATAGGTAAATAATGAGATTAGAGTGATTGCTAGTACCAAATACATCTCTACTTTGGTGGTCTTTTGCTTAGAAATATTGGCACTAACAACAAATGCTACCATGAGATTTACCATACAAGACAGTATCATACATATCTCCAAATTTCATCAGTTACGCCTTATGATACTTTTTAGTTACAAAAAGCAATTTGCTCCATCGTACTTTTATGCTAAACTTTGTGTTTATTTAATTTTTGAGAAAATCATGTCATCATCCTCACCCAGCCTAACTCCTAGTGACATCGCCCACATGAGCGAACATGACTGGCAAAATCGCCTAACGCCAGAAGAATACTATGTCTTACGTCAAAAAGGCACAGAACGCCCCTTTACAGGTTTTTATACAGACGTATTTGATAAAGGTGTTTATCATTGTAAAGGTTGCCATGCCCAGTTATTTGACAGTAGCAGTAAATTTCACTCTGGTTGTGGTTGGCCAAGTTTTGATAAAACCATCAACAACACCGCTTTGACCGAAACACTTGATTTGTCGCACGGCATGAGACGCATTGAGGTAACTTGCACCAACTGTGGTGGGCATTTAGGTCATGTGTTTGATGATGGTATTACCGACACAGGACTTAGATATTGTATCAATTCGGTGGCGATTTGCCTTGAAAATTAATAAATGCAAGTGATGGTGATGCTTACTCCTTTGCTTTTTTCATCAAAAGCATTACCACTGCCAACGCCATCACTTGCACGATGGCTATTGTCATAACGGTGTATGTCCATTGTCCGTACTTGTAAGCAATCGCACATACCCAAGCACCAATACTCCCTCCACCATAATAACCCATATAATACAGTCCAGACGCAAGCGAACGTCCTTCATTGACATGGCTTGCGATATAACTAATGGTCGCCGATTGGGTAATAAAAACACCCGATGACATCACAGTTAGCCCAACAATGATGAGCCAAAGTGGTGTGGTTAGCGTGATGAGTACGCCCATCATTGAGCAACTAACCGCAAAAATAATGGTATTTGTCATGCCAAAACGAGCAATGAGCTTGCCAGATAGTGGCGTAATCACCATGCCAATCAAATATAACGCAAAAATATTGGCAAGTTGGGAAGCACTTAGATGATGAGGATTTTCAGACAGATGTAGATTGATGAAAGTAAAACATCCCACCAAACTAAACAATACACACCCACCAAGCAAGCAAGCACTCATCACATGGCGGTTTTTGGTATGAGACAGTAGTGTGCGTAGAGCTTTACTAAAATTTTCACTTTTTTTAAAATTGATTGATGTTGGCAGTGTTTTTAATACCCATACCGCCCCCACCAGTGTCAAAAATGCCATCACAACATAGCCTGACCGCCAGCCGATAAGTTCATGTAGATGACCTGCAAAAAACCGCCCACTAAATCCCCCCAGTACAGTCCCAGCCACATACAGACTCATCATGGTTGCCAAATGGTCTTTGTACTCTTCACCGATATAGGCGATGAGTACCACCGTAATCCCTGGTACGCTAAGCCCCTGTAAAAACCGCCAAAAACTAAGACCATCTACCGAGTTTGCCATACCTATCATCAATGTTGGTATGGCAAGAAGTAGTAAAGAGCCAACAATAAACCTCTTACGCCCAAATGCGTCTGACAGCATACCCATAAAAGGCGACATCATCGCAATCGCCATGACCGTTGCCCCTACCGCAATGCCGATTTGGACTTCGCTAGCGTTCAAATCTGTTTTTAAAATGGGTAAAATCGCTTGTACTGAATACACTTGCAAAAATGCAAAAAAGCCAATCATGGCAACGGTGAATTTTTGTACAAAGGTGGGGGCGGTGGTAGTCATCGTGATATTGTTGTTGATAGGGAGTGATAATTTTAACATAAGGCAAAAATGAACGATAGCCATAAAACATAACAAAAAGTAAACAAATCCATTCCAATCAATCAAAAATTTGTTATAATATAAAGATACAATCCATTTTTTTATGAAAAAAAGATGAACACCACCAACCTATCCACTTTTTTGACTGTCATGCAACTTGGGAGTATCTCTGGGGCTGCCGAGAAACTTTTTATTACCCAACCTGCCGTTTCCAAACGCATTAAAAGCCTAGAAGAAGAGTTTGGCGTTACGCTGTTTGATGCGGTGGGGCGTGGCATTATCCCTACTGCATCGGCACATGAGCTTTTGCCCTATGCCAAAAAATGGCTTGAAGATTATGATATTTGTAAAGCCAACTTGCTTTATTCAAAAGAAGTGGCGACAGGGCGACTTGTCATAGGCACAAGCCATCACATCGGCTTACACCATTTGCCCCCCATGTTAAAGCAGTTTATCCAAACCTACCCTGCTGTGCAAGTTGAGGTTAAATTCATGGATAGTGAGACTGCCCATAAGGCGGTGATTGAAGGTGAAGTGGCATTGGCATTTTTGACCTTACCACCCACCTTTGATAGGCGTTTGGAATATCATACGCTTTGGTCTGACCCTCTTTATTTTGTAACAGGATTACTTAGTCCACTTGCCCAAGAAACAGATGTTACTTTATTAAAACTGGCTCGCACGCCTGCCATTTTACCATCTGCCACGACATTTACCAGTCAGATTACCCTTGCTGAGTTTGGCAAACATAACCTGCACCCCTATGCCACCATGAGTACCAATCCCTTAGAATCTATTCGTATGCTTGTATCGGTAGGGCTTGGCTGGTCAGTATTACCAAAAACACTCATCAATCAGGATTTGGTAAAAATTGACATGAAAGACGACATTGAACTGCAACGACATCTAGGCTTGGTCATCAACCCTGCACTCACCCGTTCGTCAGGGACGCAGGCTCTACTTGACATGATGGGCATAAAACTACAAAATTAACGCCATGTTCAACTTGTGATAAATTCCCACAAGTCCAACTCATCTGCCACCACAGCTCCGATGATTGCGTGAATGGTATTGCCATCTTTGTGCCAATCACCAAGCACTATTCTTTGCTTGGTATATTCAATATGTATATATGGTCTGTGCGTATGCCCATGAATCAGCACATCACAAGTATCTAAGGCATTTTTTACTGCCAACGCATTGACGTCCATAATGGCGGTGGATTTTTGAGTTTTATCATCTTGGGATTTTTGTTTGATTTTTTGGGCAAGTTTTCGGCGTTTGGCGAGTGGTTGTTTTAATAAAAACCATGAAATGATGGGATTTTGTATGATTTTGCGATAACGCTGATAATGTGCATCATCAGTACACAGACGGTCGCCATGTTCAAGGCGATAAGTTTTATCTAGTTTCAAAAAATACGGCTCTTTGATGAGTTTGCCATGAAAAATATCGCACAAACTTTGACGAATGGTAAAATCACGATTGCCATGCATAACATAAATATTTGTTTTAAAAGATAAATTTTTCAAAGCAGTTAAAATTGGTGTCAAAAAATGTGTCTGCTTTTCATCATCATTTAAACTTAAATAATCATCATCACCAATCCAACCGTCCAGCCAATCACCTAAAATAAATAACCTTTGCAGATTTGGCAAGGCGGTCAAATCTTTTAAAAGCACCAAAAACGCCTGATTTAGGGCAGGCGTGCTGTCCGATAAATGCAAATCACTAACAAATACCGTATGAATCTCATGGGGGCGTGTGGTTAACAGGTGGTCAAAATTTTGCATAATTATACTCAATTCATATCAAAACCGTATAAAAACCATTCGCCCTAAGCCTAGTTAAAGGGTAACGGTTTTTCATCATGGTTTAACAAGCTCACCACGAACGAAAAACCTTTATTTGTGTATTATGAAAAAAAGTAAGCCAAAAAAATAAGAGCGAGAAAATCGCCCTTATTTTATCAAAAATTAGCCAATGGCGGTTGGATTATTTATGAATCACTTTGGCAGAATTAATCACGATTGGCGTGGTGGGCACATCACTGTGATAGCCATAACGCCCAGTCGGTACGCCTTTGATTTGATTGACTACGTCCATACCATCAGTTACTTTGCCAAATACAGCATAGCCCCAACCTTGTGGAGTTGGACTGCTATAATTTAAAAAGTCGTTATTTTTGACATTGATAAAAAATTGGGCAGTAGCAGAGTGTGGGTCGCTGGTACGAGCCATGGCAATCGTGCCAATGTCGTTTTTAAGACCGTTGTCCGCTTCGTTTTTGATGGGGGTGCCAGTACGCTTTTCGTTCATATCAGCGTCCATACCGCCACCTTGAATCATAAAGCCATCAATCACACGATGAAAAATCGTGCCATCATAATGACCGCTTTCTACATAGTCCAAAAAGTTGGCGACCGTAACAGGGGCTTTTTCGGCATTAAGTTCAATAACAATCGCACCGTGTGTGGTGTCAAATTGTACAACAGGCATGTCCATAGGAATTCCTTAGGGGAAGTGAAAATTGGTGGCTATTATATCAACTTACCAATAATTTGGCAAAAACTTATGAGTCATAATGGTAACGACATGAAATGATGATGAGCGTCTCATTTTCATAACAATAAACCAAACGGTTGGTATCATCAATGCGTCTTGACCAGCAACCTGTCAAATTATGGCGTAACGGCTCAGGTTTACCAATGCCATCAAAAGGGCTACGCTGACAGTCTTTAATCAAAGCATTAATGCGTTTTAAGGTTTTCTTATCTTGACCTTGCCAGTACAAATAGTCTGACCATGCCTCATCAAACCAACTAATCATCAATCAAATCCCTTTGAATAAGCTTTCGGTCTTTTACTGCCTGTATGCCACGCATAAGATGTTCGGCATTGGCAGGATTTGATAAAAGATAATCCGTTTCTTTAAGGGTATTGTATTCGTCAAGACTAATTAGCACCGCCGAAGTCTTGCCTCGTTTAACAATCACAGGGGCGTGCGCGTCTTCGACATAATCAAGGGCGGAGGCAAGGTTTTGGCGAAATTCACTATAATTCATTACTTGCATGATTTTCTCCTTAAATAAGTACTTATAATTGTACCATTTTGTTGAATACTCAGCAAGAAAACTTTATGTTTATTTAAAAAATTATGCTAGAATAACCGAATTTACCCTTTTAAAATTTTGGAAAAAATCATGAGCGACATCAGCACTGAAAAAAACAACTTTATCCGCCAAATTATTCGTGATGACTTGACCTCTGGCAAACACGACAGTATCATTACTCGTTTTCCACCCGAACCAAATGGCTATTTGCATATCGGTCATGTCAAATCCATTTGTCTAAATTTTGGGGTGGCAAAAGAATTTAATGGTCTGTGTAACCTACGCTTTGACGATACCAACCCAACCGCAGAAAAGCAGGATTATGTGGATAGTATCAAAGCAGATGTAGAGTGGCTTGGTTTTAGCTGGGCAGGTCAGGTGCGTTATGCCTCTCATTATTTTGACAAACTTTATGAATGGGCGATACAGCTTATCAAACAAGGCGATGCTTATGTGGATTTTCAAACACCTGATGAAATTCGTGAACATCGTGGTGGTTTTGGTAAGCCGTCTGTGGAATCACCACAACGTAATGCCACGATTGATGAGAATTTGGCTCGTTTTGACGACATGAAAAACGGCAAATACCAAGAGGGCGAGGCAGTACTGCGTGCCAAAATTGACATGAATCACCCCAACATGAACATGCGAGACCCTGTCATCTATCGTGTGCTTCACGCCCACCACCACCAAACAGGCGATAAATGGTGTATTTATCCGATGTATGACTATGCTCACCCATTGTCAGACGCTACTGAGAACATCACACATTCCATTTGTACGCTAGAATTTGAAGACCATCGTCCCTTTTATGATTGGGTGGTAGAAAAAGTGGGTTTTGATGTGCCACCTCGTCAATACGAATTTAGCCGTCTTAACATTGACCATACCTTAACTTCCAAGCGTAAACTTAAACGTCTTGTGGAAATGGGTGTGGTGTCAGGTTGGGACGATCCACGCATGCCAACGATTGCAGGCATGAGACGACGTGGCTATACACCAGAGGGCTTACGAGATTTTTGTGAACGCATCGGCGTGTCTAAGGCAGACGGTGTGGTGAGTTTTAGTCAGCTTGAATTTAGTATTCGTAATGCCCTAGAAAATAGTGCAAGTCGTGGCATGGCGGTGCTTCGCCCACTTAAAGTTACCATCAAAAATTTTGATGAGGCGGTGGCAAATTTTGCAACACTCAAAAAAGACAGTGTCAAAGCTCGCCTTGATGATGGCGTGCTGTGGCTGACCCAGCCCAAACATCCTCATGCTGATAATGGCGAACGAGAGATTCCCTTTACCAAGACGATTTATATTGACAAATCTGATTTTGAAATCACACCCCCAGATGGTTATAAACGCCTCTCACCAGAAAATTCCGAGATTCGCCTGCGTAATAGTTATGTGCTAAAAGTGGAGGAGCATATTTGCGATGAGCGTGGCGAGGTGATGGAGCTTATTGCCACCATTGACGAAAAAACGCTTGGCAATAACCCCGAAGGTCGCAAAGTCAAAGGTGTGATTCATTGGGTATCTGCCACACATGGTGTGCCTGCCACTGTACGACTTTATGAACATCTGCTTTTTGAAGATGATGAAATTTCAGAAGAATACATCAACAACATCAAGGCACAAAATCCAGATGTAGATGATGATACGTTATGGGTTTTAACACACATCAATCCCAACTCTGTACAAATCATCAATGCTGTGGTTGAGCCATCATTGGCACAGGCAAATCCTGATGAAAAATTCCAGTTTGAACGTGAAAGCTACTTTGTGGCGGATAGGGTGGAGCATACTGCCGACAAGCCTGTATTTAATCAGATTGTTGGGTTAAAAGACGGATTTAAATAAAATAAACAAGGGAAATGATAAATTTCCCTTTTTTGTTTTTTTAAATTTTTAAAAACAAAAAACCAAACTCCATATTGAGTTTGGTTTTTTTAATCAATTATTTAGGGGTTATCCACACGTTCAATCACAACATTGCTAATGTCTTTTAGGTCAATCCTTTGGGCAGCACCATAAGATAAATCCAATGTACGGCTACTTTGTGGGCGGTCATTGACACGCACCACCACAGATTTACCATTGTCTTTGTTAGTAACCTTGATGTAGCAGTTCATGGGCAGGCTAGAATGAGCCGCTGTCAGAGCATTCATATCAAAGGTCTCACCACTGGCGGTGGGTTTGCCGTGAAATTGGCGACCATACCAAGAAGCAATGCCATTTTGCTTAAATTTACTGACCGCACTAGACGCTACCGCCGTCAATTGGTGAATGACATCGCCATCACTCTCCTTTTTGGCGACTGGTTGACTGGCAAGCACGCTATTTAATGCCAAAGATGTGGGCTGGCGTGCCTGTTTTACCAAATTTGAGGCGTTATTGTGTTGACTGGTTAATTCGCCCAATACCTTATCAATGTCTGTGTTATTTGCGTTGTTGGCGTAAGCAGACAATTGTAGGCTTGCTCCAATAATACTGGCAAAACCAATCTTTTTTAAATTGTCATATTTCATCAACAAATACCTATTTTATAAAGGGGTTATTATTAATATAACCCATTTTATAAAAATAGTCAAATTCATGTCTGTTATGGAATGTTTCGGTGTGTATGTATGCACGTTAATAAACCAAATCCCGCCATCAGTGTAACAATCGCCGTACCGCCATAACTGATGAACGGTAGGGGTACACCCACCACAGGTAAAAGACCACCTACCATGCCCATATTAACAAAAATATACACAAAAAATGATAATGTCAATGCACCGCCAAGTAAACGGCAATAAATATCAGGATTGACAAAGGCAATATAAAAAGAACGAATCAGTAAACAAGCATACAAAAATAATAAAAATATCACGCCCACAAAGCCAAATTCTTCACTAAATGCCGCCACAATAAAATCTGTATGACCTTCTGGCAAAAAATGTAAATGCGACTGTGTACCCTCCAAATAGCCCTTGCCCATCAGACCTCCAGAACCGATGGCGGTTTTGGATTGAATAATGTTCCAGCCTGCCCCCAACGAATCAGCTTCGGGATTCATGAGTGTTAAGACCCTTGTTTTTTGATAATCATGCATGAGATAATGCCACATAATCCACAAAAATGGCACAAGCAATGTCAATGCACCGCCAATAAACCACCAAGGCAATCCTGCCAAAAACAAGACAAATGCCCCACTTGCCATGACTAAAATCGATGTTCCTAAATCAGGTTCTTTGGCAATAAGCACCACTGGCACAATGATGATTGCAAGGGTGGTTAAGATGGTATTTAAGTTGGGTGGTAATTCTCGCTTGGATAAATACCATGCACACATCATGGGCATACCAAGTTTCATAAACTCAGATGGCTGAACACTACCAAATCCAGGTATGTCAATCCAACGTTTTGCCCCCATTCGCACCTCACCAATCAGCTCTACCAATACCAATGAAAACAATCCTAGCACATAAAAAATAGGCGTGAGTGTGCGATAAAAATTCGGTGGAATTTGAGCCATCATCGCCATGACCACAAAAGCAATGCCATAACTCACCATTTGACGAGTAATCATCGCCATATCCTGAGTGGAGGCACTGTACAATACTGTCAAGCCGATAAAACAGATACTCAAAAGCAATAAAGTCAGCCAGGGGTCAATATGAATGCGTTGCCACAGATTGTTTTCTGTGTCTTTGCTAACAAAGTGATGGCTTTGCCGAGAAAAGCGGTACTGTTGATTGGTCATAAGAAATTAGGGGCTTAAATGGCTTAAAATGTTACTAAGTATCATTTGTCTGCAATAAAAGTACACAAACAAACGCATTATTCTAATCCATATTTAATAATTTTGGTAGTATAATAGTACATATTACCATTTTATGCGATTTGTTATGAAAAAATATTGTGCCACTTTGCTGTTGTTATCCTTGCCTCTCACCACTCATGCAGGTCTTTTTTCATGGAACAACAAAAAGCAAGAAACTGCCTCTACACATACACCCTCTCCAATCATTGCACAAACATCAGTAACACCCAAACCAAACAACCAAGTGCAGTTTGACGACCATGACCATGATGGACATAGCCATGAGATAGAGCGTCAGGTAGGCACAGAAGCTGATTATCAAAAATGGCTCAATGAACGTGCTTATAACCGCCAAATTGCTACCGAATATCAACGTTTTTTGACCTATTATTTGGGTGCAAACAATGTGCCGCCAATGCGTGAGCTTTTAACCACCGCTCGTTCATGGCAAGAATGTGGTTATGACCCTTATCAAGTACCGCCCAAAGAACTGTGGGGGCAAATGTTACCCACCATTCGTCTTTATAATGAATTACGTCAGCGTGGTATTTTGCCAGCCAACACTCAGATTCGCTCTGTCTATCGCAATCCAGACCTTAACCGTTGTGCAGGCGGGGCAGTCGGAAGTAAGCACATGACCAATGGTGCGATGGATATTTGGGTGCCTGATTATGAAGTGGGTAGTTGGCAGTTGTATAATGTACAAAACAAACTGTGTCAGTTTTGGATTGCTAATGGTGAGAGACACCGTTTTGGGCTTGGGATTTATGCCACAGGGGCGATACACTTAGATACACAAGGTTATCGTAAATGGGGCGGACAATTTTCCCAGTTGGGTTCGCCATGTCGTTATAACCCACCAAAACCTGAAAAATTGTATATTGATGGGCAAGGTTGGTCGGAATAATTGGCGTGAAAAGTCCACCTATATCCGCCGTCCACCCTATTGGGAGGGAGCATTGGCAAAAGAATGTGAACTTAAAAACTTACGACCGCTTGCCATTTTGCCTGATAATATTACCACCGACCATTTGTCGCCCTCTAATGCCATTGTCAAAAATTCAGCCGCAGGCGAGTACCTTGCCAAAATGGGCGTGCCAGAGGAAGATTTTAACTCTTATGCCACACACCGAGGCGACCATTTGACCGCACAAAGAGCGACTTTGGCAAATCCAAAACTCTTTAATGAAATGGTCAAAAACGCTGATGGTACAATCAAACAAGGCTCACTGGCACGAGTTGAACCAGATGGCACAGTGATGAGAATGTGGGAGGCAATAGAAACTTATATGAACCGCTCACAACCTCTTATCATCATTGCAGGGGCGGATTATGGGCAAGGGTCAAGCCGAGACTGGGCGGCAAAAGGCG
Source organism: Moraxella oblonga NBRC 102422 (assembly GCF_001598275.1). Taxonomy (GTDB): domain Bacteria; phylum Pseudomonadota; class Gammaproteobacteria; order Pseudomonadales; family Moraxellaceae; genus Moraxella; species Moraxella oblonga. The sequence goes on from NZ_BCYQ01000003.1 coordinate 25,327, forward strand.
TGCGTTTGGCTGGCGTGGAAGTGATTGTGGCAGAAGGCTTTGAACGCATTCACCGCACCAATTTGGTGGGAATGGGCGTGTTGCCGCTGCAATTTATAAACGGTCAAAATCGCCATACCCTTAACTTAGATGGTACAGAAATTTATGCGGTACAAGGGGAAATTTCAGCTCGCTGTGAATTAGAGCTTGTCATTGAACGCAAAAATGGCGATATTGAAAAAGTGCCTGTCTTATGCCACCTAGATAGCGATGTGAAAACTTATAAGGCGGGGGGGGGGGGCGTGTTAAGGGAGTTTGCGAGTAAATTCCTAAGTTAATAGGCGTAAGAAATTGTGGTATAATCGACAGATAGCGTGGTGCTGTCTGTCAGTTAAAATAGATAGTGATTGTTGTAGAATAATTTTGCCATGGTACTATCCAATCAAAGGTGATGAAATGAAACTTAAAAATATTGTCATAAAAAGATTCCGTTCTATCAATGATATTAAACTAGAAATTGATACCAATCATAATTTTATTAGTATTTGTGGAGCTAATAATGTTGGAAAAACAAATGTATTGCGTGCATTGAATTTATTTTTTAATCCAAATAGCTATATCTTTGATAAAGACACTCCGTATTTAAAACAGAATACAAGAGGAGGGTCTATAGCGACGGAAATTCAGTTGCAATTTGACGATGGTACAGAATACAAGAGGAGGGTCTATAGCGACGGAAATTCAGTTGCAATTTGACGATGGTAATGGAAAAACATACGAATTAATCAGAAATATTGAGAAAAAAGATGGTAAAATTAATATAGAAAGCAAATGCACTTTAATTAATAAAGTTGGTAAAAATACTTCAAAAAGTAGTTTACCAGAAAGTAAATTTAATGAAATATTAAAGAATATTGCATTCTTTTATATTCCAGCTATTAATATTTCCTTTCCTGATTTAATTAATATTATTATTAATGATGTATATGAAATTGAATTTGATAAATCTAGGTTTTCTGGTCTTAAAGGGGAGCTAAAAGATTCTTTTGAAAAATACAATAAAGGATTAATAGACGTTTTAAGTAAATTGGCAGAGGAAATAAACCCACTTTTTGAAAGATTTAATGAAAATTGGTCTGTTGAGTTTAAAAGTAATGCGGAAGTGAAAAAATTCCAAGATTTAATATCAGCGGATATTAGTTTTCATATTAATGATAAAGCTGGTTTTAACAATGATACAAAGGGTTCTGGTTTGCAAAAATTAGGATTTATACTATTGCATCAAAAAATTATTGAGAAACTATCTAGAAAACATGTTATTTTTTGTATTGATGAACCAGATGCTTTTTTACATAGAGGACTTCAATTAAAACTCAAAACTATTCTATATGATATAGCTAAAAAGCATCAAGTAATTGTTACTACTCATTCTCCTGAGTTTATAGATTATTCCAGTTTAAGAAATGTGATTCTATTAGATCAAGAAATTAGTGAAGAAAAATTTTATAAGAGAACCCAAACTTATATTAACCCTATTAATACAATTGCCATAGATTTATCGCAAGAAGATGGTGCGAAAAAAATTAGAGAATACCTAGGTCTTGAGGAAGATAAAACAGATCTATTAGACCAGTATAACATTTTCGTTGAAGGAGAATGCGACAAAAAATACATTACTGAATTATGTCAGTTCTTTGGGATAAAAAACAAAAGAATTTTTTCAATAAATTCAGTTGATAAATATGACGTTCAGCTACAGTTCTATGATGATTGGTATGCTAATTTGCAAAAGAAACCTCATATCCTTGTGTTATTTGACAATGATAGTGCTGGTAGAGAAAGTTACAAATTGATTAAACGAAAGACTTTTAAAAATATTCAAGTTGATTGTCAATTTATTCCTAATGTTTATGGTGAGTTACCAGATCTGGAAAATTTACAAAAAGTGAAAAGTAACTTAGAAATAGAAGATTTTATCTACCCTGAATTATTTTTTCAACTATCTATGCTGATACTAAATGAAAAAACAAATTTATCTAAATTTAATTTTAAAGAATTAGATAAATATTTACAAAATAAGAGTTTTGCAAATGATGGTATCTTGGCCATTATGGATTTGTTATTAAAAAGCAAAAATCCTGATGGTTTAGGTTCTCTAAGTTTTTCCTCTCCAAATATGAAAGGTGGAGTTGCATCAAAATTGAATGTATCTGGCAATCTTAAGATTACAAATATATTAAATGAAGCTAATAAAAAATATCCTGAAGTTAAAAAATTTTTAATGCAGATAATGAGTAAAAATTAATAAAAGTAAGATGATTGATATATACTATTAAAAATTCACCAAAACGGTGCGTTCTACGCACCCTACACTCCACACTAAAAGGAATAAGGAACTTAAAATGCAAACCCCAATCCCAGCCACTTATCTTATATGCGTCGTGGCAGTGTCTTAGCATATTCTGACATACAATTGCCCTAGATTGGTAAGTTTAAGCTTGTAATTTTTATTAAAAATGCCAAAATAAGACCTAAATTTCATCTAGAATTTAGGTCTTATTACAATGAAACCTTTACCCTTGCTGACCTGTTCTAGTATCATACTGTCAGCAATGCTACAACCACGAGCCAACATTAGGTGTATTTTGCCATCTATGCAAGCTTGGCAACCTTTGTAAGTAAGCTGTCAATGATGAACAAACCGTCGGTGGCAGTGTTTACAAAAATAGTTCTGCTTACCATAGCTTTTTATGCCATTTTTCTTTATACTAGCAGATAGGCAACTTGAGCAAGTAATGGTAATTTGTGTCTTCATAACCCTAAATTACTAACTTTTGTTCAAGTTGCCTTTTTAGTTTTTGTTACAGCATACTTTTTGTATGAGTACCTATTTTTAAATAAGGTTAAAAACTATTTTAGATGGTCTTTTAATTGCTTTGCTTGCTCATTGGCATTACCAATATAGGTTGCAGGGGTTAATTCTGCCAAACGGTTTCTATCATTTTGAGGTACAGTCGATAATTCATCACCACTGACAAAACCTACCATCATTTCACGAGTCATTGTTTGCCCACGAGTGAGTGCTTTTAGTTTTTCGTAAGGTTTTTCAACATTATAGCGTCTCATCACTGTTTGAATCGGTTCAGCTAAGACTTCTTGAGCATTATCCAAATCTTCTGCCAAACGCTGTTCATTGAGTTCTAATTTACCAATCCCTTTTAAGCAGGCTTCAAAGGCAATCAAACTTTGAGCAAAGCCCACGCCCATATTACGCAAAACCGTACTATCCGTTAAATCTCTCTGCCAGCGTGAAATGGGTAATTTTTCACCTAAATGAGCCAAAACTGCATTGGCAATGCCTAAATTGCCCTCACTGTTTTCAAAATCAATGGGATTGACTTTGTGGGGCATTGTCGAGCTACCCACTTCGCCTTCTTTTAATTTTTGTTTAAAATAACCCAGTGAAATATAGCCCCATACATCACGATTAAAATCAATTAAAATGGTATTAAAACGGCGTAGGCTATCAAACAGCTCTGCCATATAATCGTGCGGTTCAATTTGTGTGGTATAAGGATTAAAGGTTAAACCCAAACTTTCTACAAAATTTTGGCTATGTTTTGCCCAATCAATATCAGGATAAGCGGACAAATGGGCATTATAATTGCCAACTGCGCCATTGATTTTCCCGAGTAATTCTACCGATTTAAATTGCTTAATTTGACGATAGAGGCGATAAGCCACATTTGCCATTTCTTTGCCCAGTGTGGTTGGGCTGGCTGTTTGACCGTGTGTGCGAGAGAGCATTGGTACATCGGCATACTTTTCTGCCAAGTTTGCAATATTATCAATGATGGCTTGCATAGATTGAATTAAAATATCTCGCCCTGATTTTAGCATTAAGGCGTGCGATAAATTATTAATATCTTCTGATGTACAGGCAAAATGAATAAATTCACTAGCGTTTTTAAGTTCGTCAATGCCTACAATTTGTTCTTTTAAAAAGTATTCCACCGCTTTCACATCGTGATTGGTGGTGCGTTCAATTTCCTTAATCCGCTTGGCATTTTCAAGTGAGAAATTGTCAATAATGGCGTTTAAGCGAGCATTGGTGTCAGCCGAGAATGGTGAAATTTCGGTGATTTCGGGGTGATTGGCAAGGGCTTGTAACCAGCGAATTTCTACGGTAACACGAGCGTGGATTAAACCAAATTCAGACAAATAAGGACGCAAAGCATCGCATTTACTAGCATAGCGACCGTCAAGCGGAGAGAGGGCGGTAAGAGCAAAATCGGACATGATTTTTCCTTAAAAATGTAATGGTTAAAAATAAAAACCCACCAAATAGGCGGGCTTTTGGCTTAAAACTACTTAATCTCAACAGTAGCACCAACATCAATCACAGAAGAAAGTTCTAGAACATCCCAGTTGGTTAGACGCACACAACCAAGCGAGGACTGACGGCTAATACCCTCTGGCATGGGCGAGCCATGAATGCCATAAGAAGGCTTGTTTAGACCCATCCATACCACGCCCACAGGGCTGTTTGGTCCAGGTGGTAGGATATAGCTTTTTGGATTTTCGCTGTCCTTGTCTACTGTTGCTTTATAATGTGGCATTTTTACTTTATTGACAATCTTGTAAGTACCGCCCGGCGTATTGCTGGCTGCACCGCCTACGGTGGTAGGATAGGCTGCGACCAATTTGTCGCCATTGTAGGCATATAGGATTTTTTCGCTACGGTCAGCAATCACACGAGTGATTTTACCGCTAAATGGTTTGCCTGTATTAATGACTGTAATGGTCTCGCCTGCGACAAATTTTTTATTAGGATTTAGTTTTTTAAGATAACCTACGTCCATATGAAAACGCTCACCAAACATCTCTACGATGTTCTCATAATAAAGCCCTTTGACTTTGGAGCGTTCTTCGGCACTTGCTGGCAGTCTAGCAAATCTATTGTTTACATCTTCTTGGGTGATGGTGTAGGATACAAGTGCAGGCTGACTGGCAGGGATATTGGCGGTCAATGCCTTCCAAGTGGCCTCGTCCATTTTGCCAGTGGCTGGCAAGCCTTTGATTTTTTGGAAATTGGTTAACGCTTTTTTGCTGTTCATGCCCCAACCACCATCAATAGGACCTGGTGAAGCATGATTCCAGTCAAGTAACACCTGTAATTTAACCGTCATGGCAGAGTTGACTTTCATGTTGGGCGACCAAACAGATTCATTGACTGCCTTCGCATACTCAGACAGATTGACGGTGGTATGACGTTTACCATCTTTTTCAATACTGTTGATGGCGGTATCATCAACTTTGGTTGGTGTGGTTGGGATTTCTACATCACCACTGCTGATATCTGCTTCTTCGGGGGTTGTGGTGGTGTTGACATCTTCAACGGTATCATTAGTCTCAAAAGACACTTCACTTTCACCATCGCCAAAAGAAACAGTCGTATCTAAAACGCCTGCTGTGGCAATGGTATGGTCAGTTGTGGTAGATGTGTCTTTGGCAAGAGCTTCTTTGAGCTTTTTAAAGCGTTGTTTTTTGGTATGTTCGGTTGTCTCTACACTTTCCAAAGGGTTGGCAACAGCTTGGTGAGCCATCAACCCAATATTAAGTGCAACAATCAATGACAATGTGGTCTTGGTAAAAGTTTTCATTGGTCAATCACTTCAATATCAATCAAAATAAATTTTGCTATTATCCCCAAAATTCTTGCAAATAGCAAGCGTATTTGGTGCATTTTTGTTGTTTATTTAACCAGCTCAATCACGCCTGCGATTTGGTAGCTGATTCGGCTCTCGCCTGCCTCAAATTCTTGGGGAGCAACTTTTGCTGAGGTGACACTTTCATTCATTGCCATCATGGGTCTGGCATGATTTGAAAATACATCAACATGGTTTAATTCAACTTTAACCAAACGATAGTCTTTTGCCCCAAAATTTTGGCTAACAAAGGAGGCTTCTTGTTGAAAATCAGCAATGGCTTCACTCATGATGTCTTTTTTGTGTTTTTTCTTGGTGGTATCTGACACACCAAAACTCAAATTGTCAATGGTCATGTATTCTTGTAGTTTGGCAATAAACTCGCTTGCTTCGTTAAAATCTTGGCTAGTAACATCAACGGTAGCCTGACCTGTATGACCGATGATTTTACCAGTACTGTTATAGCGTGGATAAGTGTGCTGACTGCCTGTGGTAACTTTGACATTGGGGTATTTTTTAGCCAATGCAGTTGCTTGGTTGAGTGTATTATTTAGAGTGTTGGCAAGCGTTTTGACATCACCAGCTTGGGCAGTTTTACTGAGTGTGGCTTGTAGCTCGTCATTGGGCAAGGTTTTTTCAATTTGAGTGGAAAAGCTAATTTGGTTGTAATGCTGTTCAGCCAACGCAGGCGTGGCAAATACCGCCAAAATCAAAGGTAAATACATTCTCATCATAATCTCCATTCAAAGATAAATAAGGCGTTATCTTAGCACAATTGTTCTTGCCAATTTGGTGAAATTTTGTTGTAAATTTGATAAATTAATTATCATTGATGACTTATGGCAAAAAACTTATTTTTTGGATTTACATGACGTTAAAATTAGCGTATGATTAGCCCTAGTTTTTGTGTTAATTTTGTTATTTTGGAGCAATCAATGGCAAATAAACTACTTGATTTGATAGAATCCTCAGGGGCAAAGTGGGTGGATTTTCGTTTTACCGACACGCATGGCAAAGAAATGCACTTAACTTTTCCAGCATATAGCGTAGACGAAGACACCCTAGAAGATGGTAAAATGTTTGATGCATCAAGCGTTGCAGGTTGGAAGGGTGTTGAAAGCTCGGACATGATTTTGCTTCCTGATGCTGATACTGCATACCTTGACCCATTTTTTGAAGTACCTACTGTGGTCGTAACCTGCGATGTCATTGAACCAAACACTCGTCAAGGCTATGAAAAAGACCCACGTTCCATCGCTCGCCGTGCCGAAATCTACCTAAAATCCACAGGAATTGGTGATAAAGCCTTAATTGGTCCTGAACCTGAATTTTTCGTGTTTGATGAGGTTAAATGGGACATTGACATGTCAGGGGCTAGACACACCGTCATCTCTGAGGCGGCAGCATGGAGTACCAACAAAGACTACCCATGGGGCAATAACGGTCAGCGTCCTGCGGTCAAAGGGGCTTATGCGGTTGTACCGCCCATTGACCATTATCATGACATGCGTTCGGTGATGTGTGACCGTATTCATGATGTGATGGGTGAAGGGCGTATTGAGGTTCATCATCATGAAGTGGCAAGCAGTCAGCTTGAAATTGGCATTTCATTTAACACACTTGTCAAAAAAGCAGACGAAGTCCAACAATTTAAATACATCGTCCAAAATGTCGCCAACCAATTTGGTAAAACTGCCACTTTTATGCCAAAACCTCTGGTGGGCGATAATGGCTCTGGTATGCACGTCAATATGTCTATCTCCAAAGATGGCGTCAATACCTTCTCTGGCGATGAGTATGCAGGACTTTCCAAAACAGCCCTATATTTTATTGGCGGTGTCATCAAACACGCTCGTGCCTTAAACGCCATCACCAATCCTAGCACCAACAGCTACAAACGTTTGGTGCCACACTACGAAGCACCCATTAAACTGGCTTATTCTGCCTCAAACCGTTCGGCATCTATTCGCATTCCGCATGTCAATAGTCCAAAAGCGGTGCGTGTAGAAGTGCGTTTCCCAGACCCATCTGCAAACCCTTATTTGGCGTTTTCAGCGTTATTGATGGCAGGACTTGATGGCATTGAAAATAAAATAGAACCAGGTGAGGCATCTGACAAAAACTTATACGACTTACCTCCAGAAGAAGAAGTGCTAATCCCAACCGTTGCTGAAAACTTGGAAGTGGCACTCAATGCTTTGCGTGATGACCATGAGTTTTTGTTAAAAGGTGATGTGTTTAGCAAAGAGATGATTGAGGATTACATCAAACTAAAAATGAAAGAAGTGCAACGCATGAATGAGGCGGTACACCCCTTAGAGTTTGATATGTATTATCGTTGCTAATCAACGATAGTCCACTCAAAAATAAAAAACGGCATAAGTTTTATCTTGTGCCGTTTTGTTTTTTCGTGCAATTTATTAAAATTTTGGGTAAAATAAATAAAATAACTTAAATATTAGCGGAAAAAAGCCATGAGCATACTTTTTAAAACCACCAAAATCGCAGGCGTGATGTTGTCTTTGACATTATCATCAATGGCGTGGGCTTATAGCATTACCATTACCGAACCTAGCGAAGACAGAGCCTATCACCGCCACGCCCAAAACATAGAAATTGAGGCTAACATCTCGCCTGCACTGGCGGTGGGCGACACTTCGGCGATTTTGTTTGATGGTAAATTGGTGGCGGACGGCAAAAAAACCACCATCCCAACAGCGGACTTGGCGTTGGGTGAGCATACCATTACTGCCATCGTGATGGATAAAAATGCTCAAACGATTGCCAAAGACGAACGTAAAGTCTATGTCTTGCAACGCAACAACCTTGTCAAAAAAAAACAAGAAGCCATAAAAAAACGTGAAGAATACGAAGCCCTACCCTTGCACAAAAAGCTCTATATCGGACTTCGTCAGGATTTGCACGCCCCTCAAGATGTGGACGCAAGTACACCCACATGGGCGATTAAATAATGCCACCAACATTACAAAAGGCATACAAAACACCCTTATCCATTCCCAAAGATTATGTTATGATAAACTTATACTTATTCAATAAGTATTTTTAATCGTTTTAATTTAATTTTTTAATAGGAGAATTGCAATGTCCATTGATGGTATTGTTGGCAAAGCCAAAGAAGTTGCAGGTAAAGCACTTGACGATAAAGAACTACAAGCCAAAGGCATTCTTCAACAAGGTGTCGGTGAAGTCAAAGACGGTATTGACAAAGCCAAACAAGAGGTTTCTGATACCGCTCAAAAGACCAAAGACGAAGCAAGTAGCTTGCTTGGCAATCTTGGCGATAAAACCAAAGGATTGTTTGATAATGCCAAAGAAAAAGTTGCCGAAACGGTCATTGATGTCAAAGAAAAAATTGACGAAAAAACCAGCTAAGTTAATCACTTAAATAAAATAACCCATTGTTTATCAATGGGTTATTTTATAAATCAATGCTTTTAATTAGGCATTATCAAAGTTTTCTTGGGCTTTGTCCCAGTTTACCACATTCCAAAACGCCTTGATGTAGTCTGGGCGTTTGTTTTGGTATTTTAGGTAATAGGCGTGCTCCCACACATCAAGACCAATGATAGGCGTGCCTTCACACCCTGCAATTGCCTTACCCATTAGTGGGCTGTCTTGGTTGGCGGTTGAAACCACTGCCAACTTGTCGCCTTGCTTGACAAGCCACGCCCAGCCAGAGCCAAAACGAGTGGTCGCCGCCTTTTCAAACTGCTCTTGAAAGGCTTCTACCGAACCAAAATCACGCACAATCGCCTCTTTTAGTGAACCACCAAGCGTTGTGCCAGTTTTTAGAATGTTCCAAAATAGGCTATGGTTGGCGTGTCCGCCGGCGTTGTTACGCACCGCAGTTTGTTTGTCGGCTGGCAACTTGTCAAGATTGGCAATCACTTCTTTGACACATTTGTCTGCCCACTCAGTGCCTTCTAGGGCGGCGTTGGCGTTATTGACATAGGCTTGATGATGGCGAGAATGGTGAATTTCCATCGTTTCTTTATCAAAATGTGGCTCTAATGCGTCATAGGCGTAGCCTAATTCTGGTAGGGTAAATGCCATGAATGAATCCTTATAAAATGAATGAATAAAACACAATCAAAAGATTGTCCTAACAATATAAGATTTGGATACAAAAAAATCAAGGGTGTTTGATTTATTTTTGATTTATTTTTTAAACAATGATGATTTTTGTGTTAAAATCACGCTCATTCATCAAAAAATTTAGGAGTGGTAACATGACAGACCGTTATGGCGAACTTGTCCAAAAAGGCTTGGGCAGAACTGTGGCAAAAAATCTAGGCTTACCCACCCCCATAAAATTGGACCGTCATGTCGCAGGTCAGCCTGTGATTCGTGGTGAGGTGGCACTGGGTGTGGCAACTGGCGATGACACATCGGTAGCAGACTGCCTAAACCAATTTTTACAAAACCATGATGCCAAAATCACCACCCAAGACAAGCTTAGTGAGCGATTGGCAGATGAAAACGCCCGTTTTAAAGTGGCAATTTTTGATGTTACCAACATCAAAGACGTGGCAGGTTTGACCCAAGTTTATGAGTTTTTTCACACCATTGCCAGACGCATCAAATCATCAGGACGTATCGTCATCATCGCTCGCCCTGAATGCTGTACGGACACAGACATTGGTTTTGCACTTGCCCAGCGTGCGGTGCTAGGTTTTGCCAAATCCATTGCCAAAGAGTTTAAAAAAGGCATCAGTGCCAACGTACTGTACACTCAAATTGGTGCAGAAAAACACCTGCCCCATGCCTTGGAGTTTTTCTTGTCTGCCAAATCTGCCTATGTCTCAGGGCAAGCAGTCAAACTCACCAAACGTGGCGATGTCATTGCCATTGATGATAAAAAACCCCTAAAAGGCAAAAAAATCCTAGTTACGGGAGCATCTCGTGGTATCGGTGAAGCGGTGGTGAATATTCTTGCCAGAGATGGGGCTGATGTGTATTGTTTGGACGTGCCTGCCTTACTGGCGGATTTACAAAAAGTCGCTGGCAAAGTTGGTGGTCATGCCTTACCACTTGATATTACAGACCCAAATGCAGGCGGACAGATTATCAAAGCCTGTGGCGTACTTGATGGCATTGTTCATAATGCTGGGGTAACTCGTGATAAAACCATTGCCAATATGAGTGCTGACAAATGGGAGATGGTGCTTAATATCAACCTAAACGCCATTTACCAAATCAACACCCATTTGCTGACCAATAACGGTTTTTCTGACATGGCTCGCATTGTGTGTGTGTCGTCCATTTCAGGGATTGCAGGTAATGTAGGACAAACCAACTACGCCATGAGTAAAGCGGGCGTGATTGGACTTGTAGAAGCAACCGCCAAAACTTTCAAAGACACCACCAAAACCATTAATGCGGTTGCCCCTGGATTTATTGAAACCAAAATGACAAGCACCATTCCTTTTGCCATACGAGAAGCTGGCAGACGCATGAACTCTATGAGTCAAGGTGGAGAGCCTGTGGACGTGGCGGAGACGATAGCATGGCTTTTGTCGCCAAAAGCGGTGGGCATTAACGGTCAGGTTGTGCGAGTATGCGGTCAAAGCATACTTGGGGCGTGATTTTATTTTAAAAATATGGAAAGGTAACTTTTATGGCAGAACAACACTTTAAAGAATTGCCCAAAATGCACACAACTTATGCCAATGTGGTTAAGAGTTTAATACCACTTGGCGATAACAAAGCCACCGATTTGCCAAATTCGGTATATTCTGTGGATAAACTGGCAATTGACGAACCCAATCTTAAAGAATACCGCCGAATCTGTGGTTTTGTTGATGATGGGCGTGTGCCACCAACCTATTTTGCGGTACTGTCGCAAACTTTACAAATGAACATGATGGCAAAACCTGATTTTCCTTTTGCCATGCTTGGGCTTGTTCATACCCAAAATAGCGTAACTCAGCACCGCATTATTTTTGATACCGAAACGGTCAGTATGTCAGTAACGCTTGGTAACTTACAACCACATGACAAGGGTCAAACTTTTGATTTTATTACCACCGTCAAAATCGGTGATGAACTGGTTTGGGAGGGTACTTCCACTTATTTGTCTCGCCAAAAAAAGAGTGCTGATGAACGTGCCAAAGACAAAGATAAACCCAAAGAGGACATCACTCCCAAAATTGAGGTAGGTGAAAACGGTTGGTCGGAGTTAATCAACATTCCAGAGGACATTGGGCGTAGATATGCTTTTGTGTCTGGGGATTTTAATTTGATTCATTTACATCCTTTATCAGCACGGGCATTTGGTTTTCCTAAGGCGATTGCTCATGGTATGTGGTCAAAGGCTGCCAGCATTGCCCAATTTTATGATTTACCCAAATCTTATCGGGTAGATGTTTCTTTTAAAACACCGATTTTTTTACCCTCAAAAATTGAATTTGTTGCTTGCCCAAGTGGCGATGGTTGTGAGTTTGGTTTGTATGTGCCAGACAGCGACAAACCACATTTGATTGGTAAAATCACCTATTTATAACGTTATTTTATACAAAACCGTTTTGCTAACGCATGGCGGTTTTCTTGTTTTTACAAAATAAAGGTTAATATGAATAAAAATTGGCAAGATTTTTCAAGCATTTTACAAAAGCTACAATTTGAGGACTCGCCTGCAGGCGGGTCGCTGGTTATCTTTAAAGATGGTCAAATGGTGGTTAATGAAAGTGTTGGCAAAGCAAGACTTGATGGTACAGATGAGGATAATGGCGATTGGCACGATAAGAGATTGTCGGTAAATTTTTCTATTGGTAAGGGCGTATTGGCGACATTGATTGCGGTACTTGTATCGCATGGACTGCTAGATTATGACAAACCTGTGGCATATTATTGGCAAGAATTTGGTTGTGCTGGCAAAGAGCATATTACTCTACGCCACATACTGACACATACCGCCAGATTGTTTGATGTTTCTAGTTTGACACATGATTTGGAGGATTTGACCAACTGGCAGATGATGCTAGATAAAGTTGCCCAAATGTCGCCTACCACCCCCAAAAATCAAGAACAACATCACTATGCCAGTGCATACAGTGCGTTGGTGTCTGGGTGGATTTTGGGTGGGCTTGTGGAGCGTGTTACCAAACTTAGCTTACAAAATGCCCTTGATGAATATTTGGCACAGCCTTTGGGTGTGGCAGGCGAGATGTTTTGGGGTGTGCCATCTGATAGATTGCACCAAGTTGCCAAACCTCTTCGCTATTTTAACGAAGAAGAAAACATCAAACGCAAACCCACCCTAAAACCAGAATCACTCCATGTGTTGGAGGTGCTTGGTAGTTTTGAAATAGCCAAACTTTGGCGTGATAAGTTGGCAGAGAGTCCACTAAACACTGCCAATATCAACAAATTGTATTTTGATGCTACCAAAATGAATTTGGCAAATTATAAAAACGCCCTCATGCCAAATGGTAAAGATGGTCTGGCATATCATGCCAATGCTGTACTACAAGCAATGATTCCTGCCGCCAATGGTGTATCCACCGCCAATGCACTGGCAACAATGTACGCCATGCATGCCAATGGTGGTGTATGGCAAGGTCAAAGACTCATCACTCCTTCTGTGCTGTCAGACATGAGACTTGTGCGTATTGATGGTTTTGATGCAGTCATGCCTGCCAATATGCGATGGCGGTCTGGATTTCATCGCTTGTTTAGCCTACAACATACACCTAGTGCCTATGGACACATGGGTTATAATGGCTCGGTGGCTTTTTGCGACCCTGACAGACGACTGGCAATGGCATTTATCCATAATTTTGATACCACCATGATGAATGATGTACGCCAATTTGTGTTAAGCGAAACGGCAATTAACTTGGTAAAATTTTAAGCATTTTTTATAAAAAACTGCTATAATGCAAAATATTTTTATGATTTTTTATTTTTCCAAAAGGAATATGTTATGAATATGGCAACTACCGAAGGCAAATTGTGGCTTGATGGGCAAATGGTGTATCAACCTGACGCCAAAGTCCATGTTTTAACTCATAGCCTACATTATGGCTTGGCGGTTTTTGAAGGCGTGCGAGCCTATCAAACACCAGATGGGCGTACAGCGATTTTTCGTTTGCATGAACATACCGAGCGTCTTTTAAATTCTGCCAAAATCTTTCAACTAAACGTACGTTTTGACCACGACACATTGGTACAAGCCCAAAAAGACGTGGTGCGTGAAAATGGGTTGGCTTCTGCTTACATCCGTCCCATCATTTGGGTGGGCTCTGAGAAACTTGGTATCTCATCAAGAGACAACACCATTCATTCAGCCGTTGCCGCATGGCAATGGGGAGCATATCTTGGTGAAGACGGCATCAAAAACGGCATTCGTGCTAAAACATCAAGTTATACACATCATCACCCCAATGTAACCATGTGTAAAGCCAAAGCGGCTGCCAACTACCCTGTATCTATCCTAGCCAACCAAGAAGCAACTCGTGCAGGCTACGATGAAGCGATTCTCATGGATCCACTAGGCTATGTATGTCAAGGTTCTGGAGAAAACCTATTTTTGGTAAAAAATGGCGAACTACACACCCCAGATCTTGCAGGCGGGGCGTTGGACGGCATTACTCGCCGTACCATTATCCAGTTTGCTCATGATTTGGGTATCAAAGTGGTAGAAAGACGGATTACTCGTGATGAGTTTTATTTGGCAGATGAGATTTTCATGACAGGTACGGCCGCCGAAGTAACGCCCATTCGTGAGTATGATGACCGTGTGATTGGTAAGGGTGGTCGTGGTGAGCTGACCGAAAAATTACAAACGCTATATTTTGATGTCGTGCAAGGTCGCAATGATAAATATAAACATTGGCTATCATTCATTGATGAGTGATTGTAAAATGATTGTAAGTTCTAACCCTAAGGTGTCTGCCTTAGGGTTTTTAAATTCTATTTAAAACAAACAAAGGTTTTTGTTCGTGGTGAGCTTGTAAAACCATGACAAAAAACCGTTTTTATGATTTTGATGTGAATTAAGTAAAACATAACAAGGATTATTTCTCGTGATTAAATTTTCTTAATTTTTTTGTTAAAAAATACAATTAACACTTGCAAATAATAACAATTACTGATAATATGGCATTATCAAGAGCCAAATATAACCATTCTCATTTAATAGGATTTGTTATGTACGTTTGTATTTGCCATGACATCAAAGACCGTCAAATCAAAAATGCCATGCTACAAGGAGTGGATAGCATGGAAGCTCTACAAAATGAATTATTGGTAGGAACGTGTTGTGGGTGTTGTGTACCAATGGTGCAAGATTTGCTTGATGAACATCATGCCAAATATGTGGCAATAGATGCTATGGCGGTATAGTTTTGTTAAAAAATGTAAATTTATTGCCATAATATTTCCAATTGGTATGGATAGAAGTTTTCTCCGTTATCATCTTGACTAAGTTACCAATAATCACTTTCAATTTAAAATAATAAAATAATAGCCATTTTTGTTTATTCATCATCATGATGATAACTTGTGGTTGTATTATTTTAAAAATTCATTAAAAATCATATAGATATAAATCTATATCCTTAATCGTCATCTTTTCACCCAAACAATTTGTTGGGTGAAAATTTTTGTCATTGTGATAGCCATTCTCATAGCGTAAGTCGTTCGCAGTTCGTTTGTTGTACAATTTTTTTCTTTTAAAAATTCCGCTTTATGATAAGATAGACAAAGTTGGGTTTATGCTCATTTTATTTCATTTTTATCATAGGATTTACCATGAAATCATCTCAAAAAGTCATTGACTATCTTAACTTTCTGTTGGCAGGCGAACTTGGTGCCAGAGACCAATATCTCATTCATTCACAAATGTATGCCGAATGGGAGCTTGGGAAGTTGCATGATCGCATTTATCACGAAATGGAAGATGAAACTTATCACGCACGCCTCATCATCAATCGCATTATCGTGCTTGGTGGCACGCCAAATATGCAAGTTGGCGAACTAAATATTGGTACTGATGTACCTTCTATGCTAAAATCCGACCTTGACCTTGAATATCGTGTCCAAGAAGACCTCAAAGAGGGCATTGCATTGTGTGAAGCCGAGAAAGATTATGTTACTCGTGATATGCTGGTTGGTCAGCTCAAAGACACCGAAGAAGATCATGCTCACTGGTTGGCAAAACAACTACGTTTGATTGAAATGATGGGATTACCAAACTATCTACAAATGCAAACCGCCACACCAAACATGGTAGATTCTGCTCATTGATAGATTTGGGAGGTTATATGCAAGGTGATAAAGACGTCATTCGTCAGTTAAATTTGGTGCTTGGTCAATCTCTAATTGCCATCAATCAGTATTTTTTACATGCTCGCATCGTCAAAAATTGGGGGGTGGAAGAGCTTAATGACTCATTTTTTAAACAATCCATTGCTGAAATGAAATGGTCTGATGAGTTGATTGAACGCATTTTATTATTGGAAGGTTTGCCAAACTTGCAAGAGCTTGGTAAGTTGATGATTGGCGAAGAAGTAGAAGAAATCTTGTCTTGTGATCTACGTTTAGAGCAACGCAAACATGATGTTTTGGTTGAAGCCATTGAAGTGTGTACCCAAAAACGTGATTTTGTCTCTCGTGAATTACTCATCAAACTCAAAGATGGCAACGAAGAATACGAAGATTGGCTACAAACACAACTTGAAAAAATTGAGGAAATTGGTATTCAAAACTACATTCAATCACAGACAGGTGAAGAGTGATTGGTTGTTGTGATTCACTATTTATCCAAAAATAAAGGCAAATATGTTATTTGCCTTTATTTTTTTTAGACCAAGCCAAGTAGGTGCTAAAATGTATAAGTAACACCCACATTGGTGCTTAGATTGATGTTGTCATCTGTCAGAGGGCTATTTTTTTGATCAGATGATAACCACTGAGCATTTTGATTACCAAACAAGCCCCATTGTTCGTTGATTTTGTATTTGGCACTAATGGCCACAAATGGTGCGATACTGTCTTTTAATGTGTACTGCCGTATACCTGAACGAGCAGATTCATCTGCCGAAACTCCGTAATAGTACTCATTATACTTATCACTTTGCCAAGTAACCCCAAATTTGGGATAAATGGTCAATTTTTCATCAAGTAACTCAAATTTACTGCGGTGGGCTAGGGTGATTTTTTGCCCAGAGCTATGACTTAGTACATCTGTCATGGCTTTGACTTCAAAACCACCAACAGGAGTAATGTGCATATAACTGATATGAGCATTCACTGAAGATTTGCGTTTGTCTAAGCTATGTAGGGCAGGGGTGTTGGCATCTTTTGGGTTAAAACTTGTACTGTCATAAGTTAGTCCAACTTTTAGCCAGTTTTTGTTATCTTTATAGGGGAATACACCAAATTCGGCACCTTCGGCATACAGGCGGTTATTGTCATACAAAACAAGTGGTACAGCAGAAACCTTGTCATCTACGGCGTAACCATTTGAGCCAAAAGTAGCAAGCACGCCTGCGGTAATTTTGGCGTTTGGGTCGGTAGGCAGACTTTGTGCAAAGGTGGTTACGCTTACCAAAGCAAGTAGTGATAATGAGAAAGTGGATTTTTTCATGTTATGTTCCAAGTGAGAGTAAAATTTACCAAATTTTAGTTAGTTTTACTTCGCATAATAGTAATTATGTTAAATAATGGATATTGTTATCTATGATAACACCCTATTGGTTAGAGAAATATCACACAAACGATACAATTTGCATTATAATACAAAAGCCCCTATTTTTATATGATTTTTTATGATGCAAAATTCACAAACACACACTACCCAAAACCAAAAATTAACTTGGAAGGCTTTTGGACCAGGCATTCTAATGGCTTCTGCCGCCATTGGTGGCTCACACCTAGTTTCATCAACACAAGCAGGTGCATTGTACGGTTGGCAATTGGCGATTATGATTGTACTTGCCAACCTATTTAAGTACCCTTTTTACCGTTTTGGCACAGAATATGCTTACAAAACGAGTGAAAGTTTGGTGGTTGGTTATGCCAAAAAATCCAAAGTTTATCTTTGGGCATTTTTTATTTTAAGTGTTGTCTCTGGTATGATTAGTACAGGTGCGGTGGCACTTTTATGTGCGACCATTTTGGGCTTTATGCTCCCTTTTGAGGTCAATCCACTTGTTTTATCTGTCACCGTCATGGCATCTGCATGGGGTTTGTTGATTGCAGGACACTATAAGCTTTTGGACAACCTTTCAAAATGGATTATCATTGCTTTGACAGTTGCCACCATTGTTGCCACCATAGTGGCAGGCGTGTCACCAAAACAAATATCACCAGATTTTATCCCTGCTTCGCCGTGGAATCTAGCTTCTTTGGGCTTTATCATTGCTTTGATGGGTTGGATGCCAGCACCACTTGAATTTTCTGTCATTTCGTCTGTTTGGACGTCCAAGAAAATTGCAATAGACCACCCTACCCCACAGCAAGGCATGCTAGATTTTAATGTGGGTTATTTCGTATCGGCGATTTTGGCATTATTTTTCTTGGCATTGGGTGTGTTTGTACAATATGGTACAGGACAAGAAATCGCTACCAAAGGCGGTGCTTATGTCGGACAGTTGATACAGATGTACACATCAACCATTGGAGGTTGGTCAAAAATGCTCGTGGCATTTATTGCTTTTTTATGTATGTTTGGCACGGTCATCACCTGTGCGGACGGCTATGGACGCACCAATGCAGAGAGCTTGTCGCTCATCAAAACAGGTACGACCGAAGCCACCGAAAAATATGTCGTCACATGGATTACTATTACGGTGGTTGCAGGTTTTACTTTGATTAGCGTGTTTGCAGGTCAAATGGGTGCATTACTCAAATTTGCGATGATTAGCTCTTTTGTTTCCGCCCCCGCTTTTGCTTATCTAAACTACTCTATCATCAAATCCGAAAATTTACTCACCCCAAAAATGAAGTATTTTGCCCTATCAGGCATTACCTTTTTGGTGGGATTTGGCATACTATTTTTATTACAGTTTATGGGTATTATTAAGTAATTATAAAAATAGGCATAATAAAAGATAAATTATGCCTATTTTTTAAATTGTTAATACAAATTAAAAGGTTTTTTATGAAAAAGTCACTTTGTCTATTCATGCTAACTCTATCTGCTTTACTATTACAGGGTTGTATTCATAAAGTAGTTACAACGCCTGTTAAAGTTGCTTACAAAACTACCAAAGGTGTGGTTAAAGGTACTGCCAAAGCGATTAATGCCCTAACAGATGATGACGAAGAGGAAAATAATAAAAAGAAGAAGGACAAAGACTGATTTGTGATGTGTGAGATTGTCAGATAAAGGGGTGTTTTTTCACCCCTGTTTTTTTGCTGTATTTGTTATTTATGGCTAAAAAATTGGTAAATCTGCTTTACATCATCTAGGTCAATCACGCCTTTGATGATAAAATCAATGGTGCGAGGAAGTAGTGTGTGTTCTAGTGCGTGTACACGCTCTTGCAATGTGGTAGGCGTGTCATTAGGCTTGACGATGAGAACGGATTGGGTTAATATCTGCCCAGCGTCCAGCTCTTCTGTTACCAAATGCACGCTGCAGCCGTGCAGTCTTTCGCCTGATTTTAATACTCGTGCGTGTGTGTCTAGCCCCTTATAAGCAGGCAAAATAGATGGGTGCAAATTAATCATTGGAATGTTTAAGTCGTTATTGACACCACCTATAAATAAGGGTGTCAAAATTTTCATAAAGCCTGCCAAAACCACCAAATCAGGCTGTAATTGCCTTAAAATATCCAATGCCCTTTGTTCAAATTCCACTCGTTTATAAGGTTTGCCTGTATCATCTTTATCAATAATAAAGGTGTTGATATTAGCACTCTTGGCACGAGTAAGAGCATAGGCATTTTCTTTATTGCAAATTACACAGGCAATGTCTATGTTTAATTCATTGTTTAATTGTTTGTCAATTAAAACTTGTAAATTACTGCCACTACCAGAGGCTAGGATAGCGAGTTTTAGGGGAATATTTTTCATAATTTTTCATCTTTTGGTTGAATATAGTAATTGTAAGCTAATATAAAAACTTCTTCAGATATTTCCCAATATTGCTCATCAAGTTCACCAATATCATCAAAACCTGCTTTATTAAAATTGGGATTGTCAAAATCAATATCTTGAAATTCTATATTTTTAGGAAATCCATCTAAAATGGATTGAAATTTTTGTAATATGTCTAAGCATTGAATTGCGCCAATCTTTTTATAAATTTGATAAATTTCTTGGCGAATTTCTGTGGTAGAATGTTCAAAAAATGATAAAAATCCGCCACTATTGATTTCTATTTCCGTAAAGGCGATTAAGGCAATTTCTCGTTTATCACTCGTTAATTCGTTTTCTTTACCCAAATATTCAGTCGCAATTTGTGAGAAATGTTGGTATTTTTCATCATTGGTCATTTTTATGCCTTAATTGATAAACTTAATTGGGTATTTAATAATATCTTCATCAACTGTTAATAAGGTCAAACCATCAATCATTGCCTGACTGATGATAATACGGTCAAATGGATCTTTATGAAAATATTCTAAATTTTGTAAATTTAAAATATGGGTTTCATTGATTGGTAATATTTCATAAAGATGATACTTTTTGATTTGGGCAATCAATTCTGCAATGCTTTTGGTTAAAGGCAATTTACCAAGTTGATGTTTAATTTGCATTTCCCAAAAAGTTGCCATACTGACACAAAAATCATTGTCTGAATTTTCTAAAATTTTTAAAATGCTTTTTGGTAAGCGTTCGGGATAACAACTTGCCCAAATAAAAATATGTGTGTCTAATAAATATTTTGCCATTGTTATCACTTATACAAAATATCATCTTCTGGAAACCAAAAATCATCGCCAAGATAGTCATCAAAATCATCACTCATTGTTATCTGACCTTGAAAAAATCCTAGGCGTTTTTTGGCGATTTCTTCACGGCTTAATGACAAGGTTTGCTCTGATTTTTTAATATTTTTTTTGGTTAAAAAATTGAATAAAAAATCATAATCTTCGTCTTTGAGATTTTCCAAGATGGGCAAAATGGCTTGCACTTGTGGTGATAAAGTAGCTTGATTGATTGTAGAAGTTTGCATTTTTATTCTCCTTCTTGACTTTCGCCAAACCAAAATTCATCGCCCAAATCCTCATTAAAATCGTCAGAAATATAGACAACTTCAAATAATTGACAGTCTAAGGGCGATAATTTTTTGCTTAAAACAGGGGTATTTTCTATGTTGTTTTCGTTATCATAGTTATTCATGAAAATACCCCTTTTTAAATGCGTTAATTACAAATAAACCACCGCTTTATCGTCTCGTTTGCCAATTTGCCCCAATTTCCAAGCCGTCTCGCCCTGTGTGGTCAAAAAGTCAATGGCTTTGTTTGCCAAATCAAAAGGAACAACCACCACAAAGCCCACACCGCAGTTAAAGGTGCGAAGCATTTCGTTTTGTTCAATGTTACCCTTCTCTTGTAGCCATTGAAAGACGGGGGGGAATTGCCAAGAATTTAACTCAATTTGAGCGGACAGCTCATCAGGCAATACTCGTGGCAGATTTTCGGTTAAGCCACCGCCTGTGATGTGTGCCATTGCGTGAATGCTTGTGTTGCCCAGCTCTTTTTGTAGGGCGTTTATGGATTTGACATAAATTTTGGTGGGGGCAAGGAGGACATCTTTTAGGGGGTTGCCGTCAAGGGTAGCGGTTTTTAAATCGGTGTTTGACACTTCAATCACTTTGCGTACAAGCGAGTAGCCGTTTGAGTGCACGCCAGAGCTTGCAAGTCCAATCAGTACATCGCCCTGTGCCACATTTGCCCCTGTGATGACCTCCTCTTCTTCCACCACACCGACACAAAAGCCTGCCAAATCATAATCATTGCCGTGGTACATTCCGGGCATTTCTGCTGTTTCGCCACCGATTAAGGCACAGTTTGAGAGTTTACAACCATCGCCAATGCCACGAATCACACTTTCGGCAACATCGACATCTAGCTTGCCTGTGGCATAATAATCTAGGAAAAACAGTGGCTCTGCCCCACACACCAAAAGGTCATTGACACACATTGCCACCAAGTCTTGACCGATGGTGTCGTGCTGGTTTAAGTCCAATGCCAGCTTTAATTTTGTGCCAACGCCGTCCGTACCAGATACCAAAAGCGGTGATTTGTAGCCTTGTGGAATACGGCACAATGCCCCAAATCCGCCAAGTCCGCCGATAACTTCTGGGCGAGAGGTTGCCTTTGCCACCGATTTGATACGCTGTACGAGTGCTTCGCCTGCGTCAATGTCCACGCCTGCGTCTTTGTAGCTAAGAGAGCTTGTCATAAAAATCCTTAATAACCAATAACAATGATAACACATCACGATTATACCAAAAAATTGCTATTTTTAGTGTTAATTTGCCACAAAATGCAAAATTATGGGGAAATTTAACAAAAAACTTGCAAAATTTTTTAAATATGTTATATATAAGGCATTTTGCATTATTATAAATCAATTGTCTGGGTCATACATGACATCATTTCAACCTTCTTTTAACCTTGATGTGCGTCAAGAGGCTAGCCTTGATGATTTTGACGCTCAAAACTACACCTCCATCATACAAGCAGTAGATAAATTGTGTTTGGGACAACTTTCTGAACTTTATATTTTTGGGGAAAAATACGTTGGCAAAACCCATCTGGCATTATCCATTTATAACGCCTATATCACCCAACAAAAAAATGCCATAAGCCTATCCTTGATAGACTTGATTGACGATGATGATGTTGATGCATTAAATAACCTTGAAATGTTTGATTTGATTATCTTAGATGACATACAAGCTATCAACAACAACTATGTCTGGCAAGAGGCAATGTTTCATCTCATCAACCGCATTCGTGAACAGCACAAACAATTGGTATTTTTGGCAGACACGCCTGCCCGTGAACTTGATATCGCCCTACTTGATTTGGTAACAAGATTATCACTTGCCCCCATGATAAAGCTACCTAGTAGCACCCTAGAAAGCGATAGAGCAACTTTACTTCGTGCCATTTTACGCCGTAAAAGCTGGCGATTGCCTGACAGCATTTTTGAGTATTTAGTCAAAGAAGGACCTCATACTGCTGGTGAAATTATTGAGGTCTTAGACAGTATTTCTCCCCTACTGACCCATTTGACACGCCCCCAAGTACCCAAAAAGACCATAGAAGAAGCCAAAGCCATCATTCAAAGAAAAACTGTTTTGTTAGAAATCAGCCGTTATACTGCTGATACTGACCAGTAACCACACAACACAAGGAAAAATTTATGAAAAAAATCACTCTCATCACTGCAATTATCGGTTCGCTTTTAACCATGAATGCTTTTGCCGAAGTTAAACTTATGGTTGATGACAACATCAAAGTTACCGCCATCAACGGTCAAGAAATCAAACATGGGGCATTACAACCCCTAAAACGTGAGTTTACGCTAAACAAAGGTCGTCATGTCATTACTGCTCGTTATGATCGCCTATTTGATTTAAATCGTGAACACGATTATCTAAAATCAGGTAACATCACCATTACCGCCGATTTGTCAGATGGTCAATACGAGCTTATTATGCCAAACCAACCAAACAATTACCATTCTGCCAAAGAATATGCCAAAAATCCAAGTCTTGCCATCTCTCAACAAGGTAAAATCTTATTTCAAGAAAACACCCAAACAGAACGCGAAGGTATTTTATCAGGACTGGGTGCCAGTTTGGGTGGCTTATTTCATCGTGATAATGCTGTTCAAGCCAACCAAAAAGTCATTGCTTCATTGGATACGCCTAGCACCAATACCACACCTGTAAACACCCCAAATCTTACCCCCAATGCTGGCGACGACAATTTGGACGGATTTATGAAAATTTGGCTCAATTCTAGTGAGTCAGAACGTGAAAAAATCCGTCAATGGATTGAAAAATAAGTATCTGGATTATCAGTCAACCAATAAAAAAACAGGATTTACTCCTGTTTTTTTATTGGTTGAGAAATTAGGAGATATGGCGAATGCGTAAATTGACCGCATTAACGATTTCATCAGCAATGCCCATCGCCTGAAAACTGTCAGGATCAGCCAGTTTCCACATATCATCTAACACCTTGCGACCACAATCACCAGTCAGTAGCGAGCCTGTGGCTATAAACTGATAATGCTCTGATAGCAGTTTAATCCAACCATCAGGCTGACGACGCACCACGTGATGAGGGCGAAGCTGACTTGGGTGGTCAAGCCCCACTGTGCCAACAATATCCGCCAATGCTTTTAAGGTATTGGCATGAAAATTTTTGACACGCTCTGCTTTGTCGGGTACATATAGTGCTTTTTGGCGAGATTGGTCTTGGGTGGCAACCCCCACAGGGCATTTGTTGGTGTGGCAGGAACGAGACTGAATACACCCCAATGCGAACATGAAACCACGAGCCGAGTTGCACCAATCTGCCCCCAACGCCATCATTTTAGCAATATCAAAACCGCTAACAATTTTACCACTCACGCCAATCTTGATTTTATCACGCACACCTGCACCGACCAGCGTATTTTGTACAAAAATCAACGCATCAACCAATGGCATACCCACCGTATCCATAAATTCCACAGGTGCAGCTCCTGTACCACCTTCTGCCCCATCAATAACGATAAAATCAGGATAATTATCTTCTTCAATCATTGCCTTGACAATCGCCATAAACTCCCATGGAATGCCAATACATAGTTTAAATCCGACTGGTTTTCCCCCTGACAACTCACGCAATTTTTGCCAAAATTTAACCAGCTCTCTGGGCGTGCTAAATTCTAGATGTCCAGCAGGCGAGATACAATCAATCCCCATAGGAATATCACGAGTACTGGCAATTTCTGCGGTGATTTTTGAGGCGGGAAGCACGCCACCCTTGCCGGGTTTTGCCCCTTGTGAGAGCTTGATTTCTATCATTTTTACTTGGTCAAGACTGGCTTTTTGGACAAATGTGTTGGGGTTAAACTGTCCATTTTCATCACGGCAACCAAAATATGCCGTACCAAGTTCCCAAATCAAATCCCCACCATGTTTATGATAAGGACTGATACTGCCCTCGCCTGTATCATGGGCAAATCCCCCCATTTTTGCCCCACGATTTAAAGCCTCAATGGCAGCGGCTGATAACGCCCCAAAACTCATTGCCGAAATGTTAAAAATAGACAAATCATAAGGCTTGGCACACCGTTCATTACCAATACGAACAGTGAATTTGCTATCTACGATTTTTTTGCTAAGTCCAGAATGCAAAATCCACTCACTACCCACTGTCTGTAAACTATTAATACTACCAAAAGCGGTGGTACTATCTAGGTTTTTAGAACGTTGATATACCAATGAGCGTTGCTGGCGTGAAAATGGCACTTCATCTTGGTCAGTTTCTAAAAAATACTGACGAATTTCTGGGCGAAAATTTTCCAAGAAAAAGCGAATATGCCCAGAAATGGGATAATTTTTTAAAACAGCATGGCGAGTTTGCAAAATGTCATGTGTGCCAATCAAGGTAAAAATTAGGGCGATTCCAAATAGCCACCAGTTGGCTATCCACGCTCCCACAACCGTCAGTACGATAGCAAGCCAATAAATGCTTTGGCGGGGTAGCACCAAAAATTCATAATTTTTTAATTTGTTAGTTGATGAACTCATATTAATTTTGATGAAATGATTGAAAATGCCTATTATAGTACAAATTTTTGTAAATTTTAATGATAAAAATATGATATTTTATCAATATTTTTAATAAAATAAACAACAAAACAGATAATTATTTGAAAAATAATCTATTAAATTCAATATATTATAAAATATTTAATGATATTTTTACAAAAAGAATTTGACAATATAAAAATAACCGATATAATACGCAACACATCAAGTGATGTAAGGGGCGGTTAGCTCAGTTGGTAGAGCGTCTGCCTTACAAGCAGAGGGTCAGCGGTTCGAATCCGTTACCGCCCACCATACATACCTTGATAGCGACCTTAGCAGCGGTAGTTCAGTTGGTCAGAATACCGGCCTGTCACGCCGGGGGTCGCGGGTTCGAGCCCCGTCCGCTGCGCCATCTTAGTTGGTTTTACAATTTATACCCCAAATCTCCCCTGATTTGGGGTGTTTTTTTATATCTTTAAAAGAATTTAAAATAATTATTTTAAAATGAAAGGAGTTATTATGTATTTATTTGAAATCCATTTAACGGTTAATGAATTAAATAATGATAAAATTAACGATTTTGAAAACCTTTGTCAAAATTTGGGTGGTAAAGCCATTTTGATTGAATTGCCAATGGGTGAATATACCCAGCAACCAATGATGACTTATGTCAAAAAAGCAAATAATGTAACCGAAATTTTGGCGGAAATTGATACACTAAAACCGCAATTTTTCAATCAAGGCTTTGAAATCATTCGTACCAAAATTGAAATCCCTGCTGACCAATACGATGAGTATATCACAGAATTTCCTAATACCAAAGGGTATTTTGAATGGCATGGGAAAGTTGAATTTTATAAAGATAATCAAGGTTTGCAAATATTAAGATATGCCGTAGAAAGTCTTGACATTCCAGCTCATATTTCCAAAAACGCCTTAAAACATCAACAAAATATCCGTTTTATTACATATAGAAATTATGATAAAAATGAATTTTATCAAGGTATTGAAAAAATTATTGATAAGTTAAATCGTAATATTCTGGGTAAGGATTATTTCAATTTAATCAAACAACAATCCGAATATTGTATTTATGATGATAAATTAACGCTTGATGATGGATGGGCAAAGCCGTTTTTGGAAAATACCATTTTAGAAAAATATTATTCCGCTTTTCCTGATATTGATGATAAGGAAATGATAAGAGATTTATGTATTTTTGAAGCCATTATTCGTAGAACGGCAAAATTAGAAAATTCCCCATTTATGTTAAAGGGCAGTTTGGTTACTCGCCAATATTTTAACAGCCCCAATGACCGTTTTCCAATGGACATTGATTTTGTTTGCTTAACACATTTACCTGATGCACAGACCGCTCGTGAAGTGTTGGATAATTGGTTGATTGAGATAACCACAATGCCATTAGATGACGGATTGCATTTTGTGGATTTTAGAGAAAATCAATTTTGGCGGTGTATTGACTATGCAATGCACGATGATTTTCCAACGGTAATGACGGATATAGATTGTTATATTGGCAATGAGTGTTACAGATTATTTTTAAGTGTATCATTTAATTTACCCATTCCCTTTCCGCCTGTGCCATTAACTTATAAAACACCGACTGATGAATTTATTTATCCCAAAACCACGCCATTATCTCTACAAATTGCGTGGAAAATTCATCAAACCATTGTCCGTCCACGCTTAAAGGATATTTATGATTTGACTTATTTGGTAAAAAAGGTGGATAATCAACAAATGATTGATGATGTGATTTTTGCCTTATTACAAGAATGCGAAAAAGACAATATTGAAATTGATAAGGTAAAATCATTCTTTGAATATGATTATCAAAAAATATTTTTTGAATATAGTTACCATTTTGAAAAATGTTATTTTCCATTGCTACCAGACAGTTCACCAGGTAATAATAAGATTTTGTTTGAACAATTTAAAGAAAGTATGCAACAAGCGGGATTTGTATTGGAAAATTTAACGTTGCACTATCCTAATTTACAAAATGAAATCACAGAAATGCCAATACAGGATAATATAATGCCAAATCAAGAACCACCAAAAAATTTATGGCAAAAAATGGTAGGAATATTTAAAGAATGAATATCATTGAACATTACCAAAACCATTATCCCAATTTGCCAGAGCAACAATTACTAAAATTGATTGCCAATGAAGCGTTTTTAAGGCGAATGGGTGAGTGTTATGAACCTTTTATGGTGAAGGGTAGTTTCATTAGTCGCACTTATTTTGAAAATGCTGATTTTAGAATACCCAATGATTTGGATTTTGTCTATTTTGGTAGTGTTAAAGATGTCAATAAAACCGAACAATTATTTGATGATTGGGCGGATAAAATTACCCAAATGCCAATGAATGATGGCGTGGTATTTAAAAGATTTTCCAAATATGATGGTTGGAATGGAATAGATTATCAAATGAATCAAGATTTTCCAACGGTCAATGGTAGAATTTATGCGGATGTTTTGGGTAATGAGGTGGTTATTTCTTTGGATATTTCCTTTAATTTGGATATTTTAAGCGAACCTGTACAAGCACTTTATGCTACTTTAAATGATGTGATTTATTTGCCATATAGTGTACCACTTGCCATTCAAATGGCGTGGAAAATTCATCAAGGCATTGTTAATCCACGCTTTAAGGATTTTTATGATTTGACTTATTTGATACCCTTATTAACTCGCCCAGATGATATTAAACTGATGCTCCAAACTTTAAAAAATGAATGTCAAAGGGATAATATTGGGTTGGATAAAGTTGGCTTATTTTTTGAAGGTCAAAAAATCTATCATCGTCAATATGAAGTTTATTTAAATGGCAATTATAAAACATTGTCCAGCCAGCAATATTATGAACATCAATACAAAGAATTAAAAAATTATTGCACCAATTTACCCAATGAATTTGATGAATTTTGGCAAAATTATATAAACGCCATAAAAAACGCCAAGTTTAATGCGTATTTGGGGGAGTTTGGGATTTAAATGTTGTTAAATGGTTTGTGATTGTATCAATCCATTGCTTTTTATCAACTTGTCTTAACTCTTTGGCAGATTTAACTTTAAAAATATAGTTTAACCATTCTTTTTGCCAATAACAAATTAAACCCAATTCGCCTTGTAAGGTTTTTAAATAATTTTGATATAAAATATTGACAACATCTATGTTTAAATGATGAAATAAATATGCCATATAAATATTAGCATAATTCATAGAGTATTTATCATCGCCATCGTGTAATCTATCCCAAAAATAATCATATGTATCAAATAAATCATTGGGATAATGGCTTAAATGAAGATTGGGAAAATCATTGATTGGCTTTAAATAATTATCTAAATGACTATCTACAACCATAATACAATCATTTTCAATATTAAGAGTGGCAAGGATATTTTTGTCAAATGGCATTGAAATGGATTTTAATTTTAAATAATGTGTGATTATAACAAATTTTTGCTATAATAGGCTTTATTTTTATTAAAATTTTTAAAAATGTCCAAAAAATCCTCCTATGTCTGCCAATCTTGCGGTGCCAATTATGGCAAATGGGCAGGGCAATGTGCCGATTGTGGCGAATGGAACACTTTGGTAGAAAGTGTGAGTGTCGCCTTGCCCCACCACAACAAAAGCAAAAGCACCAAGCCCACCTCTCGCACAGGCAACTATGCTGGGGCAACCAGTGGCGTAATGACCCTAAACAATGTCGGTTTTTCGTTAGAAACCCGTATGCCCACAGGCATTGGCGAGTTTGACCGTGTGCTTGGCGGGGGGCTTGTGGCAGGTTCGGTGGTCTTGATTGGTGGCGACCCTGGTATTGGCAAATCCACCATTTTGCTCCAAACCGCTATTTTTATGGCAGGCAGTCAATCACTCTCAGGTTCTGCCCTTTATATCACAGGCGAAGAGAGCTTGTCGCAAGTGGCAATGCGTGCGGTGCGTTTGGGACTGCCAACCGACCGTTTGCGTGTTTTGGCGGAAACCAATGTAGAGACCATCTGTCAGGCACTCACCGCTGAACAACCTGCGGTGGCGGTTATTGATTCTATTCAAACTTTGTTTACCGAAATGATACAATCCGCCCCTGGGGGTGTGGCTCAAATTCGTGAAACGGCGGCGATTTTGACCCGTTATGCCAAACAAACAGGCACGGCGCTATTTTTGGTGGGACATGTAACCAAAGAAGGGGCTTTGGCAGGCCCTAGGGTGCTTGAACATATGGTGGATACGGTACTGTATTTTGAGGGCGAGAGCGATAGTCGTTTTAGAATGATTCGGGCGGTCAAAAACCGTTTTGGGGCGGTCAATGAGCTTGGGATTTTTGGAATGACCGACACAGGTTTAAAGGAAGTTGCCAATCCGTCCGCCATTTTTCTAAGCCGATACGAAAAGCCGATTGCAGGCTCGGTGGTGATGGTCAGCCGTGAGGGAACTCGTCCGCTGTTGGTCGAGGTGCAAGCGTTGGTGGACGACTCGCAAGGTCAGCCAAGACGAATGGCGCTTGGGCTTGATTATCAACGCCTTGCGATGCTCCTTGCGGTAATGCACCGCCACGGCGGTATTCATACCAGTGGGCAAGATGTCTATGTCAATGTCGTGGGCGGGGTGAAGGTGATGGAGACAGGCTCTGATTTGGCGGTGCTTTTAGCTTGTGCGTCTAGTATCAAAGAAAAACCGCTCCCATCAAGGCTTTGCGTGTTTGGCGAAGTGGGCTTGTCTGGCGAAATACGCCCTGTACCAAACGGTCAAGAACGCCTAAAAGAGGCGATGAAACACGGCTTTACCCACGCCATCATTCCTGTTGCCAATGCCCCCAAAGCAGGCGATAAAAATTTTGCAAAGATAAGCATTATT
Organism: Moraxella oblonga NBRC 102422; assembly: GCF_001598275.1. Classification (GTDB taxonomy): domain Bacteria; phylum Pseudomonadota; class Gammaproteobacteria; order Pseudomonadales; family Moraxellaceae; genus Moraxella; species Moraxella oblonga. The sequence continues at coordinate 55,645 of NZ_BCYQ01000003.1, forward strand.
GCGGTGGATAGACTGGATACGGCAATTTATAAAGCATTTGAGATTGTATAAATGAGGAGAAAATAATGGCAAATGTATTTATCAATCCTTTTACCGATTTTGGTTTTAAGCATTTATTTGGAACAGAACCAAATAAAGAATTGCTAAGACATTTTTTAAATGAATTACTCTATCAAGAGCAAGGTAAAATTATTGATATTCAATATTTAAATAATGAAAATCTTGGCAATACTCTGCCAGATAGAAAGGCAATTTTTGATTTGTATTGTACCAATGAGCGAGGCGAAAAATTTATTGTAGAATTACAAAAAACCAAACAAAAGTTTTTTAAAGACCGTAGTATTTATTATGCTACTTTTCCCATTCGTGAGCAAGCCCAAAAGGGCGATGCTTGGGATTTTGAATTGACCCATATTTATACCATTGCCATTTTGGATTTTGTCTTTGATGATGATAAACAAAATAATCAATATCGTTATGATGTCAAATTAACAGAATTACACACAGGTGAGGTATTTTATGATAAATTGACTTTTGTGTATTTATCAATGCCAAAATTTAAAAAGACATTGAGTGAATTAAATAATAATTTTGAGAAATGGTTGTATGCTTTTAAGCATTTATCAGAATTTGATAGTGTTCCAAATGAATTAACAGAAAGCATTTTTTTGCAATTTTTTGAACGAGCCAAAATCGCCAATTTTAGTCCTGATGAATACAAAAGCTATGAAAACAGCTTAAAATATTACCGTGATTTAAAAAACTCTTTGGATACAGCTAGGGAGGAGGGTATTGCTTTGGGTATTATAGAAACCGCCAAAAACTTAAAGTCTTTGGGTGTAGAGATTAAAACCATTCAACAAGCCACAGGATTAAGCGATGATGATATTAAAAAATTGTAACTAATGTTTTAATCTGTGCAATATCTTACCCATTCTTGCGTTTCAAAATTAAACCGATGACGGCAATAAGGGTTTTTAAATTCTTGCCAATAAAAATAAGGCCATTGATTGTCTGTATTTTGGTTATTAAAATGGTATTTAATATAATCACGGTCAATCATAATAGTTTCACTATTAGGGTATTGACCTGTTTTGTTTTTGTATTCTATGACTTGATTTAAAATTGTTTTGGTATTATGTTTGGTTAAATGATTTTGGTAATAAGCATTTGCTTCAAAAAAAATTAAAGAAATGATGCTAAGTATCAGATTGATAATTTGTGATTTTTTAAAAGAATTTTCTAATAATAATCGCATTACCCAAACAGCCATCGCCCCGATGAGAAAAAATGAGATGACCATACCAATTAAACCATCTACATAAAATTCTATCATAATTGGGATAAAAATCAAAGGTGTTAGGGATTTTTTATTATTATTGGCGTATTTTGTGAGCGATAAAAAGAAAATACCAAAGAAGAGAAAACCAATAATCACCAATAAATTTTGTAATAAATTCTCTTGTGGAAATACAATCAAACCAAAATCAAATTTTAAAAAATTATCATCAAGATAACCCAAAATAGATAAGGTACAAAACCAGACAAGAAATTGAAAAAATACTAACAATTTGTAATTGTTTTTGCTGTTCTTTAAAGTGAATAAAAACCCAATCATTGGTAAAAATAAAAACAAAAATAGATAAATCAGACCTGTAATACCGTTGGCTAAAATTTTGCTAAAAAATAATAAAACCGCCAAAAAACTATGAACAATCGTAAATTGCCATAATGATAAATTCTTTATGGTAAGGGATATTGGATTGGTATTTTTATGGTTTATCATAGGAATTTAAAGTTGTTTTGGTTTTGTGGTTATTGTCATTTGGATATGGCTAAAAAAGTATTGATTTGGGCATTATACGAACGGTTATGCGTATAAAATCATTTAATTTTTTATATTATAACTTTTGGTGAATAATAATGCAACTTTTATCAAATCAAACCATTCTAACGATTACCATTGCCCTTTGTTTGTAGTTTGGTTTGAATGCTAGCATTCTATTGATAAATAAGTCCCAAAACCTATTTAAATCCATGAATAGCTACGACTTATTTAAACATATTTATTTTAAAATGCCATCAGCAAAAGCAATTTGCCAACCCGTCCGCCATTTTTCTAAGTCGATACGAAAAGCCGATTGCAGGCTCGGTGGTGATGGTCAGCCGTGAGGGAACTCGTCCGCTTTGCAACGAGTATTTAAAATTTATGATTAAAATCAAATAGTTATAAAATTTTTAATGAATTTTAAAAAATTTTAGTAAAAACTGCTTGACCTACGGCAAAAATAGCGTATAATACGCACCCATAGCAAGCAGTTCTGTTAACCACTTATGCCAGTGTGGTGAAATTGGTAGACACGACGGATTCAAAATCCGTTGCCTAATAAGCGTGTCGGTTCGAGTCCGACCACTGGTACCATTATGAAAACCCTTGATTTTTCAAGGGTTTTTGTTTTTTTGCCCTACTAAATTTATCTTGGGAACTTTTATGTCAGATGTCAAAAATCATATCGTCATCATCGGTGGTGGTCATGTGGGACTTTCTTTTGCATTATTGCTTGCTCATCGGGGCATTAAAAGCACACTTCTTGAAAAAGTTGCCTACCCCACCATTTCTCCAAGCGAAGATACTCAACGACAGTATTATCTAGACTGTCGCAACACCGCCCTATCTAGACGTACGGTACAGATTTATACCCAAATTGGATTGTGGGATAAACTATCTAGTCACGCCTGCCGTATTGATAAAGTGCTGATTAGTGAGCTTGGTGGATTTGGGCAAGCTACATTAGATAAACACGCTGAAAAAGTAGAGAGCTTTGGTGTGGTGATGGAAAATGCATGGTTTGGGCGTGTGCTTCTGCAAGCCGTTAAAGCCAATTCTTTAATTACGTTGATTGATAAAACGAATGTTACCGATATTCATCAAAACGAAGCAGGCGTAACGGTGTCAGCTTTGACGGATAGCAACTCCACTCCATTGACATTATCAGCTTCCCTTGTGGTGGCGTGTGATGGTCAGCATTCGCCCAGTCGCCAACTGCTTGGGGTGGGTGTAGATACACATGATTATCGCCAAGTAGGTATTGTTGGTGTGGTGGAAACAGATAAAGCTCACAACCATGTAGCGATTGAACGTTTTAGTACGGCGGGACCTTTGGCGGTATTACCATTGACCGATAATGGCGATATACATCGCCGTTCGGTGGTATTTATTTGTCCAAAAGGAGAGGAGCAACGTTATTTAGATGATGATGAATATTTTTTAGCCACGCTCCAAAATGTATTTGGTAATCAAGCAGGTACATTTATTAAAGCAGGCAAACGAGGAGCGTATCCGCTGACTAAGGTCTTGGCTCATAGACAAGTTGTAGGAAGGTGTGTATTAATGGGTAATGCTGTTCACACGCTACACCCTGTGGCAGGTCAAGGCTTTAATCTATGTCTTAGAGATGCTCATGCTTTGGCAAATCTTTTGGGAGAAAATCTCGCTCATGGGATTGATTTTGGTAATACATCAAGATTGCAACAATACGCCAAATCTCGCCAAAAAGACCAACATCGAGTCATCAAATTTTGTGATACGGTTGTTGGTAGTTTTACCAGTACTAGCTCTATTATGAAACTGGCTCGCAATGTCGGTTTGGTTGCGTTTGATAAGGTGCCATTTATCAAACCCATGGTGGCAACTTATGCAATGGGTTTAAAATCGTAAATTTTTGGGTTTTCCCCCTCCCCTGTTTTTGTTTCTGTTGTTTTTAAAATTTTAGAGTTTAGAGTTTATATAGATTATGTTAAATAAATTATGCCAAATCCACACCATACTAGTAAACACCACACTACCTGCCAACATTGGCTCAACCGCTCGGGCATTGCACACCATGGGCTTATCACATTTAACGGTGGTCAATCCACGCCTGCCCATTGATGACACCAGTTATGCCAACAGTGCAGGTGGTGCGTGTGTGCTAGATCATGCCAAAATTGTAGATACGCTAGATGACGCACTCTCCCCCCACTCACTAATACTTATGGCATCGGCACGTTGTCGCCATATGCCACGCCCCATACTCACACCCAGTCAGTCTGCGGTGGTGATTGATGATTTTTTAAATAAAAACCCCACATCTAGTGTGGCTTTGGTTTTTGGGCGTGAAGACAGAGGGCTTACCAATGATGAGCTTGCCCTCGCCCACTATCATATCCAAATCCCTGCTAACCCAACCTATCCTGTACTTAATGTCGCAAGTAGTGTGCAAGTTATCGCAAGTTTTATCTACGCCCATTTTCATACCCCCGCCAATGATGAACATGGCTATAACAAACATAAACCCAAATATACTCTTGACATCACACACCGCACAGATTGGGACGAGCCGGCCATCTCTTTTGATGACAACACCAAATTACAAAAAGCAGTTTTGGACTTATTTGTACAATTAAATCTTGCCAATGACGATAATTTAGCCAACCTACCCAACCGCTTGACAAGATTGGCAAACCGAGTACAATTAGATAAAAAAGAATTTGCGTTATTGATGTCACTCATTCATCGGATTAAGCAACACATACCTTCATCAAATCCCATTGAAAAGGCAAAATCCACCCCCAATTAACCAAGCACTCAAAAATCCCAACCAAACATCAAAAGGAAACATCATGAACCCCCTAAAAACCTTACTTACCCTAAAAAACGACATCATGGACGACATTGATAACATTTTACAAAAAGACCCTGCTGCCAAAAATCGTCTTGAAATTGTGCTTGCCTATCCAGGTTTGCACGCTCGTACCTTACATCGCCTATCTCACACACTTTGGCAAAAAGATTATAAAGTAACTGCCCGTACGCTATCACACATCACACGTGTGGCAACAGGCATTGAAATTCACCCTGCCACCAAAATTGGCAAACGATTATTCATAGATCATGGCATGGGTGTGGTGATTGGTGAAACAGCTGAAATTGGTGATGATGTTACTTTGTATCACGGTGTTACCTTGGGAGGCGTATCTTGGGAAAAAGGAGCAAAACGCCACCCCACGCTTGGCAACAATGTCGTGGTGGGTGCTGGAGCAAAGATTTTGGGCGGATTTACTGTGGGTGATAATGCCAAAATCGGCTCAAATGCCGTCGTTGTCAAGCCCGTACCAAACAACGCCACAATGGTAGGGGCTGCCGCTCGTATGATTGATAAAGAAAAAGAAAACCACCAAAAAAGCAATACCAACCTTAATAATCAAGCTTTGTTTAATGCTTATGGTTTAAAACCAGACAGTAATGACCCTGTTGCCAGTAGCATTAGCACGCTGTTGATACATATCCAAAAACAAGACAAACAAATAGAAAATCTTGCCAATACTCTGTGCCATCTTGACCCCAATTTTTGCAAAGAAGAAATACACCCCATTTGCAAAGATGATTTGGAAGTTTTAGAAAATGAATAATTGAAAAAAATTTAGAATTGTTATTTTTAAATTGACATTATTTAATTGGGATAATATCTAATGAAAACTATTCTTTTAAACACCACTCCAATGCCTGTTAATAATATTTATTGTATTGGCAGAAGTTATGCTGAACATATTAGTGAATTAAATAATGTGCCTAGTGATAATCCTGTGGTATTTTTAAAACCAACCACCAGTTTAACCACTGCCAATCAATTAACCTTACCTAAGTTTTCCAATGACATTCATCACGAAGTAGAATTGGTTTTATATATTGGCACAGATATTGATGATCATAAAATACCCACTTTGGACGATATTGCAGGCTATGCGGTAGGGCTTGATTTGACAGCACGAGACATTCAAAGTCAGTTAAAAGCAAAAGGACACCCTTGGACACTTGCCAAAGGCTTTAAAAATGCGGCGTGGGTATCGCCCTTTGTGGCAGGCGTGCCAAGCGTTCATCATTTGTCTTTAGCGGTTAATGGGCAACTCCGTCAAAATGACAGCACCGATAAACTGTTGTATAATTTTACTTATCAATTGCACTATTTGCACGCCCATTTTGGACTAAGAGCAGGGGATTTGATTTTTACAGGCACACCAAAAGGGGTTGGGCAATTAAAGACAGGCGATACATTAGTGGCAGGACTTGATGATAAACGCTTTGAATTAAGTGTGATTTGATATTAGATATTTAAGATGAAACTACCAAAGAAAAAAGGTTGGTTAAAGTTTTTTGCTTTGATTGTTGCACTTACTGCAATCAGCATTATTATGAGTTTGGATTTGATTTTTGCATTGCCTTTAATGGTGCTTACTCTTATTTTGTATTATTTTGATAAAAGCACACCACAGCGCCAAAGTAAAATAAAAATCATCTCTTATTTAATACTCTTATTTTTTGTTATTTTTGGTAAATCTTTGGTTGGTTCTATTTTTAAAGATAATACCGAGCAAGTTTGTGGGATATTGATTAAAAATGACTTTGAGTTTTTTAATAGATTTATTTTAAATAAGCCCAATATCCTTATTCAAAAATATAATCAAATCCTAGAATTTCGTTTCATTACGAACATTCCCTTAAATTCTAAGGTGTGTGTTAATTATGTTGAATCAGATGATAGCATTTGGTTTTATAATGATTATGTATTGGATATTCAAGAAATTAAAAATTAGCAAAAATAATTATTTTCAATATTATTACAAATGATTTGTGTGATTATAATTAGGGTATATTATAAATTTATTAAAAATTTTCTTAATGTTTTTTTTAAGATAAGGATACAATATGATTTCCATTAAAGAATTTATTAAAAATGAAGTTATTCCGTTATTGATACTTGATGTGATTGTTTTATTTTTTGCGTTACTTGAACCAATATCTTTTGGATTAAGTATTCGTTCTGAACTCCCATTTTTTGAAAAAATTTCTGATATATTTTTATTTGTATCCATTATTTCCATTCCTTATTTTTTAATTTGGTCTGTTATTTACTTTTTGATTTATCTTTTGTATAATAAGACCAACAAAAGAGAAAGACTATCTCCATTCGTTGCTTTTATTGTATTTATGCTTAAAGTTTTTATGGGATTTTTTATTTTTGCATTTTTACAAGTCGGCAGAACTTAATTTTAATAGGAAACTCTATGAACCTTTTAGTATTAGGCACTGGCGGACGAGAACACGCCCTAGCATACAAACTTGCCCAAGATGACAAAGTTAAAACCGTCTTTGTCGCCACAGGCAACGCAGGCACAAAAAGCGAGCCAAAACTACAAAATGTGGCTTTGGACATCAAAGACCATAAGGCTGTTGCCACCTTTTGCCAAAATAACGGCATTGAATTTGTGTTGGTGGGTGCAGAAGCTCCCCTAGTGGCTGGCATTGTGGACGATTTACAAAAAGAGAACATCAAGGTTTGGGGGTGTAGCCAGTACTGCTCACAGCTTGAAGGTTCAAAAGCCTTTGCCAAAGATTTTATGGTCAAACACGCCATTCCCACCGCCTTTTATGAAGTGTTTAGCGAAGTTGCCCCTGCCAAAGACTTTGTCAAACAGCAGGGTACGCCCATTGTCATTAAGGCGGACGGCTTAGCAGCAGGTAAAGGCGTGATTGTGGCGATGAATGAAGCGGAAGCCTTTGGTGCTATTGATGATATGCTCTCTGGTAATAAATTTGGGCAGGCAGGCTCTCGTGTCGTCATTGAGGAGTTTTTGGCAGGGGAGGAGGCGTCCTTTATTTGTATGATTGATGGCAAAAACATTTTGCCGATGGCAACCAGTCAAGACCACAAACGCATTTTTGAAGGCGATAAAGGCGATAACACAGGTGGAATGGGGGCGTACAGTCCTGCCCCTGTGGTAACGGACGAGGTTCATCAAAAGGTGATGAACCAGATTATCCGCCCTGTGGTGCAGGCGATGGCGGACAATGGCACGCCTTATACAGGCTTTTTGTATGCTGGTTTGATGATTGATAAGGATAGCAACCCTAAGGTCATTGAGTTTAATTGCCGATTTGGCGACCCTGAAACCCAGCCGATTATGATGCGTTTAAAATCATCTTTGGTGGATTTGATTATGCTTGGGCTTGATGGCAATTTGCCAAGCGTGGCAGAGTGGGACGACCGCCCTGCTTTGGGCATTGTGCTGGCTGGCAGGGACTACCCACAAGGCTCTAATAAAGGCGATGTCATTACAGGTCTTGGTGAGACTGATGATGTCAAGATTTTTCACGCAGGCACGGCGGTCAATGACAAGGGCGAAATCATTACGAGTGGCGGTCGTATTGTCTGTGTTACCGCACTTGGGGAGAGTATCAAAGACGCTCAAACAAAGGCGCTGGCAGTGTGTGAGCAGGTGCAATTTGACGGCAAGCAATACCGCAGGGATATTGGCTGGCGGGCGATTGGGCGTTAATCACCTTGCTCTATATCAGATAAAAACCGACCATGATTGTCGGTTTTTATTTTATTAATATCTAAGCATGGTTTTGGCTTGTGTCATGGCAAAATCCAATAATTACCACAAGTAATCAGGCGTATAATGCACCATGAAAAGCTAACAAATCCAATGATGCCTACAATTCATCTAAATATTTATGGTTCTTTAAACATGATAGGCATTCATTTGGTCTTTTTATATCATCTTTTTTGCCCATTCGTTTAAACGCATACTTTGACAAATTTATCATTAGCAATTGATCAAGCAACGTTCAACCATGTTATATTTACACACTTATCAAATTTAAGATATGCCATAAGCACCGCTTTACCCCACCCTATCTTGTTTGGGTTTTGAAAAAAAAAAATTAGGATTATGTTAAATAAATTGAGCCAAAACTGCATTTAGTAACACTTGTTTGATTTACTGATTTGTTTCTGCCAATTTGTGGCAAATTTTTGCTATAATATCCCAAATTTTATTCATACAAGTACAATGACTGACAAACCCCTAAACACCCTAAAAACTTCCCCACTAGACCGTCAGTTGTCCCTTGCCAAAACATCACTCACCATTGGCAAAAACTGGGCAAAAACTGGGTTATCAGGACTATTTTTATCCAAAGAACAACGAGAAACCCAAAAAGATGCTTTTATGCAAGAGCAAGCCAATTATCTGGTGGCAGAGCTTGGCAAACTCAAAGGTTCAGTCGTCAAAGTCGGTCAAATGCTTGCCTTATATGGTGAGCATATGCTCCCCCCTGCAGTCGTATCTGCCTTACATACCTTAGATGCTGATACCGCACCGATTGCATGGAGTGTGATTTATGAGGCATTAAAACATGAACTTGGCGAGCGAATTGATGATTTTGAGATTGAGCAGACACCGATTGGCACAGCAAGCCTCGCCCAAGTACATAAGGCATACCACAAATTTTCAGGGCGTACAGTTGCTTTAAAAATTCAGTATCCCAATGTCGCAGGAGCGATTGATGCTGATTTGGCGGTTTTTAAAAAATTACTCAAAGTAACAGGCATTTTACCACAAACTCGTGCCTTAGATGATTGGTTTGATGAAATTCGTGAACTTTTGTACCGTGAAGTGGATTATCGCATGGAGGCTGACACCACCAAACGCTTTGCCACCTATTTGGCAAATGATGACCGCTATGTTGTGCCGACCATTTATGATAATTATTCTACTGACCGCCTGATTTGCATGAGTTTTGAGTCAGGGTTATCACTCAATGATGAACAAATTTTAAACCTGCCCCAAGACCGCAAAAATGCACTTGGACAATCCGCCATTGACATCGTCATGCGTGAACTGTTTGAATGGGGGGAAATGCAAACTGACCCAAATTTTGGCAATTATTTGGTACGACTGGGTACACAAGGGGAAACCGACAAACTGGTATTATTGGACTTTGGGGCAATCAAACAGTTTGATAAAAAACTGCTTACCATTGCCAACAATCTACTTGTGGCGGGGTTTTACCAAGATAAAACAATGATGAAAAATGCCATGACAGGCTATGATTTTTTTGATAACCTAAATGGCAAACCCAAAGACGACATGGCAACGGTATTTTTAATGGCATGTGAACCTTTTGCCAAGCCTCATCTGATTGATGAAAAATTGCTAGATGATGGCAGATACATTTGGGCAAATTCAGATTTGTACAACCGTGTGATGGTGAGTGCCAAAGATGGCATGACTTCCAAAGAATTTACCTTGCCACCCAAAGAGATGATGTTTATCAGTCGCAAATTCATTGGAGCATACGCCCTACTCTCCGCCATTGATGCACGCACTGACAGTTTGGGACTGATCGGTCAATATGTTTAGGGCTAAAACACCGCCTTATATTATGGAAAAACGATGAGAATTTTATTAATATTACTTGGTCTAGTCAGCACCTACGCTTTTGCCATCTCTGGTAGCGAACTTGTCAAAGATGCACGTACCCAAATTGGCAAAACTACAAGCTACGACCCTGCCTACACCTCGCTTACCTATCCTATGGGTGACGTCCCCATTCATAAAGGCGTATGTACAGATGTGGTGGTGCGAGCATTACGTCATCAAGGCATGGATTTACAAGAACTCATTCACAAAGACATGAAAAGCAACTTTTCGGCTTATCCCAAAAAATGGGGGCTAAAATCACCCGACAAAAACATCGATCACCGCCGTGTCCCAAATATCGCCACCTATTTTAAACGCAAAGGCTACACCGTCAAAGGCGTATAGTACAAGCAGGTATGCAAAGCAATCAATAACCTTATCCTTAATGCCAATCTCTTCGGCTTCCTCAATTTCTTCTACCATCTCTCGACCACTCCGTTATCTGCAAAAACCGACAATACACCATCAGCTCTTCTGCTCTGTCATCACCCAATGTTTTGGCTTTTTCTAGCCAAGCCATACTTTTGGTAAGGTCTTTGGGTAAGTATTCACCTTTAAAATAGCACCAACCTAGCATATAGGCAACATCGGCATTACCCTCATTGGCTAGGGTTTCTAATTTTGTTAGGTTGTCTGGATTGCTATGTATATGTTCTAATAGTGATTGATGATGTGATATTTTATTCATTTTTTTGTTGTACTTTTGTTTAAGGTTTGCCATTCTAACACAATATACAAACGTTTTTTTGTTATCTTACTGATGATTTAAAAAAATAAAATAGTTAAGCAATACATTTATAATCATCTTCATCATTGATAGGCAACGCAATAGAAAAATTTAGTGGATTATCCCTATTTTTGATAGCGGTGTAGAGTATATTTCCTTGATTGTCTTTGGCTTCCCAGATGCCTGTATTGTGTGTTTGTTTGATAAAGGGTTTTGGTAGGGCTTTATCATTAAACATAATCATACCCTTATCATCAGAATCAAAAATGGTGTCGTGGTCTTTGATGTGGTAGGTGTCGTAGCCTGTGCGACCTTCTAGGTAGTCGTTGCCTTCGCCACCGATTAGAGTGTCGTTGCCTTGCCTACCAAATAGGAAGTTGTTATTGTCGCCTACATCTTTGGCATTTATAGGTTAAGTTCGTTGTTTTGGTTGTGTTTGGTGTAATCAATGCTATCACCAGTCAAAATAAAGGGATTCAAATGTTTAATGGCATACCTTGTAGCTATTGATAATTTAGAATCTTGATTGGCAACTGACAGTAGTTATTAATTGATTTAGTACTTGGATTTTGGTACCACAATAAGATTTAAATAACGCTTGCGTATTACTATCCTTCCAAAACAATCAACCAATTACCCAATGCTTTTTGCATACCTTTTTCACTGTTTTCCACATCATCCAAAACTAGCTTAATAAATAATTCACCAGAAAAGACTTTGTTTAGAACGGAAGCTAAATTTCCACCATAAGTGTTGTAATCAGGATGTATGCTACTTACCAATTGATTTAAAATTTTATCATTATCTTGACCTTCCCATACTTTTTTTAGATGCGGGTTTCTTGTTATATAATCAGACAAAATATCACCTGCTTCATCCATACCTTTTTGTAAGGTTTGGCGATAGTTTAACAGCTTTTGTTGCACTTCTGGAGATAAACTATTTAGGTTTGCATTAGTAAATTTATCCCATTCTCTTGCCATATCGCTCAATGTTCTACGATAAATGGCTGCTTAAATTGCTTTTTCATAATCTTGAGGTATTTTATCTAGTAAAGTGGGTGATAATGTGCCATTTTCTAACTGGCTACGAATAATACTCTCACCCACAATCTGATACATTAATTTGTGGATGTTGCTTAATGAAAAATCACGCACATAAGTATCAGAAGTCAAATCCACATCTGAAAAATTATCACTACCAACCGAGCGTTGGGAAAATTTTTCACGGATAACATCCACGGTAGCTTTGACAAACTTACCGAAATCTTGTTCATTGCTCATTGTTTAGCTCCTAAAATGATTCATAAAATCACAAAATAAAGAAAAAGTAGAAACAAAAAAATTGCACAGTAATTTTAAACCAATAAAGGCGTGTCCCCAAGCAAAAACACTTAAAACAATGCTTCCTATCCAAAAGTATGAATATTCCTCAGACGCGTCTATAAGTGACATAGAGGATTCGCCCATATCTATAGCGTATATAGATAGAAATGCACAACCGCCGAAGAGTGTTACAAACATTGCCAGCCCCACCCAAATCTTACCACCAACACTTCCTTTTTTCTGTTTATGCTCCAACTCTGATGCCCCATAAGCAAACAAAAAATGCCATAAGACGATGGACAAACAGGCACCAATTGGCAAAAGAAAACACAATCTAAAAAAATGCAAGACAAATGTCGCATTAGCGATGGGTTTATGGAGTAGTTCTGATGCAGAGTATTCGGCATAGGCACTACCAAATATAAACAATTTTGGCTCATCAAGATGTGAGAAAGGTTCAATATGCGAATTATTGCTAATCCACACCCCCACTTTTTGCAACCAGTCAGGTTGCCAAATTAAAGTTTTTTCCACCCCCACGCCTTTGACCCAAGCATAAACAAAAAACACCTCAAACAGCCAAATGCAAAACAAAATTGCTAAAGCGTTGTTGTAGATATGGTTAAGAGGTAATTTACCATATTCTTCATAATATTCTACAAAAGTTGATTTTATACTCTCGTCACGGATATTGGCAATAAAATTTTTTGCGGCAAGGAAGGATTTTGGGAAAAGCAATTCTGTGGTAAAGCGATGAATCATTGGGCAACAAAAAATCAACACAACCAACAACACATACCAAAGAAAATTTACCAACAGATTTTGATGATTTGAAAAGCCAACCAGCTCAAAGCCCAATGTTTGCGAACCCAACCACAATATCACACACATCATCAGCATATAGTGAGTGGCGTAATCTGAATAAAGTATGTTTTTTAAAGGCAATGTCAATGTTAATGGTACATCCAAATCAATGCGATACATCTTATTACACCCTTGAAGTTTTTCTAATTTTTTTGGTAGAGAGTTTCATTTATAACTGAACAATTTGTAAATATTGTTCTCTTTATAATACCATAAAAATGATGTTGATTCCAAAATTTAAACCTAAAAATACTTTTTTCTGTCTGCTTTTTCTACCATCAAAACTTTTTTTCCAACCCACCGCCATAGATGATGTCGCTGTCTGCCCCACCTTGTAAAAAATCATTGTTTGTACTGCCGTGAATAAAGTTATTGCCACAACCACCCATCTTGTAAATCGTAATAACCAGTCTTATAATCCTTATTGGGTAAAGTGATTTTTGCTTTGCCCTGTTGAATAACAAACACAATGTCTTTGCCACTTTTAATTTGTTCTTCTTCCCATTTTTGACAAAATGCTTGGGTTTTGTTAAATGGGTCGTTATCAATTTTATACTTGTTATATGGAATTAATATGCATAAAAATATAATAAATCATAAAATTAATAACCGAATTAATTTAAAAGAAATTTTTTTAAAAAAATGACTTCATAGATTGGATTGGGATAGTTTAATCAAATTCTTAACTTTCTTGGTTTCATAGTGTGTGATGCAATGATGCTACAAATTTCATCGCATTGGGGACATAGGTGTTGAAAATTCATTAAAATCGCCATTTTTCAATTTATCAAAATTGATTGTACCGTAGCCAATCGTATTATTTTTAGACTGGTGGCAGAATGTATTCTACAATAAATGTTGAAAAATCGTTTTGATTGTCTTGGTTTGACATAATAAACTCCGAAGATTGATGGATTAATTTCTAAAAATGATTTGTTTCCAAAATACAATCCAGCCGCTAAAGAATCGGATTGCCATAGCATTAAAAAAGAAAAAACCTACCATTAAATAAAAGTTAGACAACCATTGAACAATACTTTGGACATTGAAAGAAAATTTCCCAATGATAATTACAAGACCAAACCAAGTCATAAAAAAGAAAAATCCCATCACAATAGACCATGCACAAGCACGGATAAAGGATGAAAATCCATCAATATGCTCAGGATTGATGTTGCCAACACCCAACCAAAGTAAAGGTCGCCATAATAAGATAGAAAATGTAGTCAAAACAGGGATATAAAAAAATACACGGATAAAGTGATAAAATAATATAGTCTCTCCATCTGTAGAGTGTATTAGTTCATAATCATCTGTAAAATCTTTATAGACCCAACCATGTTTGAGGCTAAATATAGCACCATCTACATTCAATGGTCGAATAATCACATGATTTCTCACCCATTCCACAATCCCCATCACCCAATCAGGTTGCCACACCAATACCATGTCTTTGACCCATGCCGAAATAAAAAACACTTCAAATAAAAAGTATGACCCTAAAAACACCAATGCCCATCTTTGAACAGGTCGCATCGCAAGCCCTCCTGTTTGGGTGAGATAGTCTATGACTTCTTGTCTGTCTTCATCGTCTAGTTCGTTAAGATGAGCATTGAGTTCTTGTTCTCGTTTGGCGGTGTGGGTTTTGCCAAAAAACAACTTAAACCAAACAGAACACAATGCCATCATGGTGCAGATAAATAGATAAAAGATAAAATTAAAGAACAGATTTTGTTGTAAGCTAAATCCTTCTAGCTCAAAACCAAGAAAAGCAAACCCCCAAAAGAACCAAAAGCAAATAATCAAGGCATAATAAAACAAATTATCTTCATAAAGCCGATTAGAAACAAGCCAGTCTTGGATGGTGTCGGAGTGGTGGGGCATAAATTACTCACAGTGTTGTTTTAAAGTTAAGGGCTGTACCAGATTAGCCCAAACTCCACACCATTTTCTCAGCATTTTAAGTTGATTTGATGGTGTACCATAGTTAAATCTAAACTCAGTCTTTAATGAATAAATGAAAATGTTTCTTGTTAATGCCGTTGTAGTGTCGGTGGTACTTGTGTTTGGCTTGCGACCAGAAGTTTTCAATACCGCCCACGTGGTTGTGGTCTTTGGCAAATTCTTTTGAATGATTAATTCTAAAATGTTTAAAATCACTCACATCAAGGGCATTGTAGCTTTTATAACTGTCAGTATAGACAATGCTATCAGGTTTGATTTTGCTTGCAATGATTGGCATTAGGGTGTCAGTTTTGGTGTCTTTAACCACAACAACAAAGACTTTACCATGACGCTTTAAAAGACCAAAAACGGCTGTTTTACCACCTGCACCACGCCCTTGTTTGCCTTTGCAAATACCGCCTTCGTTGCTCTCATCAAGCTTAAATCTCACCATCAAAAAGATCTTTGGCTTCTTTCTATCACAAGTTAAGATTTTGTAGTAGAATAAAGCAGATGAATTGTGCTGAATACCAAGTAAATCACTTGCTGTTCTAGCTGTTACTTCTACGACAAAAAATTCAAGTAGTTTTAACTGTACTTTTTTGCTTAGTTTACAATGGGTTATCTTCATAAAACTAGTATAACATGAGAGTTATTCTAGTACAGCCCCAAATTTTAAATTACATTGATTTTTTATGTAAATAAGTGTATAGTTGACCGATGAAATTTCGTTATTATTGCCTAATCCTACTCACTTCCTTTGCAATCATTTACGCTTGTAATGTTTTTTATATTTATTATTTTATAGAAAACCCATCTGATTATATGGATAATCTACAATATGCAAAATCTCGTTCAGTTAATCTCTTGATTAGTGTGTGTTTTGCAATACTATTCACTTTAGTATTTTGGGCACCTGGAAAAACTTTAATGGACTGGACAGAATATGATGATGTCCGTACCTATGGCAGAAAAATGCTAAGATTTTTGGCTTGTACTGGCTTGGTTATTCTTACCTTAACATTGCCAAGGCTTGAGCTTAGAAATTATGCTTATTTAAAGCAAGTGAACGAAGAAGTTATAGATAATATGATTAAGAATCTAGAAGTAAGAGAGGTTATTTTTACGCCAGAAAGTCCAGCTACTCAATCCAAAAGGCATGGCATACATTTTTCATTTGTAACCGATGTTAATACCAATAACAAATATATGATTAGTTGTATCAATCTAGCCAAAAAATCACATGGTGGATATTGTGGTGATGTTTTTAATACAAAGTACAAAAATGCCACACATATTATCAAAGCATTCCCTTTTTATTATAAAGAAAAGAGTTATCCGACTAATATTTTATTTGAAATACAAGGAGATACAACACGAAGTTTGTCTTATTATACAACTTTATATAAATCAGAACTCTTGAAAAATAAAAAAATGCCCTTATTATTTTGATACAAATTTTTATTTATAACAACCAATATTTACCAGATATTTGAACAGGGGCAACCAATGTTTCATTTTACCGAACCTAAAAAACTGCTTAGAGATGCCATTAGCACCGCCTATCGTTTGGACGAAATCACTGCTGTACAAAATTTAGCCAAAACCATTCATTTCACCCAAGCTCAACAAAAAGACATTGATTCACTGGCTCGCACACTCATCACCCAAGTGCGTGCCGAGCGTAGCAAATCATCAGGCGTAGACGCACTCATGCACGAGTTTTCGTTATCTAGTGAAGAGGGTATTGCTCTGATGTGTCTTGCCGAAGCTTTGTTACGAATTCCTGACAATGCCACTCGTGACAAACTTATCCGTGATAAAATCTCTCACGGCGACTGGCAAAGCCACATAGGACATAGCCCCTCTTTGTTTGTCAATGCTTCTGCTTGGGGATTGGTTTTAACAGGCAAACTCACCAAAATACCCGACAAAGACATGGAATCTACCCTAACTCGTATACTCAAAAAAGGCGCAGAACCTTTCATTCGCATGGGCATGAATTATGCGATAAAATTACTTGGCAATCAATTCATCACAGGACAAACCATCAACGAAGCTCTAGCCCATGGCAAAGACCGTGAAAAAATGGGCTATCGTTTTAGCTTTGATATGCTTGGCGAATCTGCCATGACTGCTGATGATGCGGAGCGTTATTTTCAAGACTACATCAACGCCATTCACGCCATCGGTAAAGACGCACGTGGGCGTGGCGTGTATCATGGCAATGGCATTTCAGTCAAATTATCTGCCATTCACCCACGATACACTCGCTCACAACATCATCGGGTAATGAGTGAATTACTACCCAAATTAAAAACCTTATTTTTACTAGCCAAAGAATATGACATCGGTATTAGCATTGATGCCGAAGAATCTTACCGCCTAGAACTCTCGTTGGATTTGCTCAAAAAATTGGTGTCAGATTCTGATTTGGCAGGTTTTAAGGGTATTGGTTTTGTGGTGCAAGCCTACCAAAAACGTTGCCCTTTTGTCATTGATTACATCATTGATTTGGCACGCCGTTACAACCAAAAACTCATGATTCGTCTTGTTAAAGGGGCATATTGGGACAGCGAAATTAAACAAGCCCAAGCAGATGGCATGAGCGACTACCCTGTTTATACCCAAAAACTGCATACAGACATTGCTTATCTGGCGTGTGCCAAAAAACTACTGTCCGCCCAAGACGTGATTTTCCCCCAGTTTGCCACACACAACGCCCAAACGCTTGCTACCATTTATGAAATGGGCAAAGAACTAGAATACGAATTTCAATGCTTGCATGGTATGGGCGAGACACTTTATGATCAGGTGGTTGGCAAAAAATTAGGGCGTCGTGTGCGAATTTATGCCCCTGTTGGCACACACAAAACACTCCTTGCCTATTTGGTTCGCCGTCTTTTGGAAAATGGTGCAAATTCATCTTTTGTCAATCGCATTGTTGATGAAACGGTCAGCATTGACGAACTTGTCATGTCTCCCCTAGATGTCATTGACATAAACCACATCACCCCCAATCCACTCACACCCAACCCAAGAGAACTTTATACCACAAGAGCAAACTCACAAGGCGTAGACTTGACGGACGAACATACCCTTTTGGAACTTCAAACCAACATGAGTATGGCAAGTGATATTTATTTTGATATAGAATCACTCACTTATTATTATACGCCCCACACGCCTGCTTTACCTGTGTTAAACCCTGCCAATCACACCGATATAGTGGGAGAAGTTGCATTTATTGAGCCTAATGCCATTCCCAAAGTCGTAGATGTTGCCCTAAATGCCAAAGAACACTGGCAAACGGTCAGTGCCAGCGAACGTGCTGACATGATTCGCTCATTTGCTGATTTATTAGAAGAGCCACGCCACATGGCATTACTGATGATGTTGTGCGTGCGTGAAGCAGGCAAGACCCTACCCAACGCCATAGCCGAAGTGCGTGAAGCGATAGATTTTTGTCGTTATTATGCTGACGAGTGCGAACGGCTAAACCTCAACACACCCATAGGCACAGTAGTCGCAATTGCTCCTTGGAATTTTCCTTTGGCGATTTTTGCAGGAGAAGTTGTCTCTGCCCTATGTGCAGGCAACACCGTGATTGCCAAACCTGCCGAACAAACCTCCATCATTGCCCATCTGGCAGTATCTTGGCTACATGAAGTAGGCATTCCTACTGATGTATTGCAACTGGTGCTTGGAGCAGGCGATGTGGGTCGTGCCTTGATAGCAGATACACGCATTAATGGGGTGATTTTTACAGGTTCTACCGAAGTCGCCAAACATATTAACGCCCAACTTGCCAAACGAGATGATGACCCTGTGCTGATTGCTGAAACAGGAGGCATGAACGCCATGATTGTGGACTCAACCGCCCTACCCGAACAAGTATGTAGCGATGTACTTATGTCCGCCTTTGATTCGGCAGGGCAACGTTGCTCAGCATTACGAATTTTGTGCGTGCAAGAAGAGATTGCTGACCACCTAATTAACATGATTAAGGGAGCAATGGACGAATTGGTCATCTCACAACCTCACTTTTTGCACACCGATATTGGACCTGTCATTGACCACGAAGCCCAAACAAACCTACTGGCACACATCAACACCCTAAAACAAAACTACCCCTACCACGAAGCACCAATCACGCATGGAGAAAATGGCACATTTGTCGCCCCCATTTTGTTTGAACTCAAAGATTTGTCCGAACTTCACCAAGAAGTTTTTGGACCTGTACTGCATGTGGTACGTTTTAAAGCACACGAACTTGATGAGTTGATAGACAGTATCAACAAAAAAGGCTACGCACTCACTCATGGCATTCACAGCCGTATTGATGGCACCACAGACCACATCACAAGCCACATACAAGCAGGCAATATCTACATCAATCGCAATATTGTGGGGGCGGTTGTGGGTGTGCAACCATTTGGAGGGCATGGCTTGTCAGGCACAGGACCAAAAGCAGGTGGTTCATTTTACCTACAAAGGCTAAGCCATCTTAATACATGGAATACACCTACAAACACCACGCCTGCCAAACTTTATGACAACCTAACTGGCGTGATAGAAGTGGCAAATGCCAACAATATTAACCTTGACGATATTATCCAAACCGCCAAAGAAACATCACTCAATCAAGCAAGCATCACCCTAGACAGTATCACAGGTGAAATCAACACCTTATCATGGCACGCCCCAGAATCAGTAGCATTATATGGTGGTTTGCTTGATGTTGCCCTGCCCGTATTGGCAATATTAGCCATCAACGGCACAAAGGCACACATCACCCCACAACATGAATTGGCGATGTATGCAGACAAACTGAGCGACATCTTAGAAGTTATGGAACAAGAAGGTGTGGACAAAAACACCATCATTATCGCCCTATCCAAACCGCCCGCCACCGAAAAAGAGCGACTGGCAAGTCTTGACGGTGCTATCCGCCGAGTGGTTGATGCAACTCATGGCTTTGACATGACACGTTTATACCACGAAGTCAGCACAAGCCACAACGCCACCGCATCAGGGGGCAACGCCAGCCTTATGGCAAGTGTTTAACAGCAAAATACAAAAGACGAATTTTTGAATTCGTCTTTTTTTAACCAAAAAACAACCACATCAACCCTAAAAAAACCACCCCTTTTATGTCCTATTTTATCCCTTTTAAACCATTTAAAAATATCATCAACTTTTAAAAAATTCATTAAAAATATCATTAAAAAATAACCCAAACCCTCTTGACAACCGCTAGCCCTTACCAGTACTTATCTTGCCAACGAGACCCAAAGTATTTGCCAAGTCATTCATAGTTTTTCAAAAAAAACAAGCTGGTATTTTAAAAATTTTTAGGATATATTGTGCTACTTTAAAAATACATCACTATATTTAGTGGTTGATTTTTAGGCGAGTGGTTTTCCCTAAGTCATTCATTTTAGGGAATTTTTATACGATTAAGGGCGATTATTTATGACACACATAGACCAAATCAAAGTAAAAAAACGCAATGGCACGTTTGAACCAATTAATCTAGACAAAATCCACAAAGTCATCACATGGGCAGCCGAAGGATTGGACAATGTCTCTGTTTCACAGGTTGAACTCAAATCACACATTCAGTTTTATGATGGTATTGCCACCAAAGACATTCATGAGACCATCATCAAGGCTGCTGCCGACCTTATCAGTGCGGACGAACCTGATTATCAATACCTATCTGCACGTCTTGCTATTTTTCATTTACGTAAAATTGCCTATGGCGATTTTGAGCCACCACACTTATATGACCACGTCAAACAACTCACAGACGCTGGCAAATACGACCCACACATTTTGGCTGATTATGACCGTGCCGAATTTGATGAGCTAAACAACTATCTTGACCACAACCGAGACATGAACCTTGCCTATGCTGCCGTTGAGCAGATGATGGGCAAATATCTGGTACAAGACCGTGTAACCAAGCAGGTCTATGAAAGCCCCCAATTTTTATATATATTGGTAGGTATGTGTCTATTTGCTAATTATGACAAGGCAGAACGGCTCAACTACGTCAAACGTTTTTATGATACTACAAGCCAATTTTACATCTCGCTCCCCACCCCCATCATGTCAGGCGTGCGTACGCCCACTCGCCAGTTTAGCTCGTGTGTACTGATTGAGTGTGGCGATAACCTAGACAGTATCAATGCCACCACATCCGCTATTGTTCGTTACGTCTCTCAACGTGCTGGGATTGGCGTGAATGCAGGAGCAATTCGTGCCTTAGGTTCGCCCATTCGTGGTGGCGAAGCACAGCACACAGGGTGCATTCCTTTTTTTAAAATGTTCCAAGCAGCGGTAAAATCGTGCTCACAAGGTGGCGTGCGTGGTGGGGCAGCGACTTTGTTTTATCCACTTTGGCATTTGGAAGTGGAAAATCTACTCGTCCTTAAAAACAATCGTGGTGTGGAGGATAACCGTGTCCGTCACATGGATTATGGCGTACAAATCAACAAAATGCTCTACACTCGCCTTATTCAAAACAAAGACATCACACTATTTTCACCATCAGATGTGGCGGGACTTTATGAAGCGTTTTTTGCTGACCAAGATGAATTTGAACGTTTGTACATCATGTACGAAAATGACGAAAGCATTCGCAAACGCAAAGTATCCGCCCGTGAACTGTTTAGTCTCATGCTCCAAGAGCGTGCCAGCACAGGGCGTATCTATGTCCAAAACGTAGACCATTGCAACACCCATAGCCCCTTTGACCCAAAAGTCGCCCCCATTCGCCAATCCAACTTGTGCATGGAAATCGCCCTACCCACCAAACCGCTAGATAACATCAATGATGAAAACGGCGAAATCGCCCTTTGCACGCTGTCTGCCATTAACTTAGGTAAAATTGAAAAAGTAGAAGACATGAAAGAGCCTGCCGAGCTGATTGTGCGTGCTTTGGACGCTTTACTTGACTATCAGGACTACCCTGTCATCTCTGCCAAAAACGGTAGCATGAAACGCCGTACCTTAGGCGTAGGTGTCATCAACTACGCTTATTATCTTGCTAAAAATGGCACTCGTTACTCAGACGCTAAGGCACTTGGGCTAACTCATCGCACTTTTGAAGCATTCCAATATTATCTTTTAGAAGCGTCGGTCAAACTTGCCAAAGAAAAAGGAGCTTGCCCTGCTTTTGGTGAGACAACTTATGCTCAAGGCATTTTGCCGATTGATACTTATAAAGCTGACCTTGATGATGTGTGTAATGAGCCATTACATTTTGATTGGGAAAAATTGCGTAATGACATCAAAACGCATGGACTTCGCAACTCCACCCTATCAGCACTTATGCCATCTGAAACATCAAGCCAAATTGCCAATGCCACCAACGGTATTGAACCACCAAGAGGCTTGGTATCCATCAAACAATCTAAAGATGGTATCCTAAAACAAGTCGTGCCCGACATTGAGCGTCTACGCTTTGAATATGAACTGCTTTGGCAAATCCCTGATAATAGCCATTATCTAAAACTTGTTGGACTTATGCAAAAATTCATTGACCAGTCAATTTCTGCTAATACCAACTACGACCCTGCCAAATTTGAAGGTGGTAAAGTACCAATGAAATTACTCATTCAAGATTTGCTAACCGCCTACAAATACGGTGTCAAAACCTTGTACTATCACAACACCCGAGACGGTGCTGACGATTCCCAAGGAGAGCTTGATGACTGTGCAGGCGGGGCGTGCAAAATCTAAACACACAAAACAAATCCCCAATCGTCATGGTTGGGGATTTTTTGTATAAACATTGGTAAAAATAGGTTTATTAGCCGTCAGCCAACCAACACACTTTTATACCATCATCAAACCTGCATTTCTTTAATCACTTCTAGATAAGTACGAATATTCGTTACATAGTGCATACACTGAACATACCTACTGTTGTTATGAGCATTGTTTGCCAAATAAGCATAAACTTGCGACCAATTATTGCCGTCTTTACCTTGCTCATCTAGCTCCTTTTGGATATTTTTTACCGCATTGGGTCCCATGTTATAGGACGCAAGCACAAACCACATACGTTCAGATTCTGGTACGTCCATAAACATTTTTTCAAGTTTAGCAAGGTATTTTGCCCCACCTTGAATGCTTTGGACAGGGTCGGTACGGTCAGTTACCCCAAGCTCTTTGGCGGTTTCACTAGTTAGCATCATCAAGCCTTGCACGCCTGTAAATGAAGTCGCATTGGGGTTTAGATGAGATTCTTGGTAACTAACCACCGCCAACAATCGCCAGTCATGATTATGCTTTTTTGCCCCTGCCTTAAAGGCTTGTTTATACATGGGCAACTGTTCAGCCAAAGCACGTTTAAAATGCTTTTCGCTATACGCATTTTCTAGCAATGTTTGGTCATAAAATCTAGCAACCGATTGATTATAAACCAGTTGTTCTGGTTGGCACAAAAAATCAGACGAGTGTTTGAGGATTTTTTCATCACTCTTTAAAAAAGTAAAACCCACCGTTTCGTCAAGCCCATAACCCACCAACTTATCTTTGGTTGGTTTATCACAAGCAATATGGCTGGTTGCTAGCGATTCATCGTCATGAGTCAGCGTACTCAACGCCATGTCCACTTCGCCATCTTTGAGTGCTTGTAGAGCCTCTTGTTCACTATCAAAAGTTTTTAATTCCAACGAAACGCCCAAATGCTCGGCATAATGTCTGGCAACATCATAACCAAAACCATGTAAAATCGTGCCATCTTGAAATAACGTAGAATCGCTTGTGGTGGTTGCCACCACCATTTCTTGTTTGTTGATGATGTTGTCAAATTTGGTAATGGGTGTGATATTGACTGCCATCAGACTACTTACAGGAATGGTTGCCAATGATAAAATGCCCAGATTAAGCAGGTACTTTTTACAGGATTTTTTAAAAGATTTTAAACTAAACGAAGTGGTGCGTGATGTTTGATTTTTTAAAACAGTTTCTGATGGTTGTAAATGAGAATCAATCAATACCTCAACTTGGGGCAATTCCTTTGAAGTGTAAAACACCATGTTTGGCAAATGATGATGATATTCTTTGTGGCAATCAACGGGTTTTGTATATACATTTCTAGGGTAGGTTGCTCGCATATCGTATCCTTGTTTTTATCTCAACTACATAAAAACAACACCGCACAACCAATCAATGTACGATGAAAATAGCTTATAAGATTACTCACTCACAATTCATTGATGAGATGACTAAATAGTAAGTTTTATAAAAAAATACCATACATCTATAATATCCTAGATTTATGACGAGTATGC
Source organism: Moraxella oblonga NBRC 102422 (assembly GCF_001598275.1). Lineage (GTDB taxonomy): Bacteria > Pseudomonadota > Gammaproteobacteria > Pseudomonadales > Moraxellaceae > Moraxella > Moraxella oblonga. The sequence continues at coordinate 80,121 of NZ_BCYQ01000003.1, forward strand.
AAATTGAATTTTGTAAAATGCAGATAAACGGTATAAAATTAAAGATATAATGTCAAAATAAACAATTCTTTACATAAAACAACAATATACAGTCATGCTCTTAAACTGCATAAACCATTTACACCATTAATCAAGTATTTTTTTGTAAACCCATCAATTACTTGACCAAAACTGACCATCATACAGGATTATCAATATCCACAAAGACCACGTCCACACCAAACCGCTTAGCGACAATCTCACCCAATGCCCGAATCCCCCCTTTCTCGGTGGCATGATGTCCCGCCCCAAAATAATCTACACCCAACTCTCGTGCCATGTGCGTGGTGCGTTCGGACGCCTCGCCAGAAATGAACGCCTGACAGCCCATGTGATAGGCTTGTTCTATCATGTCCTGTGCTCCACCTGTACAAATGCCAATTTTAGTTAAAAGACGCTCAGGGTTGGTACTGATGTGCAAAGGTTCACGCCCAAGCGTGGTGGCGATTTTGAGTGCAAAATCTTTGGCGCGAATGGGCGTTGTGGTTGCTATATTACCCACAGGGTACTTTTCATAGGGATACAAAGCACCTACAATATCAAGACCCAACTCTCTGGCAAGCACAGCATTATTGCCAATATCAGCATGAGCATCTAGGGGTAGATGATAGGCGATGAGTGAGATATTGTTTTGAAACAAGGTGCGAATGCGTTTGCCCTTCATGTGCGTCAAGGGAGCAGGCTCACCTTTCCAAAAATAGCCATGATGCACCATGATGGCTTGGGCGTTTTGGCGGACAGCTTCGTCTATCAAAGCTTGGCAAGCAGTTACGCCTGTGATGATTTTGGTGATGGGTGTATCAGCGTCCACTTGTAATCCGTTGGGGCAGTAATCATTAAAGGCAGAGGCTGATAAAAATTCATCACAAAATTGGGTCAAATCATGGGGAGTAAGGGTAGTCATGGCGGTTTTTTTCAAAAAAATTTTTGTTATCTTACGCCAAAAACATCGGTTTGGCAATGTATGGCTGGTAGAAATTGGAAAAAATTTTGACAAACTGCCGATTTATGTTATAGTTTTTATTTTATCATCATGACCACCTTATCATTAAGCGATTATTTGCAAAGCGTTCATGCCGTTATCGGGCAAGTGTTTTATGAACCAGTTTGGGTACGTGCCGACATTCAAGCTCTCAACAGCAAAGGCGGGCATTATTATTTTGAACTTGCCCAAAAAGACGACACAGGACAAATCATCGCCAGTTGTCGTGGTACATTGTGGCGGTATCATGCTGGCAAAATCCTCCAAAAATTCATGCACAGCACAGGACAATCGCTACAAACAGGACTTAGCATTCTCATCAAAGGCACAGCCACCTTTCACGCTCAGTATGGATTTAGCTTTAACATCACCGACATTGACCCTACTTATACGCTGGGCGAGATTGCCAAAGCCTACCACGCCATGCTTGCACGCCTGCATGGCGAGGGACTGACCGATCTTAACCGTTCCTTAGCCATCGCCTTTGACCTAAGGCACATCATCGTCATCGCTCCCAAAGATGGGGCTGGACTTGGGGATTTTCGGGCGGAGGCTGATCGCCTAAGCCAGTTTAAAGCGTGTGAATTTCATTATCACCATGCCACCTTTCAAGGCAACCACGCCCCCCAAGAACTTCGCCAAACCATCACCACTGCCATCAAACAACACCAAGATGAATATCACGCCTTGCCTGATTTACTTGTCATCATTCGTGGTGGTGGTGCGGTGGGGGACTTGGCATATCTAAATGATTATGAACTTGCTTGTCTTGTGGCAGAGCAACCTGTGCCTGTATGGGTGGGGATTGGACATGAGCGAGACAGGGTGATTTTGGACGAGGTGGCTCATACCAGTTTTGACACGCCCTCCAAAGTGATTTTTGGAATTGAAAAAGAGTTAAGAGAACGATTATACCTTTTTAAAACTGCCATCAACACCATCAAATATCAAAGCAAACAACGCCTAGCCACCGCCCAAGCCCAATGCCAACGTGAACAATACCGCACCCAAACCCACGCCAACGCTCGCCTGTCAAACGCTCGCCACGCCCTAAGCCATCACACTCATCAGCACAAAACTGTCCTTGCACGCCTAACCACCCTGCGTGAGCATTGTCGCCATCTACAAAGTGTGGTACTCTCATCTCATCCCAAACGTATGCTCGCCCAAGGCTATGCCATCGTTCGCCAAAACAACAATATCGTCAGTTATGGCACCATCAATCCACAACAAAAGATTGACATAGAATTTTTTGACGGTAAAATGTCAGCCACCATCAACAAAACCACGCCCACCCAATGATGTTGGGTGTTGTGGTTATGCAAAGATTTATGAACACCAAGCCCATTTATTACAATCATGACAACACCGACCACTTTTAAAGATGCCTACGCCATCTTAAAGGCAAATGCCGACCACCTAGAGCACAGTCCCCAACTTGACATTGACAATCTGGTAGCAATTGTTGATGAATCCATACAAGCCTACAAAGTTTGTCAAGACCGCCTCAACGCCATTGAACAAGCCCTAGCACACGCCTTTGACCATTTTGATGAGGGGCAAGCATCGTGAGTACACCCCTAGAAAAATTCTTGGTACCAACCACCCTACATCAGCTTGATATTACTGGCAATTCTTTACTCATCAAACTGTCTTATGGCAACACACAGCTTAACAAAACAGGCATCAACGCCCTACTTGGCAAAATGCCTATTTTAAAAAAACTCACCCCCTTTAAAGCCAAACAACAAAGTATGGATATTGACCTATCCTGCGTGGCATTGGATAACACAGGAAAAGCTCTGTCTGTCATATGGTATGGCAATCTACGCAATACTAACCACAGCATACGCCACACAGGCGACACGCTAAGAGGGGCGGTTAATTTTGAAGAAAGTTTACACCCCCAAGAAACCATCACTGTTCGCCTGCATGAATTGCCCGATGAGGTACATCATTTGGTGTTTTTTGTGAACAGTGAACATGATTTGTCATTGGCTCACAAAGGCATGGTGATACTGACCGATGATGAAAAACACCACGCACAAAAAATTGATTTTCACCATCTAAATGCCGACACCAAAGCCATCATTGCATGGCACATACATCGTCAAGATGATGATTTTGCGGTGTATACACCAGCCAAGAGTATTCAGCTAAATCTCAATCCCAACACCTTTGCCAACTTGTTATCCCAATTTGCCAAAGACTTGGTGCTTGGTACCTCCTAACTGGAATATTTTATGCAAAGCATTTTGGCATTATCACTCATCTTAGCCCCCATGTTTGCAGGTTTTGCCTTGCCACACCACAAAACATGGCACACACTCGCCGAAAAATCGCTTGGCTACCTTGTATATCTCATACTCATCATCATTGGCATAGAGCTAGGAGGTGTACAAAACCTACATCACGAACTTTCCAATATCACCCTATACCTTGCCACACTCATGGCGTTGACTTTGGGTGTGGGGCTTATCCCATTGGTGATTTTTGACAAACTGACCGCCAAACACATCAACGCCCAAACCACACATCGCCAACCCATTCCCTTTAAGGGCAGTTTGGTTCAACTTACTTGCTTGGCGGTCGGATTTATCATTGCAAAATACATACACCCAACCCCACCAGAACACACCATCACCGCTTTACTGATGATATTACTATTTTTGGTAGGAATTTGCCTAAAAAATTCAGGAGTTAGCCTAAAACAAGCCCTACTCAACAAACAAGGACTACACATCAGCATCATTTTTACACTATTTACCCTAGCAGGTGGGGCGATTTTTGCGGTATTATTTGACGATGTAACAATCACACAAGGATTGGCTTTGGCATCTGGCTTTGGTTGGTATTCACTCTCAGGCACGATTATGACAGATGCTTATGGAGCAGTTTGGGGAAGTGTGGCACTTCTTAATGATTTGGGGCGTGAAATTTTGGCATTGATTTTTATCCCTGCCGTCATGCGTCTATCACCATCAGCATCTATTGGTCTAAGTGGGGTTACAGGACTTGATTTTACTTTACCCACACTCACCCAAGCAGGAGGAATGGCTCTTATGCCCACCATCATTAGCTTTGGATTTATTACTAATATCATTTCTCCGATTTTAATGGTGTTGTTTGCATCGTGGTAGCTAACTCAAATTTTGAAGAATGATATGCCAAATGAACTTAAAATATACTACGGATTGTAGGAGCAAATTGCAATTTGCCCCTACTACCAAAAATAAATTTGTGGCACTTTTAAGATGAATTTGGTATATTTACTTCTACATAAGAATGAATGTCCACACAATCAACAACTTGTCATTTTTTGTCTAGGCTTGGGGCAAATATTTACAATACCATTGACCTTAGCAGTAGCAATTAGCAATGATTTAAAAATGCACTTACCAAACACCCACATATAACATGATTTTTCAGGATAAGTTACAATTTGTCTCTACATTCTGATGAGAAGTTTACATCATTTTTATAGTTCCTGTTGGCAATTATTTTTAATTAACTTTTTAAAAAAAATAAAACTGACACTTTTTATTATTAATGAAAAATAAAAAATAAGTCAAATATGGTATTTTTTAGTAAAAATAACAAACTTATTAATAATAAAAAACAATCCTCAAACACCATCAATACCAAACATATAAAATGTCATTTTTACAAAATATTATTTTTATTTTTTATAAAAAAATACAGAACAGAAACAATAAAGAAACATATTATATTTTTTAAATAAATACTAATATTACACGTAAACCATAAAGAAATATATTAAAAAATTTTTATACAAAACAAATAGTTATATTAAAAATACCGCAACCTCATTACAACCACTTTCATCACCTTGTATGTTTTTACCAAAAGTACATTGGCATTCATGTGTGCTATAACAAACAAAATCAACCAAATCCTTTATTCATCATGATTTTTATACATAACATTGGCTTCTTATTTCACATTCCATTTTTTAACAAAATACTAGATTTTAATAAAAATCGTTTGATATAATCACCCAAACAATAATAATCATTAGTAAGTAATGAAAGTGCTTTGATTGCATTAAAAAACCAAAAAAAGATTTTTAATGTAATCTAATCACTAACATCACTTACCTGATGTCTAATGGTTATCACAACATCAACGCTGTTGCCACCGAACCCAAACGCAATATCGGGGGGGGGGGGGGGG
>NZ_BCYQ01000004.1 GCF_001598275.1 Moraxella oblonga NBRC 102422
GGGGGGGGGGGGGGTAACACACAATCAAAAAAAAGGTAAAATATGCTATTGGATAAATTACGTGGTATGGCGGTTTTTGCGAGCGTTGTTCAGCATGGCTCATTTAGTGGGGCAGGTAAAGAATTGGGCATCACCACCAGTGCCGTTAGCCAGCAAATCCGCTCATTGGAGCAAGATTTGGGCGTGGTTCTGCTACAACGTTCCACACGCAAATTTAGCCTAACAGAAGCTGGGGAAAGCCTATACAAATCCGCCCAACAAATCATTCATTCTGCCGAAGAAGGTCGCAACAAAGTAAGTCAGTTAAGGCATGATGTGTCAGGGCTGCTTAGGATTGCCACCTTACCGCAAATCGCTCATAAATATCTTTTGCCTGCTTTGTCTGGTTGGTTTGACGAGCATGAAGAATTGTCTGTACATTTTATTGCACTAAGTTGTAAGGTTGATATGATTGATGACCGAGTGGATTTGGCGGTGGTTTTAACACCACAACCAAGCCCAGAAAACACCGTCTTGACCGAAGTCAAACAAATGGTGCTTGCTTCACCAAAATACCTAAATGGTCGCACGGTGGATACATTGGACGATGTACTACAACACAATTTCATCACTTGTGGTAGCACGGACATTTTGGGCGTTACCAAAGATGACAAAACAGAGAACATTAAGGTCAATTCTAACATTTCTTCGGACCATTCCCAATTATCATTGGAATTGGCGATTGCTGGTTATGGTTTGGTAAGAAGCAATGAATTGGAAGCACAAGATGCCATTCGTGCAGGTTTGCTTGTACCTGTTTTGACGGATTATCATTTGCCCAATCTATTTTTGACCGCCCAAACCAACACCAAAAACCCGCCTGCCAAAGTGGTGCGTTGTATTGATATTCTAAAAGAATATTTCACCACCGCCCAAGCGATTTAATCACACAAACGCAAAAAGCCACTTTGATAAGTGGCTTTTTGTATGCTAACCGAACTTCAAAATTGTTATGGTTTTTGTTCGTGGTGAGCTTGTCAAACCATAACGGAAACTCACCCGCAGGCATAGCTTGGGGTGAACGGTTTTTGTACCAGTTTTTAGGTTCGGTTGGTATATTTATGGGTGTATAAAAGTTATTGTTTGACCGCTTCTACCTGAATATCCAAGCGAACATTTTTGGTCATACCCACGTCCACCAAATAGTTCATGCCCCATTTGGTGCGGTCAATCGTGGTGCTAAAATCACCGCCACACACTTGGGCATTTAACATGGGACTTTGGTAGCAATTGAATTTTTTGGCATACAAACGCACAGGATTGGTTTTGCCAAGCAAAGTTAGGTTGCCATCAACAGAAGTCAATTTGCGGGTTTTGCCTTTGCCTGTATAATTAAATTTGGTGGATTCAAAACGCATGGTTGGGTGTTGCTCAGCATTAAACAAATCGGCTGATTTGAGATGACCTGTAAATTCTGCTGAACCTGTTTGGAGCTTATCCACAGGAATGGTGATGTCCAGTTTACCTTGTCCACCTGCGGTATAGGTCATGTCGCCTGTCAAACCATAAAAACCACCAACATTGGTACTGGTGTTAAAATGGTCAATGGCAAAACGTGCATTGGTGTGAAATGGGTCAATTTTATAATTGTCTGCATAAGCCACACCAGATACAAGCAAAGACGCAACCGCCAGCGATGATAATAAACGTTTCATAAAAAAATCCAAATAAAAATATAAGGCGTATATCTTAACAACTTACCTCAACAAAAACAAGTAAGCATTAAGAAAAGTATCTTTTACTAGCAGTTAATCAAATACAACCGTTGCTCCATTTTCAATGGTGGCAAACAGACCCAAAGCGTCCCAGTTGGTAAGACGTACACAGCCTGCAGAAGATTGTTGGCTGATTTTTTCAGGTTCGGGACTGCCATGTATGCCAAAAGTGGGTTTATCAATACCAATCCACACACGCCCTACTGGATTGTTTGGACCTGCCGATATGGCGGTTTTTTTGTTGCTAAAATCTTTGTTATAGACAGGGTCAAGCACACGACTGGTTACTTGATATGTACCCTGTGGTGTACGTGCTAGATTGACTGTGGTGGGATAGGTAGCGGTTAGGCGGTTGTTTTCATCATAAGCATACAGGATATTTTGATCGCGTTTTACCACCACACGATGAATGGGAGTTTTGTTGGGTTCATAGGGATTATAAACCGTGATGGTATTGCCCGCAGTAATGACCACGCCTTTGTTGAGTTGTTTGAGCAAATCCAACGACATATGAAACCGCTCACCAATTGCTTCACTACCATTTTTGTAGGTGCTACGTCCTTTACTGTTCACCTTAATAAAATCTTGATCAACAATCTGATAACGCACAAGTACTGGCTGACGCATGAGTGCTTGGTTGGCGGTGAGTTTTGCCCATGTTTGAGCATTCATCTCATTACTGGTGGGCAGGTCATGCAACTGTTGAAATACGTGCATTGCCTTAATGGTGTTGAGTGTCATTTTACCATCTACAGCACCCACGCTGTGATGGTGCCAGTTTAGGAGTGCCTGAATCCGCATGATGACGGCTGGATTGTGGTTATCTTCTGGACCACGCCAAACCGCACTATTGACACTTTTGGCAAAATCGTCCAAATCTTGTGTGTTGTATATAATCTCATCAAACGCCATTGCCAATCGTGCATCAACCAAATCCATGCCACTAAAACGATGGCTGACACCAAACTCAGTGGTAGGCGATGTCGGCGTTGATGTCGGTGGTGGTACTGGCGATGTGGCTTGTGCAGGTTGGGGCAAAGACGGCACTGTTTGTGCATTATTATCATTCACAGATACCTCTGTCAAAACCACGGGCAATTCTTCTGTTGCAATAGCTGATGATTGTCTTGTACCAAAGTTCCAAGACAAGCCAACCACCAATCCAATTAATAATCCCGCCAATCCATAATAATGTGCCACGTTCATGATTTTTTCTCGGTGTACAATTTATTTATTTGAAGTTATTATATCGTCATGCTTGCCCAATCGCTTGCAAAAACAACTTGCTAAATTAGTTATTCTATCACACTCCATACAACAATCATAGAGATAAGCAAATAAAAAACAACACCCCATGACGGAGTGTTGTTGCACAAACTTGTTTAAACTAAGAAAAAATACGCCCAAGCCGTTACAATGGCAATAGAAACGATGTTTAAAATAAAGCCAACCTTCATCATTTCTTGTTGCTTGATATAGCCTGTTCCCATCACAATGGCGTTTGGTGGGGTGGCAACAGGAAGCATAAAGGCACAAGACGCCCCAATACCAATAATCATTACCAAAACTTCCTTTGGCAAGCCCAATTGTTCACCAATCGGCATAAATAAGGGAATTAGCAAGGCAGCCGAGGCGGTATTGGAAGTAAATTCGGTCAAAAAGATGATAAAGGTTGCAATTGCCAACAAAAGCAGTAAGGTTGGGGCAGTTGAGAGCATACTTGCCAAGCCTTCGCCCAAAACTTTGGACGCACCAGAGCTTTCCATTACCTTAGATAGAGCAATACCACCGCCAAATAACATCAGCACGCCCCAATCGGTATTGTCCGACACCTGTTTCCAATTGACAAGCCCCAATGCCAAAACCGCCACCGCCGCCAAAATCGCAATCACCGTATCAGGTGATTTAAAGCCAAAGGCTTCGCCCAACGGCTTACCAAAAATCCAGCAAACAGCCGTTAGCACAAAAACCAAACTGGCTAAGACTCTGGGCGTTGTCCAAGGAATGTCTTCTTTGACCATCTCAACTTTTTGTTTTAAATTGGGTTTTAAAAAGAAATACATTGCAAACAAGCAAGCAGGTAGTAGCACAAGCATCATTGGCAAGCCAAATTTCATCCAATCCAAAAACGACAAGCCAAGCGCTTTGGCGGCAATGCCATTGGGAGGCGAGCCAACGACCGCCCCAAGTCCGCCAATAGATGCCGAATAAGCAATGCCAAGCAGTACAAACACAAAGGTATTTCTATCTTTTGTGCTATCTATTTGGGTCAAAAGCCCCAAAGCCAGCGGTAACATCATCGCTGCGGTGGCGGTATTGCTAATCCACATTGACAAGCCAGCCGTGGCAATAAAAATTAGCGTAATTGCCACGCCCAAATGCCCTTTGGCAAGACTTACCAAGCCAAAGGCGATTTTGCGGTCAAGTTTTTGAGTGTGCAAAGTTGCTGCCAGTGCAAAGCCACCAAAAAAGACAAAAATAATGGGGTCAGCAAAAGTTGCCAGTGCCTTTGTGGTATCAAATTCAGGAATGCCAATCAACACCGCCAAAATCGGCACAAGCAGGGCAGTTGCGGTAATATGAATGGCTTCGGTTAGCCACAAAGTGCCAACAAATGCCAAAAGTGCCAAGCCCTTATTGGCATCATTGCCAAAGGGCAAAGTATTGTAAAGTATCAAAGAAACAATGGCAGAAATCGCCAAAATAATCAAACCCTTGCCCGTGCCTTTGGGAAAATTCCCTGATGGCGGCAAAACATCGCTATCACCCTTATAATCGGTTTCAAGCGACATATCCTTAGGAGTAATATGCTCACTCATAAAAAATCCTCAAAAAAAGTATAGAACACGCCATCACCAAACACTTTCCAATCGTATTTGACGACACTTGGCACATTCTATACACAAAATTACACAACATTATAATAACAGAAAAATATTAGGCTGAAAACAAATATTTTATCCATCATTGCAACGCCTGCACCACTTTCATACGCTCACCACCAAACAAATCCATGTCGGGGGCTAATGCCACCATAAAACGGTCAAAATAGAGCATTTGTTTGGTTAAAAGAGCAAAATCTTTGGGAAAATGAATACCGTGGCGTTTACCAATATCACCAAGTTCAAGCATAAAAGCATTGAGATTGTCGGTATCATGGCGTTGGTTACTTAGTAGTGTTTGTAAATCACTTGCCAAACACTTAGTATCCACTTTGACATGCGTCATACCAATCCCTGCCATCGCCTGTGCCATACCCTGATAGTCTCCTGCTTGCAAGGCTTGCACCAGATAAAAGCATGATTGTAGACTTTTTGGGTCAATATTTCCCACCAATCCAAAATCCAAAAAAGCAACCTTGCCATCATCAAGCCACATCACATTACCTGCGTGCAAATCGGCGTGAAATTTACCTGTCATGACAACGGACAAAAACCACGTATCTAGCACATCATTCATCACCCTCTGAGCTGTCATATCATTAAAATCAACATCAATCAAAGATTTGCCTTGCAAAAAATCCATAACCAACACTTTTTTGGTGGATAGGTTGTGATGGACGGTGGGGGCGGTGATTTTTTGGTTGCCAGTTTGTTCTAAAAAACGATGAAAATGCTCGATGTTAGCACTTTCTGCCACAAAGTCAGTTTCAGCATACATTCGTTCTTTTATTTCTGCCATGATGGGGGCAAGATTGACTGCTTTCATGGACGGCATGAGTTTTTCCAATGTCCAAAAAGTCCCATATAACACCCCCAAATCCGTCTGAATGATTGTTCCCACATTGGGTTTTTGCACCTTTAACGCCACCACTCGTCCATCTTTTAGTACCGCTTTATGAACTTGGGCAATGCTCGCCGAAGCAAGAGGTGTGGGGTCAATGTGCGAGAAAATATCATCGGTATCGCCCAGCTCATCTTGTAACACTCCCAAAATCATCTCAAAAGGCAAAGGTGGTGTCTTGTCCAAACATTCAGCAAAAGCATTGACATAGTCTTTTGGAAATAATGACGGTGTACTTGCAATAAATTGCCCCAACTTAATGTACGTTACTCCCAACTGCATGAACGTCTCTTTTAATAGATGGGCATCAGGCTTTTCACCTTTGGCAATGCGTAGGGCGGACAATCCTGCTACGCTGGCAGTTTTTTGGAGACGACCTGCGATGTTCAGACTTGTATTGACGGTTTTTTTGGCAAATTGTAGGGGGGATTTTTTCATAATGATTTGTAATGATTTAATGCTAATTTAGTGATTTTTATCAAAGCTGTAAACACACATGGTGAAATACACGCTTAACTTGATGGTTGTTTTTGATAACAAACAGGACAATCTTTACTTTGATGAAATTGCAATTTTTTTAGGGTTAATGTTTTGCCCTGCCATATCAATAATTGATGTTTGATGGGATTATGATGTCGCCCCAAAAAATCCAAAGCAATTTGGGCAGTCATTGAGCCAATGATATTTACTGTACTGGCTAAAACCCCTGTATTAGTGCAATTATTTTCATCGCCACGTTCATCACCAAATACGCATTGATAACAACCAGTATCAGGCTCAAACAAAGCAATCTGCCCAATCTCACCAATGGCAGAATTGGATAATAATGGCAAATGATTGTCAACACAGTACTGATTAATCACATCACGAATGGCAAAGTTATCGGTACAATCTATAACCAAATTTACCTTGTCAATCACATCAGCAATATTATCATGAGTGATTTTTTGTATGGTGGCATAAATTTTAATAAAAGAGTTGGTATTTTCTAAGATATGTTTGGCGGTTTGAGATTTGTACTTACCAACATCATGATGAGTAAATAAAACTTGCCTTTGCAAATTACTTTCATCAATCACATCATGGTCAATCAAATGAATGTATCCTACCCCCGCTCGTGCCAAAATCTGTGCCACAGGGCAACCCAATCCACCCACGCCAATGATGGCAATACTGGCATTTTTAAGATTAAGCTGTGCGGTAATATCCCAATCGTCCAATAAGATTTGGCGAGCATATCGCAATAATTCGCTGTCGGTTAATTCATCATATTTATTCATCATAAATCCCTAAGGTGATTCTATCATTCACCCCATAATCCTTGATGGTGCATATGTCAGTAAATCCTGCCATTTTAAAAATTGCCTGCACTGCTTGTCCTTGATTGTAGCCATGTTCCACCACGAGTAATCCTTTATTATATAGATAGTTAGGAGCATGATTGACAATATGAATGATGTCCGAAAGCCCTTCATTATCTGCCACCAATGCTGTCATGGGTTCATGGGTCAAATCGGCTAAATGTTTATCTTGTTTATCAATATAAGGAGGGTTTGAGACGATGATTTGGTATTTATTTGTTAGTGATAAAAACCAATTGGATTTCATAAATTGACAATTTTTTACTTGTAAGTTTTGTGCATTTAAACAAGCAATATTTAAAGCCTCCAACGAATTATCCACACCTACCACTTGCCAATTGGCAAGGGCTTTGGCAAGGCTAATGGCAATACAACCTGAACCTGTCCCCAAATCCAATATCTCACCTTTTGATAATTTTTTATCATCAATAAAATTCAATACTGATTCCACCAATATTTCTGTATCAGGGCGTGGAATGAGAGTGTGTTCATTAACTACAAATTCATGTCCAAAAAAATGCTGAGTACCAATAATATAAGCCAGTGGTACACTCTGTTGCATTTTGGCAATACCATTTTGTAGCTTTTGATATTCATCATCAGTTAGTGTGTATTCTTCATGAGTAATTAGAAATATTTTATCCTTATTTAAAATAAATAACAACAAACTTTCTAGCCAATGATGGGGTAATTTATCATTGGCAATTTTCCTAAAATATAATTTTAATTGTTTAATAGTCATCATTTTTTATCATCTGGCAATTGTAGAGGTATTTTTTTATGCACCATATAAATCAAGTACAAAATCGGTAAGCCAATAATAAAAGTAATCATAAAAAATTTCGGATAACCAATTTTATCAACAATCGCCCCAGAATATCCACCCAGTATCTTGGGTGATAAGGTCATGAGCGATGAAAATAGAGCATATTGAACCGCTGTAAAACGAATGGAAGTTAATGCGGATAAAAAGGCAACAAATACCGCACTTGCCAATCCTGATGCCATATTATCTGTCAGCACCGCCACATATAAAGACACGTCTTTTAACTCAACGTGGAACAATCTCTCTCCTAATAATGGCAATGAGACGATTTTATCCACCAACAAAACACCTGTTGGCGTATAAAAGAGCATGATGAATAATAAATTGGTAGCACAAGCCAATAATGCTCCTACAAACATGGCTTTCATTACACCAATTTTTTGGGCAATCGTCCCTCCAAAAAAACCCCCACCAATAGCAGCAATCACACCAAAAGTTTTGACGGCGGTGGCAATTTGGGATTTACTAAACCCCAAATCTTGATAAAAGATGTTGGAAATATTACCCACCACGATATCCGATATGCGATACAAGCCAATAAGAGCAAGGAGCATGAGAGCCTTTTTGCCATAGCGTTCAAAAAAATCAGTCAAAGGTCGTATCCACATTTCGTGAGCCACTTTTTTATCCACCACCCCAAACTGCACCAGCATAAAACCAGCACCAAATGCCACCACACCACTTGATAAAAAACGAGCCGAACCTATCATAAAACTCGCTAGCACATCATCAACTTTGGGCAGTACCCCACCCAAAAAGCGATAAGTAGCAATAAAACTAATGATGGCACAAATAAATACCAAAAGCAGTCGCAAATAATCAGACGTGGGGCGAAGTTCTTTTTTGGTGTAAAATTTGGGTTCTTTAATCACTAACGTGGTTGCTACCGCCACACCCATGATACAAGCCATGATGAGATAAGTTTTTTGCCATGCCAAATAACTATACATTTCTTTGGTTGAACCAAAAAAGTCCGCCAAATACAATGCCCCCGCCCCAGACACAATCATACCAATACGATAACCTGCCACATAAGTGGCAGATAATGCCGTCTGCATATCGCTTGGAGCAGACTCAATGCGATAAGCATCAATAGCAATGTCTTGGGTGGCAGCCGAAAAACCCAAAAGCACCGCCCCCATTGCCATAATTGCCAAATTTTCGCCTTGTGGGTTGGTCATCGCCATGATGATGATAGCCATTATCATCAAAATCTGACTAAACAGTAGCCATGCTCGGCGTTGTCCTAGCCATTTGGTGAGGATAGGTAAAGGGAGCGAATCTGCCAAAGGCGACCAAATGAATTTAAAAGAATAACCAAGCCCCGCATAGCCAAACATCGTAACCGTTGAACGCTCAATGCCCGCCTCACGAAGCCACAGCCCCAAACTACTCAAAAGCAACACAATTGGCACGCCTGCTGAAAAGCCCAAAAATAACAAAGAGAGAGCTTGGCGATTAAAATATGTGATGGCAAAGGTACGAAAAGCGGAATTGGATGTAGTCATAATGGCAAATGAAAATAAAACAATCCGTCATTTTAGAACAAAATCACACAGATAAAAAGGGGGTAGAAGCCCATTTTATCAAAATAAATCAGACTTATTGTTATTTTGATGAAAAAGTGATTTATTTATTGCTAAATTATTACCATATTGTAAATAATATTATAAACATATAATGTTTCCCAATACCATTCTGTAAAATATATGTTATAATAAAAGAACATTTGTCGTATCATCAGCAAGGTTTACCATCATGATATCCTACCCCATCGCAATCAGCCAGCAAGGTCAGTATTTTCATGCCCAAGTGCCTGATTTGCCTCATGTTGAGATTATGGGTGATAGCATCATTGATACGATAGCCAAAGCCCGTGACGCCATCGCCGAGCACCTCCAACAACTCATCAATGACAACCAATCCATTCCAAATCCCCACACCATCAGCACGCACGTTGCAAACCCTATTTATGCAGGGTGTACTTGGGCGATTGTGCGTATTGATGCCCAAAACTTCAAAAGTGAAACACCGCCTATCAGCGTTCAGATTCCCCACACGCTACACCAAAAAATCCTGCAACATCTTGGCAAAGACAAAGCCTCCCAAATAGAACTTGAACAATTCATCATTCAACTCATTTTAGAACACATCACTCCCAATCCTTGACATGAGCTGTCATCATCTGTCCTATATTCCAATTTGGCATTACTTGATGAATATTTGGCATTTTGTTTTTTTGGAGACACTTTTATAATACCCACATTCATTTCACCCCAAAAGGCAAAATGTATGGCGATTGACGTTATCATTAACCAAAAACACCTACAAATCCAACTCAAACAACTAGAAACCGTTTGGCACACAGTCGTCAATGGCTACAACCTTTCTCAGGCTGCCGAGTTGCTACACACCAGTCAGTCTAGCCTCTCCAAACAAATATCTGCTCTTGAAAATCAGCTTAAAGCGGACGTGTTTACTCGTCAAGGCAAACGCCTAACGGGGTTAACCCCCATTGGTAAAGCACTCTTGCCACACATTGAGGCGATTTTTGCAGAGATTCGCACCATTGAAAATATAAGTCTTGATTTTAACAATGCCCAAGAAGGCACACTCATCGTTGCCACCACGCACACCCAAGCCCGCTATGTGTTGCCCACCATTGTCAAGACATTTCGTGAAAAGTTTAGCAAAGTTAATCTGGTACTTTCCCAAGCCGACCCCGAAAGTATCGCCAAAATGGTCATCAGAGGTCAGGCGGACATTGGTATCGCCACCGAAAGCCTACTCAACAACAACGTCCTGCGTTGCCATCGCTACTACGACTGGTGGCACGTAGTCATCGTTCCCAAAGAGCATGAGCTTGCCAAATTTGCAGGCGTGGTAGACGGCGTGGATTTGCCAACCTTAGCCAGCTATCCGATTGTTACTTATCATGGCGGATTTACGGGCAGAAGTGCGATAGACAAAACCTTTGGTAAGGCAGGTTTTAACCCTGATGTGGTACTCTCCGCCCTAGATTCAGACGTGATAAGTACCTATGTCTCAGCAGGGCTTGGGGTGGGCATCATCGCTGAAATGGCATACGAACCTAAGCACTATCCTGATTTGGTTGCGATTCCCATCACCCATTTTGGGCGATTCACAAGCTGGATTGCGGTGCGTGATGATAGTGATATTCGTAAATTTGGGCAGGAGTTTATCAAACTGTGCCAAAATCAGTTTGATAAAAAATAACTTATTTTTCCAAAACACGCTTATTTGTCGTATAATAAGCGTGTTTTTTATTTTTTGGATATATCATGACTACCGACCACGATTTTACCAACCCAAATATCCTACCCACTGGCACACCCCAAGGGCAATCCGCCATGCAAAACCCCAACCCTGCCCACACCGAACAAGCCACAGATACTCAAAACCGTTATTCTGAAAATGTGGGCGAAACCACTCATTTTGGCTACCAAACCGTGAATGCTCATGACAAACAAGCCAAAGTTGCCCAAGTCTTTACCTCCGTTGCCACCAAATATGACATCATGAACGACTTGATGAGCTTTGGCATACACCGCCTTTGGAAACGTTTTGCCATTAAAATGAGTGGCGTACACAGAGGACAGCACGTGCTAGACATCGCAGGGGGTACAGGTGATTTGGCAAAAGTGTTTAGCCGTGAAGTTGGTAAGTCAGGACGTGTGATACTCTCCGACATCAACGAAGCGATGCTAGAAGTCGGTCGCACTCGCCTTATCAATGCAGGGTGCAACAATGTGGATTTTGTGCTTGCCAATGCCGAAACGCTCACACCCTTTGATGATAACTCATTTGACCTAGTTACCATCAGCTTTGGACTGCGTAACGTTACCGACAAACAAAAAGCTCTAGAAGCCATGTACCGTGTACTAAAACCGGGTGGGAGATTACTTGTACTAGAATTTAGCAAACCTGTGTTTGAACCATTATCAAAAGCCTATGATTTATATTCTTTTACCGCCCTGCCCCTTATGGGAAAGATTGTAGCAAATGACGCTGACAGTTACCAATATTTGGCAGAAAGTATTCGTATGCACCCCGACCAGACCACCCTAAAAGCCATGATGGAGCAAGCAGGATTTATCAACTGCGATTATCACAACTTAACAGGGGGTATTGTGGCGGTACATCGTGGATTTAAAAAACGCTAACGTATGTTTGCATATTCCATTTTTTAACACATCAATCTAAAAATACACGCCCTATTTTTTGTGTTAAAAAGTGGTCAAAATGATGGGCGAATCATCATTCGCCCCCACACCAAGCTCAACAACCTTAAATCCATTTTACCAAAACCATGCTCATTTCCTACAAAAAACGCCTATTTGACCTATACCGCATTTGTGCCAAATACCGCCTAGATACGCACCTATCAGATATACCAGAATTTGCCCCTTTGGTACGGCTCATTCGCTTGCACCCAGCCAGTCTTGGCAAATCACACAATCCACTTGGGGTCAAACTTGCCTTTGAGGAAATGGGGACGTTGTTTTTAAAACTTGGGCAACTACTCTCTACTCGCTCGGATTTGCTTCCACCTGACATCATCTCTCAGTTGTCTTTATTACAAGATAAAGTTGCTCCTTTTGATACAACGGTACTAAAAGCTGAAATTGAAAACCCAAAAACAGGACTGGGTCAATCCGTTGGCAATTTATTTAGCCGTTTTGATGACAAACCGCTCGCCGCCGCCAGCATCGCCCAAGTGCATACCGCCTGCCTGCCTGATGGTCGTGAAGTGGTCGTTAAAGTCGTCCGCCCTGATATCAAACCTGTTATCATCAAGGATTTTGAGCTACTAAGAGAATTGGCAAGCCATCTGTCGGCTCGCATGGAGAGTGCCAGAGCCATTCACCTCATCAACATCGTGGAAGATTACCGCCAAATCATGCTTAATGAGCTAGATTTGACATTAGAAGCAAATAATGCCACTCGCATGAGAGATAATTTCACAGGTTCATCACTCATCTATGTACCAGAAGTCTATATGGCGAGCAAATCTGTCATGGTATCAGAGCGGATTTTTGGTATGCCGATTTCACAGACGGATAAATTTGACGCATTAGGTTATGACCGTGCCACCCTTGCCAAAAATGGTTTGACGATATTTTTTACCCAAGTATTTAGAGATAACTTTTTTCATGCTGACATGCACCCGGGCAACATCTTTGTGGAGACCCTACCCAATGGTCAAGCGGTGGCAAGCCCTCGTTATTTGGGGCTAGACTGTGCGATTATGGGTCAGCTTGCCCCCAACGACCAGCTCATCGTCGCTCGTATGCTCCTGTCGGTCATGAATGGCAACTACACCACGCTTGTGGATATCATCAGTCATGCAGGCTGGATACCACCGTCCACCGATAAACACGCCCTCATTGCCGACATGGCTCGCACCGTGAGCCCTATGGTATCAAAACCCATGAGTGAACTTGATTTTGCAGGGATTTTGTTTGAGGTGCTAAACATCGCTCGCCGTCATCAGATGAGCATACCACCACAGCTTATGCTACTGCTTAAAACACTCGTTCATGTAGAGGGATTGGGTCGTGAGCTATATCCAGCCTTAGACATCTGGTCGCTTGCCAAGCCGATTTTGACCGATTGGGTCAAATCCCAACTAAATCCCATGCGTCATCTGGACGATTTTTATGATCAATTGCCAGAACATCTCTTGTCCGCCACCGATTTGCCCAAACTTACCACCCAAAGCATTCAATCGCTTGCCATGCTAGGCATGCGACAAGACAAACAACTTAGAGAAATCCAAGCCCTAAGAGCCGATTTTTTAAACCAAAAACGCCACGACTGGATAGCGTTGGGGGGATTTTTTGGGCTTGTTGCCATTGGTTTGACCGTGCCGATTTGGTGGGTGGGGGTGATGTTTCATCTTATGGCAATGGGGGTGATACTTTGGCGTGTATTGGTTTAAGCTATACCTCTCATCTTGCATACAAACGCAAACTGTCAAAAACATCTGCAACTCACTTGTCAGGCAACTACCAAGATGGTGTTACAAGTTAGGCTGGGTATAAATTAAAATTTAGGGTGATTTTACAAATCAAATATCGTGTGTATAAAACTCAAAATACACCACATTAGGTTTTCCATTATGGTTTGACAAACTTACCAAAAACAAAAAACCATTTTATCCTTTGACTGGGTTTGGGACGAACAGTTTTATTGGTTTTTATACCAAACGAACTTAAAATATACAACAGATTGCAGGGGGGTGAATTGCAATTTACCCCCTACCGCCAAAAATAAATTTGTAGTACTTTTAAGATGGTTTTGGTATAAAGTTAAATTGTTATAAAACTAAGAACTGGTGGCAAATTACAATCTGGTCATTTTAGTATGCTTTGGCTTTAACATTCACTACCCTTACTTAAATTGAGTCAGTTTTAAAAATTAAAAAGATTATGTTAAATAAATTACCAAAACCTATGCCAAATTTACCAAATTTTACCGTTTTATCTTAGCTTTATCTTGGAAATCTTGCTAAAATACTCTGTCATTATTTTAATTCTTATAACTATATCATGTCTTTATTTAGCTATTTTGAAAACCGCCTAGACACCTATCCCAATACACCCCTGCCCGCCACCAAAAATGGTTTATTTGCCTTTTTGTGGGCGTGTACCGAAGGAGCGAGAGCTTGGATTTTTATACGCATCACGCTTTCGGTACTGCTTGGTGTGTTTAGCTCCATGCTATTTGCATGGGTAGGCGATGTGGTGGATTGGCTAACTATCTATACACCTGACACACTATGGCAAGAAAAAGGAGCAACCATTACGCTGATTTTGGGGCTTTGTGTACTGTCAATTTTTGGGGAATTTTTTGGCAATTTGGTGCGTTTTCAGACCTTACAAGGCGTGCTACCCATGCGACTGCGGTGGTGGTTTCATAAACATATGTTGGGGCAATCCCTACAATTTTACCAAGATGAATTTTCAGGGCGTGTCTCTGCCAAAGTCATGCAGACTGCCCTATCGGTACGTGATACCATCATGACCATGGCAGAGATGATGTCGTTTGTGTCGGCATATCTGATTACCAGTGGCGTGATTTTGTTGGGGCTTGATTTTTGGTTATTTTTGCCGTTTTTGGGTTGGCTTTTGTGTGTAGTGGTGATTATGAAAGTATTTTTGCCACGCCTGCGTCAGACCGCAAGCGACCAAGCCGATGCTCGTGCCTTGATGACAGGGCGAGTTACGGACGCTTATGCCAACATCAGTGCCGTCAAGCTATTTAGCCATTCACAGCGTGAACTCACCTACGCCAAATCAGCCATGGGCGAGTTTATGGATACCGTCCACGCCCAAATGCGGTGGGTGTCACTACTGGGTACGACCACCGAAACATTATCGCTGTTGATGATTGTTGGTAGTACCGCAATTGGCGTGTATCTGTGGAGTATAGGGCAAGTTACCGTTGGCGGAATCGCCATTGCAAGTGGTATCGCCCTGCGTCTAAAAGGCATGATTCAGTGGATCATGTGGGAAACAGCAGGTTTGTTTGAGCATATTGGCACTGTCCAAGACGGCATAAAAACACTCACCACACCTCATGCTGTGGTTGATAAAGATGATGCAGGTGAGCTTGTGGTTCATGCAGGTGATATTTGTTTTGACCATGTGCGATTTAATTATGGACGTGGTGATGACAAATTGGCGTTGTTTGATGATTTTAATCTACACATCAAAGCAGGTCAAAAGATAGGGTTGGTGGGGAGAAGCGGTGCTGGCAAATCAAGCCTTGTCAATCTGCTACTGAGATTTTATGATGTTGATGGCGGTCAAATCACGATAGATGGACAAGACATCAGCACCATAACCCAAAACTCCCTACGCACCCAGATTGGCATGGTAACTCAAGACACCTCTCTACTACATCGCACCGTACGAGAAAATGTCGCTTATGGTAAACCAAACGCCACAGACGAGGAAATCATTGAGGCATGTAAAAAAGCTCATGCATGGGAATTTATCCAAACCCTAGAAGACAAACATGGCAATACAGGACTTGATGTACAAGTCGGTGAACGAGGCGTCAAACTCTCAGGTGGTCAGCGTCAGCGTATCGCCATTGCTCGGGTCATGTTAAAAAATGCCCCCATTTTACTCCTAGACGAAGCAACTTCTGCCCTTGACAGTGAAGTAGAACACGCCATCACCCAAAGTCTAGATGATATGATGACAGGCAAAACCGTCATTGCCATCGCCCACCGCCTATCCACCATTGCAAGCCTTGACAAACTTGTCGTCATGGACAAAGGTCAAATCATTGAAATGGGCAGTCATGACGAACTCATCGCACAAGGGGGCATTTATGCCAACCTGTGGGCAAGACAATCTGGCGGATTTTTGGGGGAAATAGACGGATAATTGTTGGTGGTGATTGCTATGAATAATGTCAATATATTATTTCCTGTATCCGTATTTTTTCTATTCATCATTTATTTTATGTTTAATCCGCATAAATATGAAAAAACCGAATATGGATTAGCATACAAACATGAGATGTTTAAATCACAAAAACATTACATGGAAAAAATCACCAAAAATATCACTCACACGCCAGACAAATCAGAAATCAACCGACCTACTGGTATATACGTCATTTATTATTATGACAATTTTAGCATGAATGATATTGAAATCATCAAAAATAACGCCAAAAATCTTGGTTGGAAAGACATTGCGTTACCACATGAAGAAAATATCATTCACGCTTCTTGTAATGGTAATATGGCTTTTAATATGTATCAAGATAAACAATTAAAAATCGCCATTTCTTGGAGAAAACATGACCATTATTGCCAATGATTAAAAACCTGATTGTAAAGGAAAAAAAACCATGTACCCCTTTTTACGACTTGCCAAAACCCTAACCAAAAGCTCACTTGCTTTTAAAAATGGCGAAAAATTAAACTTCACCGACACAAGTGAATTTCATTTTATCGCCAACATCAATGATATTGACAACTTTTTAGAAATGAACAACGGTCGTATTTTTACGTTGTTTGATTTGGGGCGGTTTGATTTTGCAATACGCACAGGGCTTGGCAAACAACTCATCAAAAAACGCTGGGGATTGGTGGTGGCAGGCAGTACCATTCAGTACCGTAAACGCATTCGTGCCTTTGATAAAGTTACCATCAAAACTCGCATTTGTGCCATTGAAGGTCGCTGGTTTTATATTGAGCAAACCATGTGGGTCAAAGATGTATGTACTTGTCATGCTTTGCTACGTACTGCCGTTACCAACATCAAAACAGGTAAAACCATTGATAGTCAAGTCGTTCTAGATTCTATCGGTTATCATGATGTCAACCTACCTCCCGATGAATGGGTGCAGGCGTGGATTGAGGCGGACAAATTACGCCCCTACCCCCACTAATCCATCTCATCAAGAATATTTATCATAAATTACAAAAATACATATATTTTTATATATTATATATATTACAATTTATGTCAAAATGTGTTTTAATACACTAATTTTTTAAAATTTGAGAGTGCTTATGACCACAATCGCCCTAAACACGCCTGATTTTGTCAAACACCAAACCATCATTGACTGGGTTGCCGACATTGCCAAACTCACCAAACCTGCTCGCATTGAGTGGTGTGATGGCTCACAAGAAGAATATGACCGTCTTATCCAGCTCATGATTGATAACGGCACAATGATTAAGCTAAACCAAGAAAAACACCCAGATTCTTACCTAGCATTTTCTGACCCATCAGATGTGGCTCGTGTTGAGGACCGCACTTTTATCTGCTGTGAAAAAGAAATTGATGCTGGCAAAACCAACAACTGGCAAGACCCCACCAAAATGCGTGCCACTTTGAACGACAAATTTGATGGCTGTATGGCAGGTCGCACCATGTATGTCGTACCTTTTTCTATGGGTCCTTTGGGCAGTCATATCGCCCATATTGGTATTGAGATTACCGACAGCCCTTATGTGGTTGCAAGTATGCGTAAAATGGCTCGTATGGGCAAAGCGGTGTATGAGATTTTGGGTGCGGACGGTGAATTTGTACCCTGTGTACACTCCGTTGGCAAACCATTGGCAGATGGTGAAAAAGACGTAGCATGGCCATGCAATGACGAAAAATACATCGTGCATTACCCAGAAACTCGTGAAATCTGGTCATACGGCTCAGGTTATGGTGGCAACGCCCTACTGGGCAAAAAATGCCTAGCCCTACGCATCGCTTCTGTCATGGGTCGTGAGCAAGGTTGGCTTGCTGAACACATGCTTATTTTAGGCGTAACCAACCCACAAGGTAAAAAGCACTATGTCGCCGCCGCTTTCCCATCTGCCTGTGGCAAAACCAACTTCGCCATGCTCATTCCACCAGCAGGCTATGAAGGCTGGAAAGTTGAGACAGTAGGCGATGACATTGCTTGGATTAAACCATCAAAAGATGGCAAGCTCTATGCCATCAACCCAGAAGCAGGCTTTTTTGGTGTTGCCCCTGGTACAAACACCAAAACCAACTCCAACTGCATGGCATCACTTTCTCATGATGTGATTTATACCAACGTTGCCGTTACCGAAGATGGCGAAGTATGGTGGGAAGGCAAAACCAAAGAAGTTCCAGCCAACCTCATCAACTGGAAACGCCAAAAATGTGATGGTAGCGAAAAAGCCTCGCACCCCAATGCTCGTTTTACTGTATCAGCCAGTCAATGCCCATCAATTGACCCAGATTGGGAAAATCCGGCGGGCGTACCAATCTCTGCTTTCATCTTTGGTGGTCGCCGTGCCGATACCGTACCACTCATCAGCGAAGCTACTGACTGGCTAGATGGCGTGTACAAGGCATCAACCATGGGTAGTGAGACCACCGCCGCCGCAGTTGGTCAGCAAGGCGTTGTCCGCCGTGACCCATTCGCCATGCTTCCCTTTGCAGGCTACAACATGGCAGATTATTTTACTCATTGGCTAGAAATGGGTGAAAAAGTCGGCAAAATCGCAAACGAACATGGTAACAGCCTACCCAAAATTTTTAACGTCAACTGGTTTAGACGTGATAAAGATGGCAACTTCGTTTGGCCAGGCTTTGGGCAAAATATGCGTGTGCTAGAATGGATCATCAATCGCTGTGAAGGCACCGCCAATGCAGTAGAAACCCCTATCGGACTTGTGCCTACCTACGAAGATTTAAACTGGACAGCATCTGATTTTAGCAAAGAAGACTTTGAATTGGTAACTTACCAAGACAAAGCCGAGTGGGAAGCTGAAATTGCTAGCCACAAAGAACTGTTTGACAGACTCGGCGAGCGTATGCCACAGGCTTTGATTGAGAAACAAAAAGTGTTGCTAGAAAAAATCAAAGCAGAGATGTAATTTTTTTAAGAGAATAAAAAAAACCGATATAAGAAATTATGTCGGTTTTTATTTAAATAAATCACAAGTAAATTTATACAAATGAACCACAAATTTTATCATTTTTATTTCATCATAGCGTTTATTTTATTATCAAGTGCCTGCTCAAAAAACTGTAATGATGATTTGTCTTGTGAAATTACCAATCAACCATTGGAAGATAAATTATCCTTATTAACCCTAAATTCATTTCCTGACAATCTTGCCAAAAAACCGCTCTATTGGTCGCCAGAATCAAAAACTTCATTTCCAAAAATTATTAATTTGCCTTATATTTATATTGCAGATAAACAAGGATTGTGGGTGCGTTATTCCGAAGAAATCGCCGATGATTATTTAAATACGGATTATTATTTAGATAAAACCGCACCAGCAGGTTATGTGTACGAAGAAAGGTCTGTTGAACAACCAAAACCTGAAAATGTTTATTCTTATGGAGAATGGAATATTCAATTAAAAAGTCAAGACAATATAATTTATCAACAAAATATTCATGACCTAACTCGATTGGATATTTCAGGATTTAGTTTGCATAGTGAACGTGGCTCTACCCACCTTTTTCCAAATAACGTTCAAGAACATTTAGCGACATTAAAATCACTACAAATAAAATTACCCCAATATGCTTTTCCTGAACAGCAATTAAATACCACTCCATCAGCAAGCACCAATCAAATTGACGTGAATAATCTACCAACTTTTTCTGGCAATCAAGTTTGTAAGACGCTTAAAAATCATACTTTTGAATGGAAAACACAGCAAGGTAATCACATTATTAGATTTAACCCACTCAACCAAAATGAAACTAGGGCTATTTGTGGACAAAAATTTAATGCCATTTTGGTACAACATAAAGAGGAAAGTTATCATGGGTATTGTCGTGATACAAATCGCATTAGTGTTTATTTGATAAACTCACAACAACCTTTTTCAAAATTGGAAAAGTATTCTAGCGAAGAATTTTATCTAAAAGATGGATATGCATTAAAAGATGTTGTTGCCTATCGTATTTATGCACAAGAATTTCATTGGTCTGATGAATATGCCAAATGGCAGAAAAATAAACCAAGAGAACATTTATGGAGATTTAATGTTCAACTCTATGACAAAAAAGGTGAAACGATAAATTATTTTTGTTCATCATTTCCCTATGAACCGATTGATAAAAATACCTTACCCACTCCAAATCAATAGAGTGTTGTTTGTATTTTATATATTAAATTTGGAGCAGGACAATCATGTCATCAAAAAAACCTATATTTAGCCCCTACTTTGCATTTGGTATTTGTGTATTATATTTTGTTTTATTAAATATTGTACAACTCATCACTTTATCGGTGGTAGGATTGTTTTTTTATGATACTGATGATTTGCCACAGCTTATCCAATTATCATCACAAAACGGCTTTGTGGTTGCTTATTCAATATTTTTTACAGCGTTATTTTTCATCATCATTTCACCATTAATTATCTACTTTTACACCAAAAACCATCACATCACCAAACAATTTTTTGCCATTCGGTTATTTTCTATACGTCAGTTATTTTATGGGTTATTTTTATTAACCATCATGCTCTTAATTAGTGAAATCTTAACCAGTTTACTAAACAAAAATCACCTGTCATTTTTAGATAATCTTATTAATACAAACAATCAGTTTTGGCTAACGACTGCCATTGTTATTATTTCACCTATTTATGAAGAAGTTTTGTTTCGTGGTATGATGTATGGTACAATTGCTTACATCGCACCCAATCAAGGTACAACCCTAAAAACATTCAGTCATCATCAATGGGCAGGATTATTCATCAGCAGTATTTTGTTTACTTATGTGCATTTGCAATATGACTGGTTTGGCATGATGATTATTTTTTGTTTGGCACTATTATTTGGGTATGTGCGGATAAAATACGGATTATTATTGGCAATCCTCTTGCACATCACCAATAACGCCATCGCCATGATAAATTATTTGTATTTTTGATTTGAAATTTACAAACGTGCCACCATTTTGTATAATACACGTCCAAATGACCACAAGCGAGATTTCATGAGCGAACACCACACTTCCCTACCCGCACTCATTCAACTTGGCAAAGAGCAAGGTTATCTCACCTATGCTGAAATTAACGACCAAA
Source organism: Moraxella oblonga NBRC 102422 (assembly GCF_001598275.1). GTDB lineage: Bacteria > Pseudomonadota > Gammaproteobacteria > Pseudomonadales > Moraxellaceae > Moraxella > Moraxella oblonga. The sequence goes on from NZ_BCYQ01000004.1 coordinate 21,301, forward strand.
TACCAGATTCTGTTACTGATAGCGACCAAGTAGAAGACATCATCGCCATGCTGACAGACGTGGGTATTCCCATCTATGAAACCGCACCTGACGAAGACGATATTTTACTTGCCGATTCTGGTAGCGACGATGACATGGCAGTAGACGAAGCAGTGGCGGTACTCGCCAGTGTAGAAACCGAACCTGGTCGCACTACTGACCCTGTGCGTATGTATATGCGTGAGATGGGTACGGTAGATCTGTTATCCCGAGATGGTGAGATTAGTATCGCCAAACGTATCGAGGAAGGCACTCGTGAAGTCCAACACATCATGGCGTATTGGCCCGGTACGGTCAAATTTGTCCTAGAAGAATATGCACAAGTGGCAACAGGTGAAAAGAAAATCTCCGACATCATCACAGGCTTTTTGTCCACTGATGATGGAGACTTTGAGCTCAAAGAAGAGACTGAGTTAGACCTAAAAACAAGCCCAAGCAATCCCACCAACGATGATCTTGATGACGATGATAGCGACGACAGTACGTCTATGGACGGCGATGTTGATGATAGCAGTCTTGACCCCGAAGAAGTGCGAGTACGTTTTGAAGAAATCCAAGAGTTATTTTTAAAACATCAAAAAGCCGTTGATAAATACGGTCGTACTCACCAAAAAACCAAAGATACCGCTGATGAGCTAGCTTCTCGCTTTATGCTTATCAAACTCAACAATCGTCTGTCTGACCAAATCATGACACTCATGCGTGAAGTCTATGATGATGTACGAGCAACCGAACGCCAAATCATGCGGTTGGTGGTCAGACGTGGTAAAATGCCTTTGGAAGAATTTAAAAAAACGTTCCCTAGTAACGAAACCAATACCGAATGGCTCTCTCACCGCATTGAGGGCAAGCCTGCTTTCGCCCAAACCTTAGAAAAAATCCTACCAGACGTGGTGGCTCTGCAACAAAAAATCCTAACTCACGAACAAAATCTCAAAATGGAAATTCGTGATATGAAAGCGGTAGCTCGTCAGATGGCAATCGGTGAAGCCAAAGCTCGTCGCGCCAAAAAAGACATGGTAGAAGCCAACTTACGTTTGGTGATTAGTATCGCCAAAAAATACACCAATCGTGGCTTACAGTTTCTTGACCTTATCCAAGAGGGCAATATCGGTTTGATGAAAGCGGTGGATAAATTTGAATACCGTCGTGGTTATAAGTTCTCCACTTATGCCACGTGGTGGATTCGCCAAGCCATCACCCGCTCTATCGCTGACCAAGCTCGTACGATTCGTATCCCTGTACACATGATTGAGACAATCAACAAAATCAACCGTGTCAGTCGCCAATTGTTACAAGAAATGGGGCGTGAACCCACACCAGAAGAACTGGGCGAACGTTTAGACATGGATGAAGCCAAAGTCCGTAAAGTCCTAAAAATTGCCAAAGAACCCATCTCAATGGAAACACCCATCGGTGATGATGAAGACAGTCATTTGGGCGATTTTATTGAAGATAGCACCATTTCTAGCCCTGTGGAAAGTGCTACCGCCGAAGGCTTGCGTGAGGCAACTCGTGAAGTTTTAGACAACCTAACCGAGCGTGAAGCAAAAGTACTAAAAATGCGTTTTGGTATTGACATGGCAAGCGACCACACACTTGAAGAAGTTGGCAAAGAATTTGATGTAACCCGTGAGCGTATTCGTCAAATTGAAGCAAAAGCTCTACGTAAACTTCGCCACCCATCTCGTTCAGAGCATTTACGGTCATTTTTGGAAAGTGATTGATATTCCACAAATCTCAACAAAGGTTTTGAAACATAAAAGAAAACGGCATTATCCAATGATAATGCCGTTTTTTAATAAATTATGGTAAATTCTATTCAAAAACCAACAAAGGTTTTTTGTTCATGGTGAGCTTACGAATCATAACGAAAAACCACCCTACCCTTTGGCTTGGCTTGGGCGAACGGCTTTTGTATGATTTTGATGTGGATTAAACATAGAATACATGTATAAACCATAATTGATAAGTATAAACTGTTATCAATCAGTTGTTAAGTTTATTGTTTAGGATGTAGAAAACCCCCAAATTAAAAAATTTGGGGGTTTTTAAAATTTGGAGCGGGAAACGAGATTCGAACTCGCGACCCCAACCTTGGCAAGGTTGTGCTCTACCAACTGAGCTATTCCCGCTTGTTAGTGTTTGCTTTATGAGTGCGTATTATACGCTATTTTTGCCATGCGTCAAGCATTTTTTGCAAAAAATTTTAAAAATTTTATTTTTTGGCAAAAATTTCTGTCATCCACACACCAATATCCTTAATTTGCTCCATACACACCTGATGTGCCATGGCGTAGTTATGGTATTTAGGCTCCATACCACGTTCTAGCAAAGCGGTTTTGGCACGTACCCCCAAAATCTCTGGCACAGTATCATCATACTCACCATGATGGATAAGGACAGGCAATGCTTTATCTGACACACTAGTAACTTGCTCGGCAGTAGCGAAGTAAGTGGACAACGCCAACAAGCCTGCAAGTGGCTTTTTACTTGTTAAGGCATGGTGATATGCCACCGCCCCGCCCTGTGAAAAGCCAGCAATGATGATATTTTGGCTAGGTACGCCTTGGCGGATTTGCTCATCAACAAGTTTAGCAATTTTATCACCAGACAAGGCAATCTGCTCAACATCTACCTTACGGTCAATTGACCGCTCCAAAATGTCATACCACGCTGGCATGACATAACCACCATTAATCGTAACAGGAATGGACGGAGCGTGTGGAAACACAAACCGCACCGCCAGATTATCAGGCAATCCCAAATGCGGCACAACAGGCACAAAATCATTGCCACTCGCCCCAAGCCCATGTAGCCAAATCACGGCTTTATCAATGGGTTGGTTTAGGGGGTTATGCTCAACAATTTCACAAGACAACAGTTTACTCATCACATTCCCCAATCAACGCTCTAAAATACAAGTTACGCCTTGACCGCCTGCCGCACAAATACTAATCAATGCACGACCGCCACCCTTTTGAGCAAGCATTTTGGCAGCACTAGCAATAATACGCCCACCTGTGGCAGAAAATGGGTGTCCTGTGGCAAGGCTACCACCATTGACGTTGAGTTTGGTGCGGTCAATCGCCCCAAGCGGTTTGTCTAACCCTAAGCGATTTTTACAAAATTCTTCACTCTCCCATGCTGACAAAGTGGCTAATACCTGAGACGCAAAGGCTTCATGAATTTCATAAAAATCAAAGTCTTGTAAGCCAAGTCCTGCTTTGGCAAGCATTTTTGGCACAGCATAAGCAGGAGCAAGGAGCAAGCCTTCGGTCAATCCTTGTTTGCCAATAAAGTCCACCGCCGAAGTTTGTTGGTAAGTCAAATATGCCAGTGGTTCAAAGCCATACTTTTTCGCCCAATCATCACTCGCCAATAGCACACACGATGCTCCATCTGTCAATGGTGTAGAGTTGCCTGCGGTCATGGTAGGATTGGCATTCTTTTTACCAAATACAGGTTTTAAGGTGGCAAGCTTTTCAAGTGTGGTATCAGCACGCAAATTATTATCACGCTCCAAGCCCTTATAAGGAGTTATTAAATCCTCAAAAAAACCACTTTCATAAGCACGATGTAGATTTTGATGGCTGTTAAAAGTCAGTTCATCTTGAGCAACACGAGTAATCTCCCATTCTAGGGCGGTGATGGCTTGGTGTTCACCCATAGACAGACGAGTGCGTGGCTCACCATTTTGGGGTAGGGCAATCAACTGCTTAGGATTAATCGTAGTCAAAGCGGTCAATTTATCTTTGGGCGTTTTGGCGTTGTTTAAGCGAAGAAGTGGTTTACGCAGTCCTTCACCCAGTGCAATCGGTGCGTCCGATGTCGTATCTGTCCCGCCTGCAATACCACTCTCAATATGCCCAAGTGCGATTTTGTTGGCAACGGCAAATACCGACTGCAAACCTGTACCACACGCCTGTGAAATGTCATAAGTTGGCACAGACGGTGGTAAATCAGTATTTAAGGTTGCCTCACGGGTCAAATTCAAATCACGACTATGCTTTAACACCGTGCCTGCCACCACTTCACCAATTTCTTTGTTGGCTAGGTCAAAACGCTTAACAAGTCCGTCCAACGCTGATGAAAGCATGTCAATGTTGCTAGCATCTGCATAAGCTCCATTAGAGCGTGCAAAAGGAATGCGGTTGCCACCAATGATGGCGACTTTTCTAATTTGAGTCATAAAGGTATCCTTATAAGTTTACAATTGTTCTTTAAGTAAATGATTTTACTTGGGTTATTGTCTAGCTTATCACTATTTTTAGAGAAAGGCAAAGGATTTTCAAATCCCCTATTTTTGATGTCAGCATAAGTTTATTTTATAAAAAATTGATTATCATCTAACAGTATGCCAAAGCTAGGTTTTTGAATTTAAAAAAACAACGATGGTTTAACTTTTCTCATCTTTACTCCACGAACGGTTTTTTTTACTCACTAAACCATAAAACAACAAGGTTTTAGGGACAAATTATAATTTTATTCTTACGGGCAATTACCAATTTTGTATCATTTTTAAAGTCCTTTTGGTAACTTTTTTATAGTC
>NZ_BCYQ01000005.1 GCF_001598275.1 Moraxella oblonga NBRC 102422
TGAAACAATCATTCTGTTTTTTATTAAACACAAAAAAACACCCCACACATCGCATGGGGGTGTTTTATCAACCAATCATAAGTTTACTTTAACAACAGTTTATTGATGCGTTTTAGATAACCTGCTGGGTCAGTCGGCTGTCCACCGTCTGCAATCAATGCTTGGTCAAAAATCACTTCTGCCAAATCATCAAAATCGCCAGTGCTTTCTAAACGGTTGATGAGTGGGTGCGTGGGGTTGATTTCTAGGATTGGCTTGACATCAGGCACAGGTTGCCCCATGGCTTTTAGCATTTGTGCCATTTGAGGGGTTAGCTCGCCATCACCCACAACTAGGCAGGCAGGAGAGTCCACCAGACGGCTGGTAACTCGCACATCTTTGGCTTTATTGCCCAATACGCCTTTTAGACGCTCAACCACAGGTTTAAATTGCTCTTCTTGTTTTTTAACTTCTTCTTTTTCACTTTCATCGGTCAAATCACCCAAATCCACCGCCCCTTTGGCGATGTTTTGTAGTGGCGTGTCATCAAATGAGGTCAAAAAGTTCATCGCCCATTCGTCCACTTTGGAAGTCATTAGAATAACTTCAATGCCTTTTTTGTTAAAAAGTTCAAGCTGTGGCGAGTTTTTGGCAGACACAAGGTTGTCAGCGGTTAGATAATAAATCGCTTTTTGACCTTCTTTCATGCGTGCTTTGTAGTCGGCAAAACCTGTGCTGACACTATCGTTTTGGCTTGTGGCATAGCGAAGTAGCTTGGCAATACGCTCTTGGTTGACTTGGTCTTCGCCCAAACCTTCTTTGATAACATCACCAAATTCACGATAAAAATCGGTAAATTTGGCTTGTTTGCTTTCGTCCTCAGAATTTGCCAAACTTGCCAAGAGTGTCAAAACACGGCGAGCATTGCCCTCACGAATGGATTTGACATCACGGCTTTCTTGCAAGATTTCACGGCTGACATTAAGTGGCAAATCTGCACTGTCAATCACGCCCTTGACAAAACGCAAATACATGGGCAGTAGCTGTTCGGCATCGTCCATGATAAAGACACGTTTGACGTAAAGTTTTAGCCCACGTTGATGTTCACGAGCATAGAGGTCAAAGGGGGCTTTTTTGGGAATGTACAAAAGTTGAGTGTACTGCACACGTCCCTCTACTCGGTTGTGCGTCCAAGTGAGTGGCTCATCAAAATCATAGCTGACTGTTTTGTAAAACTCGCTATACTCCTCATCGCCAATCTCACTTGGGCTACGAGTCCAAAGGGCGGATGCTTTGTTGATGGTTTCCCACTCATCGGTCAAAATCATCTCGCCGTTTGGTACAGGGGCGTTTTCGTCCTGCTCAACGTCCTCTTGCCAAACTTCTTTACGCATTTGGATAGGTAGACTGATGTGGTCGGAGTATTTTGAAACCAATGATTTGATTTTGTAGCGGTCAAGATAGCCATATTCACCCTCTTCACGCTCTACATATTCATCTTTTAGGTGAAGCGTGATGGTTGTGCCACGAGTAGCCTTGTCAATACTTTCAGTTGTAAATGACCCTGTACCATCTGATACCCAACGTACACCGCTATCGCTTGGCTCGCCTGCTTTACGGCTCTCAACACTGATTTTGTCCGCCACAATAAAGCCTGAATAAAAGCCTACGCCAAACTGTCCAATCAGATGACCGTCCTTTTTGTCAGCGTCCGACAGTTTGTCCAAAAAGGCTTTTGTGCCTGATTTGGCAATCGTACCTAGATTGTCAATCACGTCCGCCTCGTTCATGCCAATGCCATTGTCAGAAATGGTCAAGGTTTTGGCATCTTTATCAATCTCAATACGAATGGCAAGCGAGCCGTCATTTTCGTACAGGCTGTCGTCCGATGTCGCCAAAAAGCGTAATTTATCACACGCATCAGAGGCATTGGAAACCAGCTCACGGATAAAAATATCTGGGTTTGAGTACAAAGAATGAGTAACAAGGTGTAGAAGTTGATTAACTTCGGTTTCAAAGGTATGATTTTTTACGGTCATAAAAATATCCTGCTAATGAAAATTAACAGGATAAAAATAGGGATAAGGGCGAATTTTTCAAGGGTGAAAATTGTCCAAATTCAATCCATATCATTTAAGTTTGCACGTTGATACAGATGAACGCATCATATCCGCCAATTCATCATCAGCCGACAAGGTGGCAACAATGTTGCTTTGAAGGTAGCTGGTGATGACAGGAATGAACTCTTTGTAGTCCGCCTCATTGTGCTTAGTGGAGTCAATACTGCGACCAAACGACCTAAGGTCGCCCACACGCAACTCTTCAAACATTTCTTGACCGAGCGGTGTGTCAAAGAATTTATCCAAGAGTTGTTGCTCGCTTTTGTTTATACTACCCTCTATATGTGTTACCGCCAGTCTGTCCATGATGGGTTTAAGTGCATTGCCTACGCATTGTTGTTTTGTGGCATTTACATCCTCAAAACTTTCCTTAACAGCAACGGACACCGCTTGATTAAGCATCAACTTAGTAAAATCAGTGGTCGCCCCTGTATAGGCAAATGCTTGTGTGGACAAAAACAGGCACGCACCGAGCAGATACTTTTTCATGATAACTCCGACATGGAAAAATGTTTAAACCATCATAGCACAATCATGGGGGCGGTGCAATGTAAAACACCCCAAAACTCATTTGGGGTGTTTTTTGATAGGACATCAATTCAATTTTAATTTCTCAAAACCAAGTCGCCCATTATCCACCACAACAAAAATGGTATCGCCTGATACAAATTCGCCTGCAATAAGCTTTTGGGCAAAGAATGGGTAACAAGGTGTAGAAGTTGATTAACTTCGGTTTCACAGGTATGATTTTTTTACGGTTATAAAAATATCCTGCTAATGAAAATTAACAGGATAAAAATAGGGATAAGGGCGAATTTTTCAAGGGTAAAAATCACCCAACTTTTTTACCATTATTTATCACTAAAATCCATAAGTCCACAAGTTATGGTATACATCAACATATCCGACAGCAACTCCTTATCAGCCGATAAAGTAGCAACAACATCGCCCTTGCCATATTTTGGAAGAACCTCTTTATATTGGCGATAGTCTGCCTCATTGTATTTTTCAAGGTCAATACCGTCACCAAAATCATCAAGATTACCTGCACGCAACTCTTTAAACATCTCTTTACCAAGTGGCGTATCAAAAAAGTTATCCATCAGTTTTTGTTCGCTTTTGGTCAAAACCTTATCAACGTGTACAACTGCCAACCTGCCTAGTGTAGGTTTGAGTGCATCGCCCATACATTGCTGTTGTTTCGCATCTACACCATCAAAACTCTCTACAACGGAGGCTGTCATGGCTTGGTTAAACATCAGTTTGGTAAAGTCCACCGTCGCTCCTGTATAGGCGAACACTTGGGTAGACAAAAATAGACACGCACCCAGTAGATATTTTTTCATGATAGCTCCGACATGGTAAATTTTGAAACATCATAACACAATCATCAACATTGTGCAATGCAAAAACACCCCAAAACTCATTTGGGGTGTTTTTGATAGGACATCAATTCAATTTTAATTTCTCAAAACCAAGTCGCCCATTATCCACCACAACAGAAATGGTATCGCCTGATACAAATTCGCCTGCAATGAGCTTTTGGGCAAGGGGATTTTCAATCTCTTGTAAAATGGCTCTTTTGAGTGGTCTTGCTCCAAAGACAGGGTCATACCCCACCGACACCAGTTCACTCATCGCCTCATCTGATAGTACAAGGTCAAGCTCTTTTTCTTTGAGTCTGGCTCTTAGGCGGTCAAGCTGAATGCTGGCAATGCCTGCCATTTGTGCTTGCCCAAGTGGGTGAAAGACCACAATTTCATCAATGCGATTGATAAACTCTGGGCGAAAATGGGCATTAACCGATTCCATTACCGCTGATTTGATTTCATTGTATTCATCGCCTGCCATTTCAAAGATTTTATGACTGCCAAGATTTGAGGTCATAATAATCACTGTATTTTTAAAATCCACCACACGCCCCTGAGAGTCGGTTAGTCGCCCATCGTCCAAGACTTGTAGTAAGATATTAAAGACATCGGGGTGGGCTTTTTCCACTTCATCAAACAACACAACACTATAAGGCTTACGCCGTACGCTTTCGGTCAAAACTCCGCCTTCTTCATAACCGACATAACCAGGAGGTGCACCCACCAGACGGCTGACGCTGTGTTTTTCCATAAATTCACTCATATCAATGCGAACCATTGCGGTTTCATCATCAAATAAGAAACTTGCTAGGGCTTTGGTTAGCTCAGTTTTGCCAACCCCTGTTGGTCCAAGAAACAAGAACGAACCACTGGGGCGATTTGGGTCAGAAAGTCCTGCACGGCTACGGCGAACGGCATTGGCAACCGCCTTGAGTGCCTCATCTTGACCAACTACCCGATGGTGCAAAACGCTCTCCATCGCAAGTAGTTTTTCTTTTTCGCCTTGCATCATTTTGGCAACAGGAATGCCTGTGGCTGCCGAGACAACTTCGGCAATTTCATTGTCGGTTACTTTGTTTCTAAGTAATTTTGGCAAGCCTGTTTCATCGTGTTGTTCATCGGCAATCTTCTTTTGTAGTTCTGGAATAACACCATATTGTAGGCGACCTGCCTCAGCAAAATCACCCTCTCTTTGTGCCTTGTCCAAAGCAATGCGTGCCTTATCAAGTTCAACTTGGGCGGTTTTGGTGCCTTCTACTAGGGCTTTTTCGCTTTTCCAAATCTCCTCTAAGTCATTGTATTCACGGCTTAGTTCATCAATTTGGGCTTGTAGATGTTTTACTTGCGATTGTGAACCTGCATCGTCTTCTTTTTTGACCGTTTCTAACTGCATTTTTAATTGGATAATACGGCGGTCAAGTTTGTCAAGGCTTTCAGGCTTGCTATCTAGTTCCATTTTAATCCTAGATGCCGCCTCATCAATCAAATCAATGGCTTTATCGGGTAGTTTACGGTCGGTAATGTAGCGGTGCGACATTTTGGCGGCAGCGATGATGGCACTGTCAAGAATTTTGACACCGTGATGAAGTTCGTAGCGTTCCTTTAAACCACGCAAAATGGCAATGGTATCCTCCACGCTTGGCTCATCAACCAAAACCTTTTGAAAACGGCGTTCTAGTGCTGGGTCTTTTTCAATGTATTGGCGGTATTCATCAAGCGTGGTTGCCCCAACACAGCGTAACTCACCACGAGCAAGAGCGGGTTTTAGCATATTGCCTGCGTCCATTGCCCCTGATGTTTTGCCAGCACCAACCATTGTGTGCAATTCATCAATAAATAGGATAATGTTGCCATCTTGCTTGGCAAGGTCATTTAATACCCCTTTTAGCCGTTCTTCAAATTCGCCGTGGTATTTTGCCCCTGCAATAAGTGACCCCATATCCAAAGATAGGACTTCCTTATTTTTTAGGCTTTCTGGTACTTCGCCATTGATAATTCGTTGGGCAAGCCCTTCCACAATGGCGGTTTTTCCCACGCCTGGTTCACCGATGAGAACAGGGTTATTTTTGGTGCGTCTAGATAATACCTGTACAGTACGGCGAATCTCATCATCTCGTCCAATCACAGGGTCAAGTTTACCTTCACGGGCTCGTTCGGTCAAATTAATGGTATATTTTTCTAGGGCATTTCTAGTTTCTTCAGCATTTGCACTTTTCACGGTGTTGCCTCCTCTGATGTGGTTGATGATGGCTTGTAGTTTTTGGGTATTTAGCCCTGATTGTTCTAAAATGGTTTTGCTGTCGGCAGTTTGAGTTAGGGCAAATAATGCCCATTCACTTGCAACATAATCATCGCCTGCTTCGCTGGCAAATTTTTCGCTTAAATTTAAAACTTGCACCAAGTCAGGAGCAAGATTTGCCTGCCCTGTTGGTGTGGATAAGGTTGCCAGTGCCTCTAACTTTTTATCAAGTGCCATTTGTAAATTATGAAAATTTACCCCTGCTTGGGTAAGCATAGATTGCACGCTTTCATCATTAAGCATTACCGCCAGCAAATGCACAGCAAAAATGGCGGTGTTATTGCGACTCACGGCAAGAGATTGGGCGGATTGTAGGGTTTTTTGCAGTTTTTGGGTGTATTTGTCAAAGTTCATCACGTTCTCACTGTTTGATTTACTTGTCAAATATATGCTTGACAAATGCAAAATTTTCAATAACAAGTTTTCTGGCAAACCATTAAAATTTTATAAATTATTGATTTAAAATAAAATTTTTAAATTTTCAAAAAGATCTTGTAATTTTGATGGTTATTCCCATATAGAGTTCATGTATTAAATTGGTATGTTGCCCAATCAATACAAATAAAAATCATTATCTAAAATAGTTACTTTGACAGGAGACCCATCATGACTCGCCTCACCCTACACACCCTAGACACCGCCCCAGAAAAAGCCAAAGAGCGTGTAGAAGCTGTCCAAAAAGCCAATGGCTTTATCCCAAATCTCATTGGTGTACTTGCCAACTCACCACAAGCTCTTGAAATGTATCAAGAAGTAAGCAAAATGAACAGTAAAAACTCACTCACTCCTGAGGAGATTGAAGTGGTACAGATTACTGCTGCCGCCCACAATGGCTGTGATTTTTGTATTGCTGGACACACCAAGATTGCTGAAGCCCGCCTAAATATGTCGCCTGCGGTGGTAGAGGCATTACGCACTCGCACCAATATTGACGAAAACGCCAAATATCAAGCCTTAGCCCAGTTTACTATGGCACTCATTGACAAACGTGGTCAAGTGTCTGATGAAGAATTGAACGCCTTTAAATCAGCAGGTTACAACGACCAAAATGTCCTAGATGTTATCATGGGTGTGGCACTTGCCACCTTGTGCAACTATGCCAACACAGTGGCTAAGACCGACATCAATCCAGAACTTGCTCCTTTTGGACCAAATCGCTGATTGACTTGTGGGTCAATATCTGCTAGAATGGGCGAAATTGGGGATGTTCTGGCTTCGACGCTGGTAATGAAACTCAATGATGCATGTCAAGAGCGTATGTCTCTTGTAAATAAACATACATTTAAAATAGTCGCAAACGACGAAACTTACGCACTAGCAGCCTAAGGGCGCTTGGGTCGGCACAGATTGCCTTTGGTCTGGTTGCTCACCCCGATGCGAACGCACAAAGGATAGCATCTGTTAGCGTTGCGATGGCAGGTGCGAACTCTTAGCAAATCGTCCAAGCCTACCTGACTGTCGGTTCGGTGCGGATTAAAGCCATAGACAGATTCTAAGCATGTAGAGTCATGGGCGTAGTGCTGGCGGACGCGGGTTCAACTCCCGCCATCTCCACCACTTTATAACAATCACCAAAATTATCAGCAATTAAAGAACCCCTTGTAAATTAGAATTTATAAGGGGTTTTGCTTTGTCTAAATCATCAACGAACACCACGAACAATGACAACCAAACAAAATCACGCACAATCCACGTGTCCATTAACCTAAAAATTGGTACAAAATTCGCCATTAAATCGTAGGGGGCATAATTGCAATTGACCCCCACATCACAAATCGTACCAAATTTTAGTTCGTTGTGATAGATGGCTTACATCAAGCCATCTTTATCTTTGGCAAGCCCAAGTACCCAATTGAGCAAAATTGCTACAAAGGTTGCCGTGCCAATACCACCCAAATCAAATGAACCTATCATCAAGCCAAAATTACCAGTACCCAAAATCACGGTAATTGCTCCAACCATGAGATTTTTATTATCACTAAAATCCACGTTATTATCAATCCAAATTTTTGCCCCAGCAATGGTAATCAGACCAAACACCACAACAGAAGCTCCTGTCAGCACAGGTGTAGGAATGGTTTGGATTAATGCACCAAATTTTGGTGATAAACCCAAACAAATGGCAAATACACCCGCCACCACAAACACAAGCGTAGAATATACACGAGTGATTGCCATAACACCGATGTTTTCGCCATAAGTCGTCATGCCTGTACCGCCCACACCTGCCGATAGAGCGGTCGCTACACCGTCTGCCACAAATGCTTTGCCAAGTTGCGGGGTCAAATTTTCACCCGTCATTGCCCCTACCGCCTTGATGTGTCCTAAGTTTTCAGCAACAAGGATGAATGCCACAGGAGCAATAATAAGTATGGCGTTCACCTCAAAAATAGGCGTGTGAAAATTTGGCACACCAAACCAGCTTGCTTGTCTAATCACCCCAAAATCAATCGGCGTCCCAAGCTCCATACCATTAGCAACGATGGCATAAATCACATATGCCATCACAAGCCCCACAAGTAGCAGCAAGCGTTTTAAGAAACCCTTAGCAAATACTGCAATACCACTCATACATAGCACCGTAACAAGTGTCATGGCAAGCTCAAAAGGCTTACCTGCTACTGCCGACACCGTAACAGGGGCAAGATTTAACCCAATAATCATCACCACCGCACCTGTAACCACAGGAGGCATGAGCTTTTCAATCCAGCGAGTGCCTGTCCCCATGACAACAAAACCAATAAGTGCATAAACCACACCACAAGCGATGATACCACCCAACGCCACACCCAAATTAGGATTTGCCCCACTTCCTGTGGCGTGAGCGGTGGCAGCAGCAACCACACCGATAAATGCAAAGGACGACCCCAGATAGCTAGGCACTCGCCCACCTGTCATGACAAAAAATAAAATGGTACAAATCCCACTCATCATAATGGCAAGATTGGCATCAAACCCCATCAAAATAGGAGCAAGCACAGTCGCCCCAAACATTGCCAGTACGTGCTGAATGCCAAGCATGACGGTTTGGGCAGGGGGAAGGTATTCGTTCGTGGCGACAGGATGCGTGGCGATGTCGCCTTGATAGGGTTTGAATTTGGGGAAAAACGACATAACAACTCCGTTAAATTTCGCTATTTTGTTGGTTTAACTGTGAATGATTTGGACTGATATGAAAAATATCAAAATAGGCAATGGATATGCCCATGAGTGACATTGGAAAAAACACCAAAAACAACATCAACGCAAATAATGCCAAATAACCAGTGGCATATAACAGCACAAAGGAAATCACAAATTGTATCAATACATAAACTGTCAAAGGCGTGATGTTTTTTAGATAAGATTTAAAACTTAATCGCAAGGCAGGTTTAATTTTATAATTATCAAAAATTACCAGCAGGGGCATAAATAACGTTGCCATAATCACAGGTAAAAAGATGACCCAATAAATCGCCAACACCAAATAATTGTTGAGTAAATTGGTTAACGCAAAAGATGACCAATTGGTATTTAAATAAAAATAAACCTGCTCATAATGCGAAAACTTGACAAATAACATCATCAATCCTGTGATGACACCCCACAACATCAAGCCATACACGGCATAAATGACGGCGATGATAGCAAATAATAAGGTGAATGATTTGAGATTTTCTGACATGAATACCATGCCGTCCGCCATATCCACAGTGCGTGCGGTGTATTTTGCTTTGGCAATAAAAACCACGCTACCATAATAAATAAACAAAAAGTATGCCTGCACCACCAACGCCAATACTGGCAATACACTAAATGCCATTATCATGGCTAATAATACCACCACCCACCATAAAAAGGTGGATATTATCCACATAAATGGTTTTTGCCAAAACAATCCCCACGCCAATCTCACCCAATCAAAGGCATGGCGAATTGATAGGGAGTGATTGGGCGTGGTCAAATCGCTATTTGGCGTTTGGTAGGGATTATGTTCGTTCATTGGGTTCATTGATGATATAGTTAAAGTTAGCAATCATCACCGCGACAACATACCCAAATAAATCAGCTGCAACGGTGCGGTGACCACATCAGCCACAAAGGCAAAAGGCATTAATAAGGCTCGTTTGGCTTTATCGTCTCTTAGATGCGTGATGTAAATGGGATAAGTGCCTTTGACGGGTTGTAAGGTGGCGTTGGGCGGGGTGGTTTTATCATAAACTGCCACCGAAAATGTCATTTTACAACCACCATAGGGTTTAGGGAAGTCGGTGTAACAATAACGGTCTAATAACTCTTTTTCTTGGGCAGTAATGAGATTTTCTGGTTTATCATAAGAAAAATGAAAAAAGACATGATTATCTGTGGTATCGTGCCGATCATGGCGAACTGTAAACTCAATCGGCTTGGGCTTAAAATGCTTTAAATCCAGCACTTTGCCAATGTTGTTTAGATTATCCAGATTTTTGCCATCATCATAAGTATCATTGAGTTCATAAGTGTATTTATCACCCAAAATTACCATCAAATCACGTCTTGGCGTACCATCTGCCGAGACGTAATTTAACATATAACGCACGTGGTCGTGTTCGGTGGTTTTGATGCTTATGTTGGTTTTACTATTCACATGGGAAGTGACACAGCCTTGTAACATGAGTGCTGTCAAACCAAAGATACCAGCGATTTTAACCATATTCATGACATACTCCAATGAGATTTTATTTTCCACAAAAAAGCGACAATTAAACAATCATCGCTTTGTGATTTTATTGGGATTTTAAAGGGTTGGCAATTAACTCATGTTTGTTTAAAAGATAACACTCCTTTTTATGGGTGATTTTATCAGCATGAGACATAACTACAAACAACCAAAACATAAAAACCCTTTGCGTGTTGTGATTACAATTAAGATTAATTATTATTTATTGCAAGGTTCAAGATTAACTTTTGCAATGATACTATCATCACCATGAAAGGCTTTTTTGAGCCAATGGCAAGATTTTTCGTGGCTTTTTTCAAAGCGATAAGCACCCAATTTATAAGCATTACCCAACGCAATTTGAGCAGGTCTGTGGTCTAGCTCGGCTGATTTTAATAACCATTTTTCAGCTTCTTGGGGGCTGGTTTGAATCACCCCTTGCATGGGGGACGGCTCAATGTGCAACTGTCCTACTTGGTACATGGCGTCAGGATTGCCTTTTTGGGCAAGTTCCATAAGTTCATCAAAGGCTTTTTGTTGCACTTTGGCATTGCCTTTATTGTCCAAAATTTGCATGACGGCTTGATTGATGATTTCGGTTTGTTGCTCTGGCGATTGTGTGCCACACGCCACCAAAAATAGCGTGCAAGCCACCACCAAACTCATGCAACTTTTTTTCATGATTACCTCATTAAACCGTTTTTCTATTTAACAAGTCTTCTTCAGTCAGTCGCCACCGCCCCTTTTTTTTGCTTGCCGAGCGACCTGTTAAGGCACTATTGCCCAAAAGTTTGTGCATTGAATGGCTAGAATGGGCATGGCAAATGGCACACGCCAAGCCGTCCGATGCGTCCGCTTGTGGCACGACCGACAGCTCCAAAATACGGCACACCATCGCCGTTACTTGTTCTTTATCCGCTGCCCCATAACCACAGACGGCTTGTTTTATTTGGCGAGCGGTATATTCAGACACCGTCAAGCCCTGTGCGGTCAAAGATGCAATCGCTGCCCCACGAGCCTGCCCTAATTTTAAGGCACTGTCTGGATTGGTTGCCATGAACACCTGCTCAATGGCAGAATGTATCGGTTCATCATAGTATGTCTGATAATGCTGAACAATACGAGCAACACCCCCAAAAATTTGGCTAATTCGTATCGGCATATCCGCACCATCAGTGCGTATCGTACCTGCATCAATAAAAGTTAAACGGTCGCCAACAGCACGAATAATGCCATAGCCTGTCATACGAGAACCGGGGTCTATACCAATGATAAGCGTCATGTCAAAAAGGTGTTTGGGGTAGATAAATGTTAAAATTTGTTATTCATGCCTTTAAAAATTTGGCGTTCGCACAAACTTTTGGTATTATAAACCATTTTATGTTAAATTTCATCAGTTAAGTGTTTTGAGGAATGGTTATGGGCGTGGTTGTTGGTATCGCTTTGGTTTGGTTTATTATTGAAATGCTTGTGTGGTATCTGATTGCTCAATTTGTGAGTGGTTGGTTTGTGTTTATTTGGTTTGTTGTGGCGATTTTTATCGGACTTGCTCTCATCAAAAAATCCGCCAGCACCCTAAATCCTATGGCTCAACAAATGAAAGCCATGCAAAATGGCGTTATCCCCAACCCTGCCAATCAACCTGCAGAATCCGCCATCACAAAATCAGTGGCTATGGGCATTGCGGGCATTTTATTGCTCATACCCGGACTTTTGACAGACGTAGGGGCATTTTTGCTACTTCTTCCCGCCATTCAAAAAACACTAACCACCAAAGCCAAAAATTATGCCATGAAAAACCAAGACAAAATGATGGCAATGATGGCAAAACAAATGGGTGGTCAAAGCCCCTTTGGGGGAATGGGTGGACAAAATCCATTTGGGCAAAGTCCATTTGGACAAGGTGGTTTTGGCAAAAAAGGCACAACCATTGACACTACCGCCAAAATCAAATCCGCCAATGATGATTAACTATTGCAAAAACTGATTTGATGTAAGAGCCAACGTTTTGACGTTGGTTTTTTCATTTGGAAAATATATCTTATTCATCAAATAAATCAAAATTTCTCACTTTTTATCAAATTTAGGCTATAATAAGCGATTAAATTTGATTCATTAGGTGTATTTGTGGACATTGTACAGTATTTGCATGGCTTGGTTTCTCACCCTTTGGGCATTTCCAATGAAGATGTCAGTGCAGATTTATTAAAACAATACTACGCATTAAGCGTCATTCATATCGCAGAACATAACATTGACATCAAAGATAAAAAAAACCACAGCATTTTAAATGTCTGGGAAAAACAGACACTGCCATTGGCTAAACGATTGGCACGCAGTTTTCATATGGACGAAATGCAGACACTAACCTTGTTGCGCACAGTAACGCCACCTATGATGGTTGAATTAAATGGCGTGGTGGGTAATTTAGGTTTGTCCGAATTCTTAACACAGCATTTTCATCGCAGTCGCACGCATTTACCAGCGTGGTCATCGCAGTTTATTCGTGCTGATTTTATCAATCTTGATGAAATTATTGAAGTTGAAGAAACACCCTTCACCGAACCATCACCCGAACCTGCACAAGACAGTGATAACCCCATAGAACCCACCCCACACACTAAAAACCACACAGAGCCTGCCCCCAAGACCACCAAAAAAACTGCCAAACCTGTCAATAAACCCTTATGGATTGCAGGTGGGGTCGTGTCAGCATTGGCAGTGATTGGTGTGGGGATATGGCTTGCCCTATCGCCTACCGCCAATGACACGGTTACCTTAGAACCCAATATTGCCACACCCAATATTCAGCCATTGAGCGTTCCACGTGTTTCTATCACATCAGGAGATAATCACACATTGTACGCCTGTCAAGCCGAAGTCGGTAACGAAGACCTTCACAACCAACTTATGCAAATTTTACAAAAAAATTTCGGGCAAGTCAGTTGTATCATTGACATCAATAGTAATTTTGGCGTGTCTTTGGCAGGACTTGAACGCCTAGAAAGCATCATCGCCATGCTTAAAGCTGAACCATTTAGTAGTATTGAGATTGTTGGTGATGAGATTGTGGTCAATACACCCAATTCACAAGTGCTGACCCGTTTGGTAAATGACATTGCTTTGCTTGCACCCCAATTTAAAGTATCTGCCATGCCACCTTTGGATATAGGGGTTGCCACCAATCAAAGTCTAGAAAAAGCCACGCACGCCCTAAATGCTTTGGGCAACCCACCTGATGTGTATGACTTGGCACGAGCAATGAGTTTGCAAGTGCTTGATTTTAATGGTACAGACCAAGTTCCAGCACAAAACCATGCTGTTTTGGCTTTATCTGCCAAAAAATTAGCTCAAAACCCCAATGCCAAACTACTTATCATTTCCCATACAGACAACAACGGCACAGATCGTGCCACTAGCGTAAGTTTGGCACAAAATCAAGCCGAAGCGGTGCGTGCCTTTTTGATACAAAACGGCGTTAGCGACACCCAACTGGTTGCCAAAGGTGTGGGAGATGCTTTCCCAATTGCAGATAATGTGACGGCAGTGGGCAAATTTAAAAACCGCCGTACCGAATTTTTGGTCTACGATGAGTCAATTTTGCAAGCGTTGTCAGACAATCTGATTCCAGCTACCATGCCCCAAGACATGACAAATGTCGTAGCAAGTGGTGGTATGCCAAATAACGATGCCACCCCTGTTTATGTACCACCAATGGGGTCGGAAGCTGTCATGCCTACTGGCAACGCCATCACGCCAATGCCAGTACAGGGAATGCCTAATGCACAGACATATGCACCACCACCCCAACCTACCCAATTGGCTTCGCCCTACCCAAACGAAGTTGTCTACAACGCACCTGCCATCATGTCAGAAGTGGCACCACCTGCCATCACCATCACATCTGGCTCGTCATTGCCATCATCACCATCATCACCATCATCAGCCACGACATCTGTGGTTTCTGATGAGCTGTGGGAATTATCAAAACCTGTTCATGTTGAGACTGGCAAGGGGATTTCACATGAAATCATCGCAGAATAATAATGCTAACTTTACCAAAACACTCATGACGCTCGTGGCAATGGTGGTGATATCGGGACTTGTATGGCTTGGCATTCGCCAACTACAAACAGACGTAAAACCCGTTGCCAAACCTGTACCAAAGACGGTGCCTCATGAATAAAGTGGTGATATTCAACAAGCCCTACAACGTCCACAGTCAGTTTCGTAAAGACCATGATGAGATGGCAACGTTGGCGGATTTTTTTGATGATAAAAGTTTAAGAGTGGCAGGACGACTTGACAAAGACAGCGAGGGCTTACTCATCTTGACCGACAGCGGAGAGCTAAACCACGCTCTCACCACCCCTGCCCACAAAAAGGGTAAAATTGGCAAAACTTATCTGGTACAAGTAGAAAACACGCCCACGCAGATACAGCTTGATGCACTTCGGGCAGGCGTGCCACTCAAAGATGGCAAGACCTTACCTGCCAAAGTGAAACTGCTTGACACATTACCCATCACACTGTGGGAGCGACACCCACCCATCAGAGAACGCAAAAGCATTCCGACCGCTTGGCTATCCATCACCATTTTTGAAGGTAAAAACCGCCAAATTCGCCGTATGACTGCTCATGTGGGTTTGCCTTGTTTGAGGCTGATTCGTCATGCGGTGGGGACGTGTGTGCTTGGCGAGTTGGCGGTGGGGCAATCACGCACGCTACACCTAAATGACGAACAGACACGGCGAATTTTTGGGTTGTAGGGCATATCACAATTTAAGCCCACAAAAAAACCCTTTAATTGGTCATTAAAGGGTTTTTATTTTTACCAAATTTACCAAATATTTGATTTAACTTTGTTTTTCATGTTGGCATGATTATCCAACTTAAAAACTGGCTGATCCACACCTGCTTTGAGTTGTCCTGTATAATCCTTAATCATCACAAAAACATATTTGGATAACAGTACAATCACAACAATGTTGATAAACGCCATCACACCCATCGTAACATCACCCATATCCCAAACAATGGCAACTTTTGCCACCGCCCCAAAATACACAAAACCAAGCACCGCCATACGAAAGATGGTAAGAACGATGGGGTTATTTTTCAAAAATTGCATATTAGATTCAGCATAGGCATAGTTGCCAATGATGGTAGAGAACGCAAACAAAAACATCATGACCGCTAGAAAATACTGACCCCAATCACCGACGTGCATTTCTAAGGCTTTTTGGGTAAGCTGAATACCCGATAAATCACTGGTATTTTCTGGAAAAGTCGCCAGCAAAATCACAAAAGCTGTACAGGAGCAGACAATAATCGTATCTACAAACACCCCAAGCATTTGGATTATGCCTTGCTCCACAGGGTGCTTCACGTCCGCAGCAGCAGCAGCGTTGGGAGCAGAGCCTTGACCTGCTTCATTAGAATACAGACCACGTTTGATGCCTTGCATCATCGCCACCGACACCATAGAACCAAAAATACCGCCACCAACTGCTTCAAATTCAAAGGCCTTACTAAAAATAAGCCCAATCACACTTGGTACTTGTCCAATGTTAGTAACAATAACAAACAAAGCAATGGCGATATAAATGATTGCCATCACAGGCACAATCATTTCAGCGATTTTTGAGACACGAGCAATACCACCAAAGATAATGGGAGCACAGATGATAACCAAAAACGCCCCAACAATATGTTTATAAATCTGCCAATCTTGTTGGCAAGCATCATCTGCCCCTACACAACCAATCGCTGACTGCATCGCTTGGGTGATGGTGTTGGCTTGAATGGATTCATACACAAAACCAAAGCACACAATGAGTGAGATGGCAAAAACTGTACCAAGCCATTTTTGCCCAAGCCCTTGCTCAATATAGTAAGCAGGACCACCACGAAATTTACCCGTAACAGGATCTTTGATTTTAAAAAGTTGGGCAAGACTGGATTCGGCCAATGCCGAACACATACCAATCAGAGCAATCAGCCACATCCAAAAGACCGCCCCTGCCCCACCAATACCGATAGCAAGTGCCACACCGACGATGTTGCCCACACCGACACGGCTTGCCAGACCCGTTACAAAAGCCTGAAAGGCAGAAATACCTTCGCTTTCGTTATGTCCCTTGCGACTTGACAACATGACTTTAATACTGCGTCCAAACAGACGAAACTGGGCAAAGCCAGACATGATGGTAAAAAAGACACCCACAAAAATCAACACCCATAAAAGCACGTCCCAAAGTGGTGAACTTACCGCATTCACCACACAATGCAAATCATCAATCGTAGTGCTGGCGGACGCCACACAAGTAGAAAAATCTGACATTTTTATCACCTGTTTATTGTTAAAGTAATCAATGGTGGTACAATATAATTTTTACTTATATATTACCAACCAAATATTATATATTACTTTTTCATCATCTGATGATTTTTTTAACATAAATTTAATCATATAAATAAAAAACCGCCCTATTGAGCGGTTGATAAAAGCATTTGTTTAGACCTTGTCGGACGACATAGCGATAAAATGTCCCATTTTCTCACCTTTTACTTCCAGATACTCACTATTGTGCGGATTGACCCCCACAATCAGTGGCACTCGCTCCACGATGTCAATGCCCAATTCCTGTAACCCACTCACTTTATTGGGGTTATTGGTCAAAAGTTTGGCTTTTTTGATACCAACCGATTGTAACATCACCTCACACATCTCATAGGTACGAGCATCGGCTGGTAGCCCAAGTTTGAGGTTGGCTTCTAGGGTGTCGCACCCCTCATCTTGTAAGGCATAGGCACGGATTTTGTTCACCAGCCCAATGCCTCGTCCCTCTTGGCGAAGGTAGAGAATCGCCCCACAGCCGTGAGCGATGATTTGTTTCATTGCACTGTTTAATTGAGGGCCGCAGTCGCATTTTAATGAACCAAAAGCGTCTCCTGTCAGACACTCTGAATGAATGCGAATGAGTGGAATGACGTTGCTATCGTCACAAGGTAAGCCATGCGACAACAATATATGCTCCTGACCGTGTTCGTTTTCAAAGGCATGAATGACAAAATTGCCATGAGCGGTGGGTAGGTTGGCTTTGCTGATGAATTGATACAAAATTAACCCCAGAAATCCTAAATAGTGGAATATGAATTATTTGTGAATTAAATGGTGCTACTATGGCAAATTAAAAGGCTATCTTGTAAAATAAGCCACTTGCCAAAGTCTGACGGTTTATTATACCGTAAAATTTGTTATAACTTAACATAACTTTTCAAACACTACTTTTAAATAATTAAAACTTGGAACTAAGCCCCATGCCAACGCCCGTCCACACACCCAAAACATTTACCGCCCTACCCACCACTCGCCCACACACGCCCACGCTTGACCGTGTGGATTTGCCATCTGATTTAAAGACTCTAAGCCATGATGAGCTGTGCGTATTGGCGGACGAATTGCGTGAATTTTTGCTATATTCGGTAGGGCAATCTGGCGGTCATTTTGGGGCGAATTTGGGCGTGGTGGAGCTGACGGTTGCCTTGCACACCATTTATAACGCCCCTTATGATAAACTTGTCTGGGACGTCGGTCATCAGGCATACGCTCACAAGGCTTTGACAGGGCGTAAAGATAAGCTCACTAGCATTCGTAGTCGGGGTGGACTGACCGCCTTTCCTGAAAGAAGCGAGAGCGAGTACGACACTTTTGGCGTAGGGCATAGCTCCACATCTATCTCGGCAGGGCTTGGCATGAGTCTTGCCAGTCGTATCAAAGGTGAACATCGCAAAGTCGTGGCAATCATCGGTGATGGAGCGATGACAGGGGGTATGGCGTTTGAGGCGATGAATGATGCGGTGCAACAAAATGCTGATTTGACAGTGGTTTTAAATGACAATGACATGTCTATTTCGCAGGCCATTGGTGGATTTAGTCGTCATTTGGCAAAACTGTGGCAACGGGGGTTGGCATTTGACATTGATAAATATGGTAACATTCTTATGGTTAAGCGAGAAATCAGTGCTGATGACCGCCGTGTCCGCCACTATTTACACATGGCAACGGACGCTAAGGAAACCTTGGAGAAAATCCCTGCCAAACTTGGTACAAATCTTGTCCAAAACATCGGCAATCTTTTGGGCAAAAACGCTCCACCCATGCCCCTATCAGATAAAATTGCCGAAAAAGTGCACGACCACATTTTTCCTGACAATCTGTTTAAAGCAATCGGCTTTACCTATCTTGGACCTTTTGATGGGCATGATTTACCAAAACTTCTACAAGTTTTTGAGCGAGCCAAAAACCTAAGTGGGGCGGTACTGATTCATGTGCATACGGTCAAAGGCAAGGGCTTTTTGCCTGCCGAAAATGACCCCATCACCTATCACGCCATTGGCAAAATTCCAAAGACCACCACACCAAAAAGCGATAAACTGACACCCAAAAAATACTCCGATGTCTTTGGTGAGTGGCTTATGGATAAAGGTAATGACAAAGAGCTGGTTGCCATCACTCCTGCCATGTGCGAAGGCTCTGGCATGGTGGATTTTGCCAAAACTTATCCTACCAAATTTTTTGATGTAGCGATTGCCGAACAGCACGCCATCACTTTGGCAGGTGGCATGGCAACAGGTGGGCTAAAACCTGTGGTAGCAATTTACTCCACTTTTTTACAACGGGGTTATGACCAATTTGTCCATGATGTCGCCCTACAAAATTTGGACGTAACTTTTGCCATTGACCGAGCAGGGCTTGTGGGTGAGGACGGAGCAACGCACGCAGGGGTGTTTGACTTGGCATATATGCGTTGTATACCCAATGTCATTATTGCTACCCCATCAGATGAGCATGAGTGCTATCATCTATTGAACGCTTGTTATGAGTATCAAGGCACATCTGCCATTCGCTATCCACGAGGGGCAGGCGTGGGGCGTGAGATTATCAAAGATGATAAAAAATTCGCCATTGGTAAGGCCAATGTTGTTTGGCGGTCGGATAATTTTACCAATAAATCAGACAAAAAAGTGGCGGTTTTGGCATTTGGTACACGTCTACATGACGCTCTATCCGCCAGTCAAGAGTTCGCTCATACCACCCACACACCCATCACGGTGGTGGACATGAGATGGGTCAAACCGCTTGATACAGCATTGATAGATGAGCTTATTCACCAAAACATCACGCACATCATCACAGTAGAAGAACATCAGCTCATGGGTGGGGCAGGCTCTGCGGTGAATGAATATTTGGCAAGTCGTGGCATAACTTTACCGATTAAAAATCTTGGCATTAAGGACGAATTTATCGCTCACGGCTCGCACGCCGAGCAGTTAGCCGAATGTGGGCTTGATGAACAGGGGATTTTGGGGACTTTAACCAAATTTATCAATAAAAATCAGGAATGAATAATGATAAAAGTCTCTGCTTTATTGAGTTTGGCACTTTGTCTTGTGGCTTGTCAGCAAACCAATGATTTGTCTAAAACATCCAAACCTGACTATTGCCACCATATACAAAAAGTAGATTATAATCTGTACGAAGTACTAAAACTGGGTATGAATGGCGATTTTTCGGACATGGTGATTGCCAATCAGCCTTTATTGTCAAAAAATGCTTTTAAGAACATTGAACTTGTTAATGACCCCATCATCACTGAAAACATCAGCTTAAACATCAAAATCAAAGATGATGGCATCATTAGATCACAGCCTAGCACACCTTCTATTGCATTGGTGGTTGATGGCAAAAAAGTACAGTTTTTTAATGTGTACGATTATTTACTTGAAAAAGAAATGACATTGTCTTTTGCCAATAATGATTTGGCATTATCCACTTTTGAGCAATTAAAATTTGTAAATTGCCAACAGTAAACTGACTAAAAACCACGAAAAATCATGGTAATTTGCCCTTAATTTTTGTATAATGACGGATTATTTTGCACGATGAATGCAAAATCATTCTTTAATCAGTAAACGTTTGTAAGGTGTGTTATGGAACCTATGGTGGTGATTGCCTCTCAAGTGGCAAAAAGAGTCGGTCATGAGATTTTCAAAGCCCATGAAAACCGTCATCGCATTGATTTGGGCGTAGAATCCAAAGGGGTAGATGGTCTTGTTACCAAGATTGACCGTTATGCCGAAGAGCTGACCATTTCTTTGTTAAAAGAAAGTTATCCCAAACATTCATTTTTGGGCGAAGAATTTGGGCTCCAAGAAGGCAAGGGAGCAGATGCTGATTGGTGCTTTATCATTGACCCCCTAGACGGCACTCAAAATTTTGTGCATGGTTTTCCGCATTTTTGCGTTTCTATCGGCATTCAACACAAAGGCATCACACAGCATGGCGTGGTCTATGACCCTGTGCGTGATGAGTTGTTTACTGCCAGTCGTGGTCGTGGAGCAAGCCTAAACCAACGCCGTATCAATGTATCATCTCATACCAGCGTTGCGGACGGTTTATTTACCACAGGACACCCCTACGAACGTATGATTGATGGCGTACGTACCAGTTTTGCTCGTCAGCATTTTGCCAGCCTACAAGCCATTTGTGAAAATGGTGGGCAAGTTCGCCGTACAGGGTCAGCAGCCCTTGATTTGTGCCATGTTGCTTGTGGTCGTTTTGACGGCTATTTTGAAATGAGTATCAAACCGTGGGATATTTGTGCAGGTGAGCTGATTGTTACCGAAGCTCGTGGTGTGGTGGTAGACCACAAAGGTGGCAACAACGCCATGAATATTGGCTCAATTTTTGCCTGTAACCCCAAAATGCTAAAATCACTCATGCAAACCGTTATTCCTACTTGGGAAAACGTGCTGGGCTAAATCTTCAATTTTTTAGGATATTTATCATGAATAAAACCCTCCTCACCACCGCAGTTGTGGCAGTATTTGCACTCACAGGTTGCCAAACTACCGCTCAAAGTGCCAAACAAAGCACCACCTCAGTTGTCAAAAAAACCCAAACCACTCAACCTAAACAAGCCGTTCAAACTCAGGCAAAACAGCAAGTACAAACCCAAGCTGTACAAGCCCAAAGCCAAGCAGAAGCTTATCAAGCCGAACTTGCTAGAAAAATTGAACTGTCTAAACAACAAGCCCAAGCCGAGATTGAACGCAGAATGGCATTGGATAAACAAATGGCGGAGCAAGCCCATGCTCGTGTTGCCCAACAAGCTCAACAACACACCAATACCGCCCAAACTCAATATATGTACATGTGCAATATGGGTGCAACCGTCAAAGCGGTCTATGATTCAAACAACGACACCGCCAAACTCAACGTATATGCCCCAATTTTGAGCCTAAGTAATCAAGATCTCAATCTCAAACTTGCACCGTCTGGCTCAGGTTCGCTATACACCAACGGTAAATATGAATGGCACACCAAAGATGGTTTGGGTATATTTTCAGCCAAAGGTAGTCCACATCAGCTCAACTGCGAAGGCGATGTGATGCCATAAGCCACCACACAAGCATATTAAAAAAGCGTATGTCATCATACGCTTTTTTATTTACATCGCCTGTCCTTGTGCCAACTGACTCATCAGCGACCCCATCGCAAATATAAATACCACAATATACACACCCATCATGATAAAAAAGCGTTTCATGGTGGTTACTTGGTCATCATCCATTTCGTCCCGCTGACTAAAAAAGTAGCCAATTTGGACAAAGGGTGAAAAGAAAATCCCCAAAATCAAAAAGAGCGTATTGCTTGACATGATAATCAAGGATTTTACCCAATAAACCAACACTGCAATTGACACAATTGCCAAAAGTGTCATTATCAACATAAACATGTCTCCATGAGTGAACTGTTGTCATTATAAACAAAACATACTCATCGGTCAATGTATAATTTTACAAGATAGCAACAAAACGGTAAAATTTTTCACCCTGTTTTGCCTCATTTGCAAATCCGCATAACTTTTAATGAATTCATACCATAACGCTTGGTTATAAGTCAATGCCATATTAATAATTAATTTTACAAAATGTACAATGATGTAAAATCAATTTAATATAAACCCATAAATAAATTGTGAGTATATTTATTGGCTTACTTGCCTTGACTGAGTTCGCCCAAGTGCCAAGTCAAGCCGTTACCGCAAGCGAGCAAGTGCAAGCTAGCCAAACAAGTGGCGGAGCAACGACTGCCGACAGCTTAAAGCTAATGACATCACTTGAAAGCAAACGCCCTGACGAACCCATCAAACCCATCGCCATTCCCACCGTTGACAACCCAAAAGCGGTCGCACTTGGGCAAAAATTGTGGTTTGACACTCGCCTTTCTAAGTCTGTCGTGCAACTCCTGCCACAACCTAGCCATGGGCGGTACGGACAACATGACCACGTCCATCGGACACAAATGGGCAGAAGGTCCGATTAACTCACCCACCGTGCTAAACAGCGGTCTTGCCATCGCTCAGTTTTGGGACGGACGAGCCAAAAACTTACAAGAACAAGCAGGTGGCCCGATTGAAAACCCACTTGAAATGGCGTCCACCCACGAACATGTGGTGGCGGTGTTAAACAGCATTCCTGCCTATCAAGACAAGTTCAAATCGGCATTTAGCGACTATACGGACGCCATCACCATTGAGCAGGTTACCAAAGCATTGGCAAGTTTTGAAGATACGCTAGTTACGCCAAACAGTCGTTTTGATAAGTGGCTTGCTGGCGATGACAATGCCATTACCGAGCAAGAATTGCGTGGCTATCAGACCTTTAAAAGCTCAGGCTGTGTGGCGTGCCATAATGGCAAGCTGCTCGGCGGTGGCTCATTCCAAAAATTTGGCGTGTTTGAGTAATACACCACCAAAAATCTTGCCAAAGGTCGCTTTGCGGTAACGGGCAACCCTGATGACAAACTCAAATTTAAAGTGCCAACCCTGCGCAACATTGAGCTGACTTACCCCTACTTCCATGATGGTCAAGTCAATTCACTCGAAGAAGCGGTTAAAATCATGGGTAAAATTCAGCTCAACAAGGACTTTACCGATGAAGAACTTGCTGATGTGATGGCATTCTTAAAAACTTTGACAGGCGAACAGCCCAAATTCCAGCACCCAATCCTACCACCATCCAACCCCAACACCCCCAAACCCAATCCGTTTAGCAAGTCCTAAGGACGGACAACAAAAAAAGATAATCCTGTGGGGTTGTCTTTTTGTACAAAAGTTCACCAAATTAAATTTCCCACCCCCAAATTTTATGTTATGATATAGGGCGTGTTGAACCTTGATAACACTTTTTACAATTTGACAATATTATAGAAATAGATTTGTCGTTTTTGCATTAAAAATGGCTACCCGACCACTTAACGTAAAATTAAGATTGGTCTAAATTTCAGGCGATGAGTGGTCGGGTGTTTTTCATCGTCAAAAGCTTGTTTGATAGAATGACTATCAAACTTCACTTTTTCCTTGAAAAACGTGCGATTTTTCTCATTTTTAATGGCAAATACAAAAGTTCAACACACCCTAACAAAAAACTTGGAGCGTGGCAAATGGCGTTTTTGGTGATTGTGGTCATTATTTTGTCTCTAATGGTGTGGGGGCATAAAAGTCAGCTGAATGAGCTTAGTGAACAGCTTGATGAGTTGCAAAATGAATTAAGTCGCCTACGCAAAGAGCTGGACAAACAAAAACATACCAATCATGTTCAGTATCATAAAGACCTCATCAATGCCATTGGCAACAAACTTGACATGCCCTATGGCACGCCTGCCGAACCAACCACCCCACACCAATCACCCCAATCTTTACCCAAGCCATTATCCGAGTCATCGCTCGACTGGACTGCCACGCCTTTAAACCCCACAGCGAACAACGTCAGCGAAATTCCAACTCACACAACCACACAAACCGAGCAACCAACCGAGCCTCTCGTTGAGCAACCGCTCGAACAAACCGCACCTATTGCCACACAAACCCTACCCACCAATACAAAAGAAAATACAAAAGACCAAGCACGCCCCAATTTTAAGAAAAAAATCAAACCAAGCCACAATTCACACCACAATCCAAGCCCAATGTCCGCCATACAGCCTATGCTAGCGTGGTTTGGCAAGGGCAATCCGATTTTAAAAGTTGGCATTGCCCTGCTGTTTTTGGGCTTGGCGTTTTTATTAAAATTGGCAAGCCATTATATTGAGACCCCAATTTGGCTACGCTATTTGGCGGTGGGCGTATCAGGGCTTGTGGCGACAGGCGTGGGACTACGCCTAACCCAAAAACGCCGTGAGTATGGCTTGATTTTACAAGGCTTTGGCTTGGCGGTGATGTATTTGACCACTTTGGCATCGCTCAAACTGGCTCATCTGCTCTCGCCTACCACCGCCTTTGTGTTAATGGTGCTGGCGGTCGTTGCCAAAATCGCCCTTGCCGTGCGTCAAGATGCCAAAATCTTGGCACAAATCGCCCTAATTGGTGGCTTGGCAACACCCCTACTGACCGCCACAGGCAGTAACAATTATCTGGCATTATTTACTTATTTGGCGGTGCTTAATACAGGCATTGCCGTCATTGCCAACTGGCGGGCGTGGCGTAGTTTGAACGCCATTAGCGTGGTCGGGACTTTTGCCCTTGCCTTTTTGTGGCAAGGTGGGCTTGACGATGGGCAAAGGCTTGGGGCATGGTTTGCCAGCAGTGTGTTTGGCGTTTATCATTTGGTGTTGTATGGCTATATGGTGTGTGCGTACAGTCGCACTTGCACCAGCGAACAGTTGCCGTCCCTTGCCAATGACGCACCGCTTGCCGTGATTTTTGAGCATTATATTAAGTCGGGCTTGCAAGCGGGCAAGGTGGACGCAGGCGTGCTGTTTGGCAGTGCTTTTGCAGGCTTTTTGTTTTTGTACAATGCTGTAACGCTGTTGGGCGATAAGACGACAATGCTTGTGGCGTGGGGTTTGGCAGGGCTATATGCAGTGTTTGCTTTCATAACAAAAACCGATAAGGACAATGAGCCAACCCTTGCCTATGCCTTATGGCTGTTGGTGGGCTTGTTTGTGGCACTTGGTGTTGGGCTTGGTTTTGATGATAACTTGGCGATTGGGCTGTGGGCATTGCAAGGGGCGTTGGTTTATGCCTTTGGACTGCGTCAAAAAGCGGTGCAGGTGCGTTGTTTTGCCTTATTATTGTTTGTGTTAAGTGCGGTTTTGTGGTTTGGCGAATATCACGGCTCGTATGGCGAACACATTTTGGCAGGCAATGGCTATGGCTCGCTGTGGCAAGTGTTGGCAGGGTTTTTGGTCTATGGGCTGTGGAGCAATTGGCAAGGCGAAACCAACTCTGCTCACTGGGAAACGGGTGCCCAAAATACAGGCTTGGGCTTAACCCTAACGCACGCTCTGATTTTGCCAAGTTTGTGGTTTAATGAGCTTGTTACCACTTGGGTGCTGATTGTTGGACTTATCCTGCTTGGCGTGTGGGCGTATCGGACTTATCATAAAGTGGTGGCGGTGTTTGCCCCTGTTGCCTGTGCGTGGACTTTGATTTATGCCATTGATTTACTTAATAATATTGGCATTGTTAGCCTAAGTGCAGGGCTTGCCATACTGATTTTGGCAGGGGCGTTACACCTTAATCCACACCAAAACAAAAGCCCACACCAACACAAACCGTCATCTTTATTAACAAGCTCTGGCGTTTTGGTAATTTTATTTGGGTTAATCGGCTTAATGGCAGGCTTTGGCTCGCTTTTGGAAAATCGCATTATTGATAATAACTTGCATTTTGGTTGGTCTTTGTGGGCAAGTTTTGCCGTACTTACAGCCTTTATCAAACTTGCCAAAGTTGCCCTAAAACGCCATTGGCACGCCCTTGCCGTGATAAGTTTGGGCTTTGAGCCATTGATGGCATTAACCCTTATCAATGCGATTTTGGAAAGTTCAACCACGCTTGCCCTTGCCGCGCTTGGTGTGGCAAGTGCCATTTTGGGGGCGATAATCATTGCTAGCCAAGCACTACGCCCCTTATGGGTAAGCCGTGTACATTTTGCCAACCTTGCCATTGTACTGATGGTGGCAAGTCTAATGCTTGTCCAAAGTCCGCTGACTGCCCTTTCTCATCTGTGGGGCGTGGCAAGTTTGGCGGTGCTTGGGGCGGTTTTGTTCGTGCCGTATTTTGGGCGGTTTGATAAGGCATATGGACAATGGGACGTGCTGTCGTGCCTTAGCGTGGCAAGCGTTTGGCTGGTTGATGTGGCGGTTTCACAACCTGTGGCGATTGGTAGCAGGTTACCCCTTATCAATGCGGTGGATATGGTGCAGGTAGGCTTGGGAGCATTATTTATCAAGGCATTAAACACCCAAGCAATGAGCGTTTACCGCTCGCTCCTTATCAAAGCAGGGGCGGTGCTGGTGTGGCTTTGTGTCAGTGCGGTGGTGGTGCGGACTTGGCATTTTTATGGCGGTGTGGCGTGGGATTTTGGGGTGTTGTTTGGTGATTTTGGCATTCAGACCAGTTTGTCCCTGCTTTGGGCGGTGATGGGCATTGGGCTGATGATGGCAGGCACAAAACGACAGGCTCGCTCGCTGTGGGTGGTGGGTGTCAGTTTGATTGGCGTGGTGGTGGTCAAATTGTTTTTGGTTGATTTGGGTAACAGTGGGGGCGTGGCTCGCATTGTGTCGTTTATTGGTGTGGGGCTTGGGCTTTTATTGGTGGGGTGGTTTGCTCCTGTGCCACCAAAGGTTGATGATGAGAATGAATAGGTATTTGGGTTGGATTTTTAAAGTCCAACCCATTTTAACCTATGCAATAAAAAATACAAACAAATAAAGACAATAAAATAAAGTCATAAATACACAAGTTGCACCGTCCGACAATTTAGAAAAAGTTGCTTTAAATGAATGTCTTATCTGAATATCATAACTGTATTTAATATATAATAAAAATAACATATAAATGTTTAAGGAAATTAAAAATAAATAAATGCTTTTAAATTCATCATTATATTTTTTGATAAAATACGCTTTGTCTGTAATTGTATCTTTATGATGAATATGATAAGCCACACCAACGGCATTATACCCCAAAATTATTTGACGAAAATTGCGTCTGGGCGTGATGAATTCTACATAAATATTGTCTTGATAGCTGTCATAATGCGGGCAATTCCCTGCGTGAATAAAAGAACAAACAACCGCTTGTCCGCCCTTGTTGTTTTTTAATAACAATACCGAATCAGACCTTGTACGCACTGATTTGTATTCTGGAATATAATAACTGCCTTTTTGTAATTCTTGACTTTGAATGAGCTTGTTGGTATTTGGTATGGATAAATATTGCACCATAAAAACAAAATAAGAAATCCCAATGATTAAAGTTGTTTGGGCAATAAAACGATAATCTTTAAAAGCACCGCCTTTCTCATCTGAATTATTTTTTGATTGAATAAAGAGTACTAGGGGAAAGCCGACAAAACAGAGAGTCGCACTAGAAAAGTCCAAGCCCCAAAATACAGTAAACCCCAAAAATACCAATGAAAATAGTACTTTTTTGTTAAACAACTTTATGAAAAATTCATTCATTACTTTCCATGCTAAAATCAATGATGATATAAAATGATGATTTCTTAACAATTCAATCATCATTTGAGTCGTAAAATCATCATTCATTTTACGACTCTACGATTTATCTATTTATTTCTCTTTTTCTTTGTTATTCCTTAATCCACCCCCCATTTCGCCACACCAAAGCAAATTTTGTCGCCTTGCCGTCTTTTTCTGAACCGATATACTGCTCGGATGATTTACGAGACCAGCGGACGATGGTTGGGTTGCCGTCTGTGTCGGTTTCTGGGGCGGTCAGTAGGTAGTGAAATTTGGGGTCAAGCTCACCTTGTACGGTCTTTAACTCACTCACCTTTGGCGGACGAGTTTCACGCACTTTGGGGAATTTGCTGGCCGCCAAAAACAAGCCTGCCGCCCCCTCACGCAAGACAAAATGGTCGTCAAATTTGTTTGAACGCAAATGAGGCATAGAAATGGCGGTCATTCTAGGCGGAGCAGCCTCGCCATTTTTGAGAACTTTTCTGGTATTGTCGCATTTTTGGCAGGCAAAGTACGCCCCAAAACGACCTGTTTTTAACTCCATTTGCCCATCGCATTTGTCGCAGTCAATGGTTGGCACATCGGACTTGGTAGCACTATGAAATACCCCTTTTTCCAAAAGATAGCCATCGCAATCAGGGTTATTGCCACAAATATGCAATTTAAGCCCACCGTCCACGATATAGCCGTCCATTGCCGTGTGGCACTTAGGACAGCGTTTTTTGGTCAAAAGGTCGGCAATCTCATCGGTGGTGTCGTCCTCGTCTAAGTCTTTTAAGGCTTGATTGGCAAAGGCCTCCACCGCCATTAGGTTTTTGGTGCCTTTGCAACGCTCGGCAGGCGGTAGGTTGTAGCCTGTACAACCCAAAAACACCCCTGTACCACCTGTGCGAATCTGCATTGGACGACTGCATAAATCACAATGAATA
Source organism: Moraxella oblonga NBRC 102422 (assembly GCF_001598275.1). Lineage (GTDB taxonomy): Bacteria > Pseudomonadota > Gammaproteobacteria > Pseudomonadales > Moraxellaceae > Moraxella > Moraxella oblonga. The sequence goes on from NZ_BCYQ01000005.1 coordinate 28,933, forward strand.
TCAGGCACATCGGTGGGGTCGTTGGGTTTCATACCGTCCTTGCCCTTTGCCTTATCCAATTTACCCTTAAAATCGCCATAAAATTCATCAAGCACTTTTTTGTAATTTTGCTCGCCATTGGCAACATTATCCAGCTTATCTTCCAAACTTGCCGTAAAGCTATAATCCATCAAATCAGGAAAACTCTGTGTCAAACGGTCGGTAACAATGTCGCCCATTTTCTCGGCAAATAGCCGTTTGTTTTCGGTGCGAACATAGCCACGCTCTTGAATGGTGGAGATGATGGAGGCATAAGTGGACGGTCGTCCAATGCCTCGTTTTTCAAGCTCTTTGACCAAACTTGCCTCGGTGTATCTGGCAGGTGGTTTGGTAAAATGCTGGCTTGGGTTTATGCCATCCACCACCAAAGTATCGCCCACCTTGACATCAGGCAGTATCACATCGTCCGACTTGGCAGGGGGGTTGACCTTGGTGTAGCCGTCAAAGACCATCACCCGCCCTTTTGCTTTTAACTCCACATCGCCTGATTTGACTGTGAGTGTGGCGGACTGGTATTGGGCAGGTGTCATTTGGCAGGCGACAAATTGTTTATAAATTAGCTCATACAGGCGTTTGGCGTCCTGTTCCACATCTTTTAAATCCTTTGCTTGCACCAGCACATTTGATGGGCGAATGGCTTCGTGGGCTTCTTGGGCATTTTGTTTGTTGCCATAGACATTGGGCGTTTTGGGCAAATATTTTTCGCCAAAGTTTGCCAAAATATACTCACGCACACTACCAACGGCATCGGCAGACAAAAAGGTGCTATCCGTACGCATATAGGTAATATGCCCTGCCTCGTACAGACGCTGGGCAAGGAGCATTGTTTTTTTGACATTAAAGCCAAGACGAGTGCTTGCCGACTGCTGTAAGGTAGAGGTAATAAAAGGGGCAGACGGCTTGGATTGGGTGGGCTTCTCGTCCCTGCCTGAGACAATAAAGGGGTTGTGATTTAAAATTTCAACAACCTTTAAGGTATCTGTTTCGTTTTTTAAATCAAACTCTTTGCCTGCTTGTTTGACCGCCTCCAAGCTAATGCCATCCTTAAAATTGGCGTGGTGCGTATCGGCAAAAATCTGCCAATATTCGGTTGGCACAAAGGCACGGATTTCTCGCTCTTTTTCCACCACAAGGCGAGTTGCCACCGACTGTACTCGCCCTGCCGACAAGCCCCTTGCCACCTTTGCCCAAAGTAGAGGCGAGACCATAAAGCCCACCACACGGTCAAGAAATCTGCGAGCTTGCTGGGCATTGACCCTATCCATATTAAGGTCTGATGGGTGTTTGAAGGCTTCGGTGATGGCGTTTTTGGTGATTTCATTAAAGACCACACGGCGGTATTTGCTATCCGCCCCCCCAATCACTTCACGCAAATGCCACGCAATCGCCTCCCCCTCACGGTCAAGGTCGGTTGCCAAATAGATGGTATCGGCATCTTTGGCAAGGGATTTTAATTCTTTGATGACTTTGGTTTTGTTGGGCAAAATCTCATAAACCGCCTGCCAGCCGTTTTCAGGATTAACCCCCATTCGTCGTACCAAAGACTGCCACGCCTTTTGTTCACGAGACAGTTTTACACCTGTATCCTTTGTTTTTTCTTTGTCCGTACCGCCCGCTGTTTGTGAAGAAGTAGGCAAATCACGAATATGTCCCACCGATGAACGCACGATATAATCCGAGCCTAAGTATTTATTGATGGTTTTGGCTTTGGCAGGGGATTCTACGATGACCAAAGATTTGCCTTTGGGGGCAATTTGATCGTCTGTGGTTTTGGTTTTTTTGGGGGATTTTGGGGTGGTTGCCATAGCTTGCTCTTCATAATCATAAAAATATTGGCGTAAAAATAGGGGGCAAAAGTGATTTTGTCAAGTATTTTTTTAAAAATTTTAAAAAATTTACCCCACCATTCACGCCATAAAATGCTTTTTGGGCAGATAACCAATCACAAACTCGTCCGCCATATCATCATCGCACGGCTGGATTTGTAGGGCGTATTTGGCTTTAAATTCATCATTTAAGACATCAGATACTTTGTGAATATCATCAACATCCACGCCATATTTATTGTCAATGTGCGACACAGCACGCCCACCTGCATCAAATTCTTGATAAAAGGCACTTTGTTTGGCAAGGCTTACCGCCCCTGCCAAATCGGACGCCACCACCAGCATTTTGTGATGAAATTCCTCAAATTCGCCTGCCTTGTAGCCACCCATATTGATGAAGTACAAATGTAGCCCATTATCCACAAAGTCCTCACGTTTTACCACACGGACAGCATACTCACCCACACGACAGACTTTGCGATAAGCATCAATGTGCCAAATATCCTTAACCTCAACCCACGCCTGCTCAAAATATGGTATGAGTTGTGCGACATTTTCACCAATACCAAAAAACACATCGTGCTGTTCAATCAAGCGACCTTTTGGTGTTGCACCCAGTTTTATCATATATAAATTCATGTTACTATCCTTTAAAAATAAAAAAAACCAAAACCGCCCCATGAGCGGTTTTAGCCATCAAATCAATCATTTACCTTTTAATCTGTCTTCCCAAAAAGTGGCGTTTTTAATGCCCAGCTTCACAGGATCAAATGTGTACTCCTTGACACCGGCACGACGCTGGTTTTCGTAGTCTTTTAGAGCATTCATGGTAGGTTTTAACATAAAGAACATGATAAGAATACCCACGATATTAAGCCATGCAGTCATACCTACGCCCACATCACCCATATCCCAAATATAACCTGCACTGTTAAGACTGCCATATACAACAACCGCCACAACGGTAAATTTGGGGATAAAGCTAGTAAGTTTTTGGGTGCTTAGACTCATACGGCGAGTTAGATAAGCAATGTTTACCTCCGCAATATAATAATAAGCAAGCACGGTGGTAAAAGCAAAAAAGAAAATAGCAATGGCAATAAAGTAGTTGCCAGATGTACCAAAAGTCTGCTCCAATGCCATTTGGGTAAAGGCAGGTGTGCCAATTTCGTTGATGGGGACACCTTCTGCATTGACATGGGGAATATTTTGAATGATAAAGGCATCTTTGTCTGTGAGCGTGCCTTTGACATTATAAGTACCCATCGTCAAAATCATAAAAGCAGTCGCCGAACAAACAAGTAAAGTATCCACATAAACGGAGAACGCTTGTACCAATCCTTGTTGGGCGGGGTGAGCCACTTCGGCAGCCCCAGCATGGTGTGGACCTGTACCTTGACCTGCTTCGTTGGAATACACGCCACGTTTGACCCCCCAACCAATCGCTGCACCAAAACCTGCCATGGGGTTCAAAATATCGCTCATAATCAGAGAAAATACCGCAGGCACTTTATCAATATTCATAATCATGACAAGCACAGCCAACAAGATATACCCCAATGCCATAAATGGCACGACAAACTCCGCCACACGAGCGATACGTTTGATACCACCAAACACAATCAGGGCGATACCAACAGAGATGATAGCCATTGTGATGACACGATATTCACCAACTTCCATGCTCAAAAAGTTCACAAGTTCGCCTTCGCCTGTAATGCGAGTAACTGCACTTACCACACCGTTAGCTTGCACACCGGGCAAGAAAATACCGCACGAGATAACCCCTGCCAACGCAAATAAAATGGCATACCACTTTTGACCCAAGCCTTTTTCAAAATAATAAGCAGGACCGCCACGGTATTGACCTGTGATGGGATCTTTTTCTTTATAAATTTGAGCAAGTGTACTCTCAACATAAGCGGTAGAAGCACCCAAAAATGCCACCACCCACATCCAAAACACCGCCGAAGGTCCGCCAAATCCAATGGCTGCTGCCACCCCTGCAATGTTACCCACACCGACACGGTTGGCAAGTGCCACCACAAAAGCCTGAAAGGATGAGATGCCGTCCGCACTTTTGACACCACTAAACATCAGCTTAATCATCTCACCCAGCAGTCGCACCTGCACAAAGCGAGTCATGATAGAATAAAAAAGTCCCGCCCCAAGACACAAATAAATGAGGGCAGGACTCCAAATTATTCCATTGAGTTGGTCAATCACATCTTTTAATGACATTAAATACTCCTTTTGCAATGGTTTATTTAAAAATTTTATCAATGCTTTTGCATTAATGTGTAAATTTTTTAAATCAAATGACCTAAATTTAAGGTTTATAATTTGCCATATTTTTAAAATAATTGCTACAAAAAATCACAATTTTCACAGATTTTTTGTGTTTTTGTGAGAAAAATATCCAAATGGTTGCAATTTTTGCCAAAAACTGCCATGATGATAGCCATTTTACAAAAAAATAGTTATTGAGAACACATCATGAAAAAAATCATCATTGCCATGTTGTTGGGCAGTACCTTGACATTATCAGGCTGTGGCTACAACCAACTCCAAGCCCTAGATGAGGATACCAATGCCAAATGGTCAGAAGTGGTAAACCAATACCAACGCCGTGCTGACCTTGTACCAAACCTTGTGGCGGTGGTAGAACGCTACGCCCAACACGAAAAAGAAGTGTTGACCGAAGTGGCAGAAGCTCGCTCAAAGGTGGGAAGCGTACAGCTCACGCCAGAAGCACTCAACGACCCCAACGCCATGAAAGCGTACAGCGAAGCCCAAGCAGGCATGACATCAGCATTATCACGATTAAAAATGGTCGTGGAAAACTACCCAGAGTTAAAAGCTGACACCATGTTCCAAGATTTGCAAGCTCAGCTTGAAGGCACAGAAAACCGCATTGCGGTGGCTCGTGGCGAGTACATCCAAAGCGTGCAAGGCTACAACACCACCGTCCGCCAATTCCCTACCAATCTGACCGCCAAAGTGTTTGGGTTACAAACCAAACCGAATTTTAATGTAGAAAACGAAAAAGCAATCAGCACCGCCCCAACCGTCAATTTTGGTAATAGCAAACAACCATGATGATGGGTTTAATCAAAAAAGGCGGTCGGATTTTTACCATACTTGGCTTGGGTGTGGTGATTGGGGTTGGCACGCCTGCGATGGCAGGTGAGCGTCTGGACGATACCACAATTAGCACACAAAACACACCCAACACCATTGCTCACGAGACGTTATCACTAAACAGTCCCATCATTGACAAGACAGGTATTTTAACTCACCGTGAAAAAGACCATTTAGAATCACAACTTCGCCAAATCTATGACGATAAACTGGCTCAAGTAGCAATCGTCATCGTCCCCACCACAGGTAGTGTGGATATTTTTGATTATGCCTATCAAATCGCCAAACGATGGCAGTTGGGCAGTAAAGAGGACGATGATGGCATTTTGGTGCTGGTCGCCCTTAATGACAGAAAAATCCAAATTTTGACAGGTTATGGCGTTGAGGGTGTGTTACCTGATGCGGTACTCAATCGCATCATTCGTGAAGACATCACCCCAAGTTTTAAAACAGGGGCATATGCACAAGGTCTGTCATCAGGAATCAGTCGCATTGACGAACGTCTACGAGCTGACCCACAAACGCTTGCCAAGATGGATAAACGCACAAGCAACACCCAAGATGAGTCCGAACCTGCCCTACCCTTTTTGATATTTTTTGGGATTGTGTTTGGCAACATTTTGATGTCCATGCTAGGACGTATGGTGGGGGCAACGCTTGCCACGATAGGCATAGGCGTGATTGGCAGTATGATGGGGCTTAGCCTACTATCCATCATGGTGGGCTGTGTGGCAGTGTGGCTATTTGTGATATTTGGCTTTGGTAAAAACACCCGCATCAGCACAGGGGGCGGCTCAATCTATGTCGGTGGCAGTCGCATTGACAGAAACTCTCATCGAGGCGGATTTGGCTCTGGAGGTTTTGGTGGTGGCGGAGGTTCCTTTGGTGGTGGTGGTGCAGGCGGTTCTTGGTGAGATTTCACACAACCCATTTAAAAAACACACCCAATTCTCAACTTGTATCAATGTTCAATCAAGGGGCAATCACCACCCACCCCAAACAACCATGATACAATCTATCAATCATCTTATCATTTTAAGTTGAGATTAGCAAAGCATGGATAATATTAGATAACTCATGATAACACACACTTCCCAAAAAAGCCTAGCCAGACTATGTCGCCAAATCCTATTTGTGCCGTTTTTACACAATCGCTGGCTTACGCCCACACTTCGCCAAGAGCTTGCTGACCACATCGCTAGGGCGGAGCGTGGTCATCGTGGCGAGATACGTCTGATTATTGAAAATCATCTACCCACAAACCTTGCCTATCACACCGACTGCCGTGAGCGAGCATTGAGGTTGTTTGGTGAATATGGTGTGTGGGATACTTCCCATAACACAGGGGTGCTGATTTATGTCAATCTGTGCGAACATGGACTTGAAATCATCGCCGACAGAGGCATAGACACTCATGTCTGTGATGAATGGCAATCACTGTGTCAAAACACGCTTGATACATTTAGACAAGGTGACATGGCACAGGGACTTATGTGGTTAATTGGTGAAATTGGGCGACTGCTCAACCATTATTTTCCCTGTGATGACATAAACGGCAATGAACTGCCCAACCAAATTATTCATTTAAAGTAGAATCACCATGAATGCAACACAATTATTTTTTGGATTAATTGGACTGTTTTTGGCATTATTTGGCATCGCTCTTGCCAAACCATATATGACCAAAAAGCCTACCAACATTCATACCTTTAAACAAACTTTAACCAAATTATTGCCCAGTCATGATTTACTGGTCAAAGATGGTACACCTTCTCGCATTATCATAAGTTTGGACGGCATTCAAAAAGCCATTATCATCATGGACAGACCCAGAGCTGATTATGTCATGGGTGGTTTACCGATTTTTACCACCAATAAACTTGGTAAGCTAACCGCCATCGCCCACAAAATAAAATCATTGGATCGCACCATTCATTAATTCAATCAAAACTTAAATACATTAAAAAAAATCAATCATAAAAGAATGCCATTATCACAACCAAATCACCATATCTTGGATAGATAACCAAAACGCCTAAAAACTCATAAAAAAACTTGACTTTATATGGCGTAACGTGAATAATATCCAGCGTGATTATAAAAATGCACAATCCATTTTGTTTTATTGATTGAATAAAACAATTGTTCATTTTAATTTCTATCATCGTTTTATTCGTAGTTTGATTGTTTATTTTTATTTGCATTAAATACCTTAAAAACGAGTACCAATCATGAAAATCCACAAATTGACAACCCTAGTAAGTTGCATTCTTGCAGGGGCTTTTTTGCTAAGTGCGTGCAGTCCACCAGCCCCACAGCAAGCTAACAGTATCCCCTACCCCACCGCCAATGTCGGCGTTAGTATCGCCAATACTACCAACCCATTTTTTAAAGCACTTTATGATACCTATGAATCACAAAGCCAAGCACAACCATCACTAACGCTTCACCTTGAAAGTGCGAACAATGACCAAGCCACCCAATACCGCCAATATGACACGATGATTGGTCAAGGAGCAAAGGCACTTGTCATTAACATTGCTGATGTTGCAGAAGGCGAAGCGGTAATCAACCGATATTGCGGTAAGGTGGGCTTGGTATTTGTAAACCGTAATCCAGGAGATAAAGCACTAGCCAAATGTGAAAAAGCCTATTTTGTAGATGGTGATGCCGTACAAGGCGGTACATTACAAGGATTAAAAGTGCTAGAACTTTGGAAAGAAAACCCATCTTGGGACAAAAATCATGATGGCAAAATCCAATTTGCCATGCTACAAGGCTTGGTCGGACACGCAGGGGCAGAAGCTCGTACAAAATGGTCAATCAGTACAATGGACAACTATCCCGTCATTGGTATTGATGTAGAGCAAATTTTTTCTGACCATGCCAACTTTGACAAAGAACAAGCTCGCACGATGGTAGCCAAATGGCTGACAGACCCCAATTTTGAGCAGGTAGAAGTGATTTTGGCAAACAACGACACAATGGCACTAGGAGCAAGCGAAGCCCTAAAACAAGCTGGCGTGAAGTTGCCCATTTTTGGCATTGATGCCACCGCCGAAGCATTAAATGCAGTTCAGTTAGGGGACTTAACCGCTACCGTCCTAAACGATGCCGCTGGTCAAGCCGAAGTGTCGCTACGCATGGCGTCCAACTTAGCTTCTGACAACGATGTCATGTCAGGTATTGACTATAAACTTGACCATAAAACCGTTAGAATTCCTTATCAAACGGTCAAATAATACCACAAAATCATGTTTTCTGACACAGGTACGTCTCACCAACTTTGGAAATTACCATGACAAACTCAACTCACAAGGAAAATGCAACCAAGCCCGAAGGTTTGGCAAAATATCGCTCGCTCATCATGTTGGCAACGAGCTTTTTTGGCTTGGTAACTTTACTATCTGGGGTAACATACTTCGCCTCACATAAACTTGCCAATGCCACCAAAGAGCTTGAAATCGCCTCCCAACAAACTGTGTTGGTACAACAAATGTCCAAAAATATGTTGGACCTAAACCTATATCTTGATGAAATCATCTCCCATCAAGCAAGTGATGAGCATGCCCATGACGCACATGGTACAGCACATACATTGCCACAAGGCACCATCTCGGTGGATTTGTTGCCCCAAACGGCGATTTATCAGTTAGAAGAACTCACCCAACAAACCCAAACTTTTACCAATGTATTAAATGCCCTAAAAGTGGGTGGTACAGTCAAGGACGCATCGGGTAGGGATGTAGAAATTCATGCTGTAACCGACCCTGCTCTCCAAAAAACTTTGGCTGAGATTGAAACCATCTGGACACCGTTTTTAGGTTTGTTAAACAACTTCTCCCAAGACACCAAACAAGGCGTGGTCAAAAAACGAACATCGGACTATTTGGTGGATTATTCACGGTTGTACAACTCATCTTTACAAGCCCAAACCATTGATTTTTCTAGTCGTCAGAACGATTTGATTCAGTTTGTGGCAAACCAGTTGCGTATTGGACAAATTGCAGGTATTGGCGTAGCCTTGCTCCTATTTTTAGCAATGGTATTTGGTTCGCTTCGCCGATTGGTAAATGCAGATAGAGAACTTGCCATCGCCCAAAAACAAACCGACAACATCATGAACACCGTAAACGAAGGCTTGTTCTTGATTGATAAAGACTTTGTCATTGCTGATACTTATTCCAAAAACCTAGAAACCATTTTGGCACAAAAACACATTGCAGGTTTAACTTTGTTTGAACTGCTCAAAAACATGATTAGCCATGACGATGTGGAAGCGTCCAAACTATTCATTGAACAGCTTTATAACTCATGGGTTGTTTCTGATTTGATTGAAGATTTAAACCCACTCAAACAAGTCAAACTTGCCTTTTTGGACGAAGATGGCAACCCTGTGGTAAAATATCTGTCGTTTAACTTTTTGCGAGTACACGACAACAACAACGAAGAAGTAGATGAGATTTTCGTGAGCGTGGTAGATGTTACCAAATCCGTCTTGCTTGAACACAGTCTTGAAAAAGAAAAAGAACAGCATGACCGCCAGATTGAGATGATTGGTCATATCCTAAACGTAGATGCCCAAACTCTAAACACCTTCATCGTCAACACCTATGAACGTGTTGAAGAAATGAACGAAATTCTTAAATCTGATGGGCAAATGCACAACAAAGCCCAATCTCTATTTAGAAAAATGCACAGCCTTAAAGGTGAAGCGTCTGCCATCAACATGGCAAGTTTTGTAAGTTTGGCAGAACAAGGCGAAGACAAACTCACCATCATTCGCAAACAAAGCACAGTTTCGGGTCAAGATTTCTTGGGTCTGACTGTGATTTTGGACAACATTTTGGATTTGAACCAATTTGTTGAAAGCCTTATCAAGCGTTTGCGTGCAGTCGCCCAAACCCAAGAAAATGCCGTCATCAACACCGCCAAAACGACTGACTGGGAACACTATTTTAGTGAATATGGCAAACAAATTGCCGACCGTCAGGGCAAACAAGTCAAAATCAATTTTACAGGTTTTGATGATATGCCACTTAGCGACAAAGCCACCAAATTCTGTCAAGATGTCGGCATTCAGTTATTAAAAAATGCCATCGTACATGGTATTGAAGCTCCCAATGACCGCTTGGCAATGAACAAAAGCGAAGTAGGCAACATTACTTTGATGTTGTCATCTATCGGCAACAAACTACGTTTTAGTATTTTAGATGATGGTGCTGGCATCAATCTGGATAAAATCCGAGATAAAGCCATTCAAATGAATTTATTAGATGCAGAAGAAGCCCAAAACGCTCCAGAAGAACAGCTATATGCCTTGATGTTTAGTTCTGGATTATCTACCGCTAGCAGTGTTAATGAAGATGCAGGTCGTGGTGTCGGCATGGATATTGTGCGTGATTGGGTAGATGGCATGAATGGCAACATCAACATAGAAAGCACCTTAGGGCTACGCACCAAAATCGTCGTTGATTTTGATGCCCAATAATTGTTAATTTGACAAACCCAAAACTTTTTTGGGTTTGTTTCTAATTTAGGAAAATAAATTATGTCTTATCGTTTAATGATTGTTGACGATTCAAACATCATTCGTAGTCGCATTGAGCGTTGTTTTGCAGGAACTAATATTGAGATTGTTGCTACTGCCAGCAATGGCGTTGATGCGGTACTCAAATTTGAAGAATATCAACCTGATTTCATCACAATGGACTTGACCATGCCCCAAATGGATGGTCTAGAATGTATCAAACGCATTGTTACCAAAGGTACAGGAGTGAGTATTTTGGTAGTATCAGCACTGTCTGACCGCATGACAGCTCTCCAAGCTCTCCAAGCAGGGGCAAGGGGCTTTATCTACAAACCATTTAATGACGAAGAACTCAAAATCGCCATGCAACGTCTGATTGATTTGACCACAAAAGCCAAAAAAAGCTAAAAACCAAAAAAAACCGCCCTTGATAGGCGGTTTTTTATCATAGATTATTTTGCCAAAGCATCTAGATATTTTTCGGCATCAAGTGCCGACATACAGCCTGTACCAGCTGAAGTGATGGCTTGACGATAAATATGGTCAGCCACATCGCCACACGCAAATACCCCTTCTACGCTCGTGGCAGTAGCATTGCCATCAAGTCCGCTTTTTACTACGATATAACCATCTTTCATGGCAAGCTGACCTGCAAAAATATCGGTGTTCGGTTTATGTCCAATCGCCACGAACATACCCATCACATCCAAGGTCTTTTGTCCGTTTGGCGTGTCAATCACCACACCTGTAACACCCATCTCATCGCCCACCACTTCAACAACAGTACTGTTCCATTCAATGCTGATATTGCCGTTTTTGACTTTTTCAAATAGCTTATCTTGCATGATTTTTTCGGCACGCAAGCTATCACGGCGATGAACAAGCGTAACGTGACTGGCAATGTTGGATAAATACAAGGCTTCTTCTACGGCAGTATTACCGCCACCAATGACGACTACTTTTCGGTTTTTGTAAAAAAAGCCATCACAGGTTGCACAGGCAGATACGCCACGCCCCATAAAGGCACTTTCACTTTCTAAGCCTAGATACTGAGCCGTTGCCCCTGTTGCAATAATCAGAGCATCACAGGTATAAGTTGCATTATCACCGATGAGTTTAAAGGGGCGACTGCTTAGGTCGGTAGTGTGAATGTGGTCGTAGATGAGTTTTGTACCAAAACGTTCGGCATGAGCTTTCATGTTTTCTACAAGCTCATTGCCTGTCAAACCTTCATGACCGCCCGTCCAATTATCAATCTCGGTAGTGGTGGTGAGCTGTCCGCCCACTTGTAACCCTGTAATGATGACAGGATTTAGGTTGGCACGAGAAGCGTACACGCCTGCTGAATAGCCAGCAGGTCCTGAACCCAAGATGATGAGCTTGTGATGAATGGTCATGATGTTACCTTAGTGTTTTAAAATTTTTCTTATAATAATGCCATTTTTTAAAATTACAAGCAAACAAGCGATAATCGCCCTTTTTCTTTGATAAAATCCCCATTATCCCCTATAATATAACCCCCAAAACAATCACCAAACATCATGAAGCAATCCAAAGACACTAGCCTACTTTTCAAAAAACTCCTAGAACACGACAACGTGGTGGAATTTATCAAAAAAATGCCCACCATCAAACAGCTTTTTTTTAGCGTACTTGGCTCAGTGTTGTTTGCTTTTTTATTTTTATCCCTACTCTCATACAACCCAGATGACCCTGCTTGGTCGCACATTGGTGGCACAGGCGAAATTACCAACATTGGCGGACGACTTGGTGCGTGGGTGGTAGATATTTTTCGGGTATTTTTTGGGTTTGGGGCTTGGTGGCTTGTCATCACCATTGGTTACGAAATCCTACGCCTATGGTGGCAAAGAGAGGTGTTAGCATGGCAACTTAGGTTTGTGGCTTATGGCGTGTTACTCATCTGTATTAGTACCATTTTGGCACAATTGGGGCGTGATGCACAGCAAGCCTTGTATTTTGGCGGTGTGGTTGGCTTTGAAATTTATAAATTCATCGTACCCATCTTAGGGTTTACAGCAACCGCCTTGCTCCTTATCCTACTGATGGTGGTGGTGGCGACATTTACTTTTCATATTCGCTGGAAATCACTATTTGGCAAACTGCTTGGTTGGCTTGACAACACTCAAAAACAAAAATCTACCCCCCAAGAAGAAGTGCCAGACACCCCCCAAGAAGACACACCGCTCTTTAATGTCGTGCAAACCCCCACAGACAGTATAGACACCGCACAGCCACAACAACACTCAGATTCGTTGGAAAACTTCCTGAACGATTCGGGCATTCGTAGTGATTTACTCAAAAAACAAGAACGTCTTGCCAAAGAAGAAGAACGCCGTCAAGAGCGTTTGGCAAAACGCCGTGCCAAAGAAGAACAAAAACAAGAAGAATCACAAAAGCAAGAACAACCCAAACAGACATCAAGAGCCAAATTTTTCACCACCATACTAGATACGGTTGCACCGTCAGAACCCAAACCATCGGCACCGCCACCACCTAGCCCGCCCAAAAGCCATGCCATGAGTACGCTAGAATACCGTCTAAGCCTGACACCCATTCCTGAGCTAACCTTGCTTGATGAGCCAGCACCCAGACGCTCGCCCTATACCGACAAAGAACTCATGCAGTTGTCTGAACTTTTGGAAATCAAACTTAAAGAATTTAACATTTCTGCTCGTGTCATGGATGCAACTGTCGGACCTGTAATCACACTGTTTGAAGTGGAGCTTGCTGCTGGCATAAAAGTCAGCCGTGTTACCAAAATTGCCGAAGACTTGGCACGCTCAATGTCCATGACCTCACTGCGTGTACTACCCATCATTGCAGGCAAACCCTACATTGGCATTGAAGTGCCAAACCGCCATCGCCAAATGGTGAGCTTGCTTGAAATCCTAGACACAGACGAATTTAACGACCCAAATCTAGCCATCAGCATGGCAATCGGCGTAGATATTAGCGGTCAGCCCATCATTGCTGACCTTGCCAAAGCCCCCCACCTGCTCGTGGCGGGCATGACAGGCTCTGGTAAATCAGTGGTGGTAAACTCATTTTTGATGTCAATGCTCCTAAAACGCTCGCCAGAGGAGTTAAAACTCATTCTTATCGACCCCAAACAGGTTGAGCTTGAACCTTATGCTGACATACCACACCTACTCACGCCCGTCATCACAGACATGACAGACGCTACCGCCAGTTTGACGTGGTGCGTTACCGAAATGGAACGTCGTTACGCTCTGCTTAGCAAGCTAAGAGTACGCAACATTGCAAGCTTTAACCAAAAAGTCATGGAAGCTGAACAAAACGGTGAACCTCTCACTGACCCCCTATGGCGTGCATCCGACCATGTAGGAGATACTCCACCCAAACTAAAACCACTACCATTCATCGTGGTCGTGGCAGATGAGTTTGCTGATATGCTCATGCAACTTGGCAAAACTGCCGAAGAACCCATCGTACGACTTGCCCAAAAAGCAAGGGCAGCAGGCATTCATCTTATCTTAGCCACCCAAAGACCTACCGCCAACGTGGTAACAGGACTCATCAAATCCAATATCCCATCTCGTGTGGCACTACAAGTCAAAACCGCCATTGACAGCCGTATCATCATAGAAGAATCAGGGGCAGACAACCTGTTGGGCAATGGCGACATGCTCTTTTTAGCTCCCGGCAAAAATAGTACCGAACGTTTGCAGGGGGCATTTGTCAGCGATGATGAGGTAAACCGTGTCTGTGATGCGTGGCGTGAGCGTGGCAAGCCCGATTATATAGATTTGTCCACCAGCTACACCTTTGAAGGTGAAGGCTCTGGCGATAGTGCCACAGGGGGAGATGATGAGTATTATAACCAAGCAGTCGCCTTTGTCATGGAAACTCGCAAAGTCTCCACATCCGCCATTCAACGCAAACTTTCTATCGGTTACAACCGTGCCGCTCGCATCGTGGACATGATGGAAGAAAACGGCATTGTTAGCCCAATGGACAACGGTGGCAAACGCCAATTATTGATATGAATATTGAGCTAATTGTCATTGTAGTGGTGGTTGCCCTTGCTGTGGGCAACTTCATTGGAGCAAAACCCAGACCACACGAAACACGGCTTGGGGATTTTAGGCTACTGGCTCGTAAGCTGGGTTTGTACCCCAAATTTACAAGCCCTGATTGGTTAGAACCCCAAAAAAGTCTGATACAATACACACTCATCAACGATGACTGGCGACTGGCAATGACATACTTTCGTGCCAAAGATGATGTGTGGCAAAGTGATATACCCCACCCCTTATCAGGTCAAGCCATCACCCTACCTGCCCAAATATTACCTCACGTCAAAGGCATGATGTTAAAATCCAACAGTATTAGCCTATATTGGCATGACGAAGCCTACATCAGAAGTTTTGGTGTACAAGCCAAAGATATCAACAATGCCAGCACCCAAGATTTGGTTGCCATAAAAGAGTATCTTACTCACATCGCCAACACCTCCAACCAACCATAAGAAGCGACCACCAAAAAGCCCCAACATGGGGCTTTTTATCAAATTATTCGGCTTTGGGAGTTTCACTTTCTGTGCTTGTAGGTGCAGGTTCTTCTTTGGCAGTGTCAGTCGCTTCGGCGGTTGCTTCTGCTGTATTTTCTGATGGCTCAGCAGGTTTGTCAGTAGCTTCGGCACTGTCAGTTTTGGTGGTGTCAACAGGAGCAGAGTCAGATGCACCTTCAGCGGCTGCGTTCTCTTCTGCTTTTGGTTTTTCAATCGCTTTTAGAGCCTCTTCAAGTTTTTGACCTGCCTCAGTAGCGGACACGGTTGCCACCTCATGATTGCCTGCAGGGCGTAAAAACCCAGAAATACCGATACCAAGAACTATCACAAGAAACGCAGTTATGCCAACCAATGCAAAAGCGATTTCTTTTTTTGGGTTATTTTGTGAAGCATCATGTGCCATAATTCACCTGTCGTCTTTGATGGGGATTAGAGTGTGTCTATTATATACCAATTTTTAGCTTTTGTGTAAATCCTTACATACAATAAGCATTATTTTTGTGTATTTTCTTGGCGATCTTGCACTCCCATCGCATCATAATGTATTTGTTTGGTACTGTCATAAGCACCTTGTTTGCGTGCAATAAAGCTAAGCAAAATCAACATCATACTGATAAACAAGATGGGATAATTCCCCATTCTCATAAAAGGTGTCGCCCCCACAAAGCTTGGTACATCATGACGCAATATAGCAGGCTCAAATTGGGGAGCTTGTTTGACAATTTTGCCCTTTTCATCAATAAATGCCGTAATCCCTGTATTGGTCGCTCGCATGAACCACCGCCCCATCTCAAGACTACGCATCTGCACCATTTGTAAATGTTGATGTGGACCTGTACTTGTACCAAACCATGCATCATTGGAGATGGTGAGTAAAAATTCGGTATTTTTGGCATTTTTGCGAGTAGTATTAGGATATGCCACTTCATAACAGATGGCAGAACCCATGTTTTTGCCTTTGACCATGAGCGGAACCTGTTTATCATCGCCACGACTAAAACTTGCCACATCTTGCATATTTGCCAAATTGGGCAAAATGTTGAGCATGCCCTCAAAAGGCACATATTCACCAAAGGGAACAAGGTGTTGTTTTTTATATAGACCGACTTGATTATTGCCAACCGCCATCACAGTGTTGTAAAAGTTGGGATATTCTTGTTTGGCAGGGTCAAAATTCTCACCATCACGATACGGAATGCCCGTTATCCAAGTACTACCCTTTTTCTTGGCCTCGCCATAAATCGCCCGCAAAAATCTATCCGCTTCGTCCTGAAACATCGGAATGGACGCTTCTGGCCACACCACCACGTCCTGACCCCATTCGGTGCGAGATAGGCTGGCGTAGATTTGGAGAGTCTCATAGCGAAATTCGGTAAGCCATTTCATCTCTTGGGGGATATTGCCTTGTATGAGTGATACGGATAAAGATTCGCCTGTGGGCTTTGTCCAGTTTGGATTGATTAAGTGTAGCACCACCCCCACAAAGAGCAATCCAGCACTAATGTACAAATAGTTGATTTTTTGGCGAATTACCTCCACCAAACTTGCCCCAAACAGCACCGCCAAAAAGCTCACCCCAAACACCCCCAAAACGGGTGCAAAACTGGCAAGCCACGCCACTTCGGTAAAGGCATAACCCACAAACAGCCAAGGAAACCCTGTCAAAAACCAAGTTTTCATCCATTCTTGGATAACCCATAATGACGCAAAGGCGAGTGGCTGGCGACCAATAAACCGCACAAACACCCATGCCATCACTGCATGAAAAAGCCCCATGATGAGTGCCAACACCCCAATCATAAGATAAGCCAGCCACGCAGGAATATTGCCATACTCATGAATGGACGTATAAAGCCAAAACGCCCCCACCAACCATACACCAAAACCATAAATTTCACCCACCCAAAATGCCCGCTTAGGACTGGCAAGCTGAATGAGTAACGCATACAATGCCATCGGAGACAAAATCGCCAACGCCCAAAATTTATAAGGTGCTAAGGCAAAACTAAAACACGCTCCTGCAATAAATGCCAACAACAAATGAACTCCAAACGGTAACTTTGGCTTGTTGGTGTTTTTTTTATTTTGGCGAGTGGCACGTTTGGCGATGTGTTTTGGCTTTTTGGGAATTGGCTTACTAATCATGTTGGTTGTCTTATTGGGTCAAGTTTGGCTTGCTTATTGTAACAAATTTTTGTCAAAAATGCTTGGGTGATTAAAACCCAAAATGTAGTTATCTACACTCTTTTGTCATTTAAATTGCCATTTTTCATGATCGTCATTACTCATATGACATAATGTTTACATTTGTTCATTTTATCTTATCGCATTTATAAGTAAGATTTGTTATAATATATTGGCATTCATTACCATTGAGATTTTATCATGACACAAGACCCACTCATCATCGCAGGACGCACCTTTTCATCACGCCTTTTGGTTGGAACAGGCAAATACCAAGATTTAACCCAAACCAAAGACGCCATCAGTGCTAGCGGTAGCCAAATCGTCACGGTTGCCATTCGCCGTACCAACATTGGTCAAAATCAAGGCGAGCCAAATCTACTAGACGTCATTTCTCCCAAAGAATACACCATTTTACCAAATACCGCAGGGTGCTTTGATGCTGATAGTGCCATTCGCACCTGCCAGCTCGCTCGTGAATTGCTTGATGGGCATAATCTGGTCAAACTTGAAGTTTTGGGTGATGAAAAAACACTCTACCCAAACGTAACTGCCACCCTAAAATCCGCCCAAGTTCTCATTGAGGACGGCTTTGATGTCATGGTATATACATCAGATGACCCCATAGTCGCCAAAGAGCTAGAAGACATGGGGTGTGTGGCGATTATGCCTTTGGGTAGCTTGATTGGTTCTGGGCTTGGACTGTTAAACCGCCACACCCTAAGCCTCATCATTGAACAAAGCAACGTGCCTGTACTTGTTGATGCAGGCGTTGGTACAGCGTCAGATGCCAGCATTGCTATGGAGCTTGGTTGTGATGGCGTGCTGATGAATTCAGCGATTGCTTATGCCAAAAACCCTGTACTTATGGCGTCAGCCATGAAAAATGCCGTCATCGCAGGTCGTCAGGCATTTTTGGCAGGTCGCATGCCCATGAGAAAAATGGCGGTGGCAAGCTCGCCCCAAACAGGCTATTTTTTCCAATAATCTTCAATTCATGACCACAAATGGCATTCACCATGCCATTTGTTTTTGTTCATCAACCCAACCTAAGGAAGAACCGTGCGAGCTTTATCTGCTGTTGACCATGTGCTTTTGTTACTAGAAAACCGCAAACAACCCATGAATGTGGGGGGATTGTGCATTTTTGAACTACCCAAAGACGCACCGCCCACTTTTTTGTACGACTTAGCCAAACAAGCCAAAACCAGCCCCATTAAGCCCACATTTCCTTTTAACCAAATTTTACACAAAATGGCATTTTGGCGTGCCAATGATGATTTTGACATTTCACACCATCTACGTCATATCGCTTTGCCCTATCCAGCCGACATCAAGGAACTGATGGCATATATTTCTCGTGAGCAAAGTCATTTGATGGATCGCAGTTGCCCCCTATGGGAATTTCATCTTATTGATGGATTAGCCCCCGAAAAAGAAGGTGCACCCCACAGATTTGCCATCTGGCTCAAAGTCCACCACGCCATGACTGACGGCATTTCTGCCATGCGACTTATCCAAATATCGTTATCCCCCAATCCAGATACACGCATGACCAAACCATTTTGGTCGTTATCAAACATCAACAAAAACCAATTTGAAGAATTAATCCCCAAGCACAAATCGCTCACCGCCATCATCAAAGAACAACTTGGTGGTGTCTATCCTGTGGGGCGTGAGATTTTAAAGGTTTTACAAAAAAAATGGCAAGGCGACCCCAATGTTGTCAGTACGTTTGACGCACCCAAATCCATCTTTAACCAACCCATTGGTAGCTCTCGCACCCTGCTGGCTCGTTCGTTTGACAAAAATCGCTTTGTACGTCTTGCCAAACACTTTGGTGCAACCACCAACGATGTCATTTTAGCGGTATGCTCTGGGGCATTGCGTCATTATCTCATCAGCCAAAACGCCCTACCCAAAAAACCACTCATCGCCTTCGTTCCTGTGTCGCTTCGCCGTGATAAAAGCGTCGCAGGCAACCAAATCTCTTTTTTACTCACCAATCTAGGCACACACCAAGCCACGCCCGAAGCTCGCCTTACCACCATCAAAAATAGCATTGATGATGGCAAACAACGCTTTGGCAGACTTAGCCAATCCCAAGTGGTCAGTTATAGTGCTTTAACATATGGGTGGGCAGGCATCAACCTAGCCACCGCCATTGCTCCAACCCGCCAAGCGTTCAACCTCATCATCTCAAACGTCCCTGCCGAAAAAAACCCCCTATACCTAAATGGTGCCAAACTCACCAACATTTACCCAGCTTCTGTACTTTTTGACGGTCAGGCATTAAACATCACATTTATCAACCATCTAAATACCATTGATTTTGGTATCGTTGCTTGCCCAACAACTTTGCCAAATATTGACACACTGCCCAACCTTATCAATGAAGAATTAGAAGTGTTTGAAAAGTTATTGAACGATAACCCCAAAACTTGACGCCATTAGACTTCCTAAAAACTTGGAATTGAGACAAATCATAGCACTTTGCCACTTTGTCGCGTATGTCATTCGTTTGTATTTTAAAAAATAATTACACCAACAGAACTAAAAACTGGTACAAAATCTGCTTTGGAAGCAAGGTGCGTACCACGCACCATTAAAGAGATTAAATAAAAATGGTGCGTAATACACCCCTTACGGTTTGCAACAATTTTTAGGTTCATTAGGTATAGATTATGTTAAATAAATTTTTATCATAAAAAAACGGCAACTTTTTTCGTTACCGTTTTTGATTGATTTAATCATCATTTGGGATTTTGCCGATGTCAATATCAGGATTTTTGACAAGGTGAATTACCGAAAAAATCAGACCACCCCAAATCAACACCATCGCAACCAACATCACAACCAATGCACTACTATTCACAGCATTTCTCCTTATTTATCTTCATGATGAGTGGGGTGTCCTTTGATTTTTGGCAAAATCAATGCCGATAACGCAAACAAAGCCACCACGCCCCAACCAAACACCAAAAGCGTGCCTGTGGTGTAGCCTTCGTAGTTTTCTTGCAACAACTTAACAAGTGCCAATACAAATGCCACAATCAAAGAAATAGGTGTAACTACGGTCAGCATGAATGTCCACATACCACCCAGTTTGACACTTGAAATGCGGTTGTTATGCTCAATAAGTCTTGGCAATAAACTGCGATGTATCCATGTAACCCAGATGATTGACAAAATTGCCCCTGCAACGATACCAATATTGTTGGAAAAATGATCAACAATATCCACCAATATTAATGCACTTTTGGTTGAGAATAAAGCGATGGAAACAACTGCACTGCCACCGCCAACAATGGTAACTGCTTTGTTTTTAGACCAACCAAATTTATCTTGCACCGCACCGATTGGCACTTGTAGGATACTTGCCATGGAGGTCACACCTGCCACAAAAAGTGAGGCGAAAAACAAAAAGCCCACTAAGTTGCCTGCACTGCCCATCGTAGAGATGATTTTGGGAAAGACCATAAAAGCAAGACCCGGCCCACCTGCTGCCACATCTTTGATACCAACACCTTGAGTATGAGCCATAAAGCCAATGGCAGAAAATATACCAATACCAGCAAGTAGCTCAAATGATGAGTTGGCAAAACCAACCACCAATCCAGAGCCTGTCAAATTGGCATTTTTATTAAGATAAGAAGCATAAGTTACCATGATACCAAAACCAATGGACATGGAAAAAAAGACGTGCCCATAGGCAGCAAGCCATACTTTGGCACTGGCAAGACCTGACCAATCGGGTTTAAAAAAGCTATCCAAGCCCAATGTTGCCCCTTCTAGTGAAACTGCTTTGACAACCATAACGCCAAACATGACGATAAGCAGAGGGATAAAGATTTTGTTGCACAGCTCTACGCCCTTTTTGATACCGCCATACATGATAAATAGCACAAGCACCCACACCACAACCAAACCAACAAACAGGTTTGGCAAGTAGGTAAATTCAACCGCACTTGCCATTTGCAGATACTGGTTTAAAAAGAAATCTTTTGGGTCATTGCCCCAAGATTGGTCAAGGGCAAATATGGTATAATTACCCGCCCATGACAATACAGACGCATAATAAATGCCAATCACAGTACACACTGCCACCTGCCACCAACCAATACCTTCGGCTGATTTTACAAGACGGCGGTAGGCAGTAGGCGGAGCACCTCTATACTTTTGCCCAACAATATAATCCAAAAAAAGAAGCGGAAAACCTGCTGTCAAAAGAGCAATCAAATAAGGCAAAAAGAACGCCCCACCACCATTTTCATAGGCAACATAAGGAAAACGCCAAATGTTACCCAAACCAACAGCCGACCCAATCGCCGCCAAGATAAAACCTGACCGAGCCGACCAACTTTCACGTTGTGCCATAAATATATCTCCTCAAATAATTGATTAGATAAACTGATTTAAATAACCAATTTCATTATTGTTTTGTTGTTAAACAACATCCATACCTACAAAATTTTAATCAGATGTAGGAATCAAACTGTAATTAAATACCAATGGGTTTTTAGCAAAATAAAATTTGGTAATCATCAATGGATAATGATATTTTTTGACTAAAATATCACATAAAATAGACTGTATAATATTTAAAAAAACAAATACTTATAATATGCCATAACAATCACATTAAACAAACCCAAAACATAAAAGTACGAACAAATGTCCGTACTTTTATCCCTCATATTGACATCATTTCATGCCCACAAAACCATAAACATGATACAACTCCACTTTTATCACTTAGGGCAGATAGCAACTTACCATAAATATCTTATCATATTTTGGGTTTGATAGGTTTGTGACTATTCGTTTTTGACATCGTCAAGTGCTATGTCAGGATTTTTTATCAAATGAATGACCGATAAAATCAGCCCACCCCAAATCAGCACCATCGCAATGAGCATGACAATCAACGCACTGCCGTTCATTTATTTTCTCCTTATTCGTCAAGTTCATGAGTTTGACCACCTTTGATTTTTGGCATAATCATCGCACTTAGGGCAAATGCCAAAATAAATCCACCACCCAACACGGTCAAAAGCCAAACAGGATAGCCCTCATAACCGTCTTTAAACAATCCGATTAATGATAAACCCAACGTGATGATGAGCGAAATGGGCATGACCAACGTGAGCATAAACGCCCAACCCTTGCCCAATTTGAAGCTAGAGATGTGATTGATGTGTGTGGTAAGTTTTGGCAAAATATCACGATGAACCCAAGTAACCCACACAAGCAAGGCAATCGCCCCTGCCACCACACCAATATTTAATGTAAAATGGTCAATAATATCCACAAAAGTAAGTGCATTATTGGTTGAAAATAACCCAATAGACACCACCGCACTAAAACCTGAAACAATCAGTACGGATTTGTTTTTTGACCAACCGAATTTATCTTGGCAAGCTGAAATGGGCACTTGCAAAATACTGGCAAGCGATGTTACCCCCGCCACAAATAGCGACCCAAAAAACAACACACCCACAATCGTACCAGCCTCACCCATCGTAGAGATGATTTTGGGAAAGACCATAAAAGCAAGACCTGGTCCACCTGCTGCCACATCTTTGATACCAACACCTTGAGTATGAGCCATAAAGCCAATGGCAGAAAATATGCCAATACCAGCAAGTAGTTCAAATGATGAATTGGCAAAACCAACCACCAATCCAGAGCCTGTCAAATTGGCATTTTTATTAAGATAAGAAGCATAAGTTACCATGATACCAAAACCGATGGACATGGAAAAGAAAATATGCCCATAAGCAGCAAGCCACACCTTAGGGTCAGCCATCAATGCCCAATTGGGGGTAAAAAACGCCTCAATCCCCATTGATGCACCTGACAAAGATACCGCTCTTGCAACCATCGCCCCAAACATCAACACCAAAAGCGGAATACAGATTTTGTTGGCAAGCTCAATGCCCTTTTTGATGCCCCCAAACATAATCAAAAACATCAATGCCCATACCACAATCAATGCCGTGAATAAATTGGGTGCAAAATTTAGGGTTATCTCACTTGAATGATGCAAAAAACCATTTAAAAAGAAATCCTTAGGGTCACTGCCCCATGCCTGACTAAAAGCAAAAACCATATAGCTTCCCGCCCATGACAGCACCGAACCATAAAAAATTCCCACCGCCATACAAACTGCCACATGCCACCAACCAATACTTTCAGAGGATTTGACCATACGCCGATAGGCGGTGGGTGGTGCTCCTTTATATTTTTGACCAATCACATAATCCAAAAATAGTAGCGGAAAACCTGCTGTTGCCAATGCAATCAAATAAGGGATAAAAAACGCCCCACCACCATTTTCATAGGCAACATAAGGAAAACGCCAAATGTTGCCCAAACCGACAGCCGAACCAACTGCCGCCAAGATAAACCCAGAACGTGCCGACCACGTTTCTCGCTGTGTACTCATCTCTTATCCTTGTTTATCATTTAGTTTAACCAATTAAGAACTGTTTTATCCAGATGTATTCATTACAAAAAATAGTCCAACACAAGGACATTTTAAAAAGTTCCATCAGTATAGTTTGATAGACTTACCCTAAAAAGTCAAGCAAATAAAATGAAATTAACCCATAACCAACCATTATGGGTTTTTATATGCCCAACTTTTATATTTGTCATTATCATTACAAAATAGGCATTTTTATTTATCGCCACGCCATCAACGTTTAGCTTGACCAAACATTGATAACCCAACCATTGCTAACGAATCAAACCACGTTTGCTATTTAGCAAAGAATCAATAAAAAGCTGAACTTTGGGCTCATCTGCCACCCATGAAGCCAACTCATCAATCACGTCTGCTTTGATTTTTCCTGAACGAAACACCAAATCATAAGCTTCATCAAGTTTGGCAATGGTTTCCTTGCTCCACCCTTTACGTTTCATACCTTCTTTATTTAAACCATGTACTTTGGCAGGGTTGCCCGACACAGTAGTAAAAGCACAAACATCTTTTAAAATAAGGCTAGCACCACCAATCATGGCATAATCATCAATGCGACAAAACTGATGCACGCCCGACTGTCCACCCACAATCACATAATTACCGATGTGGGCATGACCTGCCACACCGACATTGTTGGCAAGCACATTATAATCACCAATCATGCAATCATGGGCGATGTGGGTATTTACCATCAATAAATTATCATTGCCAATTTTGGTCAAGCCACCGCCATCTGCCGTCCCACGATGCAAGGTGCAAGATTCACGAATTTTATTGTTATCACCGATGTGCAAAAAACTCTCTTCGCCTTGATATTTTTTGTCTTGGGGGTCTTCGCCAATACTGGCAAATTGGTAAATTTCGTTATTTTTGCCAATTTTGGTATTTTTGCCCACAATAACATGTGAGCGTAAAACCGTACCTTCGTCAATTTCTACATTTTCGCCCACGATACAATACGCTCCAATGATTGCCGTATCAGCAATCATGGCGTTTTTATCAATAATAGCGGTTGGGTGAATGATTGCCATAATAACCCCTTATGCTACCTTTTGACGAGCAATCATAATTTGGGCACTACACGCCAATTTGTCATCTACATGGGCACTGCATTCAAATTTATAAATCTCACGTTTGGCGGTAACAAGCTTTGAGCGAATGACGAGCGTATCGCCTGTACTAACAAGCTTTTTAAAACGAACATTATCCACGCCTGCAAATAGGTATAAATAGCCATCTTCGCTAGACTGTCCTGCACTGACAAAACCCAAAATGCCAGAAAGCTGTGCCATCGCTTCCACCATCAAAACGCCGGGCATGACAGGATTGTCAGGAAAATGCCCATTAAAAAGCTCTTCGTTAATGGTGATGTTTTTGTAGCCTGTAATCCAGTTATCCGCCGAAACTGCCGTTACTCGGTCAATCAGCATAAAAGGATAGCGATGTGGCAAATAACGCTTAATGACATCATAATAAAAAGGCAAGGTCAAATTTTGTTCGCTAAGACGAGCGTGGTCTTCTTCGGTCATTAATGCTAAATCTATGGTGCTGTTCGTCATTGGAATTTCCTAAATGTAGACTTATAAACTAAATTAGACTAAAAAAGGTTTGTGGTATATGTCATGGTAAACAATTGTCATCAATATCCTTAATTTTCTAAAACCTGATATTGCTCGCAAGCCATGCTCTGATTGGCAAGTTTTTGCGTCCAATAAAACTCTTTTTGATAATCGCCATTATCATGATAATGATTTGCTACCAATGCTTGCAACCAACCACCCCCATCATTGACCCGCTTAATAAGTTCGTCAATGTCATGGGCAAAACTTGAAGCAGTCATAAACATTCCCAAAATCAAAATAAAAACTGTTTAGACATCATTACAACATCAATAGGCATTTTAATGCTTACCCAACTGGCGAAATTTGACCGTTGCCCTACGCCAGTCAGAGGTTGGCATTGCCACTGTGTCTGATGAATATGAGCCTGCTTTGTCAATGCTTTGGGCAACAAAAGTTCGCCCTGTCAGCGTTACACCATCTACAATCGTCAAATGTCCAGCAATGCCCACACCGCCACCAATGATACAATTTGACCCAATGTGTGTGCTACCTGCCACGCCCGTCATAGAAGCAATTGCTGTACCACGCCCAATGTGAACGTTATGAGCGATTTGGACAAGATTATCAATAATCACATCATCACCAATGATGGTATCGCCCACCGCTCCCCTATCCACACAAGTATTTGCCCCAATACGCACACGATTGCCAATCATCACACGTCCAAGCTGGTGGATTTTTTGCCAAGATATGCCGTCTGCCCCTACTTTTGGGGCAAAGCCAAAACCATCCGCCCCAATGCTAGCATGAGCATGAATCTGAACACCATCGCCCAACACACAATGATGATGAATGACCACATGACTGCCAATCTGACAATCATCGCCAATCTCCACAAATTCGCCAATCACCGCATATGCTCCAATTGAGGCATTTTTACCAATCTTGGCGGTGGAAGCAACGACGGCAGTTGGGTGGATTTGGAGGGTAGGTTGGTAGGCAAACAATCCACTCACAGACGCATATGCCAAATAAGCATCTTTGACAACGATGATGACTGTGTTTGGCAAATTTGGTAGTTCATGAGCAAACTGCTTAGAAATCAACACCACCCCCGCCTGCGTGTTTGCCAAGTCAGACAAGTAGCTAGCCTTTGACAAAAACGCCAAACTTTGCCCATCTGCCATCGCCAAATCCGCCACACAACTCACCAAGCAAGTTTTATCTGCCAAATCGGTTTTATTGATGATTGGTTGGCAATGCTCAATGGCATTGATAATTTGGGATAATTCAACCATTAAAATACGCTACCGATTTGGAATTGGAGTTTTTCGGTTTTATCGCCTTCTTTGGCATTAAGTGGCTTAGAATAGCTTAGTGAAATCGGACCAATAGGTGTGTACCACGTTGTACCAAAACCCACACTATAACGAAGCTCTTTATCTTGTTCAATGTAGGTTACGTTGTTGTTTGTCAAACCTAAGGTGGGTAGATTGACCGTTTCTTTATCCAAATTGGTCGTATCAAACACCTGCCCTGCATCAAAGAATAACACAGGACGCACCTGTTGAGCCCAATCGCCTTTGAACGGCACAGGCAAAATCAGCTCTGCCCCAAAAGTTGCTACTGCATTACCGCCAATCTCTTCGCCACGTGCAGTACGCTGACCATTTGCCAAATAGGTATAAGCCTGAGATTGAGGCCCTAGACTTGATGATTCAAAACCACGCACCGAGCCATAGCCCCCTGCATAGAAGTTTTCATAAAATGGTAGGTTATTACCATAACCTAGGCGAGCATGACCACGAAGCACCATACCCTTCCACAATGGATAGTAGGCATTAGCACGATAGACAACTTTTTGATAATTTTTATCACCAAGACCAAGCGTTACGTCCACGTTATGACTCACGCCCTTCGTAGGAAAAATCCCTCTATCAAGGCTAGAATAACTCCACCCCAATGTCGCACCATAAGTGGTGTATTTTTTATCAAAACTGACCGAATTGGTGGCATCAATGTTACCCTCATCATCAATCATCTCTTTGATGTTGGCAATGCCCATATATGGACCACCACGCACCTTGGTGCTATCAGCAAAAAAACCACCATTTAGACGCTGTTTTTCGTCAATGGGATAGCCATAGTTTAGACCCAAACCATAAGAATCTAGCACATAGTTTGAGATGTTTTTACTGTCATATTTGGTTTTACGATAATAGGCATTGGCACTTTGAGAGACGCCATTGACCGTAAAGAAGGGGTCAGTTACACCCAAACTATACACATCACGGGTTTCAGAGCGTGCAAATGAGGCATTGACACGGTTACCTGTACCCATAAAGTTGGATTGGGACAAATCCACTTGGAAAGTCATACCGCCACTTTGCGAATAACCTGCGGCAATGGTTGATGAGCCTGATGGTTGCTCTTCTACCTGATAGACCAAATCTACTTGGTCAGGACTGTTTGGCACAGGTCGCACTTCTACTTTAACATCTTTAAAAAACCCTGTTCGCATGAGACGTGCTTGGGAAAGTTGGATTTTTTGGTTAGATGTCAAAGCCCCTTCTAGCTGACGCATTTCACGGCGTAACACCTCATCTTTGGTTTTGTTGTTGCCAGAAAAGCTAATACGACGCACATATACAGGACGGGCAGGGTCAATATAATAGTCAATATCCACCGTCAAATTTTCATCATCAATGCGGTTGATAGGACGTATTTGGGCACGGTAATAACCATCATCGCCAAATTTATTGGCAATCTGTGCTGAACTTTCATCCAGTTGTTTTTGAGAATAAACCGTACCTGATTTGAATTTTATCAGCTCTTTTAGCTCTTCTGACTCATAGGTAGGCTCACCCAAAAACTGCACCTCACCAAATTTATATTGCTGACCTTCGGTGATGGTTGCCTCAATAAATGCCTTTTGTTTTTCATCATCAACATTCAAAGTGGCTTTATCCACATTGAATCTCACAAAACCGTTATTGAGGTATTTGGCTTTGACTGCTTCTAAGCTCGCATTCATCTTTTCTTGGGTGTAGCGGTCTCCTTTGGATAAGGGGTTAATTTTGTTATCTTTGATGATAAACTCATCTTTAAGTTCTTTGTCGCTAAAATGCTCATTGCCGATAAAATTGATGTCCACCACACGAGCAGGTTTACCCTCATCAAATTTGATGTCTAGTTTGACACGGTTGCCATCAAGCTCTGTCTGTGTAACTTCCACATCAATGTTGTAGTAGCCCTGCGAGATGTATTGATTTTCAAGCTCACCCTCAATCATCTGCACGGTGGATTGTTTTAGCACACTGCCTACTGCAAGTCCTGCTTGTTTTAGACCTTGCTCCAAACCGTCCTTTGGAATCAGACGATTGCCTTCAAACTTGACATCAGCAATCATCGGACGCTCGGTTACATAAAAAGTGATATTATTATTGTCAATCTTGGCTTGGACATTGGAGAATTGACCTGTTGCATATAAAGCACGGATACTGTTTGCCAACTCATCATCACCCACCAACTGCCCAGAAGTGATGGGTAAAACAGATTGCAAACTGTCTGGCGTAACACGCTGTAAACCCACCACATTGACAGAGTTTGCCACAACATCTTCTGCATAAGAGGTTGTTGCTGTCATGGCGGTTACCATAGATAACGTCAATGTTTTAAGACCAAAATTTGCCAAAGATTTGCTCATAACATTCTCAATTGTGATATTAATAAATTTAGTGGTGTAAGTTAAGCCAAAAAAGTGATTTTGGCAAGTAAAATTATCATTTTTTTGAAATTTTTATGCAAATTTTACCCAATTCTTACCAAAAACCGCTTTTAACCAAGTATTCGCAAAATATCGTTACCAGTCGCAAGCACCATGAAACCAAGCAGTAATAACATACCTACTTGCATGGCTTTTATTTGCCATTGTTTGTTGATGGGTTTTCCCACAAGCCATTCATAAGTATAAAACACCAAATGCCCACCATCAAGCACAGGAATGGGGAGCAAATTTAGCACCGCAAGCGATAGGCTAATCAGTCCTGCAGTAGATAAGGCTTGTAGCCAACCCATCTGTATGCTATCTTTTGACACTTCTGCTATCGTAATAGGTCCTGACAAGTTATCAATACCAATCAACCCAGAGAGCATTTTGCCCATGGCATTAAGCGTCATTACTGACAAGTCATAAGTTTTAACAAATGCTTTTGTGAAGGCTTCTTTTGGGGTGTGATGTACCGTCATCTTGTAATCGTCTGGTACGTCAAAGTTGACGCTTCTAGGGCCAACACCAATTTGTCCTATCGTACGACCGTTTGCCTTGACAGCTCGTGGCATGACCTTAACTTCTACATTTTCGCCATTTCGTACCACGCCAAATACAAGCATTTTTTCAGGATTGTTTTGTACTATCTGCGTCATAGATAACCAATCATCAATCACCCTGCCGTCAATATGAGTGATTTTATCACCCACCTTCAAGCCCATCAGCTCGCCTGCCCCACCTTTTGTCAATTTATCAATCACAGGCGGTACGATAGGACGATAAGGCAATACCCCAATTGCCGTCAAAGGGTCTTTGCCCTTATCCGCCCCTTGCATAAAATCCACAACTTCTATACTGTATTTGCCCTTGTCGGTACTGATATTAACCACACCGTTCTCACCCATGCGGTCAGCCAGTGCAAAATTGACATTTTCCCAAGTGTTAATAGGCTTGTCGTCAATGGCGATGATTTTTTCGCCCACCGTTAATGTGCTTTTGGCAACAGGCGTATCGGCAATGATGCGACCAATTCTGGTGTTAAGTTGTTCGCTTGGATTTAAAAAAATCACAAAAAACAGCCCAATGGCAATCAAAAAATTCATCACAGGCCCTGCGATGACGATGGCAATCTTTTTAAGTGGGTGAGCATTGTTAAAGGCCAAATGCTTCTCACTCTCGGCAACCTCGCCCTCTCGCTCGTCCAGCATTTTGACATAGCCACCCAAAGGCAGGGCGGATATGCGATAGTCAATGCCTGTTTTTTTGGAAGTCCAGCCAAAGAGGCGTGGACCCATTCCAATAGAATAAGTCAAAACCTTCACCCCGCACAAACGAGCAACAATATAATGCCCCCATTCGTGCAAAGCAACCAGCGGTGTCAAAACACAAACCGCCGCCAAAAACATAAGTAATCCGTTCATTTATTTGCCTGCTTGCTCTCTATGCTAATCTCTTTTGCCCACGCAAACAATTCTTCTAAATCATAATCGCCACTGTGTCCTTGTCCAAACGGCACAGCAAAATCCACCGTTTTACCCTGTGTGTTTTGCAGTTTTAATGCCAAAAGTGCAGGTATGGCAAGCGAGGTGTCTTTGTCATTTTGACCGTGGCGAATGCGGTAATGAATTGCTCCTGTGTCTTTGGAAACATAATTCATTGCATTCATCATTTTAACGCTATTATCGCTAACACGAGTGGCATTTGGGGCGGTGTTGTGTGTCATTGAAAATAAAGTAAAATGCTGATTATCGGTATGGGCATTGCCAAACAAATTATTCTCACCTGTACTTAAATCCACGCCATCAAATGCAGGAGTGACTTTTTGTCGTCCAATAAATTTGGCATAATCATCAAAATTGACACTCACAACCTTATTATTTTGTATTTTTAGCCAAGTTTGTTTGGATAAATCGGTGCCGTTATCAAGTGCCGTTTGGGCAGACTTTATCAATAAATGTTCAAGATGTGTTTTAAAAGTGCCATTGCCATTTTTATCAAGGCTTAATAATTCGCCATGGTGATTTTTTAAGTTTAAGCCATTGACATAGTTTGCAAATAAGGGTTTTAATTTATCCGATAATTGTATTTGTTCTTTTGTTTGCGTGCCTTTAATGAGTTTTCGCTCTACATTATAATCAAGCATTTGAATGCTCACTTTTTGATAATCATTCACGCCATTAAATTGCCATTCATACGCCATATCCGCATTTTCCAAATTGGTAATAGGGGAATATGCCGACACCGCAAAAATCTTATCACTTGCCTTTAATGCCCCAAGCTCATTTAAATACGCTTCATAATCGCTACTATTGCCACTTGCTCCCAAAAGTGCCGACAATGCTCCGCCTGCTGATGTGCCATTAGAGATGATTTTATTAGCATCGCCCATCATCGCCTTGTCATTGGCTTTTAAATAGCGTACTGCCGCCTTTAAATCCACAATCGCACTTGGGGCTTTGCCGATATAGTCGCCAGTTTCATTTTTGAGCGTGCGTCCTCTTGCACCAGCACTTGCTACCACAAAGCCTTTGGAGAGTGCCACCATTAGGCTGTTGGACTGATTGTTCCTTTTATTGATTTCTACCTTTTGGGCTTTGGCGGGCATATAACCGCCCACGCCATTGGGGAAAAAAATTGGGGCGGTGTCTTGATTAAAATCGTTGATGGTTTGGTTGTTAAAATAGCCTTCTGGAATATAAATATTCATCGTCTGATAGGCTTTATCCACAGGATTTGCCACATAAACGATATTTTCATAAGCACGATAAAAAATGGTCTGCCCACCCAATTCAAATGAGCGTTTTTCGCCTGTTAATTTAGAAAAATCCAAATGCTCTGGAATGGTATTTTGCTTCATTGTTTTTGTTTGATTGTCATCATTAGAAACGGCTGGTATTTGACAAGCGGTTAAAGTCATTAACAGTGCTGTGCTTAATAATCGTTTTTTCATAAAAAACCTCATTATTAAAAAATATTAACTCTTTTTGCCCTTTAAAGTCATCATCATCTCTTTCACCAATGGCGAAAATTGATTAAAAAATTCATTGTCACGATTTTCTAATACCACCTCGCCAAACATTTTTAATCCAATCAAAAAACGCGTTAAATCCTCTTGGTTTATCTCTGGGCGATTTTGTTTGACTTTTTGTAAAAGCATAAACAAATCATCGTGATTGGGGGCATTAAATGTAATGACTGATTTTCTATTTTATTGCCTTGTGGGTCGGCAATATGTTCTATACTCATATGGTATTGATGTTGTTTCATTATTTACCCTTTGTTGTCAAATTTGGTGATTAAATTTATCAATTGCAAGGTGCGTATAATGCACCGTTTTGGGATTGGTGCTTTTAATGGTGCGTGGCACCTGCTTACACCCAAAAACAAACTTGTAGCACTTTTTAAGTTGTTTGGGTATAAAATAATCTTTGGTGGTCAAAATTGTGTTTATCGTTTCTTAATTATTTTAAAATCAAATTTTCTCAATAGGCTGATACATTTTGGCAAATTTTAAAACATTGGGTGTATTTTCTATTGTCATTGGATAAACAACTGCACAACATACATTGCCATTTAAAATCGTACTCTCGAATGCCAAATGACAATTTAACAAACTTATTTTTTCAAATTCTTTTTGATTAACACTAACAACAACTTTACGAAAAGAGTTTTTTAACCAATCTTGATAGTCATCATTATTTTCTTGGCTTGAAAATTTTAAATGTGCTGACAAAACGGCGTGAGCCACCAAAGTTGGCACCATATAATTTGGCACACTGTCTAAAATAGCAATATACATTTTATACATTTTTTTATCCTGTCAAATATGATAAATCATCAATTGAGCAATTTTTCTAACCCTTTTATCCAAATCCAAAATATCCGCCAAATTCTCAAAACTTTTTGTTAATTCATTTGTCAATTCATCAACATTCAAACAGTTTTCTACAATACTGGCAATATCGGTTAATTTAATTTTGCCTTTTAAAAATGCCTCCACCGCCACTTCATTAGCCCCATTTAAAATAATGCACGCCCCATTGCCAAGTTTCATTGCTTGTTTGGCAAGGGCTAGGCAGGCAAACTTTTGTTCATCAGGTTTGATAAATTCCAATGCCGACATTTCAAAGAGATTTAATGGCTTAACCCCACTTTTGATTCTATTGGGATAAGCCAGTGCATAGCCAATCGGTGTTTTCATATCAGGTGTGCCACATTGTGCCAAAAACGAGCCGTCCACATACTCCACCATTGAATGCACCACACTTTGAGGGTGAATGACCACGCCCACATCGTCCACCCCCACACCAAACAGATGACAAGCCTCAATCAGCTCCAAGCCCTTATTCATCATCGTGTTGGAATCCACCGTAATTTTTGCCCCCATTGACCAGTTGGGGTGATTGACCGCCTGTGCGACACTTGCCGTACGCATTTGGTCATAAGATTTATGCAAAAACGCCCCACCGCTTGCGGTTAGCCAAAGTTTTTTTATGCCAAAATTTTCTTGATACATCAAGGTATTATCATCTTGTAGTGCCTTTGGCAAACATTGAAAAATGGCGTTATGCTCACTGTCAATGGGCAAAATGGTTGCCCCTGTCTCTTTGGCAGTTTTGATG
Source organism: Moraxella oblonga NBRC 102422 (assembly GCF_001598275.1). GTDB lineage: Bacteria > Pseudomonadota > Gammaproteobacteria > Pseudomonadales > Moraxellaceae > Moraxella > Moraxella oblonga. The sequence continues at coordinate 62,645 of NZ_BCYQ01000005.1, forward strand.
ACCAAATCGCCTGCCATCACAAGGGCTTCTTTGTTGGCAAGGAGCACTTTTTTGCCTGCTTGTACCGCCGATAAAGTGGAGCTAAGCCCTGCTCCGCCCACAATGGCACACACCACCGTATCAGCCTTGTCGTGCCGTGCAATAAAATCTAGCCCATCACTTACTTTTAAAATTTGGGTGGATAGCTTTAAGGCATTGATTTTGCTTTTAAATTCCTCAAAATAGGCATCGCCAATCACCGCAAATACTGGGTTAAATTCTTGACAAATGTCCAAAAGCTTTTGTACATTAGAAAAGCCAGAAACAGCAAATAAACGGTAACTGCCTGAATGCAGACGGATTAAATCAAGCGTGCTGGCACCGATAGAGCCTGTGGCACCTAGCAGAGTAATGGATTGGGGTTTGGGGGAAGTGGTCATTTTCACGATTTATTAAGATTGGAGGAATTGTAATACTTAGTCTCATTTGCCATTTATAATCATCAACAGCAAAAGAATAGGCGGTTAATTTAACACGCCTATCATATTACACCAAATCAATCATTGTATCAATGTGCGAGCAGAATTTTGAGTGATAAATCCATCAGGAAGACGCCCATTATCCGCCTGCCAACGAGCAAAGGCACGGCGAGTATTCGCCCCTGCGATGCCATCAGGTGTGCCTGTATTGTAGCCTTTTTGATTGAGGTTTTGTTGTAATCTTTTGATTTGTTCAGTAGATAAAGGTTTCTCTTGACGAGGCCAACCTGCCACAATACCGTCTTGGTGATTGATACGTTTGCCAAGCAGTGCTACACCCAACGCATAGTTGGTAGAGTTGTTATAAACTTTAATCACTTCAAAGTTTTGGGTAGTCAAAAGTGCAGGTCCGTTGATACCAGCAGGCAACCACAGTTCTGCCAAAGCTTGACCTGCCATATACTCACTACCCACTGGCGACACACCATAAGCACGCCATGTATCCAAGGGCAATCTTTGACCGATAAGCTGTGGGTTTAAATTGCTTGGTAAACGTACCTCATAATAAGCCTCCAAACCACGCACCCAACCGCTATTTGCCAGATAGTTGGCAGTTGACGACAACGCATCAGACACCATCCAAGGATTTTTACGTCCATCATTGTTGCCATCAACACCGTATTGTAGCCAAGTTGATGGGATAAATTGGGTATGCCCCATACCACCTGCCCACGAGCCTTTTAGCTCACTTCTGGCAACATCGTCTCGCTGAATCATCTGTGTCATAGCCAACAGTTCACCTTCGGCAAAGGCACGTCTACGACCATCATATGCCAAACTGGACAAGGCATCAACCAAATTCATGCTACCTGTACCAGCACCATAAGAGGACTCCAAGCCCCAAATCGCTACCACGATTTGCTTGGGTACACCATACTGCTGCTCTAGGCGACTTAGAAGCGATGGATACTCGCTCACCTGTTTTCTGCCTTGTGTGATGCGGTTGGTTGAGGCAGCACCCTCAATATACTCCCAAGGCATTTTAGAAAATTCGGCTTGTTTTTTATCCAAAGCAACCACTTGGCTATTTAGGCTTACCCCATTCATCAGGCGGTTGACGCTATCACTAGAATAGCCAGAGGCTATGGCACGGCGGATAAAGTCATTTTTCCATTCGTTAAAACTGCTGTATTGATGAGTCGGAACAGTTGATGCCTGCATAGGAGTGGTAGGCGTTGCCGTCATAGATGGCATTGCAATGGGGGTATGATAAGAGGTCGTTGTGTTAATGGTGGTACTAACAGGTTGGACTGGCATACCCGCCTGATTATGAATGATAACCACCGATGGATTTGGGTTATTGGCATTGATAACCCTAGTAGGCTGATTATTGGTTCTTGGAGCAGAACCGCACGACATCAAGACACCTGCCACTAATGCTGTCACACCTACGCGAAGTGCAGTATGTTGATATGGTTGACTCATATTAAATCCAAAAATTAAATAAATACTCAATTATACTACTTTTTAAATAAAAAATCAATTAACATTGACTAAACCCATGACCAACAAACACACTAGGAATGCGATTATCGGCATGGATAGCAAGTCCGCCCCGTGCCGTCTCTTTGTATTTATCCATCATATCAAGCCCTGTCTCTTTCATGGTCAAAATCACCTTATCAAGCGACACATGATGTATGCCATCACCACGCAAGGCAAGGCGAGCAGCGTTGATGGCTTTGACAGATGCCATTGCATTACGCTCAATACACGGCACCTGAACCAGTCCACCAATGGGATCACAGGTTAGACCAAGATTATGTTCAAGTCCGATTTCGGCAGCATTTAGGCATTGAGCCACCGTTCCACCCAGCACATGAGCCAATCCTGCTGCTGCCATTGCACAAGCAGAGCCAACCTCGCCTTGACAGCCCACTTCTGCCCCAGAAATAGAAGCATTCTGCTTGATTAACGCACCAATTGCCCCAGCCACAAGTAAAAATTCACGCACACCCTGATAGCTAAACGTTGGAATAAACCCACGATAATAATGAAGCACCGCAGGAATAATCCCTGCCGCTCCATTGGTGGGGGCAGTAACGACACGTCCACCTGAGGCATTTTGTTCATTGACGGCAAGAGCATATAGGTTCACCCAATCCATCGCCAAAAGCCCGCCATCTGATTTGCCATATTCTTTGGAGAGTTGGTCATATAGATTTTTGGCACGGCGTTTTACGCCAAGTCCCCCCGGCAAGATACCATCTTTTTGGCAACCTTCGGATACACACGCCTGCATGACTTCCCAAATTTCGTTGAGATATTCTTTAATCTCATCTTCTGTCCGAACCGCCAACTCATTTTTCATCATCAGCTCACTAATAGAGCACCCATGCGTTTGGCACAGTCTGGATAAATCGGTCGCCATTTCAAACGGATAAGGATAAGGCGAGGTTGTCTCTGTTTGAGTTTGTAAATTTTCCTTAATGCCAACATCATCTAACACAAAACCCCCACCCACCGAAAAATAAGTGCGAGTATGCGTTTTGCCATCTGCCAAAATCACTGTCAAGCTCATGGCGTTGGGGTGTTGAGGCAAGGTTACATCGCTGTACCACAAAATATCTGTTTTTTCATCAAAATCAATCAGATGACGACCACCCAAATTCATCTTTTTGTGATGATAAATGAGCGATAGATACTCATCAGTACGTGTCGTATCTATCGTGCGTGGCTCATGCCCCAAAAGCCCAAGCAGTACCGCCGTATCGGTGGCGTGTCCTTTGCCTGTGGCAGACAATGAACCATACAGAGCGATTTGGATTTTTTTAATACCGCCAAACTCACCTGCAAGCACTTCATCAAGATACACCAAAAATTGTCCGCTCGCCACCATAGGTCCAACCGTATGCGAACTTGATGGTCCAACACCGATTTTAAACATATCAAATACACTAATCATTTTTTAACACTCCACGTTTGTGCCTTTTTTGTTAATACACAACTTTGTACCGTCATGCAAATTGGCAATCCATGCTTTTCCTTGATAAAAAGTCAATGGCTCTTTGTATTTGGGTAAATGTTCACTGCCAAAATCAAACCCATCCACCTCAAACCGAAACGGCACGACCAAGTTACCCCCCACATCAATAAACCCCCATTTATCACCCTGTCGCACACCTGCCAACCCCTCGCTATATGGCTTGACCTCATCAAAGACATACCGAATCATCGGCACGCCATCGCCATCAACAAACCCCCATTTACCATCCACTTGTCTAGGAAACAACGCCATCTGAACAGTAGGTTTTGGCAAAGAGGTTTTGGTGTCAGTAGTTTTGGTGTTTGGCGTATACTGTGGCATGGCAGTGGGGGCAGAGGGCAGTTTTTGACCTGATTTATCAATAGCATACGTACCGCTTTTGGTAACGACTGTTGCACGACCACCAACAAAATCACTAATGGACGTGATGCTTTTATCGGCTTTGACGATGGTTTTGCCTGTCGTATCAATCACGCCAAACCCACCATTTTGACGCACCACAATCCGTCCCTCATGCACGCCCCTTGCCCACGCACCGCCGTTCATTGGCTGGTAATTAAAATTAACCACCACTTTACCTTTTTCGTTGATGTAGCCAACTTTACCGCCCTTTTTGACTGGCAACAATCCTGAGTGAAATTCACCACCCAATGCCCGCTCATAAGCGAACAAATCCGTCATTTTTTCACCCTTTTTATCAAGAAGAGCCACAGGTGCACCATCATCTTTGACCGCCAAATACACGCCTGCCCGAGCGGTGCAACTGACGTGTTTATAATAACTTTTGGGAATTTGGCAAGCATGGGCAAACACACTCACGCCCAAACCTGCCACCAATAATGTTAATTGCCGTGTTATTTTCATAAACTTTTATCAACCAATGTCAAATATTTATCATGTAGTATTGCCAACTGTGCATACAACGCCTCCAAATCTCCTGAATTATCCACCACATCATCGGCATAAGCAAGACGAGTTGCTCGGTCAATTTGGCGGCTGATGATGTCCAAAATCTGCTGTTGGCTTTGACCGTCTCGCTGACTGGCTCGCTTGATTTGAACATCAACAGGAACATCTACCACCAAAATCCGCTGACACAACGCCGTCAATCCCTTGTCTTCACCCTTAATACTCTCCAACAAAAGTGGTACGGATAATATCACATAAGGACTCTTTGTCTTTGATAACTCCTTGTGGATACCAGCACGAATGGCAGGGTGAGTGATGGCGTTTAGGCGTGCCACTGCATTTGGGTTATTAAAAATACGCCCACGCAATGCCACACGGTCAAGTTCACCACCAACCACAATATCTGCCCCAAAGGCTTTTTGCAATTCTGTCAAAATCGGTGAGCCTTTGGCAGTAATGGTTCGGCTAATCACATCAGCATCTACGATGTCAATACCTTGTGTGGCAAACCAGTTGCTCACCGCCGTTTTGCCACTACCAATACCGCCTGTCAGACCGATGATAAATTTGTGTAAAAATGGTTGCATGAAAAATTTGTCCGATATTTTGGCAAACTTTACGCCAAAAATTTTAGAAAATCAAGGCATAAATGATATAATGATAATTTTTAAATCAAGAATATCATGAAAGTATTAGGTTTAGAAACATCATGTGATGAAACAGGACTTGCTATTTATGACAGCACACTCAATGACGGCAAAGGGGGCGTACTCGCCCAAGTGCTATATAGCCAAGTGGAGTTGCATGCCACTTATGGTGGGGTTGTGCCAGAGCTTGCCAGCCGAGACCACATTCGCAAACTGACACCACTTTTGGACGAATTACTAAAACAGGCCAACATCACCAAAACAGACATCGATGCAGTCGCCTACACCAAAGGGCCGGGTTTGATTGGGGCACTCATGACAGGGGCGTTGTTTGGGCGGACACTTGCCTATGCCCTAGACGTGCCAGCGATAGGCGTACACCACATGGAAGGGCATTTGCTTGCACCACTTTTGGGTGATGACAACATTAATTTTCCTTTCGTGTGCCTTTTGGTGTCAGGGGGTCATACCATGCTTGTGCGTGCAGACGGTGTGGGGCAGTATGAGATTTTGGGAGAGAGCATTGATGATGCGGTAGGCGAATGTTTTGACAAAACTGCCAAAATGCTAGGATTGCCCTATCCTGGGGGACCAAATGTGGAAAAACTTGCCAAAAATGGCAACCCCCACGCCTACACCCTACCCCGCCCCCTACTCCATCAGGGCTTGGATTTTAGTTTTAGTGGCATGAAAACAGCAGTGCACAATCTCATCAAAGACACAGCAGGTTCGGACGATGACCCTACAGTGCGAGCAGATATTGCGTCTAGTTTTCAGTATGCGGTGGTGGACACCCTCACCAAAAAATGTATCAAAGCCCTAAAACAAACTGGGCTTAAAAAACTCATCATCGCAGGGGGCGTATCTGCCAACCTAGCCCTACGCACCCAATTGGAACAAGCATTACAAAAAGTCAACGCCCACGTTCACTATGCTCCCATACACCTATGTACGGATAATGGAGCGATGATAGCTTATGCAGGATTTTGTCGGCTCAACATGGGACAAACGGACGATTTGTCAGTGGCGTGCGTACCAAGATGGAGCATGGAGAGTCTGTAAATGACTAGGGGTTGGTGGATACCAGCCCCTGTTTATTAGTCTAAGTCATACGATATAAGGCTTTGTCTTTCAATGCGTGTTAATGTCTTAGTTTTTCTAAACCACCCTCAAACAACATGAGTTCCCATTGGCAGACTCATCGCCCAATCATTACGGCTCATCACCCAATTCTATACCCTCCAAACTCTCGGCACTCGCTTCACCTTGCCCAAAAAGTAGGTTTGACAAAATGCCTAGATATTTATCATCACTATTTTCTAAGGCTTTTTGCAACTTATCTTGATAATCAAACAAGTTGACGGTATTATCAGCAGTGGGGCGTTGTAGATGGGTTGGTAGTCGTTCAAAACTCATAGAATGATTGGGCAGAATCTGTGTAAATACATCAACCAATACTGGCTCATCATACGCCACTTTGGGACTACTTGGATAATAACGCTGATGAAGCCAAGCAATCTTGGTACCGTTTAGCCCATAATGTGTAACAGGCGTGTATTGACTTACTTTTTCATCTTTATCCTCTTGGCTAGCAAGTTCGTCTTGGTATGCCAAGGCTTGATTTTGCAAACTTGACATCAACATTGTCATAAAAAAACGACTGTTAAAGGTTGGTTTAACCTCTTTATCTTCCAAGGTGGTTTCGGTATTTTTGACGTGAATCACACTTTCACCATCAACAATCTCACGCTCCTCATGGTTGATGTCTTGGGGGGCAAGCATGGGATATTTTGCCACGATGGTGTGATACAAATTATCCTTAAAGACATAGTCGGCATACGCCTTGTCCTTAGGATTGCTTGTAATGGCAATGATGTGAGGCGTGTTTTTGATGAGTGTTTGCTTGTCGGTTGGTAAGTTATCAAAAAATGGCAACGCTGTCATGCCCTGACCAAAATTTTGGGCAGGTAGCACCATGAATCGCTCTTTTTGAGCCTCCTTTATCGCCATGATAAAATCTTTGGTAAAATTTTCTGGCAAACTGCCGTCATTGATGGGCAAAAATAGCCATTTATCTTTCCATTTATCACCCAACGTTTTATCCAACGCTTGACTGTTTGCCAACGCAAAATTATCCGCCCAAAAATAAACCCCGCCCGCATTCAAATCCACATAAACAGGCTGATTGATGTGTAGTTTGATGTTTTTGGCATGATAATTGGCACTTGGTAATGCGGTAATGACCCCCTTTAACGGCTCATAGCTACCCACCATAGAGATGGCGGTTGGTTTGATGAGGTATTCATGAACCAATGTGGCTTTTTTTGCATCTAGGGCGGTATGGTGAATGTCGTGTGCTTTGGTGTTGTTTTTCATGTCATGTACTGCTTGCATCACTTTTTCAAGTGTCTTGCCACTAACCCACGCATCATGGTCTTTACCCAAAGCAAAAATATCATCTTCGGCAATCAAGCTGTTTTGACATGCCAAAAACTCTTTTTTGATTTGTTTTTTTTGCTTGCTGTATTTATCATCATCAATATCACCATCATCAGCTTTGACCGTTTTTAGGAGTGCCACATAAGCCTCATCATGCGTGATGTTGCACTTTTCACTCATATCATCATAAGCCGACAGTTGTTCAGGCGTAGCATTTGCCAACACTTCACGGCGGATTTGGTTGGATACATAAACTTCTGTACGATAATCAAATGATGAACGCAATTGTGATTTTAGGGCTTCTTGCAAGATTTCTTTGGGTTGACCGTGTGGGCTGTGCTGAATTTGAGTAGACATCACAGGTGCAATATCAGAACTTTTGGTGGTGGCACACGCTGTCAATATCATCACACCAACCACCACACTTAAAGGTTTTAATAAAAATTTCATCTTGTATCCTTTTATATCTATACATCAATCGTTGGTTGTCGCTTCGTCATCATCGGATTCATACTCATACCAATCACGAGCTTCACGAGCCTTATTTTTTAGGCGTGTTTCTTCAATGGCATTTTTTGCCCATGTTGCACCATCAAATCTTGGCTTGGTAGCAAAAGTGTTGGCAAATTGGGTAGACAGTTCATGTTTATCAAATGCAGATTTGTCATAACGAACTTGACTGACCGTCTGCATACGCACACTTTGTATATTTTCATCAATGGTGTTTAAGTTTTGCATGGCAATGATGTTGCCTGTGGCATCCAAATACACATAGTTGATGTTATCCATGCTAAATGGGGCAATACCTTCAATGATTTGAAACAAACCACCCACATCGCCTATGCGATATGCCCCGCTCAATGTCGCAAAGTCATCAATGGCTTTTTTGATTTTGTCAGTTTGGGGCTGACCTTTTTTGACATTATTGGCTTTGTCAGATTTTTTGGCAATGGTGTCAGGATAATGCTCGGCATGATTATCCACATAGGTCTTTAAGTCTTGGGCAACTGTTTTAGCGACCGCTCCCAAAAATCTACCAAGTTCTTTTGAACCAAGTTCAATCTTGATTGCACGTTTTGCTCCCACGCTTTTGGCAAAATCATCACCACTGATATCAATGGGGGTAAATTTTTCATCAGGCAAACCTTCATAAGCCATCAATACACCACGCTGTATCGCCCCATAAATCACGTCCGTGGGGATTTTTTTGGCAATTTCATCAGGCAATTTAAATGCCATCTGTCCATGTGGCACATCTTTGGGCAATGGGGCGTGTTTGGGAGCAACCGCCGCCACGATGGGTAGTAGTGCAGATACATCAGCATTCATCACACCTGCCCCAAAGTCAAGCGACACAGGCAACTGTACCGACTGAACAGCAGTTGGCGATTCAAAATCATACGACCAAAGCACATCTAAACGCTTAGAGGCAGGATTGTGATGGCTTAGGTTTGTTAAAGTGGTGTGGTTGTACTGGTAGAGATTTTGGGCAATGACTTGTTCAGGCGTTTGTTTTAAATGGTCAAGCATCATCGCCACCATATTGCCACTTGACCCCATGATGGGAGGCAGGTCTATTTCTGACTCGTCATCTTTGCCTTCGTGTTTGTCATTCTTATCAGTATTTTTTAGTTCACGGTAGGCTTGTATCCACCCCGACAACCCACGATATTTTTTGTATTCATCTTCGTATTTTAATTCATAAGCCAACGATTCTTGTTCATCCTCACGCTCACGCATACCTTCAATATTAGTTACAGGTTTTGGCAATTCGTCTGTTTCTAACATCTCATGCAAATGCTCATCAATACAGGTTAAGCTATCAAAATGACTCTGTAAGAAAAACTGACCGTCCGTTCTATAACTTCTATCACCAGTCTGCTGAACATTGACCGCTTGCACTTTACATGCTTTGGTGCCAGCAATCATGTCCAACACTCGCTGATTAGTACCATTTTCAACATAAGAGCGTGGCTCTAAAACAACGCTATTTTTATAAACATCTGTACATAAACGATAGTTTTCATATACGATGTCATAGTGGTCATAATCATCGCCAGAGAGTGATTTTGGTATGCGAGTAGGCTTTAAAATGTCATTAATGCCTTTTTGGTAATGACTGACACACATTTGTAAATGTTTGATGTCGCTTTTTTGGTAGCCTTGTGCCTTTGTTGTCAATTCACGAACTTGTTTGTCAAAATCGGTTTGGCAATTTTTGATGTTTTGTTTGATTTTTTTGACTTTGGCGTTTTGGTCGGTGATGTTTGGGTTTTCTTTGATGAGTTCGTCAAGGTCATGAGAATTAGAACCGATACATTCTCTTGACTGAGTAGCCAATATGTCAATCTCATCAGAAATCTCTCCATATTCTTCACTCATGCCCACTTCACGGCTGACCGTGGCAACTATTTTGCCTGACTTTTCATCATCATAACGCAAATAAAGTTCGGCATTTTTATCCACTTCCACCCCATCTATCTTGGGGTACAAATAATCCCCTGCGGTGCGATAGGGTTCAAATAAGGGATTGCTTGCTGGGTTACGTTTGTACTCTGAGACTTTCATGGCACTCGTCCAAATACTCTCAGAATCTTTGTCCGCCCCTTCGTTTGACATGGGTAAGGCTTGATAATAAGATGTGGAGACGGCATAACGCTCCTTTGCCAAATGCGTTTCTAAGGCACGTACAAATTGTGTTTTTGCTCCATAGGATAATGATTGTTTGTTGTTGCTAAATAAGGCTTTTGCCCCAATCTCCGTCTGCCCCTGCTGTTGTGGTGCAACACTTTGACAAGCTGACAACATCGCAACCGACACAAGCAATACACACGGTTTTAAAGAAAATTTTGACATAACTTCCCCAGTCATTAAAATAAACATAACACATTACAATTATACACAATTTTAATCACGAAAAAATACTTTTTACGATAACTTTTTAATAAAAAACACCCAAGCGGTAAACTTGGGTGTTTTGGGTTGAAAGCGTATTATTTGATACGCATATCGCCTGTTTCTACAAAGCGTTGGTGCCAAGACAATGCTTCAAGCAAGATGTGTGGTGTATGTACACCGCCTGCTTTTTCGCTCACTGCCAATGCACGGTCATAGTAATCACGGAGCATATCACGATAATCTGGGTGTGAACAGTTTTCAATGATTAATTTTGCACGTTGTTTTGGTGATTTACCACGCAAATCTGCCATACCTTGTTCTGTTACAATAAACATCACATCATGTTCTGTATGGTCATGATGGCTGACCATTGGTACAATCGATGAAATTTTACCATCTTTGGCTGTTGATGGACTGACATAGAAAGAGAAGAAACCATTACGGGTAAAATCACCTGAACCACCAATACCGTTCATCATCTTAGTACCCATGACATGTGTTGAGTTCACATTGCCATAGATGTCAGCTTCAATCATCGCATTCATGCCGATAATGCCTAGACGGCGGATAATTTCTGGATTGTTACTAATTTCCATTGGACGTAAAATCAACTTATCACGCAAGAATTCGATATTGTCGTTAAAGCGTTGCAGAGCGTCTGGACTGAATGATAATGCAGTTGCTGATGCGTGTTTCATTTTGCCTGCCAAGATTAAGTCAAGCATACCATCTTGTAATACTTCAGTATAACCTGTTAAATCTTCAAAAGGAGCATCTAAAAGACCAGCCATGACCGCATTAGCAACATTACCCACGCCTGATTGCAATGGCAATAAGCTCTTCGGTAAACGACCTGCTTTTACTTCATGGTCTAAGAAATCGATGATTTGACTTGCGATACGTTTAGATGTGTCATCAGGGTCAGCAAACTTAGAGTTACGGTCGCCACCATTGGTTAAAACAATCGCAAGAATTTTATCTTCAGGGCATTCCATATAAGGTGAACCAATACGGTCAAACGCACCAACCAATGGAATTGGCTTACGATGTGGTGGTAAACCTACTTCACCATACACATCATGCATACCTTCTAAGCCTGCATTTTGAGCAGCGTTTACCTCAATGATGACTTTATCTGCATTTTTAATTGCTTCGACACCATGTCCGATGCCCATAGCAAAAATTAATTTACCATCTTCAGTAATACCTGCAGTTTCTACAATTGCAATATCAAATTTGCCATAGAAACCTTGACGCATTTGTTGTTCAACATGCGATAAGTGCATATCTTGATAAGCGGTATGACCTGCGTTAATACTATTACGCAACGTTGGGTCAGATTGGAAAGGTGAGCGGAATTTAATTGCTCCTGCTTCAGCCAAAACACCATCACACTCTGGAGCAGTTGATGCACCTGTAACCATGCCTATACCAAAACTTTCACCACGAGCATGAGCTGCTTTGGCTTTATTGGCAATAGCAGTAGGTAATGCTTTTGGATAACCTGCACCTGTAAAACCAGTAATAGCAAGGTTCATACCATCTTTAACAAACTCAGCTGCTTGTTCAGCAGTCATGACTTTTTCACGCAAAGAGGCGTGGCGGATACGTTCAATAGACATAATCATTCCTTAGTTTAAGATTTAGAGGAAAAACTTTGCAAAACCATTTTGCATAAGTGATAAGATTTTAACACCTATCTGACATAAAATAAATAGCAAATGCTAATTTTATCAATAAACAAAATCAAATTTTAACATCAAAACCAACCAAAACAAACCACACCTCAACAATACTCATATGTTGGGCTAAGCCACCCTTTATAAGTATAACAATATTTACAAAATAGAAATAATTTAGAAAAATAAGTCATTTGATATAAAAAAACACCCCAAATTGGGGTGTTAAAAATAACCACATCACCACTTACTCTCCACCGACAACACAAAATTGCGTCCTGCACCAGCGTATTGGGCAGGCAAGCCTTGATTGTGAGCGTTGCCAGAGGTGATTGAAGTCTGACGCAGTGCCTCCCAAGGGCTGTAACGATGATTTAGGGCATTATGCACGCCTGCTCTTAGGGTAAAATGCTCATTTGGGCGATAAAAGGCAGTTAAATCCAGCGTGTTCCAACCATTAGAAGTAATTTTGGTGGCTTTTTTCTCATACGATTTGCCGTTTGGCGATAGCACAAGTGTTGCCACTTCATTGCTGTCTTTGGCATCGCTGATAATCCAATCCGCTCCAACGCCCCATTTGTCATTATCAGCAGTATAATCAAGCCCAAACACATAACGAGTTGGCGAAATGGTATCCAAAAAGTAGCCAGATGCCCACACAAAATTGTCCTTGATTGCATTGGACTTGACATTGGTTCGTAAATAGCTAAATTTACCTGTCAAACCGTCTGGCATTTTATCCCAAAAAGAAGCAAAATACAATTTACCGCCAACTGTTACCCCCGTTAATCGCACATCTTGATAATTACGATAGCCCCACGATTGATAAGGCAAGGCTTGTCCTGATTGTGGGACATTTTTTAGGGTTAAATCAATCAAATCTTTATACCGATTGTCAAAATAACTGACATCCACATTGCCAAAATCGCCCTTGAACGACAAACCAATTTCTTGATTGAGTGCTTTTTCTGGACGAGCATTGGTGCGATAATGCTGATTGTCATTTTCGCCCTTAACCAAACCATCTAGGCGATAACCAAACAACTCCTTAAAACTTGGCACACGATAACCACTAGACGCACGATAGGCAACATCCAAATAGTCGGTAGGCTTAACCACAAGCCCTGTATGCCACGACCAATTGCCATAATCGCCCCCACCTGTCCAATCGTCATCGCTTTTAAAGGTGTGCTTATCATAGCGAACGCCCACACTGACATCTGCCAAAGAGCCAATATACATCGTGTCCTTGATATTGGCATACAGATTATGTCCTGTAATCAGACGGTCGCCACATTTTCGTGCCTCACCCACATAAGCCCCAAAATCACGGCACACATCCAGCTTGTCATAGCGGTTGGCGGTTTTATAAATGTCAATAAACCCCCCTTTGGGATTGGAAAAATATTTTTCTTCTTTAAAATCAGTGTGATAATACTCTTCCAACACATCGCCAATCCACAAATTAGACGAAAATTTGTCATAGCCTACCCCACCAGCAAGACGATGACGCACTTTGTCGCCATTTAGGGCTTTGGCAAAATCGGCTTTGAACAATTGGTGGTCTTCGGTGTAGCGTTTGCGGTTTTGCATCTGGGCAGAATTGGGTTTATCAAACCCTGCGGTGCAATGTTTGTCCACAATCGGATAAGGCGAGCAGTATTTTTCTAATTGCAAATGGTCAATGCTCACTTCTTGTTTGTCAAAACTTAGCCCAACTTCATCAAACACGCCTGCTTGTTTGTCATTTTTAAAACGATAAGACAACCCAAACCGCTCTTTTTGGTGCTGTTCATCAAAAAACTGGCTTTGTGTCCAATTTGCCCCAATGCCCTTATCGGTTATCAAGCCTTCTGCCAAATGTTGTCCACGATACACAAAAGGCGATTGTGCCAAATTACCCTGCCCCTTATTTGGCACAAGATGATAGGCGTGTTTGGTCATATCTTGGGTGTTGTACTGTTGGGTGGTTTTTTCAAAAACACCCTGCCAACGGTGCAAGCCAGATGTATAGCCCAATTTGGCAAAATATGAACCAGAAGTGTAGCCCATTGGGTCGCCCAAAACCCTTTTGTTGCCTGTATAATCTTTGGCGGAAACATTCTCTTTGACTGGGGTTAATTTTAATTTGGGTTTGGCACAAGGCAGCACGCTATTAACATCATTGGGGTCATAACTTGGGCATTCGTCCATCATCACAAATTGGCGTTTTGGGTCATCATCAGCCACGCCTGCCCACCGCCAAATTTCATAATTGGTCTTATAAATGTCCTTGTGCGGTGAAACCGCCTCTTTTTTGCGGTCGGTGTATTGGAATAAAGCATCAAATTTACCAAACCTTGCCCCTATCCCAACCGAATGTAGCCACTGTTTATCACGACTAGAATATGCCGATTTGTGCGTTAAACCAAGCGATTTGTCTTTATCCACAACATCATCAATGCTTTTGGTCATAAAGCTGACCGCCCCGCCCAATGCCCCAGAGCCCGATTCAGAACCACTTGCCCCTTGACTGATTTGCATACCACTGATATTTTCAATTTCAACTTCGTTAATCGCCCCAGAGCCTTCTCGCCCATCACCAAATTGGCGTTTTTGTACCAAATATGACTGGATTTGGTTAATACCATCCACACTAACCGCCACACGGTTTTTGTCCATTCCTCGAATGGTAAAACCAGCACTTGCCCCTCGTCCTTGCTCCACCACTGCCACACCGGGGGTATCCTTGACCAAATCTTTAACCGACATTACTTGATTTTCACGAATATCGTCCATTGTCTTGATGGTTTTGCCAAGCCCTGTACTTTCTTCGCTTTTTTTGTGTAGGCGTTTACCAATACCAATTTTCATCGCTTCCAATTGTACCGTAGGTGTTTCTGCTTGTTGGTTTATTTGGTCATTGGCAAAGGTGGGCGTTAATGCAGAAAAAATCATCACAAGACTAAGCGACAATGCCGTTGGGCGAAACATTTTACACCCAAAAGAAGTATGATTACCCATCATTTATCCCCCTCTTTTGTGCCATAAAATACCGCACCACCAACCACCTTTTTATCAGTGCCTTGCAAAGTATTTTCAAAACTAAATGCCCCACCCAAATGCTTGGCATCATCGCCATAAAATCCACCAGTCAAATTGGTGCTGACTGTTTGGGGTAAAATTTGCACATTTTGTTGTTGTCCTTTGTCAAGGTTAATGCCATCTGCTCGTGAAGTTGCCGTGCCTGTAAAACCATTACCGTGAATATTGGCATTGATAAGAAAGGCTGGTGTAAGACCGCTTTTTTCAATCAATTCACCTGATAGGCGTTTTTTACCAAAATCTACCACAAATGACGATTTACCATCGTATTTGCCATAACCTGCCTCGCTTTGGTAATGGTCGCCAATTTTGGCGTGCCAAGTCCCTGTGTAATTGACCTCGCCTTGTTTTGGCATTTTGTCAAGATTGGTTCGTTCGCCCAAAAGATACAAACTTTGTAAACTTTCATTGGCAGTAACGGGCGTGGTTTTGGGTGGTTTGGTTGGTAAAAATGCTTGCCAATTGGTCTGTACATTGACATCGTATTTATCGCCTTGTTTGACCAATTGGGTAATTTGCTCTGGCACTTCTTCGTTTTCGCTGTCGTCTTTGAGTGTATTAAGATAGTGTTCCAATTGGGCTTTGGCATTTGTTTTACCATCACCATCACTGTATCCTGCTAGGGCTTGGGTGATGATGTTCTCTTTTAGGCGAGCAATTTGACGGGTTTTGTTTTCGTCAATGGCATCAATGTATTGTAATACCAACTCATCAACTTTATCGGCTTGTGCTTCTTTTTGATTTTGCAATTTGGTTTTGGCTTTGGCAATCTGTTCTGGGGTGGGCGTATTTGAATTGTTGGCAGGTGCTGTTTTTTGAATAGACCCCAATCTAAGCACCCCATCAGCCGTCCCAAAACTTGTGATAACCGCTTTTTGTCCTGATGACAACTCTATGTTTTGACTGCCAACTTTATTGGCAGTCTCTGGCAACAGGTCAATGACCTTGCCATTGACCACCAACTGATTGACATTGGCAAAATTGGCAAGGGGCAGTATTTGGGCGATTTGTTTGGGGTTAATGTCTTTGTCTTGGGTAACTTCTACCAAAAGACCATCGTATTTTTTGTCAAGCACCGCAGGCGTGCCATCTTGTTTGCCTGCAAATACACCAAACAAAGAATTATCATCGCTCAAAAACTTACCAGCCAACTCTTGCCCATTGTCGCCAAAAAAGCCTCCTTCTAGGCGGTTGGTAGCGTGTTGGCTAAACAAATTAAAATTGGGGTCTGTGTTTTTGGCAACTGCTGACCCCACAAAACGATTGCCAGTAATGGTAGCACGAATGCCATAGCGGTCTAGGTAGGTTTCTGGCGTGGTAACGGTTGCTTTTTTCTTGGTGCTTAAAGTCCCTGTTAAGGTTTTTTGGTCAAAATCTGCTTCAAACACCGCCTTATGATTGCCCTGCCTTGGTGTGGTTTGACCAATCATCTGTTCAGAAAAACTGGTTGCCCCAATCTTGTCGCCAAAACGGTCGTCCATACCAAAACTATGCCCACCGCCAAGCCATTGTCCTGATGAGCTTTGGCTTCTTTTTCGTTTGACATCGCTGACAAAATCCCAATGCCCTGTATAAGTTGCCTTGCCTTTTAACAGTCCTGTTGTTGGCGTGTCGCCATAATAATACAAAAAGCCATCGCCCTTGACATAACGGGCAGCTTTACCATCTTTGGTCTGGCTAACCGTCTCATCAGGAAAAATCCCTGCAAACAACCACCCTGCTTTGACAAACTCATATTGGTCATCGCTTTGATACAGGGGCTTACCTTGATAAGTTTTGCTTAATTGTGCTTTTAAATCGGCAAGACTGTCCGCCCCCATTTCGCCCAAATGTTGGGGGTCAAGGGGGGTATGTTCTTCTACAAATACCCCTGCATTGGCATCATAAACCTGATTTCTTTTGGGAATGGGCATAAAACTGCCCTGCACCGCTTTGGTTAATGGGTCGCTTGGGTTGGTAGGAGGTGGCGTGGTAGGGGGTGTTTGGGTGGTAGGTATCACAGGAGCAACTTGTGAATGCCCATCAACGATTAAATTTGGGTTATTAAAACCGCCAGACCCGCACGCTGTCAATAACGTCAAAATCGCCATCGTCAATGGCAAGTATGTAAATTTGTAAGATGGATTTAAAGAACCAATCAACATAAACAATCCTTTTGAAATGTTAAGGGATTTTTAGCAAATGTTCTTTATTGTAATTCAAAAATATAATAAAAACAATAATTATTATCAATAATTGGTCTATACTAAAAACCAATAACTTTTTATTATATATTTCTATGATAAATATTATTGGTTAAATCAATCAATGCGTTCACCAGTTGCCCACCTTGCTCAACTGATTGATTTTTATTGGGCAGATTATCATTTTTATCCCAATAACGAAAAACAAGTGTTTAAATAAATCGTTTGCAATGCTAAGTGAAATCTCATTCCCAACTTAAAATCACATCTTATTGATTCAAGTTATGGTAAATTCTATTCAAAAACAAAGTTTTTTCGTGGTGAGCTTGTCAAGCCATGACAAAAAACCGTCTCACCCAAAGGCTTAGCTTAGGGCGAACGGTTTTTGTACCAGTTTTTAGATTCGGTTGGTATATTTGTTTTTAAGATGTAAGGGCGAATTGTCATTCGCCCCAAAATCAAAGAGTTGTAATTGAGATTGGCATAAGTTAAGATTGAGATGTACCTTATGCCTTTGATTGGATTTTAGGCGTACCAAACAACCCTAATCCATCTTAAATTGATGACTTTCTACTTGGGCAGGTGCATATTCATAAAAATGCTGATATGGTGCTTTTAGAGAAGGTAAATTCTCCACACGCAATACAGGGGCAGTGCCACCTGTTACCACACCTCTACCATCTTTGATAATCACCGCATGAATGCGACTGTTTGTAGGTAGTTGCCAAAATACCGAATTATGACTTTTTAACACAAGCACCACAGGTTTTTGGGTATTTGGTAGGGAGATGGGCAACGTACTATCACGATTTTCACTTTCATAAACCGATACCGATACGACATCATAAGCAGGACTATTAACCAGCTCTTTGGCTTTGTCATTGGGGTACTCATTCAGTTTGGGTTGGGGGTGCAAAGCAAACCCTACGGTGTGCCAATGATTGATATGTTCAACATCTAAGCGGTGCCTACCTTTGGAAATAAGCAAATCAAAACTGCCTTCTTGGGGCGTGCCATTTTCGCCATGCCGATGATAAAAGACTTCTTTGCCGTCCAAAAATACCCGCAACTGCGACCAACTCATGTCATATTGCATGGACATCATCGTATCTTTGGGAACGCTGATATATCCTGCCCAAGCTCCTGCAAATTTCTCGGCAGGAATGTCATGAAAGTCTTTATAAGGATATTTGATGCCAATGTGCGGTACATTTTCGGTGGCAATTGGCGTTGTCATATTATCACGGTTAAAATAATACGCCACAAAGCCCTTTTGGGGTATGTCCACCCCAAGTTGTGAGAGCCAACTTTTACCTGCATTTGTTGTATTTATGTTGTCATTGCTTATAAGGCTAGGAGCATTATTAGTAAAACTAGGAGATGCTTCACCGCCACAACGAGCCTTCGCATCCGCCAGCTCTTGTATGGCTTGGGTGTATAATGACTTGATGTTATCAAACGACTGCCAACCCGACTCTTGGCGATACCATAGTGTGGGTGATTGACCGTTTAGGGTTTGGGTAAAGGTGTTGATGTGCTGATAGCTACCTTCATCAGTAGAGCAATGTAACTGTGTTCCACCGATACAGTCGCAATTGGTTGCCCACCAGTCATCATCCCATTCTTGTGTCATGCGGTAAATCGGCACACCATCTACGCCCACAATTTGTCCGATGTTGCCAAAAGCAATGATGGCTTTAACCTTGACACCATCAGGGATAATATGAACATTTAACAAACTGGGTGAGGATAACACCAACACCTGTTCGCTCATGTCTGGCGATAGAGTGAGTGTGGTATGTGGCAGGGTATTGGTGGCAAGCGTTTGCTCTATTTTTTGCCCTGTGTTCAAATCAATACCAACACCCACGCTTTGCTCGTCAAGCGTGGCAAAAGTAATGACATCATCGCTGTTTAAACCAAGCTTTTGGGGCAATTCGTCAGGATTGACAATCTCATCTTTTGGCAAAAAGTTTAATACCGCCTCGCCTGCATGCCATTTGGGTTCATAACGGATTTCAATGGGGTATTTGCCTTTATCAAGTGATAACTGGGTAAAAGCGTTGTGCGACAACTTGATTTCTTGCCCATTGATTTTTAAAGAAGTAATGTCATCAGATTGGACAGCAAGTCCATCTTTTTGGGTATTTTTTAATTCGCCTTGCCATAAAATTCCCAAATTTTTACCCTCAATCCCTTTAAAATCATAAACATAACCAAATGCTACACCTGTGGTTTCGCCAAGTGGATAAAGCTCATTTGGCTTGTTAATATCATAATAAAAAACTTGGTAGGTGGGCTGGCTTGGCGACTTTTGACATGCCACCAAGCCAAACAAACTGATAAATAATAAAGTAAATAAATATTTAGGCATAAAAACGTCCTTGTTTGGTCAATGGGTGGATTATAGTCCCGCTTTTAAGCTTGCCATGATAAATTTATCCAAATCACCATTTAGCACGGCGGTGGTATTGGAAGTCTCAACACCAGTTCGCAAATCTTTAATGCGTGAATCATCAAGTACATAAGAACGGATTTGCGACCCCCAACCAATGTCGGATTTGCTATCCTCCAACGCTTGTTGTTTTTCCATACGTTTTTGCATTTCTAGCTCATAGAGTTTGGCACGGAGCATTTTCATGGCGGTATCTTTGTTGGCGTGCTGTGAGCGTTCGTTTTGGCACGCCACAACCACACCTGTGGGCCCGTGAGTGATACGCACGGCACTATCGGTGGTGTTTACATGCTGACCACCTGCCCCAGATGAGCGATAGGTATCAATCCGCAAATCAGCAGGATTAATATCAATCTCTACATTATCATCAATCTCGGGTGAGACAAATACCGCCGAAAATGACGTGTGGCGACCATTGTTGCTATCAAAGGGGGATTTGCGAACCAAACGATGCACCCCAATCTCTGTACGAAGCCAACCAAAAGCATAATCACCCTTGACCGAAATCGTGGCAGATTTGATACCAGCTACACCACCTTCACTCACCTCCAAAACTTCCGCCTTAAATCCATGAGCATCACACCAACGCAAATACATACGAAGGAGCATTTCTGACCAGTCTTGAGCTTCTGTACCGCCAGAGCCTGCCTGAATATCTAAATAGCAGTTATTAGCGTCCATTTCACCACTAAACATACGCTTAAATTCCAACTCTTCTACGCTTTTGGCAGCCTCATCAAGCTCAGCCTGCACATCAGCAAGCAAGCTCTCATCGCCCTCCTCTACCGCAAGTTCAAGCATGGCTAAGGCATCTTCAAGTTTGGCGGTCAAGCTGTCCACCACACCCACGATACCGTCTAGCACAGATTTTTCTTTGCTAATCTTAGTGGCAAGCTCAGGATTATTCCAAAGCTCAGGGTTTTCAAGCTCCAAGTTTACTTCTTCTAGGCGTTCTTTTTTACTTTCAACATCAAGATACTGCCAAAGCTCTTTGCCACGAGTTTGTAAATCTTTGATTTGTTCTTGGTAGGAGGCGATTTCCATGAGATGACCTGTGTATTTAAAAACTAAAAGCGATTATTATAGCAAATTTTTACCCCAAAAGCTAAGAAAAAACAAGCGTATACACAATCATTATTTGATTTATGAATGTTTTTTATTTATAATTGAATTTTTTTTATAAATATCACAGAGGTGTATTTAACTGTAATACGCCTTTTCTTTTTTAAGGAGCTAACGTGGAAATTACGTTAAATGGCTACTATACGCTGATTTTGGCAACCATTGTGTTACTTATCGGTCAGCTTTTGGTCAAAAAAATCAAATTTTTAGAAGAATTTAACATACCAGAACCTGTGGCAGGTGGTTTACTTGCGGCACTGATTGTTTATGTCCTAAACATCACACTTGGTTATACCTTTAACATTCAAACAGACTTACAAACCGCCTGTATGCTCATGTTTTTCTCATCAATCGGTCTGTCGGCAGATTTTAGTCGCCTTAAAGCAGGAGGTACACCACTTCTGATACTGACTGCTTTGGTTGGCGTGTTTGTGATTTTACAAAATGGCGTAGGCGTGGCATTAGCTTCTATGTTGGGGCTTGACCCTATCATGGGGTTGGCATTAGGCTCTATTCCATTGACAGGCGGTCATGGCACGGCAGGGGCTTGGGGACCTACCCTAGAAAATAGCTATGGCTTGACTGGGGCGACCACCGTAGGTATTGCAGCGGCAACTTATGGCTTGGTCGCTGGCGGTCTGATTGGTGGTCCTGTGGCAAAACGTTTGGTAAAAAAATTGGGCAGACAACCCATTGACAACCAAACCAATACTCAACCAGTCAATGACGATAACGATGCCAACAAAACCATGTTTGAAAAACATGACGGTGTCCGTCTCATCACCGCCACGTCTGTGATTGAGACGCTTGCTCTGTTTGCTGTATGTTTGGTAGCAGCTGACTATATGAGTGGTGTCGCCAAAGAAATTGAGTGGCTTGCCAAATTAAAAGTACCTACCTTCGTTTGGGCGCTTGGTACTGGTGTGATTTTACGTAACGTTTTGACCAACATTTTTAATTTTGAGATGTTTGACCGTGCCATTGATGTGTTTGGTAATGCTTCTTTGAGTCTATTTTTGGCGATGGCATTGATGTCCTTAAAATTATGGCAACTGGCTGACCTAGCTGGCCCGCTTGTGATTATCTTGGGTGTGCAGACTGTATTTATGATTGCTTTTGCCTATTTTGTTACATTTAGAGTCATGGGCAAAGACTATGATGCAGCCGTACTAGCAGCAGGGCATTGCGGTTTTGGTTTGGGAGCAACGCCCACCGCCGTTGCCAATATGCAATCCATCACCGACCGCTATGGTCCATCACACAAAGCCTTTTTAATCATTCCTATGGTTGGGGCATTCTTTGTGGATTTGATGAACGTCGCAATCTTACAAGGTTTTTTAACCCTCCCTTTCATGAAATAATCTTGATAACTCCCAACAAAAAGGCGTATGTTGATACGCCTTTTTTATTTTTTTAACATTCAAATCCGCCAATCCACCACTTGCCAGCCTTGCTCTGTGGCATGTGATTGCAAAATCTCATCAGGGCAAACACACACCGCTTCATCAGCAAAACTCAAAAGGGGCAAATCATTTTTAGAATCCGAATAAGCAATGAGTTTGTCAAAATGTATGCCTTTGTCATTTTGGGCCTTTATCCAGTTTTTTAGGTGAAAAATTTTACCATCTTTGAAATTGGGCAAATCTGCCACACGCCCTGTATAGGCATTATCCACCACTTCTAGGCGTGTCGCCAAAGTATGTGCATTATCAACACCAAACAACGAAGCAATCGGCACAACCACAAAATCGTTGGTAGCACTGATGACCACGACTGTATCACCTTGATTTTTATGAAAATTAATCCGCTCTACCGCCTTTGGTCGCATGGCAGGACGTATCCAAATGTCCAAATAATCATTGCGATAAGAGACAAGCTCGCTCATGGTTTTGGTTTTTAAAAAACTTGCCACAAATTCGTTATATTCCACCGCATCAAGCGTGCCTTTGATATAATCTTGGTAAAATTTATCATTCATAGACTTGTAAAACTCGCTATCCACAAGTCCACGCTCCACCAAAAACTGCCCCCAACTGTGGTCGCTATCCACGTTAAGCATGGTCATATCCAAATCAAATAACGCCAAATTTGCCATACAAATTTCCTCTAAATACATAAAAAGGAGCGTATTATCATACCCTCCCTCATCAATCAATGAAAGATATTTGTCAAAATCAAATACACCAACACACTAATCAGTGCTGATGCAGGTAATGTAACCACCCAAGCAAGTCCAATAGGCTTCATAAGTTTCCAGTTGGTGCTTTTATTAACCAAACCAATCCCAAGTACTGCACCTACAAGGATATGCGTGCTTGATACAGGAATGCCCAGACTTGATGCCACCATCACCACTGTCGCTGCCGACAATTCTGCCGAAAAACCAGAGGCAGGGTGCATTTCGGTCAGATTTGTGCCAACTGTCTGAATCACTTCTTTGCCAATAAACCACAACCCAACGATGAGCGACACACCAAAAGTTACCATCACAGGGGCAGGAACAGTGGCTTGTGCCTCAATCGCATTATATTTAATAACGTCCATAATCGCCACAAAAGGACCTACGGCGTTGGCAATGTCGTTTGAACCATGAGAGAATGCAAAAGCACAGGCAGTAAAGACCTGCATCCAGCTGAACATGATGAAAGTCGCCTTGCCCAAATCCTCCTTGTGTTTGCCACGAATGGTTTTGGTATAAATAAAGGCAGTTAGCCACACCATCGCCCCAATCATACCCATCACCAATGCCGAATGAAGTGTGGAGAGATTTAGCCCCGTGTTTTGCAAACCCTTAAAAACCACCATCGCTGTCATCACCACCGCCCCTAAGGCTGCAATGAGTGGCACCCATGTTTTTAGGGCTTTTAAGGTATCTAGGTTATCACGTCTATTTTCAAGCTCATGAAGTTTTTTATAATAATCAGTTTCAAGCTCATCAGCACTGTCCACCTCTTTGTAGATTTCTTGGTCTCTTAGCAAGGCGTTAGTGTAGTTTAATTTTTCTTCTTCTTGAAGGTTTTCAAAATGGGCTTTTTGTTGGGCTTTTAGGGCTTTTTTCTCAGCTTTTAGGGCTTTGACTTTGATTTCCATGTCATCGTTATAGGCTAAGATATTTTTCTTAACAAGCCCATAAATCGCATAAGACAACGCCCCACCAAGCACAGGTGAGATGACCCAACTTATCGCAATCTCGCCAATTTTTGACCATTTCACCGTTTCAAAAGCAAACTGTACTCCACCCACATTAATACCTAGCAAAATTGACGAACCCACAATACCACCAACGATGGCATGGGTAGTTGAAACAGGCAAACCCTTTTTGGTGGCAAACAACAACCAAAACGCTGCCGCCGCTAGGGCTGACAACATCAGATAAATAAACTGGTTGGGTAAGACGTTTAAGCCATCCATATCCACAATACCACTTCTAATCGTATCTGTAACGGCAGCCCCAGCCAACACCGCCCCCGACACTTCAAAAATCGCTGCCACCGCCAACGCTTGGGTAACGGTGAGCGTCCCTGCTCCCACAGATGTACCAAAAGAGTTGGCAACGTCATTGCCACCAATGTTAAACGCCATAAATATACCAAAAAATGACGCTACAAGAAATAACGCCATCTGTTGATGATTGGTATAATCAAGCCCCCACATCACAAAATAAATGCTCATACCCAACATGAGTAGAGCGAAACCAACATTTGCAATCATAGGGGTTGTTTGTTTTGCTTGGGTCATAAATCCGCCGTTTGCTAAACTTTAAGGATGAAAGTGGATGTTATCATCCTGATAAACTAAGATAACTTACGCCTTCGGTTGATTAAAACGCAAAAAAACCGTTGCCCTAGACAAATAGAGCTAACGGTTTTATGGTATCTTTTTATCATGGAGATGCAATCATAGAAATAATAACTAATCATATTTTAGCACACTTCTTGTTATGATTTAAACCAATTTGTAACAAAACATCATTAACGATATTAAACTTGACTTTTGGTACAACTGTCGCCATAATTAACGACTGTTCTATTTATGTTTATTAAAAGAAATCATTATGTCACAAATCCAAATCCTTGTTGATACCCTACTTGAATACAAAGACCTACCCCACCACACCAATCCTGAATTAAAGCAGATTTTACACAAAATCCAAACTTGGCAAAAACACCGCCTAAAACGCACTCATCAAGACCTGTTTGACGAAGAAAAAACCACGCTATTAACTCATTATTTGGTTGAAAAAATTTATAGCGATGATGCGTTTAGTGAGCTTGCTGACCAACTTTTGGTGGCAGGTGAAAATGCCCTAAATGGCTCAGGCAAACTTGAAAAACTCATTCCCCAAAACGCCCTAGAAGCAGGTGTCATGGGCGTACAAGTTGCCGTAGAAAATGTCAAATTGGACTTGGCATTGGCACAAATTTTATACGAACAGCAAAGATACGAACCCATCGATGGCACAATCATGAGCATGCTTTACAAAACAGCCAATGCCAAATCTGTCCGCCTTGAACAGGTTCAAAAAATCGCCTATGTTTGTGAACAATCCCACAAATATTTCACATCATTTATTCTACAAAACGCTTTTAAACTTGCCAAAGGCGTGGCATACCATAACGGCTATCAGCCTTTATATGATTTTATTGGTGAAGGTCTACATGCCATGAAGCCGCTAAAAAAGATTGAAGATTTTGTTGAGCCGTTCATGGAAGCCGAAATCGCCATCATTCACAAAATTCACGATGCCCAGCCACAACCCGAGACAAAATTATGATACCCCAACACCTAATTGACCTTGCCACCACCTACCTAACAGAACGTACCGCACAGCCTATTACCCTAAATGCTGATGTGTTGGTATATCGTTGGGTGGGTGGCAAAAACGGCACACTGGCACCTGTTGATGTATCACATTCGGTGAGTTTTGATGATTTGCTTGGCATTGACACCCAAAAAGAAAGGCTCATCACCAACACCCGTCAGTTCATCGCACGCCTACCTGCCAACCATGTATTGATGACTGGCACACGAGGTGCTGGCAAATCATCACTGATTCGGGCATTGCTTGCCACTTTTGCAAATGATGGACTGCGTATTATTGAGATGGCACGAGATGATTTGCAATACCTAAGCCGTGTCCGCCACGCCATAAAACAAGCAAATAATAACTGTCGTTATATCATCTACTGCGATGATTTGGCATTTAATGCCCAAGACGAAAATTACCGCACCCTAAAAAGTATACTGGACGGAGCAACCGACAGTGAGCAAGCCAATTTGTTGATTTATGCAACCAGCAACCGCCGACATCTACTCCCCCAACTGATGAAAGACAACGTCAATATCTACAACGGACAAACAGACGAAGTCAATCCTTATGAAACCATTGATGAAAGCGTTTCGCTCTCCGATCGCTTTGGGATTTGGTTGTCTTTTCACCCCATGAGTCAATCTGTATATCTAGACATAGTCGCACACCATCTTGGTAAGCATGGCGTGGTTTATGATGACACCGTACAAACAAAAGCATTGCAATGGGCAGGCACTCGTGGTGGACGCTCTGGACGTGTGGCTTACCAATTTAGCCAAGATTGGGTAGGACAAACTCAGCTTAACGCCAAGCATCAACTCACGCAATAGTAAATTTTACCCAAAGCAAAAAGACTTGCCAAAAGCAAGTCTTTTTTAAATGGTAGGCCCAGCAGGACTTGAACCTGCGACCAAAGGATTATGAGTCCTCTGCTCTAACCAACTGAGCTATGAGCCCGAATGTTGCGTATTATACTTGATATTTTGGTTGAAGTAAAGTGGCAAATTCATCACACAAACCCTTTTACCACTTTTAACGCCCAAAATACATTTATGATTTTGGCAAATATGACTCTTTTAATATTGGAGTCAATTTATCATAGGGCACGGTCAATTCAATAAAACCTTGTGCATATGCCCCCATTTCATAAGGCGAATACACCAACACCAAACCTTCTTTATTAAAATAAAAATTCTCCGCCAATTTAAACGACCACATGTCTTCGTATTCTTGAATATCTTCTTCTGTGGTGATTTCCAATTCTTTTGCCAAATAGTCTTTAAAAGCCCTATGATACAACTCATGAAATTCACTTGTTTTTTCGTTTCTAATCACATCATGCAACTGGATTTGACTTTGTAAATCCATGTCAAAAATCAAATAATTAACATCTTGTACCCCATGAGCCCCACCCATGTACATATCATTATAAATAGCAATTTGTGTCAAATGATTAAATGTAGGGAGCATTTCTGGCTTTGTATGCCACACATAGCCCATGCCAGATATAGCCTCTTCACCATTTTCTTTGGCAATCTCTTTCATTTCGTTGATAAATTCTAAATTTTCATTTACAAATTCATCAATCGTCTTTTTAAATTTGATTAATTTTGAACCATCATCATTGGTAATCGCCTTATTAACTATTTGCTCTATCCACGCAGGTTCGATTTTGACAAGTTCAACCTCAATTTGAGTACAAGGGCTATATTCCTCATTTTTGTTTTTGTCAAAATCACACGCATCTTTCATCGCCTGTGGCAATTCATATTTAAAGGGTACAGTAGAAAACTTAACCTTAGCGTCTGTATTACTCGTTGTTTGTTGGGTAGATGGTGTGGGGTTGTTTGACAAAGAGCTTGTATTTTCGTTACAAGCAATTAACATCATTGTTATTGATAACACCGTTGTCAACATTGTCATTTTATTTGCCATAGCTTTCTCCACAAAACCAATATTATCTATACTTAATTCACATCAAAATCATACAAAAACCATTTACCCCAAGCTAAGCCTTTGGGTGAAACAGTTTTTCGTTATGGTCTGATAGGCTTACCACGAACAAAAAACCTTTGTTTGTTTTTGAATAGAATTTACTATAACACACCAACTGCCACACCGCCCCTTGATACTTATCAAAACACCCATATTGGGAAAATTTTTATCACAAATAAAAAAATATCATTGATTAATGATAAACGCCAATAACATTTAGTATGGTTGAGCAACATATGTGATTAGCATTTTATTATAATCAAAACAATCAATCATTACAATCAATTTTTATCAAATAAATCTTAAAATCATTTTGTCTATTTATGCTATAATCAACCATGATTTTATGCCATATTTACAAAAATACAATGACAACCAAAAAACCTTCTCAACCAAAAAACAACCAATCCAAATTGGCAATCGCCAAAACTGCTGACACACCGCCATCTCGTCCAATGAATGCCGATAATCGCTTAAAATTTTTTGAAAAATTAAGCCAACACATCAAAGACCCTGTTACCGAACTTAATTATTCTAATGAATTTGAATTACTCATCGCTGTCATGCTCTCTGCCCAAGCCACTGATAAAAGTGTAAACATCGCCACTGCTCGCCTATTTCCAGTTGCCAACACCCCACAGGCGATATTGGCGTTGGGCGTGGACGGATTAAAATCCTATATTAACTCCATCGGGCTTTATAATTCTAAGGCAACCAATGTCATCAAAACCTGTCAAGACCTATTGGATAAACATGGTGGGCAAGTACCTCGTACCAGAGCCGAGTTAGAAGCATTGGCAGGTGTTGGGCGAAAAACCGCCAATGTGGTGTTAAATACCGCTTTTGGCGAGCCTGTGATGGCGGTGGATACTCATATTTTTCGGGTGGGCAATCGCACAGGGCTTGCCACAGGTAAAACGGTGCTGGCGGTAGAAAATGCCCTAATGAAACGCATTCCTAGTCAATATTTGGTGGACGCTCATCATTATTTGATTTTGCATGGTCGTTATACTTGTATGGCAAGAAGTCCAAAATGCGGTGCGTGCGTGGTATTTGATGAATGTATGTTTAAAGATAAAGAAAAATGGGCGGATTTATGATTGGTGTATGACAAAATCATAAACATCAAAAAACTGTAAAAATAATACAAAATCCACCATTAGGCATAGGATGAATTGCAATTCGCTCTGCAACACGTCAAATTTTAGGTTTGGCAAATAATACCCAAAGACAACTCCAAATTCATAAACAATAATACTCACAAATAAAAACCAATATCCTAATGAATATTGGTTTTTATTTTTACCAAATCAGTTGGATTGCCACACCGACAACACCCCATTGGCGGTTTGAGTATATAAGCGATCATCAATGACATACAGACTGGTTAACTGTCCTTTGGTTTCGCTACGACTAACAATTTTACCTGCACTATCAAACAGATGAATCACCCCGTCCAAATCACCTACCGCCACATAATCCCCAATGGCAACAGGGTTGGTGAGTTTGCGATATTTTAACTCATTATTTTCCCATACCTTTTGACCGCTCATGGCATCAAACGCCACAACATCACCGACCACACTCACCCCAAAGAGCAAACCTCCTTGCATGGCAAGGCTTTTGGTACTCGCAAGTTCAGCGGTAAACATCAGTCGTCCACGACTCATGTCAAAACCCGCTAACTGTCCGCTATAACTTGGCACATACAAATAACGTCCCATAATGAGTGGTGTACCATCAACATCGCTCATGCGATTGACTTGGCTTGCCCCTGTCGCAAATCCGATACGACGAGTCCAAAGCGGTGAACCTGAACGTGGATTAATAGCATGAATACGTCCGTCTGCCGTCCCAAAAATCGCTGTCTGATTATCCAAACTCAAAGGCTTGGCAGTACCACGCACACTCACCTCTGGGTTTTGGGTACTAAATTGCCAAACCTGTTCGCCATTTTGCAAATCTAATCCATACAAAATGCCATCGTTGGCAGAAATAATCACCCTACCATTGCCCACCAACGCAGGGGCAAGCGATGAACTGGGTAAGAATTTTTGCCAAAGGATTTGTCCGTTTGCGACATCAATCGCCACCACCTGCCCTGTGCGAGTACCCACGACCGCCACGTCATCATTTGCTCCTACACCACTGGTGATAGGGCTACCAATATCAACCGACCATATGGCTTGATTGCCCTGATAGGCACTTACCACGCCCGAACGACTACCTGCGATAACTGTGCCATTCACAACTGCCACTTGTAGGTCAATCACATCTTTTTTATTTACGCCCTTTTTTAGACTTTTGGACTCTGGCAAAGACACACTAAACACAGGACTTAGCACCGATATGGGTTGCTCTAATTTGGTTAATGAAGCAGGCTTGGTATTGACCTTTTCACTTTTACCAAAACTTTTGATGGATTGACAACCTGTCAAAGCTGTTGCCAAAAGTGTGCACATCAAAATGGTTTTTGTCATTCTCATAGGATTACTCTTGCTTGTCAGACATGGTGTCTGTATTTTGTGTAGGCTTCGTCTCATCAGTAGTTGACTCGCCCTGCTTGGTCGCCACAGGGGCAGAGGTCGCAGATTCTGCCACCACGACATTCTTAGGTTTGATGGGTGTCGGATTCATGCCAAGCGACTGCATTTTTAAGCTCAACAATGAACGCTCCGTACCACGCTCTGTCAGGGCTTGCCATGCCAAATCATAGGCTTTTTTGGCATCCTCCGTCTCATTTTTAGCCACATAAATATCCCCCAAAAGCTCTTGGCGAGATGGCTCAAACGCCTTTGGCATTGCACCATTGGCAAGGCTTAATGCGTTATTCACATCGCCACTTGCCAGCATCGCTTGGGCAAGGCGTAATGTGGTAATGGCAGACAAACCTTCATCATCAAGGTTGATGGTTTGAGCTTTTTTAAGTGTGTCTGTCGCCCCAGCATAGTCTCCCCCGTCCGTCTGCTGACGAGCCTTTATCATGAGTGCTTGCCATGCGTAGGCGGTTTCACCATGTGTCGCCACCAATTTGTCAATATCAGCAAATAATTCTTCTTGCTCTTTGGCAAGTTCGGCTTTGGCAGTATCATCAACTGCTGTTTGTTGCTTGGCGATGATACCATCATTTTTTTCACCAATCAACGTATAGCTGTCGGCGGCAACTGTATCCACTTTGGCATAGTTTTTTTGATAAAACTGCCAACCAAAAAAACCTGCCAACGCCAATACCGCCACCATCACGATGTTACCACCGTGCTGTTTTAGGGCATTTAACGCTTGCTTGTCGGTCATGTTTGAATTGTTTTGTGTCATGTTATTTACTTATCAAAGTTAAACTCATTCATGGAGGCGGTTACTTGCTCACCAGTGTGCATATTTTTGACGCTGATGGTGTCATTGGCAACTTCATCTTGCCCAATAATCACCGTGTATTTTGCCCCTGATTTATCCGCCTTTTTCATTTGCGATTTTAGGCTGGTTGCCGATGCCATTTTGACACGCAAAGTTGGATTATTTAGGCGTAGCTGATGGGCATAGAGTACAGCATTCATATACACATCTTCACTGGCAACCACAAACACATCACAGTCTGCCTTTGCCTCAATCGGATTGACCGCCTCGATAAGCAACATCAAACGCTCCACCCCCATCGCAAAGCCCACCGCAGGCTCACTCTGTTCTGCCTTGCCCTTAACAATGCCAACCAGCCCATCATAACGCCCACCACCGCACACGGTCGCTTGCGAGCCTAGTTTGTCAGTAACCCATTCAAAGACGGTTTTGTTATAATAGTCAAGCCCACGCACGAGTTTTTCGTTAATCTCAAAATCAATGCCCAACGTGTGCAGATAATTTTGCACTTGCTCAAAATGCAAACGACTCTCCTCACCCAAAAAGTCGGATAACTTGGGTGCTCCCAAAAGAATGGCTTGGGTTTGCTCATCTTTGCTGTCCAGCACTCGCAAAGGATTGGTACTGACACGGCGTTGGCTGTCATCGTCAAGCCCATCAAAGTGGGCGGTCAGATATTCAACCAGTGCATTTTTGTATGCCAAGCGTTCGTGTGCTTCACCTAAGGTGTTGAGCTGTAAAGTAACATGCTCATCAATGCCAAGCCTTCTCCACATCATCGCCGTCATCGCAATCAGCTCAGCATCGGCATCAGGCAAAGCACTGCCAAAGCTCTCCACTCCAAGCTGGGTAAACTGGCGATAACGCCCTTTTTGGGGGCGTTCATAGCGAAACATATTGCCAAGATACCACAGTTTTGGGGTATCGCCACGAGTTAAATTATGCTCCACCACCGCACGCACACACCCTGCTGTGCCTTCTGGGCGTAGGGTAAATGAGCTCTCACCCTCGTCCTTGCCTGTGTTTTGATTGCCATGTACCACACCAAACATCTCTTTTTCAACAATGTCGGTCGCCTCGCCAACACCACGGGCAAACAGCTCGGTTTGCTCAACCAATGGCAGACGGATTTGACTAAATCCATAGCCATCAAGCACTTGGGTCAAAATATGCTCCACCGCTCGCCACTTGGCGGTCTCGGTGGGCAAAATATCATTAAAGCCACGAATGGCGGTCAATTTACTCATAATCATTCTCGTGTTACTAACTTTATTGCACGCCCACACAATCTTTTAATCGCCGATTGGCAAGCTCATAAAACGCATCAAATACAGCCTCTTTATTTTGCTCTTTGGCATCTGGTTTTGATAACAGCACAGCAACCGCTTGAGCGACTTTTTTATCCAAATTTAATGCTTTGATTTTGGCTAATTTATCTTTGGTATCTGACGACATGACTTCTTTGACAGGATAAAAATTATCCGCCGTTAAATAATCACTTTTTGGATATTGCACTTCCAAATTATCCAAAATCAAAAGCTCATCAGCCGTCAAATAACCTTGCAAATGACGCTTGGCAAGGGCATTCATCGGCTCATTCGGTGCTAAAATGCACGCTTTTTTATTGGGCGATAGCATTGTTAAACTATCACCTTGTATCATACCCACCACAAAACCCATATACTCTTCGCCAAGTCGTTTGGCATACGCCCCAGATTGACCGTTTTGATTTTGACTGATTTGATTTTGACTTATAGATGATTGACTATGATTGGTACTTAGACCGCTACACGCTGTTAATAAGGCGATGGTTAAAGCGGTAAATACTTGGGTAAATCTGTTCATTATCATTTCTCTATCTAAAACACTACTTATTTAGCCAAACTGGGTGCGAGTCTTTTTAATTCATCATTGCTTAATTTACTAATTTGTGTTCTTAATATTCGCAATGACACAGCATTTTTAAACAATTTGCTTTGCCAATTTGGGCAAATTCAAAAGGCTGATTTTCATCATCAAACAATTTTCTTTAAATATTCATTCAATTCATCATTGGATAAACCCTAAAATGCGTCATACGCACCATTCAAGATTTACACTTCTATTGGTGCGTGATACGCACCTTACTATTAAATCAAAAGGCTGTTATTTTTACCAAACATTATCCGCCAGATTTCCAGCTTAACAGCCATTGCAAAGGGCTGGTGATAATATCGCCAATAACCGCCACAGGTAATAACATTACTGTTTTGCCTTTGGAGTTTTTGCTCCCACAGTATAAAACTCTATCATTCTGCTTGGTGCTGAAATTGCAGGATACACAGTTTTTGCAAAAGTTTTTTCAATCGGTATCATTTTAAATTCACTGCGAATAAAAAACTCTTCACGATTTTTATAAGGCATATCCAATCGCTCTAACTTTTGCATATATTCATCAGAACGCTCATTTGTATGATAAACTGCACCAACTTGTTGCAAAATCATTTTTTCTTTATCGGATAAGGCATTTACCCCTTTAAGGTAAACCAAATCCATAGTACCTTCATAATATCCTTGTTCCGATAAACTTATATCACTCACAGCTTTTATTGTTAAATGCGTCAAATCCAACTCATCTAAAATCATTGCCAAATCTTTTTTGCCATTAAGCAAATAATCATTGGTATTACCTACAAAAATCAATGCATTCGGATAACCATCAATCACGGTCGCAGGTTTGGCAATGGCGATAATATTATCATTAAATAATACTTCTCTGACATTTTTTTGACCGCTGTGCATCACAGACTTAGTGGCATTAAATGTACACCCTGTAACACCAACCATTGTCGCAAAACTTAGGCAGATTGCAATTGCCAATTTTTTCATCATTAATCCTTTTTTAAACAATTTGCTTTGCCAATTTGGACAAATTCAAAAGGCTGATTTTCATCATAGATTACTTCATCAAACCCATTTGAAAAAAATAACATCGCCCACCTTAAATTCATATCCACGAATGATTAACGCTTATTTGTTATCGTCCCAATGCGTCGTGATACACACCTTGCCATTGGTTTATTATTCAATAGAAATTTGACATTCTACCAATTTGTTTAAAGAATATTGAACCATTAGTTGCTTATATTCATCATCTAAGTGATTTAAATCATGCAAAAGAGAAAGTGCTTCTTCTATTGCTTTTAAATCTCTTGCTTTAGCAATTAATATTTCGATTTCCTGATTACCTTCAATAATACCAACTAAATCCGACACGGGCATTACACCATCTAACATCAAATCAGAAGCAACACCATAAGGGCTATTAAAAAGACTATTTAGGGAAATATTTTGCTCTTTTGTTAGGTTTTTATCCAACAATTCTTTAACCATATTTTTAATGGTGTCATTTTCATCTTTCATAAAACATTGTTTTTCCACAGCAGTCATTTTAACCTGTGAACCAACTTCAACAGCAGAAACCAAAGATAATAAAATTTTTTTACCAAAAATATGGCTGGGTGTTATTTTTTTAGATGTTATGATTTGATTGTTTTTTGCAACTGCTTTGGATATTTTGTTTTCAGCCATAGCTGGTGTTAATGTTACACCCCAAAGCATTGATAAACAACTAATAAATAATCCACATAACAATCTTTTCATCGTTAATCCTTATTGAGCCACCCTAATAATCTCATTGGCTCTTTTCTCTGCCAATGCTTTGGCTTTTTCTCGCACCATTGCCTCAATTTCGTCCACCAATTTATTGGTGTCAATCAGATGACTTTTATCGCCATTTTTATACACCAGTGAATTAGGGCTTGCCCCCACCACACCAATATCGGCTTCTTTTGCCTCGCCCGGTCCATTGACTTTACAACCAATCACCGACACATCCATCGGCTCACGAATGTCCTCTAATCGTGCTTCAAGCTCGGTCATTACCTTAATGACATTAAACTCTTGACGGCTACAAGACGGGCAAGCGATAAAATTCACGCCATTAGAGCGAATACCAAGCGACTTTAAAATATCAAAGCCAATTTTAATCTCTTCTTCTGGCTGGGCTGCCAGCGAAATTCGCATTGTATCGCCAATACCTTCTAAGAGCAATCCACCCAAGGCAATAGCGGACTTGACCGTACCAGTACGATACACGCCAGCTTCGGTTACACCCAAATGCAAGGGACAATCCACCTGTGCTGAAATGAGCCGATAAGCGTCCATTGTCAAAAAGACATTAGATGCCTTGACCGAAATTTTATAATCAAAAAAGTTATGACGGTCTAAGATATCAATATGACGCATTGCTGATTCTAACATCGCCTGCCCTGTTGGTTCGCCATATTTTTTTTGTAAATCTTTTTCTAGTGAGCCTGCATTGACCCCAATACGAATGGGTAAGCCGTGATGTTTAGCACAGGCGATGACCTCTTTAACTTTTTGTTCATTGCCGATGTTGCCAGGATTGATACGCAAGCAGTCCGCCCCTACTTCGGCGACCGCCAAAGCGATTTTATAATCAAAATGAATATCAGCAATGAGCGGAATATTGACCTGTTTACGAATTTCACCAAAGGCTTTAACACTCTCCATCGTGGGGGTAGAAACACGCATCAAATCTGCCCCTGCATCGACGCACCGCTGTATTTGAGCGACCGTTGCCGCCACATCGCAAGTTTCGGTATTGGTCATTGACTGCACGCTAATGGGAGCATCGCCACCGATGGCGACATTGCCCACCATAATTTTACGAGTGGGACGGCGAGTGATGGGGGTGTGATGATTTGACACAAAAATTCCTAATGTAAAAGATTATTGTAAACTAAACATGGCTCGTCCGTTTTTGGTGTATTCACCCAAACGCACTGGCTTTTGGTTAAAACTCAAATCCACTTGGGCAGGATTATCAATCTCCACTGTCAATGGCACATTACCTTTAAGTTGATAACCGCCACGAGATTGCAGACCTTGCATAAGTACATTGCCATTTTTATCAGTAATTTTGATACTGACATCGCCTTTTGACCAAATATCCACCACACCTGTATCAGAAATAGCCACATCATTTACTTGATTGGTGTTGTTGCCAGCGATATTAATCGCCGAACCAGAACCACCAATAGAAGCACCTTGTGCTTGCTCGGCTGGGGTGAGTACTTGGCTACTTGTGGTAAAATCAGGTTCTTCTTTTTTGCTGGTGGCCGTATTGATGATTTTCAATAAAATAAACCCAAACACCACCAAGCCAATCACACCCGCAACAAGCCACAGATTGATACGCATGAGCGAACGACCACGCACCACTGTTCCCATTGGCGTCAGTGGCGAGACAACCTCTTTTTGACGCATATTATCAGGATAACTTCTCTCAAATAGGCGAGCGATTTCTTCACCGTCCAACCCTACAAATTTGGCATAGTTTACCAAAAAGCCACGAGCGTAGATAAACTGGGGCAAAGCAGAGAAATTCTCTTCCTCAAAAGCCTGAATATAACGCTTTAAAATATTCAATTCTTCTGCAACTTTCTCCACCGAATAGCCACGAGCCTTTCTTGCCTCTACCAATCGGCGACCAAAGCCATCGGGTGATGTTTTTAATTCATTATTGTTGCTCACTTTTTGGGTACTCCCACAGGATTATTAAGCCAAGTTTTCAATTTTTTTGCCTCATCGCTCAAAGGATATTGGGAAAGTAATAGCGTAGAAAGTGTCTGACGCTCTTGCGGATTATTTTGTAGCACACTCAACCGTATTCCCTGATAAGCAAGGCGAGCTGGCATAGATTCACCAGAAGCTTGCCAAAGTGCTTTTAAACCATCATAGTAAGTTTTGGCTTGAAGCGTGCGTTTTTGGTCAATGGTAATATCAATCAGTTCAATCCTTGCCACCACTGTATCTGGGTTGATTTCCAATGCACGTTTAAAGGCATCTTCGGCAAGTTTGATTTGTCCTATTTTTAGATAGGTACGTCCTAGATTTTCCAGTGCAGATGCCCTACCTTCATAGCCCAATGTATTACCAACAAGGCTAAACTGCTCGATGGCTTCTTTATGACGACCCATTTCTGACAAATACACACCGTAGTTATTGCGTGCTTGCATGAATTTTGGATCCATCGCAATCGCTCGGCGAAAATAGGTATCTGCCTTTTGTAGGTTGGCTGACCCACCTTCTAGTCTAAGCAAATTCCCCATCATGTCATAGGCAGGCGCATAGCGGTTGTCGGACTTAAAGGCGATTTCAAGCTGTTTATGAGCTTCGTCCAATTTACGCTCTTGGATATATTGGGCTGCCATCGCCGTCCGTACACGAGCCAACTCTGTTTTGTCAGCTGAACCACGCTCATTTGGTGCAACACCTTGATAAGTACCGCTGATTCTTTGACTTTTTTGGGTTACTTGACAACCCACCAACACGGTAATGGTAGCTAACATTAAAGCCATCTTTTTCATGATTTCACCACATCAATCCAATAAATAACCCATTCTAACAATTATCTAAAAATTTGCCAACTCTTTCTCATAGATAACAACAAATTTGTAACATTTGTTTTGTATCATCAGCCACCGACATTCTGCCGTTTTGCCACGCTCTGTTGCCATTTAGCCGCTCGTCTGGTTCTGTCTGCCACCTGCCCCACCAGTTGCCCACAAGCGGCATCAATGTCATCGCCCCTTGTTTGGCGTACGGTGCAAACAAAGCCTGCTTGATTTAAGATGGCACTAAAAGCGTGAATACGATTGTTGCTAGACCGCTGGTAAGGGGCGTGTGGAAATGGGTTAAAGGGGATTAGGTTAATTTTGCTTGGCAAATCCTTTAACAAAGCCACAAGCTGATGAGCGTGTTCGTCCGTATCATTGACCCCATTTAGCATTACATATTCAATAGTAATATGCTTTTTGTGGCGTGGGTTTTCATCATAGACATAGGCTTTGGCAGCACGGATAAGCTCGCTAAGCGGGTATTTTTTGTTGATTGGCACAAGCTCATTGCGAAGCTCGTCATTGGGGGCGTGCAAACTGATTGCCAACGCCACATCAATGTCTTTGGCAAGCTCGTACATTTTTGGCACAATGCCAGAAGTAGAAAGGGTAACACGGCGTTTGGATAGCCCATAGGCATTGTCATCAAGCATAAGGCTCATACTGGCAACGACAGGCTCATAATTTAAGAGCGGTTCTCCCATTCCCATCATCACCACATTGGTGACCATATTTTTGTACTCTTCTGGCGACACCCCTT
This sequence comes from Moraxella oblonga NBRC 102422, assembly GCF_001598275.1. Taxonomy (GTDB): domain Bacteria; phylum Pseudomonadota; class Gammaproteobacteria; order Pseudomonadales; family Moraxellaceae; genus Moraxella; species Moraxella oblonga. The sequence goes on from NZ_BCYQ01000005.1 coordinate 100,948, forward strand.
CATTATAAGAGGCGTTGGCAACCCAAAGCTGACCGATGATTTCACTTGGGGTTAAGTCTCGTTCAAAGCCTTGTTTACCTGTACTACAAAATGAACAATCCAAAGCACAGCCAACTTGTGATGAAATACACAAAGTTTTTCGCCCAAATTCCTTAGAATCCTCAGCAGGAATCAGCACCGTTTCAACAAGCGAACCACCTGCCACTTCAAAGACCCATTTTCTTGTACCATCTTCACTAAACTGCTTAAACTTAACCTTAGGTGGCACAACGCACGCCTTGTCGCTCAATGTCGCTTGCAGTTTTTTGGATAAATTGGTCATCTGATAAAAGTCGGTTACGCCAAACTGATAAATCCATTTCATCACTTGGGTGGCACGAAACTTTTTTTCGCCCAAACTTTCAAAAAAGGCTTCCAATTGCTCTTTGGATAGTCCCAAAAGGTTGGTTTTATTGGCAAATTGGTCTTGCTTGCCGTCATCGGTCGGACAAAAAGTGGCAACAACAGGGATTTTTTGGGCGGTTGGCATAGGATTTTTATAAAAACAAAATTAACCGCTTATTATACAAAAAATTTTTAGGGAAGTCCAAACAAAACGCACACTTACAAAAGCACAGCAATCAACCTACCATAAATGCTTAATTAACATTGCAAGCCCTGCCACCACTGACCCACAAAACATCACAAGCCCCACTTCCCATTCAAACAATGCTAAAATACCCAAACTCAAAAACAGCAAACACAATAAAAATAACACACCAATTACAATTCTTTGCATCAAGATTTGTCCATTTTCCAATTTCTCCATATAATCATCGTTATAATCATCAATCAAATCAAGGCGAATGTCTCTATAATATTTGGCAGTTTGATAAGGCACATACATCATCATAATTGCCAACATAAGCATAGGCAACCAAACCACAAACCCAATCCAACTTTGCTTAAACAAAACAACCACACCAAGCATTATACAAACCGCCAATAAAATCATTCCAAGAATATAAATAATCAATCCTTGTGCGTCATAATCGTCATATTTAACGCTGGTATTGGTTTTTGGTTTGGATTGTTCTAATAAGAATTCATCTAACTCATCATCACTAACTTCCACCAAATAGGAAACGGCTCGTTGATGCATCACATAAAAATAAACCATAGGTAATACATAAATTAAAAAGGCAAAAAACCAATCTTTACGATTTTTATTCCTAACTTCTTGATAATATTTTAACTCTTTATCAAAATCATAGACAACAATCGGCGGATTATCTTTTACTACAATTTCATAAACCCTTTTGTTGTCATAATAAACTGTTGCCATTTTGCCTTTGTGTTGATAAATATCACTACAAGTAGAATAATAATTATCCGAACAAACAAAGTACATTCCATTGATAAGTAAAAAGTAAGCCCCGCCTTTTGTTCCTTTTGCATAATGAGCGGTTTCTGGTACAATGCCTGTGGTTGTTTCTAGTTGTGATTTGTACAATGGTAATGGCTTTGAAAATAAATCACTACTTGTTACAAAAAATACCAACATCATCAATGGCATTATAAATATGTGGAAAATATCTTTTCTAACTACTTTTTTATCTTGAACTTTTTCATTATTTGAAAAAAGATAAACACCAAGTAATGATATCAAGCTTAGCAAAGTTGCAATAAAAACAATACCCCCATTTGTCAAAAAACACCCCAAAACAAATGCCAATGCCAAATAAATCAACATCAAATGATAAAATTGCTTGGGTGTGGGGTTGGTGAAAAAACTATGGTTATCAGTCATCATAACAACTTTTTGGTTGTGGGGCTTATGGTATTATAAATAATTGGCAACCTATTGTAAAATTGACGTTTTTTTAAAATTAACAACAAAGCATACTCCTTGATACTCACATACCAGCCATCGCCCCACCCCACCAACTAAGTTTACAAACTTTCACAAATTTCACTACCATCCGTTGCAAAAATTTGTTGCAATATGAGCAATTTTGGCACATTGTACAAGCGTGTATAAAGATTGCCGACCACTCCCATCAAATTTAAGGTGCGAGCAATAGACATCAAACAAATTCGTGAACTCATTGAGTCCGTAGGTTGGGTTGAGTTTACAAAACCCAACAAAATCAAAGGTTAAATTTAAAGGGGCTGACGTAGATTAGCAACTATGCTATACTGCAAATATGAAGATAACCCATTGTAAAATAAGTAAAAAAGTACAGTTAAAACTACTTGAATTTTTCGTTGCAGAAGTTACTGCAAGAACATCAGCAGATTTGCTTGGTATTCAGTATAATACAGCCATATTATTTTACCACAAAATTAGACTTGTGATAGAGCACAATCTTAATCTTGAAGCCAAAGAACTCTTTGATGGCGAAATTGAGCTTGATGAAAGCTACTTTGGTGGTATTCGCAAGGGCAAGCGTGGTCGTGGTGCAGGTGGCAAAACAGCTGTTTTTGGTCTTTTAAAGCGTAATGGTAGGGTTTATACCGTTGTTGTTAAAGATGCTAAATCAGATACATTGATGCCCATCATCACAAGCAAAGTCAAACCTGACAGTATTGTTTATACAGACAGTTACAAAAGCTACAATGCTCTTGATGTGAGTAATTTTAAGCATTTTAGGATTAACCATTCCAAAGAATTTGCACAAGACCACAACCACATCAACGGTATTGAAAATTTTTGGTCGCAAGCCAAGCGTGTTTTAAGAAAATACAACGGCATTGACAAGAAAAACTTTCATCTTTTTATCAAAGAATGTGAGTTTAGATTTAACTATGGTACACCATCACAAAAGCTGAAAACCTTGAGAAAATGGTGTGGAATTTGAACCTTATCTACGTCAGCCCCAATTTAAATGTTGGGTTTTATAGTCTCAACTTAACCTACTTGTTACCAAACCATTACCAAAAAAAACGGTATATCCCCCACACCTTATCACACAAACCCCACCAAATTACCACTCATTCATAAAAAAACGGCCACCCACAGGTGGTCGTTTTTTCGTCATATGCAAGATTAGCGAGTACGTGGGAAAATCTCGTCCGCACCGAAGAAGTAAGCGATTTCACGCTCAGCAGATGCCACAGAGTCAGAACCGTGTGCGGCATTTTCATCAATACTTACCGCAAAGTCGGCACGGATGGTGCCTTTTTCGGCTTGGGCTGGGTTGGTCGCACCCAAGATGTCACGGTGGGCAAGTACTGCATTTTCGCCTTCTAGTACAGACACCACCACAGGACCTGAGGTCATGAATGCAACTAGGTCAGCAAAAAAGCCACGCTCTTTATGCTCAGCATAAAAACCTTCGGCTTCGGCTTGGGTTAGGTGCTTATATTTGATAGCAACAGGTTTTAGACCTGCTTTTTCAAAGCGAGCAATGATGTCGCCGATGTGATTTTTGCCAACTGCGTCTGGTTTGATGATAGATAAAGTACGCTCAATAGCCATGATATTTCCTAAAATAAATAAAAGTCAGATAAAAAATGATTTTATATCATATAAAATCTCTCAAATCATAGCAATTTTTTGTTATTTTATCAAGGGCATGCCCAATAAAAACTGCTATAATAACCCAAAAATCCCAACAATAACATCAGTAACTTTAATGCCAACAATTTTTATTTTATGCATCTTATCATCATTGATACTCATTGGTGGTTGTGATAATAAACCAAACTTAAAAAATACACCTTGCACCGCCCTAACTACACCTTTTGCACATACACGCTGTGTCGCTGACAATGCTGATGGTCTGTCATTGCACTGGCAAAGCAATGACAAGTCCACCCTATATACCTTTGAGCGGTTGATTGCCACGCAAGGTGATGTAACTTTTGCAATGAATGCTGGTATGTATGACCAAGCATTTGCCCCCATTGGTTACACCGCCATCAATGGCAACATCATAAAACCACTCAATACCAATGATGGTGAGGGTAATTTTCATTTGATGCCAAACGGTGTCTTTTGGTGGAATCATGAGGGTACATTTGTGGATACCACGCCTGCATTTGCTAACAAACTGGCACAAGGTATAAAGCCCACCTATGCTACCCAATCAGGACCCATGCTTGTTATTGATGGGCAAATTCACCCCAGATTTGACCCAAAAAGCACTTCTTACAAAATCAGAAATGGTGTCGGCGTGGATTGCACTGACAAACGCACGCATTTCATCATCAGTGATGAAGCTGTCAATTTTTATCAATTTGCCAATGTGTTTAAGCAGGATTTGGGTTGCCAAAACGCCTTGTTTTTGGACGGTGGGATTGCGTCCGCCCTCTATGCCAAGAACCTAAACCGCCATGACAAACTCAACATGGCGGTCATGGTTGCATTTAAGGATAATCAATAATAACAACACATCACTTAATCAACCACACTTCACGCTCGTTTTGTGGTTGAATGGGGCGGGCGTTGTCACCGTGCATTTTTGACAACGCACCAATCTGCTTGCTGTCAGCGTGAATGGGTGTAGTTTTAACAAACCATTGCACCCCTTCGGTACAAGGTGGCTCTGCCAAAGAACCATTATAGGCATAGACACTATCATCTTTGGGCAATAATGCATCAACATCAAAATCCCTTAGCACACCATTGGTGGCAAGCTGTGGAGGCAACCCAGAAATCACCCGATCAACATTAGCATTATGTTTGCCGATATTGACAAGCACACTCACCACCGCCAGATAGCCCTGTGCATTTTGATGAACAAATTGAATTTCCATTGGATAATGGGCACTCATTACTGTGTGTTCACTAGGTGTGTGATAATGAAATTGTATCAAGCTGTATGGCACACCATTGATATAAAGTTTGCTGTTTCTTTGTCCAGCCACCTCAAAAACCATCGTGTGTCCATTATTTCTTACCAAAAAATCCTGTGGTTTATAACTGTCAATCAATGATAACTTACCCGTATCACCCATGAGATTGGCAATACGAGTGATATTGATGGGGGATTGTTCTTTGCCGATACGGCACAATTTATTTGCTTCTAACTCTCCCCACAGTTCGGGACGATCATAACTCCAACCCTCTTCGTAAGCACGCTCAACCGTCAAATGGTTGTCGTTGGCATAAGCCATTGATGTAACACTTAGTGCCACAAGTGCTAGGGTGATTTGTTTTAGTTGGCGGATTTTTTGTTGATACATGGCAACTCCATAATAAATTCACAATCCTAACAGTATACACCAAATACACCGATATGCCCACAATATTACCAAATGAAACAAAACTATTAAGATTTGTAATCATAGCTTGGTAATATCATGGGCATGGTTTTATTTGATTTGCTTCTTGCCATCAAACATCAGTCGTGCTGTTTCTAAAATATACGCTTCGCTCTCTGGCAATTTGGGGCGTTCATGTTCTTTCATCAAACTGCGTTCTTCGGCAAGAGCATCAATACTGGCTTGATAAGTTGCCCAGTCAGTATAGGGTTTTTCACCTGTGGCTTGACGACGAGCATTTTCAGCCATGAGCGTTTTTTGTTCAATCATGGTATTTTTGGCACGGCGTTTGTCAATGTTCACATCTACAGGTTTTTTATCATCATCCAAAGCTCGAATGGCGTTAAGCTCCAACAAGTATTTAAACTGTGGGTCGCTCTCTTGGCGAGATTTAGAACTGGCAATCAACCCATCAATCAAAGATTTGCTGTATTTGCCCTCAACTTTATATTCGGTTGGTTTGATGGTGTCCCATTCTAGGGGGTTTTTATATTCACGCTCACCAAACTCAATACCCTCATAGATGTTTACAAGCTCCACATCAGGAACAACACCCTTATTTTGGGTACTTCCGCCATTAATGCGGTAAAACTTACGCTGGGTAAGCGTGGCTGAACCTAATGCCAAATCATCACGCTGAGTCTGGGCAGAACCCTTGCCTGTCGTGGTATTACCCACCACCAGTCCACGCCCATAGTCTTGAATGGCTGCCGAGAAAATCTCAGATGCTGACGCTGAACCTAGATTGATAAGTACCGCCATATCGCCTGTGTAAAGCTGTTTACCGCCATCACCATCTTCAAATACTTGGACGTTGCCACGGTTATCACGAATCTGAACAAGAGGACCTTCTTTGATAAACAACCCTAGCATTTTGACAACTTCATCAAGTGAGCCACCTGGATTGTTGCGTAAATCCACCACCAAGCCATCAATATTTTGTTCGTTTAGGGCTTTGATGGCTTTTTCAGTATCCATACTCACCGAACGATAGTCATTGATGTCTGCACCACTACGGCGAGCTTTGAAGTTAAGATAAAAGCTAGGAATCTCAATCACACCCACACGCTTTATGCCACCTTCATAGGGTAACTCCACCACACGGTGATGAACGCCAGCATCTTCTTGGGCGATAACATCACGCACGATGGTTACAGTTCGAGCCGAGCTGTCAGGGGCGTTGGGTTGTTTGATTTTGATGGTTACAGACGTGCCTTTTGCCCCACGAATGAGTGCCACAATCTCACGAGTGGTATAACCCACTGTATCCACCATCTGACCATTCTCTTGGGCAACTCCCAAAATCAAATCATTAGCTTTGACTTGACCTGTTTTTTGGGCAGGACCACCATCAACAAGACTCACAATGCGAATATAGTCGGGATTTTTGCGGTCAGGTCTGATGGATACGCCAATGCCTTCTAGTTGCAAATTGGTTTGGATTTGCATTTCGTTGGCTTGCACAGGGGCATAATAATTACTGTGTGGATCATAGGCAAGCATAGCATTATTTAGCACGCTTTCCATGATTTCGTCATTTTTTAGGCGAGCAAGTTGTTGTTGTTGGCGGTTTAGACGGTTTAGCAAAATCTGACTGGGTGTACGCTCATCACCCTTGACCAAATCTTGACCACGAGCAAGTTCTGGGTTGTCCAAAAAAGCCTTATCTTTGGCTTGGTCATTTTCTTGACCAAGTGTGATACCAATCAGTGTATAGGTGATTTGGTTGTGCCAATATTTGAGCTGTTCATCTTTACTGGCAAAACGTGGCTCTTTTTCACGGTCAAGAATGATGCTTTGGTTGGTTTTTAAGTTTACATTTGTACCGAGCAAGGTTTTGGCTGTATTATAATACTCATTCATGCGAGTACGATAACGCTCAAACACCTCAATCCCTGCACTCAAATCACCCCGTTTTAGGCGTTCTGCATAACTGTCGGCATATTTGGCATTGAGTTCATCAATGTCAGACTGCAAAAAAATGGTACGGTTAGGGTCAAGGGCATCGTAGTACATACTTAGCACTTTTTTGCCCATCTCTTTGTCCAACGGTTGGTCAAGATAATGAGCCTTATCAAGGAGTAGTGCCACTTGACGAGTGGTTACTTTTTGTTCGGTGGTAGGTTCAAAGCCCACTTTGTCAGAAGCAGTCGCGACAGTTGCGACACCTTGTGTAAAAAAGAAACCAGCAACAGCAATGGCGACACTTGATAATAAAAATTGTGGTTTAGACATGATATTCCCTAAAAAGCTAAGAAAACCCGCCTATATTAGCACATTACACCTTACTTGTGTGATTGTTTTTTGTGAGTGTACAAATGAGATTGACACATTTTGGCAAAATCATGGCATAATAAGCAACACTTTTGACAAATGAGTAATAAAAAAATGGCAACTGGTATCATCATGGCAGACGTGGACGGTTTGACACTGACCGAAGACGACAAATTATTTTTGACAAATGAAGGCTTGGGGGGCATTATCTTGTTTAAAAGAAATGTGGCAAACCCTGCCCAAGTACGACAGCTAACCGACCACATACGAGCAATCAACCCCACACTCATCATCTCTGCCGACCAAGAAGGCGGACGAGTAGCACGTTTTCGCGATGGCTTTACGCCCTTGCCTGCCATGGGGAATCTTGGCAAAATCTATGATAAAAATCAAGAGCTTGCCCTATCGCTTGCCTACGATACAGGTTATTTGATGGCGTGCGAAGTACTGGCGGTGGGTGTGGATATTAGCTTTGCTCCTGTGCTTGACATTGATGGGTGTAGTCTTGTGATTGGCGACCGTGCTTTTCATGCTGATGTCAATGTGGTAACTGCATTATCATCACGATTGATAGATGGCATGAATGAGGCTGGCATGAAAGCCACAGGCAAACATTTCCCCGGTCATGGCTCTATCGCCCCTGATTCGCATATAGCAGATGCAGTTGATGAGCGGACACTTGATGAGATTTGGGATTGTGATTTGGTAAGTTTTAGAAACAACCTATCCAAACTCTCCGCACTCATGCCCGCCCATGTGATTTTTAGCCAAATTGATGACAAACCTGCTGGTTTTTCAAAAATATGGCTACAAGAGATTTTAAGAAATCAGTTGGGCTATGATGGCGTGCTGTTTTCGGACGATTTATCCATGAAAGCTGCTCATGTCGCAGGGGACGTAACTGCTCGTGTGCAGTCTGCCATTGAGGCTGGGTGCGACATGGCATTGGTCTGCAATAGTCGTGATGACGCTGTGCGTGCGGTGGAATTTGCCAACACTCTGCCAAACACCCCAAACCGCTTTGCCAAGATGAAAAGCGTCATTCCTACATGGCTTGGGGATTTGGAGACAACCTGTCAAATATTCCCCCATTATCAAACCGCCAAAACCAATGTGTTAAATGCCTTTTTTACCCAAAAATCCGCAAGTGATGAAAAAGACCCCACTCATTATATTTAAATGCACCGTTTGGGAGTCTGCTCTTTATTCAAAGACGTTTGACATCGCCACATCGCCTGCTCACCTTGCACGTGATAAATGGTGAGTGTGCGACCATTTAGATACCGCACAGGGTACATCGCCCCAGAGACGGTTGCCACCACTGCACAATCTGTATTGGCATAATCAAGCCTATCAACTACCTGCATACTCACCTTTTGATTGTCAATGGTAACAGGTAGGTTGGTGGGGCATTGTCCTGTTTTTTCATAAATGAGAGCAATCCGTTTTTGAATGGCGGTAACAGATTGATAACTTTCAAAAATCACCTGCTTTTCTTGACGTATGGCAATCATTGGTACAAATTGCACCACAATGATAGCAAGCAACACCCCAAAAATCCCAAATGCTCCTGCCATACCAAACAGACTGGTTTGTCCGTGTTTGATAAGATGGCCTTTTTGGGCATCTTTATCACTTGGATAAAACGCCACCGCATCAGCTATCTCACGGCGTGCCATGCGATAATAATAAGCATCTGCCCAACGTGCCACCATACCCGCCCAAAATAGCCACACCGCCCCACCTATGGCAACACGCACATACATCTGGTGAGCGTCTGGCAATTTACCAATGAACAAAAATTCACAAATTGCCAAAATAATGACGATATTTAACTTAATAAATGACCAACCAGCAATACAATAAACCATACAATCTAGGTAGCGTTTTCGGTACATCAACCAACCAAAAGTTGTCAAAAATGCTGACCAATTCCAACGAGCGTGCAGTTTGCCCACCTTGTCAAATTCACCAAACCGCTTTAAATAATACGCTTGCGAACGATGACCGATAAACCATTTATCCAGTTGCACCCTCTCAGTCTCTGATAGCTGTGGCAAATAAAATGGTGGTGGCGTAGTATCTTCTAAAAAGGGTAAACGAAACATGATAATTTTGTATTTTTCATTTATAATAATGGCTATTTTACGCTTTTTAGAGCAAATATACCATGACAAATTCCACAAACACCCCCAAATCCCCCTTAGCCCCAATCGGAGGCGACCGCCAAACTCCTGACATCTCACCCGAAGTTATCAGCCAAGAAGTCCAAAACCTTGCTCGCACGCCTGCCGAATATAGCCATGCCATTGCCACTTTTATGAGACGGCGAACCCACCTAAGCCAATATGCCCAAACCGCCCTAACCGACCCCGCCTTTGCACCCTACATCATCAATCATGGTCAAAATTTGGGCAGATTGGGCGATGTCTCAAACATCAAGGATTTACGTAGTTATTTTTCCGACACGCCCAATGACACAAACGCCCCTTTGACATTAGAAATCGGCTTTGGTATGGGCGACAGTCTCATTGAAATGGCAAAAGCTGACCCCACTCGCAACTTTGTAGGCATTGAAGTTCACGAACCGGGCATTGGGCGTTGTGCTTATCTTGCTCACGAAATGGGCTTAACCAACCTAAAAGTACTCAACGGCGATGCCATTGCTCTTTTAAAAAATTTACCCAACGAACACATAGACACAATTCAGCTTTATTTTCCTGACCCATGGCAAAAAAAACGTCATTATAAACGTCGTTTTGTTACCACCGAACGCATGACTTTGGTGGCGGACAAATTAAAAGTAGGTGGCATTTTTCATAGTGCAACTGACTGGGAACACTATGCGTTATGGATGCTTGAAGTGTTAGACCATATGGAACAGTTTGACAACCTATCAGGCAAGGGCAATTTTGCACCCCGCCCCAATTTTCGTCCTGCCACCAAATTTGAAAAACGGGGTGTGGATTATGGGCGTGCCTCTTGGGATTTGTTGTATCAAAAGGTATAAAAGGTTATTGAACAATCTAAAAACCGCTTTTTTTGGCGGTTTTTATTAAAATTTTATAAAAATATTGAATATATTGATTTTTCATGTAAAAATAACCCCATCAACCCAATAATAAAAAAAATCTTAACTTTCTTTATTGGTTTTTAAACATCAACTTATTTACCACCCTTTTTATGCCTTGCAATATCTAATTACAGAAAAATTATTAAAAAATTATTGCATTTTGTTAAAAAATTAGGTAAATTTGTCAAAATTTTGTTGTGGTTATACTTATTATATTATATATTGGGTTGATTATGAAACGCATTACCCTTAATACATCATCATCTGGTTTAGAGTACCTACACAACGTACCGCACCGCGTTGAGACGATACCCCTACATCTTCTTATTAACAACGTAGATTTTATTGACGGACAAAACATCAACCCCGATTCTTTTCGCAAAATCATCTCTGTCGCCCCAAATACGATTGCTAAAACATCGCCTGCTACCGAAGAGGAGGTAACACGGATTTTTGAAAATTTGGTCAAACGTGGCTACCAAGAAGTTTTTGTTTGTACATTATCTGCCAAATTTAGTAAAAGTTATGACATTTTGCAAAAGGTCAAACAAAACTTTTCACACATCATGGATATTTATATTTATGACACTCGCACACTCAATCTGGGGGAAAGTGCGTTAGCATACGAAGCAGACTGCCTTATGCAAGAAGGTTGGGCAATGGATGACATTGCCCACCACTTAGATGATTTGCGTAGCCGTCATTTGTTTATCTTTACGCTTAGCGATTTAAGCTACATCATTCGCAACAAAAAACTCTCTACCACGTCAGGATTTTTTGCCAACTTATTCAACATCAAGCCCATCATGCACATCAACCATGACGGCTACATCACACCTTATAAAAAAGTACGAGGATTTGAGCAAACACTACACAAAATGGTAGAACTTGTGGGCGAAACGGTAGGCAACAACGAAACCTACTTCTATGTGGCAGATGGCGGTGTCAAAGACCTACAAGAGATGTTTATTAGAGTTCTTGATGAGGGTTTTGGACTAAAAAATCCACCACTCATTCCCATTTCTACCATTTCTTTGGCAAACCATGGACCACAAGGTATTGGCATGGGGGCATTTTATGGTAAACTACCTCGAATCATACAACACCTACAACAATAACCTACCAACCGCCATTACCAAATGGCGGTTTTTTGTACCAACAAAACGTTACTATTTTTTACATAATGATAAAGTTTTCCCCAAAAGCTGTGGATAACTGTGCCAATTTTTACCATTTTTATCATAAAAAACCTTACAACATCAGGCTTTGATGATGATTGGTTAATTTTTATACAATTTAAAAAATAACCACAAAACCCACCTCTCACTTTTCCCCAAAAGCTGTGGATAACCTTGTGGATAACTTAGATTTTTCTTGATGAAAGTGTGAAATTACAAGGCTTTGATGATGATTGATTATTTTTTATACAATAAAAATTTATATTTAAAATCAATGAGTTGTATAAAAATAAAAAACCACTTTTTAATGTATTGATACCAAAAGAACGCCAAAATACAATAAGGTCATACAAAAGAGCTTTAAACATGATACCAACAAGCAACCATTTGTCGGGGCGAGTTACAATTTTCCCCAAGATTGTATCAAACTTTTGATTTGGTTAGCACACCCCCATTTGTCAGGAAAAATTTACCTTGCATGAAAAATCTCCCAACCTGAACAGTTGAGAGATTTTAACATTAAGCATATGCAGATGAGCTTACATCATTCCGCCCATGCCACCCATACCACCACCCATTGGCATGGCAGGTTCATCTTTTGGAATGTCAGTAATCATCACTTCGGTAGTTAGCATAAGACCTGCAACCGAAGAAGCGTGTTCAAGTGCCGAACGGGTGACTTTGGCAGGGTCTAGGATACCCATTTCTAGCATGTCACCATACTCGCCTGTGGCGGCGTTGTAGCCATAGTTGCCTGTGCCTGATTTGACTTGATTGACCACCACAGAGGCTTCATCACCTGCGTTGGTTACGATTTGGCGAAGTGGTGCTTCGATGGCACGGCGTAAAATGCTAATGCCTGCGTTTTGGTCGTCATTATCGCCTTTGAGGTTTTCTAGAACAGATAATGCACGCACAAGAGCAACGCCACCCCCCGGCACGATACCCTCTTCTACCGCCGCACGAGTGGCGTGTAGAGCATCATCAACACGGTCTTTCTTCTCTTTCATTTCGGTTTCGGTGGCAGCACCGACTTTAATCACCGCCACACCGCCAGAAAGTTTGGCAACACGTTCTTGGAGTTTTTCTTTGTCATAATCGCTGGTTGATTCCTCAATTTGACGTTTGATGGCTTCCACACGGCTGTCAATCTGAGCTTTGTCACCAGCACCATCAACAATCACAGTATTTTCTTTACCGACAGTGATTTTCTTGGCAGTACCTAGATGTTCAATGTTAGCAGTTTCAAGAGATAGACCCACTTCTTCGGAAATCACCACACCACCTGTCAAGATGGCGATGTCTTGGAGCATGGCTTTACGGCGATCACCAAAACCAGGAGCCTTGACTGCACAAGTTTTTAGACCACCACGCAAGTTGTTAACCACAAGCGTTGCCAATGCTTCATTTTCCACATCTTCGGCGATGATGAGTAGTGGGCGTGAGGTTTGCATGATTTGCTCTAATAGTGGCAAGATTTCACGGATATTAGAAATCTTTTTATCCACAAGCAGGATAAATGGATTGTCAAATTCACAAGTAAGGCTGTCTTGCTTGTTGGCAAAATAGGGGCTGATATAGCCACGGTCAAACTGCATACCCTCTACCACTTCTAGGGTGTCTTCAAAACCTGAACCCTCTTCTACCGTGATGACACCTTGTTTGCCGACTTTTTGCATGGCTTGACTGATAAGCTCACCGATTTTGGCATCTGAATTGGCAGAGATTGAGCCAACTTGGGCAATGGCTTTAAAGTCATCAGCAGGGGTAGACAAGGCGTGGATTTGCTCCACAACTGCACGGGTTGCTTTATCAATACCACGTTTTAGATCCATTGGGTTCATGCCTGCGGCGACTGTTTTCATACCTTCAACCAAAATGGCTTGGGCAAGTACAGTAGCGGTCGTTGTGCCGTCACCTGCCACATCGTTGGTTTTGCTTGCCACTTCACGCACAAGCGATGCACCCATGTTTTCAAATTTGTCTTCTAATTCAATCTCTTTGGCAACTGACACACCATCTTTGGTAATGGTGGGTGCACCAAAAGATTTGTCAATCACAACATTGCGACCCTTTGGACCTAGGGTAACTTTGACAGCGTTGGCTAGGATATTTACGCCATCAATCATTTTTTCACGGGCGGATACGCCAAATTTGACATCTTTTGCCATTGTTTTTCTCTCTTAAATTGTTTAACTTATAAAACTTGATTAAAAACCGTTCGTGGTGAACTTGTCGAACCATTGAACGGTTTTTTCCTTCACCCTTCGACAAACTCAGGGCGAACGAAAAACCTAATTATTCAAGTACACCCAAAACATCACTTTCTTTCATGATGAGTAGCTCTTCGCCATCAACTTTGACAGTTTGACCTGCATATTGACCAAACAGTACTTTATCGCCCACTTTCACATCTAGGGGACGCACGCCATTATCGGTAATCTGACCTTTGCCGACGGCGATGATTTCGCCTTGTTGGGGTTTTTCTTGGGCAGAACCAGGCAAAATGATACCGCCAGCCGTTTTTTGCTCTTCTTCGGTACGGCGAACCACGATACGGTCATGTAAAGGACGAATTGACATAGATTTCTCCATCAAAATGATAAAAACTTGGCTAGAAAATGGAGTTTTTGATAAAAATTTCAAGGATAATTCTAAAAAATTTTACCACTCACAATACATGACTTTTTCGCCAAAATCCGTCTTCGGGTCAGTCAAATATCGCACCACGTGGTCATCTACGCACAAATTTGTACCAAACAAACTGACTGTATGTCCATGATAAGGTACAACAATCAACGGATCATCAAAGCGCTCCGCCATTGTCTTGGCATTGGCAAAAGGCGTAGCAAGGTCATGTTCGTGCGACACAAATAGTAGATTTGGTGTACGTTCATTGACCAGATTTTCCGCCAAATTATCGCCTGCTTGGTATTGCCAATAAAAACAAGTATCCAAATATTCTTCGTCCCTGATAGGCATGATGTCATCATAATGAGCCTGTTTGTCCACGTGCTTGGCGTGTTTGATGTAGTCCTCTTTGGATAGTTTTGGGGCAGAATCAGCACAGTTTACGAGTATCAATGCGTCATTATTAAACCCTTTTTGGGCAAATTCACTAAGTCGTTTTTGGGCATCATAAAGGTTGGTTTTGCCTTGATTTAGTTCATCAAACATCATCACCATATCATACCAAAACACTTGGTAATTGACATTTTCATCAAATATTTTTAGCATACTTTTGGCACTAATCTTGTCGCCATCTTGGTCGGTAAGATTTTTGGCTTCAATGTCATGCAATGTCTCCAAAAAAGCCACACTTGGCTCTTTATCCCCATCAAACACACATGAAACCTCCGCCAAACAAAATGTCATAAAGCCCTCAAAAGCCAGCTGTGCGTTGTGATATTGATTGGTCAGCATCGTAAACAAATCCTCTGTCGTATCCACCACGCCGTCCGCCACACCTGCCCTTAGTCTTGTGGGATAATGCTTAGCGTATTGGCTGACAAGTTTTGTGCCATATGAATATCCCACCATACTCCACGTCTCCACGCCCAGACGTGTGCGAATGCTATCCAAATCCTTGACGACTTCTTTTGAGCCGATAAAGGGCAAAACATCTGCTCCTATTTTTTGGGTACAAGCATCCAAGTAATCTTTCGCCCCCTCAACCTCATCAAGTCCACCACAATCTATCACAGGGCTAGACGGTGCAATACCACGTGGGGTGTACCCTATCAAATGAAAGTTATCTTTGACCTTGTCCGCATACTCACCACCAAGCATCATAAATGGCATCTGCAAACTATTTGCACCGGGTCCACCGTCCAATAGTAGCAAATCCCCAATTGGGTTGGGATTTTTACTAGGCAAACGTGTCAAAGCAAGCGTAAACTGCTTACCATCAGGGTTGGCATAGTCCACAGGCACTTGTATCGTTGCACATTGTAGCTTGGCTGGTGGTTTTTCAAGCACAAACCACGACCAGTACGCCAATCTTTGACAAGAATGCCAACGCACCTCGCCCTGCACATCTACTTGCCGATAAATAGACACAACCACCACAAACAACCAAAAGAACAAAACAGCAAACGCAAAACCAAGATATTTTAAAATTTTTTGCATAATAAACAACCCAACCAACACGCCACCAAAATATCACGATATATCGGTAAAGTATAGTAAATTATATTCAAAAACAAACAAAGGTTTTTCATTCGTGGTGAGCTTGTAAAACCATAACAAAAAACTGTTCACTCCGAAGGCTTAGCTTGGGGAGAACGGTTTTGGTGGTTTTTGAAGTTAAATCACTATATATAAACACAATCTCTCATTTACGATTGGGCAAGATTTAGATGATTTAGCAAGTTTTATCACAAAACGCTACATTTCATCGCAAAACCATCATTGAATTTGTAACAAAATTTGTCCATTATATACGCATATTTTACGGAGTAACCCCATGAGCCTATTTTCTAAAATTCTAAAAACCACCACCGTTGCCACCATAAGCGTAGGGGCAACTTTATCCGCCAATGCTGCCGATTTATCAGGATTTACCGCCACTTATGCGGTAAAAGCAGACGGCAAATCAGGTACTGCCACTCGCACTCTTACCAAAAATGGCAATAACTACAACTACACCGTCAAAGGCAGTGCAGGGGGCATTGCAAGCATCAACCAATCTGCCAATTTTAGCTTATCAAATGGCAAAATCTTGCCATCTAATGCCACCATGTCTGTCAAGGTACTAGGCGTAGGCAATACCCACAGCGTGCAATTTAACAATAATGCCAAAACAGTCGCCAGCACCTACAAAGGCAAAACTGAAAATCTAAAAATGACCGCCCAAGCCTATGATGATTTAAGCCTAGAATCCCAAATACGCCAAGAAATGATTAATGGTAAATTTAGTGGCACTTATCATTTGGTCAAGAAAAAAGCCATTGAAACCACCAAATTTAAAAAATCAGGCAAAAGCACACTCACTGTCCCTGCTGGCACTTATGAAGTGATTCGCATTGACCGTGTACACGAAGATAACGACCGTGCCACCAGTTTTTGGGTTGCTCCTAGCCTCAATTACGTACCTGTCAAGGTCAGCCAAATCAACAACGGCAAGACCATCAGCATGGAACTTACCAAAGTTAATTAAACCACATCAAACCCAATCACTTTGATTTTGGCGATGTTTGTCAAAATCAAAGTGTGATTTGTGGGCATTTATCCAACCAACGACCAATTACGCCACTCGCCTCATCTGTTTGGCAACCCCCTGCACCAAAAGACAAGCTATCCCAAGCCAAATCAATCCAAAGCTACCTAGCATTTGCCATTCAAATACCCCACCAAGTAACGTAACCGCAAGGATAAAAAGTAGGGCAGGTTCAAGATAGCCTAACAATCCAAATAAAGAGGTTGGCAACAAACGGTTGGCTTCCAAGTTAGCTTGTTGGGACACCACACTAATCAGCCCAAGCCCCAACACCTTTAACAACATAATACCTGAACCTAGAACCATCAAGGTATCCGACCCATTCACCATCAGCATGGTAAGGCACACAGGCACAACCAAACTGGTATCCACAAACAGCCCTGTCAAAGCAGGAATGTTTTGTTTGCGTCTCATCACATAAAAAACAGGGTAGGTCAAACACACCCAAAAAGTTGCCCAACTGATTTGCCCAATCCTCAAAATCTCCACACCCACACCCACGCCTGCAAATGCAACCGCCAACCATTGCAATCTGGTCAACCTCTCACCCATGACAAATCCCACCAGCACCATCATAAGTGGCAACAAAAAATACCCCATGGACAACGCCACACCATAACCATTCATGGGAGCATAGACAAACAACCAAAGCTGACTGGCAAAAATCGGTGTTGGTATCAACAGCCACAGCCAGCCCTTGACCCCCTTGACATTACTTAAACCATCAAGTACAAATCTCCACTTACCTAGCAAGCTAATCAACCCCACCAGACACACCCACATCATCACCATTCGCCAATAAAAAATATTCGTCCCTGTCAACGCTGGCAACCACTTGCCATAGGCATACACCATCGCAAACATGACATTGGATAAAACAGCAAGTATCACACCCTTCATGACGGTGTTGGTAGTTGGATAAAGTTTGGGGTGCGTGATTGATTTTGTCATATGGTTAGATACCCATCATGGTGAAAGTTGGTTAGAAGCGTTAGACCAATCATTTTTTATGATGGTCTGTACTGTCATTATACACTTAATTCATATCAAAACTATACAACAAAACCGTTCGCCCCAAGCTTGCCTGCGGGCGGTTTTCCGTTATGGGCAGGCAAGCTCACTTTGAGCAAAAAACCTTTGTCTGGTTTTGAATAGAATTGACTATATAACAACATTTTTTATACACCCAACCAATTTTAAACATGAGAATTGTTTGGTGCATTAAAAAGCTGATAGTGATTTTGCAAAATTGGGCGGTTTTTGATAGAATTTATCAATCAAAATTCACCAATAAAATTACTGTTTATTTATCATTACCACAACTTTATTTTTACTACAAACTTATCAGGGCAAACGTCATTCGCTCCATACTTGATTTAAAATTTGTGGTAATTTTAAAATCATATAGGCATAAAACAAACCCACACTCACACACCATTTATTTCAAAAGGTTATTATGAAATCCCTAATCATACCAATCATGGCGATAACTCTCATTGCCTGCGACAAATCCGCCACCGAACACAATCTTGCCCCACTGGGCGAACCCATCTCCACCGCCCAACATGACACCAATGCTCACAACCCTCACGATTTAAAGGCATTGGCAGAAGAACTGGGCAAAAATGACGACACACCAACCATTGACATCAAACCCATCACCACCGCAGATGGTAAAGTCCAACTTGATTGGTCACTGATTGACACCAAAGAACCCAAAGCAGACCTCACAACCTATAACTACCCCATCGCCCTAGACAGTCAAGCCATCAAAAACTATGCCAAAGCCTACAACATCAGCGACAAACAAGCACAGCACAGCATTGTAGTAGGTATGGCAAGCCCCGAAGTACTAGGTAAAATCCTAGACCAACTCAAAAACGGTGAATATCTAAGCCACCATCTGACAGACGGTGCTGACATGACACTGGTTATCACCACCACGCCTAACGTTGTGAGTGAACGTCATGACTATGTATTTGCAGATAATTTTGGACGTGGCTTGGTATTGCCTGTGGTGATTGAACCCAAAAAACCTTGATATTTTTAATATCATAAAAAAATCCGCCCAAATTGAGAGGATTTTTTCAAGGCAATTAGATTAGAATTTGTATTCTAGACCTGCACCCACGCCATAGGCTTTCTCAGTAGCAAAACCAGTGGCTTTGTCTTGTAGGTAAGCACCATATAGGTGACCTGTGGTTGCTTTGTTAAAGCTGTACTCACCACCAACGGCAAGACGACTTCTTTCAGCGTCTGTACCATCAAAGTTGTCTACAAAATCAGCTTGGGCATAAGTGGTCCAAGGAGTTTGGGCAATCTTATATTTACCAGAAACAGTAAAGGCATTTTCTTTTTTACTGTCTTTACCAAATTGGGTGTTTTGATATAAAGCACCTAGGGTGATTTGTGGGTTTAGAGCGTAAGCACCGCTTAGGCGAGCCGCTCTAAAATCACCCGCCGCTTGGATATAGCTTAGACCACCCATATATGGAGCACCATTTGGCTCATATTTGACACCAACGCCAAAACCATCACGACCATCGCCCAAACCACCATCTTTCTTTTCATCTAGGGCATACATTGCCATAAATTGTAGACCATTAAAGGTTGGTGAGAAGTAGGCAAATGCGTTGTTGGCACGTGGACCATCAAAACTGGCTAGTACATTGTCACCACCAATCACACCACCTTTGGTTACGTTGGCGTAGTTGACGTAGTCATCAATCGTAGTCAAACGACCAGCAACGGCAGTACCAAAACGCTTGTGAGATAGACCTAGATAGGTATCACGAGCGTAGAATTGGTTTTTGGCATTGCCCTCATCATCATAGTTGGTCTTAGCATCAATATCAATACCATACTCCAATTGGTATAGCAAATCAATCTCTTTGGTAAGTTTTTCAGAACCTTTAAAGCCGATACGTGAGGTATTTGAGTTCAGCTGGGTGCGAGTCTCAACGCCATCACCCTCTTTGGCGGCATCATTGCCGTCTTGGACATCAAGGGTCAAAAATGCTTTACCATAAACGGTAGGGGCAGCGTGAACGGCTGTGATAGATAAAACAGCAACTGCTGACGCTAAAAGTAGTTTTTTCATGGGTTTCTCCACTTACATTTAGGTGATTGGGTTGCTTACGCTGACACCCAACTGTGACAAAATCACTTGTTAAAGTTCTTATTCGCATTATATCCATCACACTTAATATGATGTTACAATTAAGAATAAATCCTATTTGATAACATCAACCAACATCATTAAATGGGTAATAGAGCATAATACTTCCCTAATAGAATACCAATTTTGACATAATTTGCAACACCTTTTATCATAAATTTTGTAAAAATAACTAAAAATTTTCTATAATTTATTGATTTTTCAAGAAGTTGTTAATTAAAAATTTTTAAAAAAAATCTACACTTTTAAGGTGTTTTTTGGCAAAATCAAAAACCAATTATCATCATTTTTGTGTTTTTGGTTGTTGCATTTTGGTTTTATGATACAATAATTAACATACATATCACCCAGAGTATATTTGTCATGACCCACATTCTATCAGAAGACAACCTACAAGTCATCGCCACAAATGCCAAAGCCAAGACTGACATTAGCCACATTCATGCCTTTTTGGGAGCAAAAACTTCCCAAAAGTGGCTCGATGTCGCCAAAGACAACCTACCCCTACTCATGCAAGACCACGCCAACTGTGAGAAAAAGGCAGCAGGGACGGCGATGAATTTGATTTTTCGTTATGAATTTCACCGTGACTTACAAGAAAAATTGGCTCAACTTGTGCGTGAAGAAATGCTCCACTATGAACAAGTGCTAGAACTGATGACCGAACGTGGCATTGCATGGTCGCACCTACCAGCAGGTCGCTACGCCAAAGGATTATTTAAACACAAACGCACCTATGAGCCTGCCAGTATGATTGATACACTGATTATTGGTGCATTCATCGAGGCACGTTCATGCGAACGTTTTTCAGCACTGGCTGATGTGATAGATGATGAAAAACTTGCCAAATACTATAAATACCTACTAAAATCCGAAAGTCGTCATTATGAGGATTATCTAGCACTGGCTCAATCCATTACTGACGAATCTATTGACGAACGTGTGGCATTTTTTAAGGAAGTGGAATCAGAACTCATCAGCAGTCCAGACAGTGAGTTGCGTTTTCATAGTGGCGTGCCTGATTTTGTGTGAGTGATGTTCACATTCATATCAGTATGCCACCATTCTCAAATTTGTTTAATTATTTGATTTTATTAAATTGCGATGTATCCTTACAAGCCCATATCAACTTCTAGGGCTTAATAATAAAAACCCAAACCATAAAGTTTGGGTTTTTTTAAATTAGCTTTCAACCACAGGGATTTTACCGATTTTGGCTTGCCAAATCTTAGGGGCGGTGGCGTGTACTGACACACCATTACTATCTACCGCCACAGTAACAGGCATATCTTTGACTTCAAATTCATAAATCGCCTCCATGCCAAGCTCAGGGAATGCCACCACTTTGGCAGATTTAATGGCTTTTGACACCAAATACGCCGAACCGCCCACCGCCATAAGATAGACTGCCTTATTGTCAGCAATGGCTTCACAAGCGATTTTGCCTCGCTCTGATTTGCCAATCATACCCAAAAGTCCAGTTTGTTCAAGCATTTGGCGAGTAAATTTATCCATGCGTGTGGCAGTAGTCGGTCCTGCTGGTCCCACCACCTCATCACGCACAGGGTCTACTGGACCGACATAGTAGATGAGCTTATTGGTAAAGTCCACAGGCAACTTTTCACCGTTATTTAGCATGTCGGTCATGCGTTTGTGAGCGGCGTCTCGTCCTGTGTAGATTTTACCATTTAACAACAACACATCACCTGTCTGCCATGTCGCCACTTCTTCTTTGGTGAGTGTATCTACATTGACTCGCTTGCCATTGTCTGGGCTATAAGTAATGTCAGGATAAACATCTAGGCTTGGCGGGTCAAGCTGTACCGCCCCACTACCATCTAACTCAAAATGCACATGACGAGTGGCAGCACAGTTGGGAATCATCGCCACAGGCTTAGAGGCAGCGTGTGTGGGATAGTCTAGGATTTTTACATCTAGTACGGTGGTGAGACCACCCAGACCTTGAGCCCCAATGCCCAATGCGTTTACTTTTTCAAAGATTTCAAGGCGTAATTTTTCGGTGGTGGAAAGCTCTGCACCACTTTGTGCTTTTTCTTTTAGTTCATGAATATCAATATGACTCATCAAACTTTCTTTGGCAAGAAGTGTGGCTTTCTCTGGCGTACCACCAATACCAATACCTAAAATACCCGGTGGGCACCAACCCGCCCCCATTTCTGGTAGCGACTTTAACACCCACGCCACAATGTCATCAGAGGGGTTTAGCATGGCAAGTTTGGATTTGTTCTCACTACCGCCCCCTTTGGCAGCACAGGTAACTTCCACTTTGTCGCCTGCCACGATTTCCATATGAATCACCGCAGGGGTGTTGTCTTTGGTGTTGGTACGCTTACCAGCAGGGTCAGCAAGCACAGACGCACGCAAGGTATTGTCAGGGTGCGTATAGGCACGGCGAACACCTTCGTTGACCATGTCCGCCACACTCATGTCGGTATCCCACTGCACATTCATGCCCACCTTCAAAAAGACGGTGGCAATCCCTGTGTCTTGGCAAATGGGACGTTTGCCTTCTGCACACATACGGCTATTAACCAAAATCTGAGTCATGGCGTCCTTGGCGGCAGGATTTTCTTCCTTTTCTAGAGCCTCAATCAATGCTTTGATATAGTCAGTGGGGTGATAGTAGCTGATGTACTGAAAAGCATCGGCAATAGAGGCGATAAAATCCTCTTTTTTGATGATAGTCATGATATTTTCCTTTTGGCTGGCTAAAAAGCTGGCTGATTAAATACTGACAAGCGGTGTCATTAGATTTCCTGCAATATGAGCTTGTTTGACCCAAGCAAAATCAAAAGGGCAAAAAACCGTTATGGTTTGACTTGTCTCACCGTGAACGGTTTTTTAACTTTATAGTTTTGCAGGAGGTTTATTGTAGCACAAATAATACCGCTTTTAAATATTTTCATCAAATTATAAAATGAAAATGATTATAATTTATATAAAAAATCACACAAATCCAAAACCGACTTTTTTATCATCAAGGGTTTTAAATTCTTTTTCATCAATATTGGTTAATTCTGCCAATGTCATGGTTTTATCAACCTCTTTATTTTGCCCAACGGATTTTAAATAGGCATGACATTTATCTATTGACAATTTATCAAATTTATACTCGGCAATCAATCGCCCACGTCTCAACAACGCATGGTCAATTTCCATCAAATCAGCATTAAAAGTACAAATAAATTGACATTCTAAGACATCGGATAATATCCCATCAGCGATATTTAGGATAATGCCCACCACATCAGTCTGATTGCCGCCACCCACTCGCTCGGCGATATAATTTTCACAGTCCTCTAAGACCAATACCGAATTTTTACGCTCAATAAGCATACTCATAAATTCAGGTTTGGCAAGCTCGCCAATCATGTTGTTTGGCACAAAGATAAAATCTTTGTCAGGGATTTGGGCAGTAAGCCATTTGATATAATTGGTTTTGCCTGTGCCTGCCAAACCGTGCAATAACACCACACCCTTTTTAGTTTTGGATAAACCTTCTTGTATTTTGCCATGTACAGGTAAAAAGTCATCATTATACATGGTATTTAAATCAAGTGCGTAAGGTTTGATACCCTGATGTTTAAACACCAAATCCTGACCTTCTTTTAATAGTAATAAAATTTTACTTTCTTGGGAAATATATTTTTCCAAATAATTATTAAAAAAATCACGAATATTAGTTAGAGAGTTTTCATCTCTAGGGTCATAAAAAATGTGTTCAACTCTCAATAATCCAGATTCAAAAATCGTTTTATCATATTCATTGCTCAAATCTTCGCTTGCTACAATAAAAAGCTGGTATTTTTCATAAAAATAACACACTTCACGCTCATAAAAACGGCGATTGGCTTTATCAAAACCCACAGGGTGATAATCAGTACATTTAACAAAATCTACCAATTTGTCTTTTTTCATCACCATATCATCAAAATAGACATTGGGAAATAGAGAGTTTAATAGATTGTAATAAGGACTGTCAGAAGGAATTACTTCTCGGTCTAAATCTTGGGCAACAATCTGGTATTGGTTATCTACATATATTTGATTAAAAATCTTTTTGGGTTGATAGTGTTTGGATTGTAAAATCTTCATTTTTTCATCACCTTATATAAATCAATTGAATTATAACATATTGATTGGCAAAGACAATCATTGTTTGCCAATCATCTTTAAACACTCTGCCACCATGACCATGCCCACCGTACTTGTTACCGATACTGCCGAACCATAACCGCCACAATTTAGCCCACTCTCACAAGCATTGGCAAGTTTTAAAGGTTCACTAGAATAAACGCATTTCATGCCGAATTTATGTTTTAAATCACGGTTGATATTTTTATCTTTGAGATTTTGGCGTAATTTGGCAAGTAATGGGTCTTGATAAACATCTTTTAAATCACTAACCTTTATTTGTAGTGGGTCAACTTTACCACCTGCCCCACCTGATATGATGAGTTTGACTTTATTAAACCGACAATATAGAGCAATCGCAAGTTTGGCATTCATGTCGTCTGTACAATCTAATATCACAAGCGATTTGTTATTAGTTTTATACTCATTTATCATATTAGTATTTGGTAATAAATCTGTGATATTGTCAGGCGTAATAAATTCATCAATCATGTGTATTTTAACATCTGGGTTAATGCCAATTGCCCTTTGTTTCATTATCTCAATCTTAGCCTCCCCAAATGTATCGGTAAGTGCAGGTAATTGGCGATTGACATTACTCTCCACCAGCACGTCCATATCAATCAGCGTCATCTGCCCAATGCCTGTGCGTGCCAAGCCTTCTACCACCCACGAACCTACGCCACCCACGCCAATCACATATACATGAGCGTTGGCAAATTTATCAAAATCATCACCATATAGTGTGCGTGTACCTGTAAATCTACGATTATTCATATATCGCCTTTTTATATCAAATCATTAGAAATAATAAACCGTTCATGATGAGCTTGTCGAACCATTGAACGGTTTTCTTTCACCCTTCGACTTAGCTCAGGGCGAACGGAAAACCTATTTTGCAATCATTTTATCAGAATATGCAAAATTTGTTTTTAATGCGTCATTGCTATTTTGCCACAGTTCATAAGATAATTTTTCTTTATCCATATCAAACAAAACTGATAATTCATTAATGACGTGAATTAAATTTTTAGGCTCATTAAAATAGTTATCTCCATGCTGGCATGGCAGAGGCATCATATCAGGGCAATCTGTTTCTATCACAAATGATGATATGCCGTATTTGTCATAAACAGTTTTGACGGCTTGGCGTAATTTTTTGGCATTAGGGTTGGTAATCTGCCCTGTAATGCCAATTTTAAATCCCATTTTGACAAATGAAAGTGCCTCATTTTCGCCACCACTAAAACTATGAGCGATGCCACCTTGATTATTGGCATTGTATTTTTGTGTTTTTAAAATTTTTAATACATCAGCATGTGATTTACGAATATGTAATAAAATGGGCAAATCATATTGTTTAGAAAACTGTATTTGCTCTATAAAAAAATGTTTTTGTTTTTCATAAATCATCTCATCTTTTAATTCATTAGGGTAAGTATCAAGACCAATCTCACCAATAGCGATATTTGGATAACTTTTTAAATAATTATCCAAAACAATCAAATCATCATCACCATGCTCACGGATATACAAAGGGTGCAAGCCACACGCCAAATGATGAATGATGGGATAATGTGTATCGGCATATTGTTTGATATTTACCATTCTATCAAAATATCTTGCTAAATAGCCAATTAATACCAAATGACGCACGCCATTGTGATAAGCGGACGTATTAAATTCATCTCGCCTGTCGTCATATTCTGGTACATCAAAATGGGTATGGGTGTCAAATAAATACATCGCATTCCTAAGTGTCTTAATATATTTTAACAAAAAATGCTAGGGGTTTTTAAAAAAATTTCTTGCCCACACCAGCTATGGCGTATATGATACCCATTTATAATCAAATTTAGTTTGCATTTTATCAAACAACCACAAATCGTCTGCTTGGCGAATGCACAAAAAGCGGTGGGGTGTATCCTGCCCATCTTCGGTATAAAGATAAATGCGATTTTTGCTGACATATTCACTATCTACAATTTTATGCTCTTGATAACTACCGCCACTTTGTAAATGCATTCTTTGAGTATTGTGCCAACTTTTGGTAAAAAATTGCCGATAAATCTCTGTGCTTTTTTGTATCATTTCATCATTAAAATCTGGCTCGGCAAGTGCTTCCCAAGAATGCACCGCCTCAAAAAACGCCAATAACTGTGCGGTAACTTTTGCCAAATCATCGGCATTGACAGCGGTTTTGTTCTTTTTGGCAAATTCACGCTGCGTTTGGCGAAACTCTTTTAATTGTTTGCCCAAAAATTGCCCGCCCCGAGCAACAGGGCGAATGTGTGGGTGCTTGGCAAGTGTCAAAAGCCCTTGCCAAGTGATTTTTGTGCCTTCAATCAAAAAAGCAGTCATATTGGGAATTTGAGCAATCAAAGGTAAAATCTCATCATCAAGGCTTGTATTTTCCACCCAAATGACCGCCAATTTTTTATGCCCTGCAAAATGACAAAACCCTTGCCCTGTAATCGCAGTTTTATTCACAAACAACAGTTTTAATTTGGGGAATGTTGCCAAATATTCTAAGGCTTTATCAGTAATTTGTGTGCCAATTAAATTGACATTCACAATCTGCTTGGTAACGATATTTTGACAAAGATATAAAATGTCATCATCAGTAATGGGCATATTTTCAAAGTTAATATTATAAGTATTAACCAATCCATCTTTTTTGGCTTTTTCCAAATCAAATGATGACATTACTTTTTCTCCGTTAAAACATTCTTTAAAAATCTACCTGTATGCGACCGCTCATCATCTGCCACCGCCTCTGGCGTGCCAGTTGCCACAATCTGACCACCGCCATCACCGCCTTCATAGCCTAAGTCCACCACCCAATCGGCGGTTTTTATTACATCTAAATTATGCTCAATCACCACCACCGTATTGCCACGGTCTCGCAGGGTGTGTAGGATTTTTAAAAGTTTGGCAATGTCTTCAAAATGCAGTCCTGTGGTGGGTTCATCTAGGATATACAGCGTTGCCCCTGTGTCTCTTTTGGCAAGTTCTTTGGCAAGTTTGACCCTTTGGGCTTCGCCACCAGAGAGTGTGGTTGCCGATTGCCCCAAGCGAATATAATCCAAACCCACTTCCGCTAAGGCTTGCAGTCTTCTATGAATGGCTGGAATCGCCTCAAAAAATGCCAAAGCCTCTTCCACCGTCATATCCAGCACATCAGAGATGGATTTGCCCTTGTATTTGACCTCTAAGGTTTCACGGTTGTAGCGTTTGCCATTACAGGCATCGCACGGTACATACATATCAGGCAAAAAATGCATTTCCACCTTAATCATACCATCGCCTTGACATACTTCACAGCGACCGCCTTTGACATTAAAACTAAACCGCCCTGCCTTATAGCCCCTCGCCCTTGCGTCTTCGGTTTGGGTATATAAATCTCTGATTAGGGTAAATACGCCTGTATAAGTGGCTGGGTTACTTCTTGGCGTTCTGCCAATCGGCGATTGGTCAATGTCCACCATCTTATCCAAATAGTCAAGCCCACTGATTTTATCATAAGGTTCTGCGGTCAGCGTGGTGGCATTGTTCAAAGCCGTTGCCGCAAGGGGCATTAGCGTGCGATTGATTAAGGTGGACTTGCCAGAGCCTGATACGCCTGTGATACAAGTCATTGTTCCCAAAGGAATTTTTAAATCTACATTTTTTAAATTATTGCCCCTTGCCCCCAAAAGTTCCAAAAACGCAGGGACTAATTTACCCTTTTTTTCAATTTTCATTGCTGGATGGCGAACTTTTGGAATGTCAATTTTTTTAATCCCTGCCAAATATTGCCCTGTCAAGGAATTTGGGTTTTTGGCAATCTCATCGGCTGTCCCTGTGGCAATCACTTTTCCGCCGTGCACGCCTGCCCCCACGCCAATGTCCACCACAAAATCGGCACTTCTGATGGCATCTTCATCGTGCTCTACCACCACCACCGTATTGCCCAAATCTCGCAAATGGGTCAAAGTTTCAATCAAGCGGTCATTATCCCTTTGGTGCAGACCAATGGACGGCTCATCAAGCACATACATCACGCCCATCAAGCCTGCCCCAATTTGACTGGCTAGGCGAATCCGCTGGGCTTCACCGCCCGACAAGGTCTCCGCACTTCTTGCCAAAGTCAAATAATCTAAGCCCACCTTGTTCAAAAAGCCAAGCCGTTCACGAATTTCCTTAAAAATCTTATCGGCAATCTCGCCCTTATGCCCACTTAATTGTAAATCTTGATAGTATTCAAAGGCTTGTCCAAGTGGCATTTTGATAATATCGCCCACACCCTTGCCGTCCACTTGCACACTTCTGGCAATTTCGTTTAGTCGCACGCCATCACAAGCATCGCAAGTGGTATCCGATAGGTATTTGGCAAGCTCGTCCTTGACAAGCTGGCTTGTGGTGCTGTGATAACGGCGTTCAAAATAGGGCAAAATCCCTTCAAAGGGGGTGTCTTTACTGACCTTTTTACCTCGTTCATCGGTAAAGGTAAGGGGGACTTTTTCCTTGCCAGAACCTTGCAAAATCAAGGCTTGCACTTTTTTGGGCAAGTTTTGCCAAGGCTTATCCATATCAATGTCAAAATGCTGGCAAACTTGGGTCAATAGGTTAAAATAATAAGCGTGGGTCTTATCCCAACCAACAATCGCCCCTTGATTGAGCGACTTTTCAGGAAAGGCGACAATCTTATCAGCACTAAAAAACGAGCGTTTGCCAAGCCCATCACAAGCAGGGCAAGCTCCGTGTGGGTTGTTAAAGCTAAACAAGCGTGGTTCAAGCTCGCCCACCGCCCTATCACAAATGGGGCAGGCGTGTTTGGCGGACAAAATCTGCTCTGCCCCATCGTCCAAATGGTGCAAAATGGCAATGTCGCCACCCAATTTTAACGCGGTTTCTAGGCTTTCGGATAAACGATTGCCCAAATCGGTGCGGACTTTGAACCTATCTACCACCACCTCAATGGTGTGTTTGTAAGTTTTTGCCAAAGTGGGCAAATCGTCTGTATCGTAGATAGTGCCATCAATCCTAACCTTGGTAAAGCCTTGTGCCAAAAGCCCATCAAGCAGGGCGGTATGTTCGCCCTTTCGCTCTTTGACAATGGGGGCTAAAATCATAAGCTTGGTATCAAGGGGTTTTGCCAAAATCAAATCCACCATTTCAGAAACCGTTTGGGCGGTCATTGGGGCGTTGTGTTCTGGACAAAAAGGCGTGCCAACCCTTGCAAACAAAAGCCTTAGATAATCATACACTTCGGTAATTGTGCCAACGGTGGAACGAGGGTTATGGCTGGTGGATTTTTGTTCAATGGCAATGGCTGGACTAAGTCCATCAATGCTATCCACATCAGGCTTTTCCATTTGCGATAAAAACTGGCGAGCATAGGCGGACAGGCTTTCTACATAACGGCGTTGCCCTTCGGCATACAAGGTATCAAAGGCAAGGGACGATTTGCCAGAACCTGACAGCCCTGTGATAACCACCAATTTGTCTCGTGGAATGTCAAGGTCAATGTTTTTTAGGTTGTGGGTTCTTGCCCCACGAATAGAAATAAAATCGTGTGCCATGGTATTTTGCCCATAAAATAGATATTTCCTAAATGGGGACGAATGATAACTTTAAAAGAAAGTATCCTAAATTTATGCTACAATACTTAGATTCACTCAACATTTGTAACAAATTTTGGGATATTTCCATGACCCACCCCACCTCAACCGTTGCTGTTGTTACTGCCACCATTGGACGAGATGACTTGCTTAAAGCCATAAAAAGCGTACAAGCACAAACTTATCCATGCAAACATTATATTTTTGTGGACGGTGAACAATTTCATGACAAAGTAAAAAATCTACTCAAAGATGATTATCCTGATGTTGTTGTAACTTATCTACCAATGAATACAGGGGCAAATAAAATGTATAATTCTTACATTAATGCCATCGCTCCTTTTTTGGTTAAAGAAGATATTATTTGTTATCTTGATGATGATAATTGGTATGATAAGGAGCATGTTGAAAGTTTGGTATCATATATGGATAAATATCAGGCAGATTATGGGTATAGTTTACGTTATTTTGTCAACGGTAATGATATTTGGAAAGATAACACAGAATCATTGGGGTTTTGGTATATTAATCCAAAAGATTTAGTACCCAGTGCATTTGTGTGGAAAAATAACACTTATCAAGTACCCCATGGTATAGATAATTATCCAAATGCTCCTTATCTCATTGATGTCAACTGCTATGCCATTAGACGACACTTGGCAATTGACTTAGCAAAATCATGGGCAGCTATTGGTCTTAGTAATGACCGAGTGATTGCCAATATTCTCATCCAATACAATTTTAAAGGCATTTGCACCAGCAAACGCACGGTATATTATCAGTACGCTATACCCTTCAATATCAACTTAGAATTAATGGCTGACATTGTAGGTTTGGATTACCCTTTTACAATCAGTCAAGAAGAAATCTCTCAACTCAAACTTAGCCTATCTATCCACACCAACAACCATGCAATTGAACCTTACTACCACCAAAAATACGGCACAGACCACCTGCCTTGGGAGAGACCTACTTTGCGTGAACACGGCACACTCACTCCCATACCAGACCTATATGATAAGGAGTAAATCATGTACCGCCTAGATATTTTTGACGAAACGATGTTTGCCACACCCATTTTTGCGATGTCGCTTCATCTGTCTCACACACAGACCACCGCCAAAGAGCTATTAAAAGCACGCATTAAACAAGACTGTGAGACTGCCAATATACAAAATGAGCAATCTTATCAAACCAAACAAACCCAGCTACTTGCCCAATATGAGCAAAAATTAGGCGAATTGACCGAACATGAAAAAAGATTAAATGGCGAAAAACTTCCCAAATCCTTTACCAATCCTGTCCCAAAAACCCAATTACGAGATTGGCAAGAAGAATTTGATAAAGCAGTCAAATCATTTTTAAATAATGGTTTTATTTTAATTATTGATGATAAGCAAATCACCGATTTGGACGCACCTTTACACATCAAATCCGATGATACTTCCAAATTAACTTTTTTGCAATTAATTCCCTTGCAAGGGGGCTGATTTAATCAATAAAAAGTAAATTTTACCCAATTTTTAAATAAGGAAACTTCTATGGAAAAACTTGCCCCAGAATTAGAACCAATTGTTATGAGCGGTGAAGCGTGGACAGATAAACTGTTAGAATTAATTGAAACCCTACCTACCGAAAAACAAACCGCTTGGCAACAATTATCCGTTTTTGCTCGCACTTGCGACAAACCGAAACCAACTGGAAAATGGTTAAAAGAAGCCAAGCCTTTATTAGAAATTGTTGGTTTGGAAAATTTTAATGAATTTTTGGTACAATCTTTAAAGGAAATTAGTAAACCTGCTACCAGAAAATATTATAAAGATGAATATGGCTATGCTACCATCGAGCAACTTGCCGATGAAAATGGCGAGCCAATGGACTTAGATGAATTACCAGAATTGCGTAAAGAATTATCTTGGTACGGAAAAGCATGGGGAAATTATAGAATTTGGTGTTTGGGTAGCTCAGAGCAATTTAATCCCTACAACGCCCTAACCCTAAAAGGCTTTTTATGGTGTATTTTGATTAGCGACCCCACAGGCGATGATTTGGCTCATACCGTTGCCAAAGTTGCCGATGCCAGTCTTAAAAAAGTGGCTGGTATTGGCGTAAAAGAAATTAAACTGGCGAATACCAGCGTTTATGTATTATCGCAAATGACCAACCAAAGTGCCTTATCCGCTTTGGTATTTTTGGATAGCACCGTAACCTTTAAAACCACCCTCGCCCAAATCAAAAAAGCCCTAAATACCGTTGCCGAGCGGTTAAATTTATCCTTTGATGATTTATTGGAAATTGGTATTCCAACTTTTGGTTTACAAAATGTGGGAGAACGGATTGAACAATGGGGCGAAACAACTGTAACAATCCATATTGATGATACAGGTTCGGTCTTAAAATTTAGCAAAAATGGCAAAAACCTAAAATCCGCCCCTACTGATGTCAAAACCAATTTTGCCGATGAATTAAAACAATTTAAAGCCTTTATCAAAGACATTGATAAAAATATCAGTGCCATTAATACACGCCTTGATAATTTGATGATTAGCAAAAAATCGTGGACTGGCGATATTTGGCAAGAGCGTTATTTAAATCACCCTTTAACAGGCACAGTAGCAAGACGATTGGTGTGGGTGATTGATGGCGTGCCTGCCTTTTTTAATGAGGGGCAGATGTGTGATATTGATGACAAAGTGGCAAAGATTAAATCAGATAGCGTGATTAAATTGTTTCACCCCATTGATTTTGAAGTAGAAATGGTATTAAATTGGCGTGAAAAATTATTTGCCAAAAATATCAAACAGCCCTTTAAGCAAGTTTGGCGAGAAGTTTATATTTTGACCGATGCGGAGCGAAAAACCCACCATTATTCCAACCGTTTTGCAGGGCATATTTTAAAACAACATCAATTAAATCAATTAGCCAAATTGCGTGGGTGGGAGGCGATATTGCGTATTTCTGCCGATGCTGATTTTCCCGCCCCACATCGCAATTTGACGGAATATGGATTGCGTAGCGAATATTGGGTGCATAATATTGGCGATGAATATGGCGTGGATACCACCGAAGCGGGGGCGTATTTGCGAGTCAGCACCGACCAATTACGCTTTTATCCGATAGACTCGCCTGTTAATTCATCGCATGTCAGTCATGGGCATTTTTCAAGCCGTTGGGGAAAAGATGCCGATAATGGTCTGCCCCTAGAAAGCATTGCCCCAAAAGTTTTGTCCGAGATTATGCGTGATGTGGATTTGTTTGTGGGGGTAGCAAGCATTGGCAATGACCCAACTTGGGCAGATGGCGGAGCAAGTGGGGCATTTAGAGACTATTGGCAAAGTTATGGTTTTGGCGATTTAAGTCAAACCGCCAAAAGCCGTGCCGAATATCTCAAACTCATCATTCCACGCCTAAATATCGCTGACAAATTGAGTATTGATGGTAAATTTTTAATCGTACAAGGTAAAGTTCGTACCTATAAAATTCATCTAGGGTCAAGCAATATCCTAATGCTCCCCAATGACCAATATCTATGTATCATTCCAAGCAATAAAAAGAGTGATGAGGTGAATTTGGATTTTAGTGGCGATAGAGTTTTTAGCTTGATTTTGAGTAAAGCAATGCTTCTTGTCAATGATGATAAAATCAAAGATGAAGTGATTTTAAAGCAAATTCATCATAAATAATAATATTAAATACCCCATTTAGATAAATGGGGTATTTAATTGAGTCATTTGATTTTATTTAAAATAAAATCATTATCATTACTACTGATTTTCATATAAACATCTTGTGTGCCTTTTTGTTTTTCTAGCACAATATTACCTTTTAATAACTGCGTTGCCAAATTATCAATATCCATCAGTGGATTCTCACACATCATGCGAGTAGAAATTGGTGAACCTATTTGCAATATACTGTTTTGAATTTGATAATTGGCACGCAGATTATTACAGCCATTAATGACAGATACTTGGTTGTTTTCAAATTTTAAAATCAGTGGTTTGTTTTTATTGCCCTTAATGTCATTATCCATAAGTTGCCAAGAACCTGTCAGGTTTTCATGAGTGATGGTTATAGGCTGATATAGATTCAATTGAGGGGTGTTTGTGGTATTTAAGTGAGGAGTGATACTAGGTTGGCAAGCAGTCATCATGGCGATACCTACAATCGGTAAAACAAGTTTTAATGATTTCATACATTTATCCTACATGAATCCAAACAAATCTAAAATGGCACGTTTACATTATACAAAATAAAGGTTGCAGTTTTGTATCTTTTTTATGGTTTTGTGATGTTTTATTATATACTAACCG
>NZ_BCYQ01000006.1 GCF_001598275.1 Moraxella oblonga NBRC 102422
ATTGAGGCTAACCATCCAAATGCAAGTTGGGAGGAAAAGGCGATTATTGCGATAAATGTTCGTAATGCGTTTGTGAACGTTGCACGGCAGGGTGTAGCGGATGTTAGGGTTATTTTAAAGTTAGAGAATAACCGTCCACTATGGGATTATAAAACAAGAGAGAAGGCTTTAGCGACAGATAAAGACAATCCGTTGTCAGGTGAAGCTTTAAATAAGAAACTTTATGATGAGGCTTTTGATGTTGAGCAATTGAAGTTAGAAATGAAACATAATGCTGGTTTTGTGGCAGGTACATTGGTTCATACTGATAAGGGATTAATGCCTATTGAAAAATTAAAAGTTGGTGATATGGTGTTATCACGCCATGAAGATCAACCAGAGGGTGAGCTTGCTTATAAACGAGTTTTAAACACATTCGCCTCTAAAGAAAAACACAAAATCTTAAGAGTGGCATTTGATACGTTGAGAGATGATATCGAACCTGAAAGATTAGAGAAAATGAAATCAGGAGAACTTAGCCCTATAGAGAAAGAATATAAAGGCATATCTCAAGTATTCTGTACAGAAAATCACCCCTTCTGGACAAAAGAAGCGGGTTGGGTACAAGCCAAAGATTTACCTGTCTACGAGCGTCATAAGGATGAGGACCGAAACTATACTTTGGTTTGTCAAGATGGTAAACCTGCATTTGGTGTTAGCCTTTGGAGCTATGCAACACCACTGTATAAAACATCAGTAGAAGGTATTGCTGTACAGACCTGTGAAAGGTCTCAACGTTATGGCGATGTATTTACTTATGTGGATTTTACTCAAGGTGAGCCAAAAATCTTAAAACATGGCTGCCTGCGGAATATGATAGGTTTTGCGACCCCGATGAACCGTCTATTGATTTAGAAATCGAAACCTCTCATCCTTTTTCTCATAACAATACCATTGATCAAGTGTTTTTTGATTGGGGACCCAATATATATAGTATAGATAAGATAATGGTATTGTGGTAAAATTCTAGCCGATATCATTTTCCAATTCTCAAAGGAAACCTTTTATGTCAGTCAAATTACCTAAGCATAACAAAACAACTAAAGGAAATGTGATGAAAAGCGACAACTTATGGCAGTTAGAAGCCCTTGAACCCAAACTATTAATGTCAGCCGACCTAATGCCAGGGGCACATGACATACAAGGTAGTATCGAACAACCTGGTGAACAGGATGTTTATGAACTAGTCATTACTGAAACGAGTAAACTTTTCTTTGATGGGGTGCAAGGTAATGACATGAATTGGCAACTTGACAGCATTGTGAATAATCAACCAATTAGTCAGTTTAGCTCAAAAACGCTAGCTAATGCCTCAGATAAATTTCAGGTTTTAATGCCAGGTAACTATCGTTTGACGGTAGACGGTAATGGTCAAACAATAGATAATTATAAATTTAGAATTTTAGGTGAACAAACAGCAGAGATATTAACAACAAATCAGGATGTCACAGGAGAGTTAACAGGTAGCAATCAGGCAAAACTTTTTCGCATCTCAGTAAATAAAGGTGATGGCTTATTTTTCAAAGGAGATGCAACAAATCAAGGTCAATGGTCATTATTTGATAATCGTGGTGGTCAAATAGTGAATAATCAAAGCCTTGCTAATGATTATGGTATCATTACGGTAAATGAAGATGGTGATTATTGGTTATCAATTGAAGGGATGCCGAATGATGAAAAAAGAAAATATAGCTTCACACTTCATCAACAAACCAGACAGTCACCTATTGCAACTACATTAAATGCTTTAAACCCCATTCAATTTCAACCTGGTGGTCAGTATATTTATGATGTCAGCTTGGAGAATAATGGGTTATTGGCATTAGATTTTCTAATGCAACCAAACAACGATATTAGTTGGAACGTTATCAATAAGATTACCAATCAAAATGTAGTTCTAAATAGTCATGAGGCAATATTATTGCTTAACAAGGGTGAATATCGTATCACCTTGACTAACAATAGTCGTTTTACTGGGGATAACCAGTTGCGTTTATTGGCTGCTAGTCAAAATGATGATTTTGTATCCCTTCCATTAAATTTTGATTACACACCTAACACCAGTTACCAAGCCCAGCTTAAAGCCATTCATGTTGCAGAGCCGGGCAATTATATTATTGATACACAGGGTAAAACTTACCAATATAGTTTATATGATAAGTATTATCACTTGATTACTAAAACCACATTGAGTGATATTAATAACACCATTAACTTGCCTAAAGGTGATTTTTACCTTTGGCTTGATCCGCAGATGGCAACTAACACGCCTTACACCGTTAATATTGGTCGACAATCAGATCAACCCATAGTTGCAGAAACTAATCCTAAGACCAATCCAATTCTTGTATTAAACACAAATAATGTTATTGAAGGTAACAAAACATTTAGCTATGCATTGAATGTAACTGATAATAGCTATTTAACTTTAAATTTATCTTACTATATTTCAGCCGAAATCTATGATAATAACGATCAATTAGTACAATCGGTAGCAGGATCTGGGAATCGTAGAGTTCTGCTAGAAAAAGGTGAATACACTGTTAAATTGAAAACAGGGTATTATGAAGGGAATTATACGGCCTATTTAAGTCCTATTCAATCCTTAAATGCTGACAAAGCGGTTAGCATTACACCTAAGAGTGTTAATCAGCCCCATTTCTTAGCGGTAAATTTAGTTGCTGGTCAGCGTTATTCTATTTCTGCAACCTCTTCTGGCAATGTTGGTAATGCTATTAATGTCAATCTGTATGATAATAACCAGCTGCTTCAAAGTGGTAATGCTTATCAGGAGCAATATTGGTATAATCAAAATATGGTTTTTACTGCACCACACAATGGTGTTTATTACCTTGAAGTACCTTCACATAGTACAGAAACCTATACTTACTCATTACAAACAGGTGCCATAACTCATGTCGCTTATGAAGTGGGTAATGCGTATCAAGGTGGTGATTTTAATTATCAAGATCAGGTTAATCACGTCTTTGAGATTACTCAAGCAGGTAAATATTTATTATCAAACTATGTAGATGCTAATAGTTATATGGTAATGAAACTTATTGATGGCAATGGTGGAGTTACTGATATTAGCAACCAGACGAAATTGGTGGATTTAGCGGCGGGATATTATACGCTACAAGTCAGCAAAACTACCAATCGAATTGGTGGTGTAGGTTATGGCTTTAACCTGCTTGATATCACCACATTAGAACAATTGCCATTTGATGAGCAAGTAACAGGTAGTGCCAATGACTCACGTTTACCCATTGCTTGGAAATTACAGGCATCGCAAGGACAGAGTATCTTAATTGATACACGTAGCCCGAATACCTCAGGTCAAAACTGGTTGTTACTGGACAAAGATGGTACGCAAATCATTCATTATGAAACTTGGGGTAATGGGGATTATTCACAAAAAGTCACCATTCCAACAACTGGCGAATATTACTTAGTTAGTTTTGATAATTATCATTCTAACAATAACCGAACAGATTATCCATCGCTACGCACCATATTTATTAGCGACTATCAGATACACAATCAAACCATTGAAGTTGGTCAAAAGGTTGCCGGTCAACTCATCGCAGGAGATGTCCAACAATTTGATTTTAGTTTAGACAGTGCTAAAAATATCGCAGTTAGTGTCAGAAATGGTAATTACAATATTCGTTTATTGGGGCCTGATTTAAAGCAAAACATACGTCGCTTAAGTGTCAATGAAGAATTACTACAAAATTTCTATCTACCAGCAGGTAATTATCGTATTGAGATTGATGCAACTGGTGTTAAAACACCAAGCTATGAATTTAAAATTGTTGATATTGTTAGCCAATCCCAAACTTTAACCAATAATGGTGGTGTGCTAAATGGTCAAGTAGCCGCTAATGATGGTTTAGCCAGTTATGCCTTAGATGTGCAAGCAGGACAGCAATATGGCTTTAAATTAGAAAATGTTGGTAATTATGAGTTTGTGTACCGCTTGGTTGATGAAGAGGGTCGAGTATTGGTTGATAATCACCATGCTTATCAAAGTACAAACTTTGTCCCTAGTATCACAGGCAAAGTCTATCTCATTATTAATAAATACAATGCAGCTTATATGAATGCTGCTGATTTTAATATTAGATTGACCCAAGCTATCAAACAAACTAAACCTTTAATGACAGACCAAGAGATTTCTGGACGGTTTAATACAGCTGTTGATCAAGACAGCTACCAATTTCAGGTAATTAAAGCTGGATATTATCAACTTACTCAGGTTGTCGCATCTAATAACATTAGATTTGAGTTGTTAAATCCTGATGGTTCATTACTATTTGGTAACACTAATTTGGCAAATTTAAACAATAGTCAAGTCTATTTGAACTCGGGTGATTATATCTTTAGAATTAGTAATACGGCTGAAGAGAGTGGTGAGTATGGATTTAAACTAATCAACTTTGCACCAACTATTAGTGTAAATAACCCACTTGATTTAATCTTAGAAAAGAATCAGAGTCAATCGGCAGTCATTAATAATGCAACCGACACCTTTTATTATCGATTGATGCTAGAAAATGATGATACGTTAACGATTGATGATGATAGCGTGTCTGTAACGCTTTTAGATAAAAATGGCAATGAAGTTGCCAATAGCGATAATGGTAAATTTACACAAAAAATTACAGCAACAGACGTTTATACATTAGCCATTAAATCAACTGTGGCGATTGGCGAACCTCATTTAGTGATTATTAGTCGCAATAACGAAAATGTTAATGCCTCAACTGAGGTAGGTAATACGATTGCTAATGCCCAAGAGATTCTGGTGGCTTTAAATACAACTAAGATTATACCAATCAATATTGGGGATAATAATACCACAACAGATGTTGATTTATATAGAATTTATCTGGCTCAGGGAGAAGTGTTGAAACTATCTGCCCCTAATGGCACATTTGATGGTTATGCACGCATCTTTGATGCTATGGGTGGCGAGGTTGGTCATGTTGATGATGATTCGCTTAATTATACAGCTTTGGCAACAGGCATGTATTATATCGGTATTAGTGGTTATCCAAATCGCTTTTATAACCCAATTGATGATACCAATTTGAGCGATGGGCGAGTTGGCACCTTACAATTATCGGTGTCACGTCTTGTTAATAATGCACCGAATTTACTACCAAGTTATACCAATATCGTTATGAATAGTGACGATCAAGCAATCAATAACTGGCAAGGTAGCATCAACAGCAATGAAACAAAGATCTTTAAAATCTCTGTAGAAGAATCTGGTCTTTACTATTTTGATAATAAATCAACAAATGGTTATGGTTATAATAATACTCAACAAATTGTATTGGCCGATGAAACTGGCAAGATAATTAGCACGCAATTAGATCATCCAGTTAAACTTCACGAAGGAAATTATCAATTCATCATCAGTCAAAAACAAAACTCTAACAATGCTTCTGAAGTTAACTTTGCGCTAAGTAATCTTACTAAATTGGCCACCCCCATTAGTCTAGGACAGGCGAGTAGTACCGAAAATCAAATCAAAAACCAAGTCAAAGCTTACGTTTTTGATGCTCAAGCAGAAGATGAAATCTATTTTAATATTTTAGCCAATACAAACGGTAGTACGGCTTGGCGTATCGTAAATGAACATGGTCAACAAATTCTTACTGGCAAAAGCCAAGAAGACAGCCAATCGGTTAAATTATTTAGTGATGGCAAGTATTATTTAATTTTTGATAATCAAAATACTGAAAATTATATTAACAAGGTAGATTTTCAGATTGATAAAGTTGATAACAGCGATACTAAAGTGGTGTTAAATCAGGCAATTACTGGATTATTAACACCAGCTACACAAAAACAAACTTATCATCTACATCTAGATAAGGAAAAGCAATTATATGTTGATGTTCTTACACCAAATGGTCATGTATATTGGCAACTTATTGATAATTTCACAGGGGAGAAAGTAGCTAGTAACAATTTATATGAAAATCTGCAAGTAATCACCGCTAAAGCAGGTGACTATAGATTGGTTATTGAGACAAATGTTGAAGCCAATCAAAGTTTTGCGTTAAAATTAACGCAAGTAAATAGCGGTAAGACGTTACTTCCGGGTCAGCTGACCCAAAGTCGTTTAATGCCTGATGGTAGCATGGATGAGTACCAATTGGAAGTACAAGCTGGTCAGCGTATATATCTTGATTTCCAAAACTTATTAACACAGCGATACAGCTATGATAGTCAACATGGTTGGGGGTATAACTACGAGGCTCGTGTTCACATTGTTGATCCTTATGGACGTTACCAATCAATAGATAATTCTTTTGATGATAAAGAGTTTGTGGCGAGTGTGTCAGGAACCTACTCAATCATTATTGAACAAATAGGCAATAAGC
The DNA here is from genome assembly GCF_001598275.1 of Moraxella oblonga NBRC 102422. Taxonomy (GTDB): domain Bacteria; phylum Pseudomonadota; class Gammaproteobacteria; order Pseudomonadales; family Moraxellaceae; genus Moraxella; species Moraxella oblonga. The sequence continues at coordinate 6,441 of NZ_BCYQ01000006.1, forward strand.
GTATTGAGGTACCTTATCGCTTTATTGTATTGACCAGTGATGTTGGACAGCAGGCTTGGCCGATTTCACTTAGTGAACAGCCAAGAACGATGGACGTGGTTGTCTCAAACATTCAAATAACTCCGACTGTGGGCGATGTGATTACCTCAAGTCAAAACATTAACATAGAGTGGATAACGACCAATCAAGGCACTAGGGCAACCCAAGGAAATTTTAGCGAACGTGTGATTATTAAAGAAAAAGTAACAGGTAATATTATCGCACAAAGCATTATCATCTATGATGAAGCCACACAAGGTCAACTGCTTGCCCAAGAAAGTAAAGCACGCCATACCACTATCCGTCTACCGAGAGGTGAGGCAGGGGCGGGCGACTTTGAGGTGGTGATTGAAACAGATACTCTCAACAATCAAATTGAAACAGGTGTTGATGAAGAAAATAACACCAGTCGTGCACAATTTACTTCGTTGCTAGCAAAGTACCCAAATTTAACCGTGAGTGATGTCAGTCTTATACCAACAAGTAATTGGCAACCGAATCAGACAGTAACTGTACGCTGGAAGACTAATAACACAGGGACTCAAGTAGCTAAGGGTAGTTGGGTAGAGACGGTTAAAGTTTACAATAATACCACACAAAAAGTCGTAGCCAGTTTTGATATACCAGTTGATGTAGCTCAGATTGCAGTAGGTGGTGGTCGAGATAACCAAGCAAGCTTTATATGGCCTGAGGGTATTAACGGGATTGGTGAATTTACCATTACCGTAACTACCGATAGCCAGCAGCAAGTTGAAGAATCTGAGGGTGTTAGTCAAGAAAGTGACAATCAAGCGTCAATCAAGCTCATGTCAGGACCAGATCTGGTGGTTGATGATCTAACCATCAGCAACCATCAAGTGCAAGCGGGTGATAAAGTCAGTCTAACGTGGAAGGATACCAACCAAGGCACACTAGCGTTACCAAGCAATTATCAAAACCATATTACGGTACGTGCCAAAAATGATGATGGTAGCTTGGGTGCGGCGATTGTTGACACCTCGCTATCCTTTAATGACCAGTTGCCACTGGCGGCGGGTGAAAGCCGAATTCGTCAATTTGACTTTATATTACCTGAAGGTGTTAAAGGTAGTGGCGATTTTGTGATTAGTGTGACCGCTGATAGCAACATTACAGGTGCAGGCATTATTTTTGAAGTCAACCCACAAAATGATGCCGAACAAAATAATCAACAAACGATAAGTTTACACAGTCACAAAAAAACCTATGCCGATTTAGCGGTGACAAGTATTGCAGTACCGACTGATGCCAAATCAGGTTACCCAGCAACAATTAGTTGGACGGTTGCTAACCAAGGGGATAAAGACACCCAAATCAGTAGCTGGGTAGATCGAATTGTTCTGGTGCGTCAAGGGCAGTCAATGAATAATGGCATCGTCTTAGCCCAAGTCAGTCATGATAAGGTCTTAACACAAGGTTCAAGTTACAGTCAAAGCAAAATGGTGCACTTACCACGCAACATTGAGGGTAACTATCAACTGGTGGTAATTACAGACGTCAACCATAGTGAACTAGAACCAGATACAGCGTTTAATAATACTTATATCTCACCAGTCTTTGCCATTAAGCAAACTTATGTGGACTTACTGCCAACCTTAACGATGGTTCCAACCAAAGCCGAAGCGGGGCGTGCCATTAGTGTCAGTTGGCAAGTTGCTAACCAAGGCACTATCGCCACAGATACTAGCAACTACTGGATTGATCAACTTTATCTATCTAAAACAGGTGTACTCGATAACGATGCTATTTTAGTGGGTAGCAAATCGCACGCAGGACAATTAACTGTTGGGGCGAGCTATCAAGAAAGTCAAAGCATCACCATGCCGACCAATCTATTGGGCGACTACTATCTAATGGTGGTCACTGATGCCAACCAAAATATCCATGAGCCCAATCAGCGCAGTAATAACATTGTGGTTAGTGCTCAGCCAATTCGTATTGAGCCTGAACCCTACGCTAACTTGGTGGCTAAAAACTTGGCATTACCCTCAGCACTATCTGTAGGTGAACAACTGATCGTTAGCGTTGATTTAGAAAACACTGGTACTGACCTAATCAATGCCAATACCTATCACACACTCACCTTTATTAATAATCAAGATCCCAATCAGCGTATTACCCAGCAGTTGCCACTTGACAACTTGGTTATGTTGCCAAACAGCACACAAACCAAAACCTTTACCATTAGCGTGCCAAGCCTAGCAAATGGTACTTGGCAGGTGGTGTTAGATTTAGATCGTAGTAGTTATATCAAAGAATCTAATGATGCTGACAACCAAATTGTAGGCACCCTTGAGATCGTCTCACCTGACTTACGGGTAAGTGATGTTGCCACAACAGGAGCACGTCAAGGCGGTGAAAGTCTACAAATTACCTGGAACACAGTTAATGCAGGCAGTCAGATAGCGCGCAATGTCGTTGACCGAGTATATTTAAGTAAAAATGGCAGTTTAGGCGTTGGGGCTATCCTACTCAAAGAAGTCAGTCATGAGGAGTTGGCTGCCAATAGTCAAGTAACCAATCAGTTCAGTTATGAACTGCCAGTTGACTTACAAGGTGAGTGGTTTTTGGTGATTGTCACAGATGCGACCAACAGCAATCGTGAAAATGAGTTAGAAGACAATAACACGCTAGCGATAGCAATGAATATCGCTGTAAATAGCTACGCCGATCTTAGTGTTAGTCAAATCCAAGTACTGCCCCAAACTATTGGCGATCCAGCAAGTTTGACTGTTAACTGGACAGTTAGCAATCAAGGCTTAGGCTTGGGTAAAACCCTAAGCTGGACAGATAGCATTATCTACTCTGCCAACGATACTTTGGGTGATGGTGATGACATGATACTAGGGCACAAAACCCATAATGGTGGCTTAGCTGTAGGTGAAAGCTACTCGGATAGTATCACCTACCAATTTGGTCCAGGCTTTACCCGTCATGGTAAAATATTTGTCAAAACTGATGGTGGTAATCAAGTTTGGGAGAATGGGTTAGAGAGTAACAACATCAAGATGAGCGACACGGTAGATGTTATGCCGATGGCTTATGCTGACTTAACTGTTGATGCTATTTCCACTAATACTACCGCGTACAGTGGTCAAAGTATTGAGGTGACTTGGCAGGTGAGTAATCGAGGTATTGGTATTACTAACACCAACCAATGGACGGATAATATTTGGCTATCTGACATAACGGGTAAAACTTGGGCATTAGGTAGCTTAACCCATTTGGGGGCATTAAACGCCAATGATAGCTACCGCAATACCATAACTGTAACATTACCCAATGGGCTTACTGGTGACTATACTTTGCATGTAAAAACTGGTGGTCCATTTGAGTTTATTCATGGGGACAACAACACATCGCAAATTAGTTTACCGATTAGCCTATCACCGACCCCCGACTTGGTGGTGAGTCAAATCAGTTTGCCATCGAGTGCTTATGAAGGTGATTTAATACAGTTTAGTTGGCAAGTAAAAAATCAAGGTGTAGTACAAGCGACAGGAACTTGGATAGATGAGGTGCGCTTGGTCTCGGTTAGTGATCCAACCAAAACCATTAGCTTAGGCAACTATCAATACCATGAGCCTTTAGAGGCAGGTAAAACCTATACCCGTGAAGAGCAAATTCGTTTGCCTAATCGGCTTGAAGGATTATGGCGCTTGGAGATAGTAACTAACAAAAACGGCTCGCTCTATGAAGATGTCGCTGCCTTGCAAAACAACCAAAAACTATCGGATACAGCACTGGCTGTCAGTCTGCTACCACGTCCTGATTTACGCATCACCGATGTAGAAGCCCCAGAGAATGTAATGGCAGGCACTCGAGCAACGGTGAAGTTCGTCGTGGCTAATACTGGCAGTATTGCCACTAATAAACAGTGGCAAGACGCAGTTTACTTATCGCTTGATGGCACATTAAGTGCAGATGACAGATTGATTGGTCATATCCCCAATCCAGTGGCATTAGCACCAACAGAAAGCTACAGCTCACAAAGCACCACTTTAGATATTCCTATCAGCTATCGTGGTGATGTGTATGTGATTGTGGTGGCAGATGGCGGTCATGCAGTTGAAGAATACCCTAATGAGAATAATAACTATTACGCTAAAAAACTGCATGTGAATGCAGTGCCCTTTGCAGACTTGGTGACCAGTGATGTTGTCGCCCCTGAGCAAATTGCCCATGGGTCAACCGTTGAAGTTACTTATAAAGTAGCCAATAAAGGTTCTGCTAGAACACAAGGGTTAAGAAGTAGTATTGATAGCTGGACGGATACAGTATGGCTTACCAAAGACCCAACTCGTCCGCGCCCAGAACGTGGTGATATTTTGATAGGTAAAGCCACACATCAAGGGCATTTAGAGGTAGGTCAAGATTATCTAGGTAGTATTCAAGCAACGATTCCAGAAGGGACTTTATCAGGCCAGTGGTATATCCAAGTTTGGAGTGATAACTACGGTGTGATCTTAGAAGACACACTTGCTTCAAATGTCAACTTAAATGACCCCAAAGAGTTGGACAACAACAACTATGCCGCTAAAGAGGTCAATATTTTAGGTTACACCCCACCAGATTTAAAAGTAGTGGCGGTGAGTGCAGACAAACAAGTACAAGCAGGCAAAGAGTTTACCTTTAGCTATACTGTACAAAACATCGCAGATGCCTTTGAAGAAAAAACCAACAATCAGGTTAATCAGTGGGTAGATGAGGTTTGGTTAAGTGACAACCCAGATTTAACAAAAGCTACAGAAAAATGGCTGTTGGGCGAATATACTCAAAAGCGTGCGTTGGGTAATCAAGAAAGTTATAGTAATACTCAAACGGTGATTTTGTCACCATCTATTGATGCTAGGTACATCATTGTTCGTACAAATTCATCGCCCAGCGCAAGTAAGCCAATCACAGAGATTACCAAATCCAATAACCAAGCCTTGGCAGAGACGCTTGTCAGTAGTAGTCCAGCGGACTTGCAAGTTACCAACATTACAACCCAGCTTGATAATTTCTCAGGCGAGTTAACACCTATTAGCTGGACTGTGACCAATCAAGGTGCTGATGTTTGGAATCGTACGTCTGGCTGGAATGATGTGGTAGTGATTAGTAAATACCCCAAGATGACTGACGGTTACTATCAGATCATTGGTCAGTATCAACATAACAATAGTCAGGGGTTAAAAGCAGGCGAAAGCTATACCGCAACCATACAGGCTAGACTGCCAATAGGCGGCGATGGTAAATATTATATATTTGTGGTTACAGATGCTGTTGTTGATGATGGTAAAGTAAGACCTAAAGAAGAATATAATAATAACTCACCCACAAATCACAATGAGGATGGACTTAACTACTACGGAGGTAAAAACTTTGATTCAAAATATGCTGGATCTGTGTATGAAGGGACTTTAAATACCAACAATATCAAACGTGGTGAGCTCAATATTACGTACCGTGAGCCAGATTTGGTCTTCGAAGATATTAAACTATCAAACTCAACGCCAAAATCTGGGGAAGAGATGACAGTAACTTGGACCGTTAGAAACCAAGGCACCCGTGAGACACGTTCAGGATTTTGGTTAGATGGTCTTTATTTATCTAAAGATGAGGCATTAGATAAGAGTGATTTTGCGTTAGTGGATCGTGGTAGCGATATTGAACGTAAAACTAGAGCACGTATCACCACCGTTAGCCAAGTTGATAACAACAAAACTGTCCATTACCTAAAACCGGGCGAAAGCTATACAAATACTGTAACATTTAGACTACCTACCAATATTGGTGGTGACTACAAACTTATTTTAAAAACCGATACCGAGTTTTTAAACGATCCTGAGCATGATGGCATCACTAGCACGATTCGTCCCGATCTTACTACTATTAAGGCTACAAACATCAATAATGTCATGGAATTTGCCAATGAGGGTAATAATGTTAAAGTCATTGATTTGCCAGTTACTTATGTATTACCACCAGATTTACAGGTGGCGAGTGTTACAGCTGACACTGGTGTGATTGCCGGTCAACAATTTAACCTTCGGTACCGTGTGGTAAATAGAGGTGGTGATGTGCCAAGCGATCAGTATGGTTGGTACGATAAAGTTTACTTGTCAAAAGATCGCTTTTTAGATATCAGGAAAGATACCTATTTAGGATATGTGGAACACCAAGGCGGTCTTGTTAAAGACGCCAGCTATGAGGCTAGTTTATCGGTCAAGGCACCGATTGATTTTAGTGGTGAATACTATGTTTTTGTGGTGACGGATGCAGCTAATGACGTGGTGGGTAAAGTACGTGAATTTACAGGTGATACCAATAACGACACGGCTGCCGAGCAACCGATTTTAATTACCCTGCCACCACCAGCCGATTTGGTGGTTAATGACATTCAGTTGCCAACCAGTGCCAACGTGGGCGATGAAATTGCCATCACCTACACAGTTAAAAATCAGTCTGACAACCAAGCCTATGGTCGTTGGTCAGATGCAATCTACATCTCAAGTGATAACAGTTGGGATAAGGGCGACATATTGTTGGGTCATGTGATACATGATGGCGGTTTGGCAGCAGGTAGTGAATACCAAGCAACATTAAAGAGTTATATTGACGTCAATGGTAAACAAGTTAAAATCACCATGCCACCGTTAAAAGATGGTAATTGGCATATCGTGGTACGTCCAGATGCTTACAATGAGGTGTATGAGGGCAAAATCCGCTATACCGAAACTGGTTTGATTAGCGATCCAGCGGAAGCCAATAATGTCGCCAGTTCAGCGACAACCATAGCAGTTACCGTACCTAGTATTACCTTGGGCACAGCACAAGACCTAAGTTTGGTGAGTGGTGAAACCAAGTTGTATAAATTAAATGTTCAAGACGGTGAGACATTACGTATCTTATTAAATTCTACAACCAGTCATGCCAATAATGAAGTGTATGTACGCTACGGCGATATTCCAAGTGGCTACAATTACGATGCGGCGTACACCCAAGGCTTATCGGCCAATCAAAGCGTTATCATTCCAACAACCAAAGCAGGTGATTATTATATCTTAGTCAAAGCACGGGACACTGGTAAAGACGAACAGCCAATTACCCAGCCAAACGTTACCTTATTAGCACAAGCAATGCCATTGAGTATCACCAAAGTTACTCCGGACCAAGGAGGACGTGGAGATGATAATCATCGCTGGGTTACCATGGATATCTATGGCACCCACTTTGCTGCCGGTGCAGTGGTAAAAATTAGCCGTCCTGGGGTGTTTGAAATGGATGCGGTACGTTGGCAGGTCATTGATGCTACTCATATTCGTGCAATCTTTGACTTACGCCAAGTGCCCTTTGGTTTGTATGATGTTGTGGTGAAAAACCCGAATGGCGATACCGTGACCGAGGCTTATCGTTATTTGGTTGAGCGCATGATTGAGCCAGATGTGACCATTGGTATTGGCGGTAGTCGCACCCTTGAGCCTGGCGATAAAAATGATTATAGTGTTAGCTTGCAAAGCCTAACCAACGTTGATACACCGTATGTACGCTTTGATGTGGGCAGTACGGAGATGGGTTATAGTGACAATCTTATTGAAGGACTGGCACTACCATACGTCATCTTTGCTTCTAATATTGCAGGTCAGCCAAATGGTCAGGCAGTTGATATTGCCAATAATCAGCAATACGGTGAAACTCCATTGACTGGGAAATTGCGTCAAGATATCCCTTGGGCAGCACTAGACAATGCGTTAAATACCAGTGGCTATAACTTAACCCCAGGCTACGCATTTGATGTGAATGCAGGTGGCTTTGTGGGTGCCACCTTTAACGTGCAGACCTATCCTGGGTTAAAAGAGTGGTTAGCACAAGACTTTGAAGGCTTGCGGGATAAGTTATATGCCATTCGTCCAGAGTGGAAAGAACAAGGCTTACTTGACGGCGGTGTTCAAGATTTAGACAAAATCAACAGTGGATTAACCAAAAAGTTCTTAACCATTGATGAAGATACCGGAACCAATTTAACAAAAAAAGAACTGCTCTCACTACCGTTTAGATTTGATATATTTGGTAGTGCAACACCAATCACCAGAGCCGAGTTCATTGTTGATCAAACAGCACATGCTGAGAAACTACGTCAAGCGATTTTAGTGGATAGTGGCGCTAATGATGTATTAAAGCTACTGGCGGCAGATCAAGAGCAGTGGCAGGCTGGGTGGCTTGCTGCCCTTGAAATTGCAGGGTTATTACGCCCAGAAAATGAAGCACCACCAATTCGTGATGATGTCAAAGTAGTCAGTTTAAATGCCATCTTGTCCACAGGCATCTTGGTGGGTAAAGCAGGCAGTGAATATAACACACAAAAAGACTTGGTGGCATTCTTTGCTAAAGTGCAAGCTTGGTACGGAGACACAGCACGTTACTTAGGCGATCCAGAGGCACAAAAAGCACCTATTGACTATTACGAATCACGTTCAGATCAAGAAGGCAACTTTGTTGAAGTGCCAGTATTTAAATCACCAAAGGCTGAGTTGTTTGACTTAAATGCGACAAAAGGCACATATTTTTTAGACTTTAATGTGTATGCTGGTAGCCAATCGGAATTAGAGTATTTACGCCATATCGGTCAATTAGATGATGAATTTAAACCAATTGGTCCTAAAGCATTGAGCCTTACCCAATATCTAATGCAATTGGCTGAGCAAAACTTAGGTAGCACGGTAAGCATCAAAGGACCTAAGGCGTTGGCAAATACCGAAGGGGTTAGCTTCTTACCTAGTGGGGTATCACTACCTTATCAAATTAACTTTACCAATACTGGTGAACAAGGAGTAAAACAAATTCGCTTGGTTAGCCAACTAGATGATGGCCTGGACCCATATCGTCTACGTTTGCAAGATATTAAAATTGGCGATATTAATGTACACTTACCTGGTGATAAAGCGGCGTTCCAAGGTGATTTTGACTTTACGGCAAGTAAAGGCTTTATCTTACGAGTCAGTGCTGGAGTGGATGCGGTTAACCGAGTGGCAACTTGGCTGATTCAAGCCATTGATCCTAATACTGGCAATGTAATTGATATTGACGGTAAGGCGTTATTAGAAAAAGGTGATGTGGGTTTTGTTAGATATAGTATCAGTGATGATATTGATGCAATGCAAGATGATGTGGTGAGCAGTCAAGCCCGTATCTTCTTTGATAATCAAACTCCAGTAGACGCAACCCCAATTCACTATCGGTTGGATAAAATTGCACCACAAAGTCGTGTCGTTGCTAGCACGCGAGATGCTGGTGATGTGCCAAGCTACGATGTTACATGGCAGGCGGTTGATAGTGGCAGTGGGGTAAAACATGTCACCGTATATGTTGCTAAAGATGGAGGTGACTTCAAGATTTGGCAAAAACAAGTCATCGGTGATCACGGTCAAGCTGTATTTACTGGAGAAGCTGGTAGTTATTATGAATTCTTAAGTGTCGCAACAGATTTGGCGGGCAACCAAGAGCAAGCACAAATTAGCAATGCTGTCTTACCTGATGACGGTAGCCAAGCAAGTTTGCTTGAACAACTTGGGGTGGTAGAACAACTGGTTCAAACAGCACAAACTCCAACTGCACCGCAAGATCGCACCTATGAAAACAACGCCCTATTTACCGAAGTAAAAAAAGGGTTGCCTGGATTCATCGCTGATAAACCCGCAACTGGAATTAGTACGACGCATGATTTACAATCAGTGCTAGCACCGTTTAGTTTGCGAGGCTTTGCTACTGGATTTTCCCAAAGTACTGCTATGGGTAGTAGTGCCATGGTGCAACTTAGTAATGGTCAACTACTGGTCAGTGGGGGCGAGTTGCGTAACAACGTCTATCAATTTGATGGTAAAGAAGGCGGTTATCAAACCCAGCCATTATTTAGCTTAGATGAACCGATTTTAGACATGGCACAAGATGCCTTAGGTCAACTTTGGGTCATGACAGGTCGTGCCTTATTATTGGTTGACAGCCAAAATGGACACATCACTGATACCGTAACCTTAGCCAATGAAGCACCGCTCACACATGCACTGGCTATTGAACCAAAAACTGGCAAAATTTATGTCTCCAGTGGTGATGGTATTGAAATTTATGATCCAAAAGCCACGGATAAAACCAAAGCTTGGCAACACTTTAGCAACCATCAAGTGCGAGACTTAGCTTTTGGACCAGACGGGCGTTTATGGGGAGTACAATGGGATGGAAAAGATATTACTGATAGCCAGTATGGTCATACCCAAATCGTTAGCTTTCCCATGAGTGGTCGAGAAATTGGTCGTGCCCAGCTTGAATATAATTTATCTGGGGTGATTAATAGTATCGCCTTTGGTCAGACTGGTAGTGAGCTTGCTGGACTACTGCTTGCAAGCAGTCAAACAGGTAATATGGTGAAGCAAACTTCTGCATCCAATCACAGTGCTAACTTATGGATGATTAATCTAAATACGCGTGAGATTGTTAGTGTTGCCAAAGGAGGGACACGTGCAGAAGCGTTAGTGACCACAGAAGATGGTCGTATCTTGGTGGCACAAACTGGTTTTGTTGATGAAGTTGCACCAATTAAAGCACCAAAAGTGGTTGCAAGCTCAATGACTGACGGTGCGTTACTACCATTACCAGTCAATCAAATCACTGTAAGTTTTGATCAAATTATGTGGACAGGTAGTAATGGTCAAGACTCGCAAGACCCAAGCAGTGTGCTAAACTCCAATAACTATCGTTTGGTCTCTGTGAGTAATGGTAGTAATCAAGTGATTCACCCAAGTCAAGTGACTTGGCATGAGGGTTCTAAATCAGCCATTCTAACATTTGGCAATATCAATCCTGATCAATGGCGTTTAGAAGTTGCTTCAAATGTAGTAAGTCGTGCCAAAGTACGCCTTGATGGTGTGTATGTGGTGGGCTTTACCACAGTGAGTGACCTGACCAATCAGGTTAAAATTGAGTTTAATGATACCCGAGCTGACCGTTTAACTGGTAGCATTAGCTATGATGTTAATATCACCAATACTGGAGTAGATGATCTTAAAGGACCACTCATGTTGCTCATTGACCCTGGTCAATACTTTAATGGTAGCCTAAATGCCAATGCATTATCAGGTGCACAACAAGGGCTATGGGTGATTGATGCTGGTGAAGCACTCAAACAACAAGGTGGCAAACTTTCGCAGGGACAAACCTTACATAATGTGACTGTTACCATGGTTAGCCCACAAGATTTAAGTACCAGTCAAGCCGGTGGCGTGTTCATTAAAGCAAATCTGAACCATCAAGTGTATGGCTTGCCTTATGCCAATCTACCACCCACATTGGCAACGTTTGCCACAACGACGGTCGTTGATGGTGCAGGTGTCTTGCAAACGGTGAGTGAGATTAGTACCAGTAGTGAGCTTACAGGTGCACAAGTCAATCAAGCGTGGCAAGTGCCACTGGTCGCCATTGATAGTGATGGTCAATCCTTTAACTGGGTGTTGATAGATGCTCCATTAGGCATGACATTAACACAATCAGACAAGATTACCACAACGAGTACAGGTGATTATCAGAATATTGCTACCTTACATTGGACACCAACAGCCGAGGATTTGGCAGATACCAGTATCTTGGTTAAAGTCATTGACAGTCGCGGTGGTGTGGCATTAAAACGCTTTAATATTTCAGTTGCAGGTGGTAATCATGCTGTGGTTATTACCCAGCCAAGAAATGTAAGGCTAGTGGAAAATACCACACTAACTTTACCGATTGGGGTTAGTGATGCCGATGGTGATGTTATCACCGTCAGCTTTAATAACCTACCCAATGGTGCACAATATGATGCAGCAACACGCACTCTAACTTGGACACCAAGTTATGATCAAGCTGGGCGTTATGACGACATTGAAATCATCGCCAGTGATGGCAAATCCATCAGTAAGCAGGTGTTTAATATTGAGGTAAGTCAAGGCTATGCCAAACCACAACTGCCTGTGATGCCTATTCAAAACTTACGCGAGGGAGAAGCCTTTGGAATGCAACTGCCTGGCTTTATGCCAGGAGGGCTAGTACAAGCAGATGGTACCAAGATAAGTCTTGAATATTATGCTAATGTATTACCAGCAGGGATGACGCTCGATCGCCAAACTGGTTGGTTAAGCTGGACGCCTAGCTTTACTCAGCACGGCAAAACCGAGCTACCAATTCGCTTGATCGCCACCTATCAACCAGCAGATGGCAGTCGTCCAATTACCACGGTAGCTAGCCAAACCTTGGTATTGGATGTCGCCAATGCTAATGGTGCACCGGTGTTTATGGATAATCAGCCTTGGCAAATTATGGAGGGTCAGCCATTACGCATTAGTACCTTTGCTATGGATCCAGATAATCCAAGCTTTACTCCCAAAGTACGTTTTGCAGAAGGTAAACCTGCAATTAGTGAAGATGGCACCGAACTGCCATCAACGGTTAGCTATGAGATTAAAGGTTTGCCAGAAGGAGCAAGTTTTGATGCTGAAACCTTGCAAATCAGCTGGACACCGACCTATCAACAAGCAGGTACTTACTATGTTGAAGTGATTGCCACAGATAATGGTGATGGTACAGGAGTGCCTGCAATCAGTAAAATGGTTGTGCCGATTCAAGTAAATAACGCCAATCGTGCTCCCATATTTGGTCAGCTCGATAGTGTGGTGGTAAAACGGGGTGAAATTCTCGATATTCCAGTTTCAGTCATTGATTTGGATGGTAATGATATTCACTTAGCCTTATCAGGTTTACCACGTTTTGCCACATTTACTCAAACCTCAGTTGAAACAACTGCAAAAGGTCGTGTAGTGTCAGGCATCATCCATTTGGCACCAGATGCTGGCGATAGAGGTAGCCATACCATTAGTCTTAGTGCCACCGACAATGGTGATGGCGATAGCAATGTCGCCCAGCAAACCACTACGTCATTTGTGGTTACGGTTCAAAGTGAAACCGAAGCGCCAGTCATTAACATGCCAAGTCATTTGGTGGCTATTGCCGGACAAAAGCTATCCATTGCAGTAAACGTCAGTGACTTGGATCAAGATAATTTAAGCTATTTACTGCAAGGCTTACCAGCAGGTGCTAAACTTATTCAGGGTGTGCGTTATGGTGAGGCAACCCTTGAATGGACGCCAACCACCGCTCAAATTGGTCAATACAATGCTACCTTAATTGTCAAAGATAGTGGCTTACCTGCCGAAAACTCAGGGTATGCCATGCCTGAAAACCCAGTAGAAAATGCAACCAGTATAGATTTTATTATTCAGGTTAAAGCAAGTAATACAGCACCAGATGTGCTTAATATCAGTGCAAATGGTCAGTTGATTGAGGATACGAATTTCACAACACCGCTGATGATTAATGCTAAAGAAGGCGAAGTGCTCAATCTGCAAGTAACAGCTCGTGATGGCGATGGCGATAGCTTGTACTGGACAGCAACAGGCCTGCCCAGCGGTATGACACTTAATAGCATGGCATTGGGTGATGGTCAAAGCGTGCTTAATCTAAACTGGTTGCCTGGTAGTTTTGCAGCACAACTAGATAATGGACTAGGCAAAGGTAGTTACTTAATCACCTTGACTGCCAGTGATGGCATGGTAAGTTACGAGCGTCAGATACGTATTGATGTCGCTAATACCAACCAAGAGCCGGTGCTACTACCGATGCCAATGCAATTGGTGTATGAAGGTCAAACCCTAGGTTTTACCGTCATGGCACAAGATGCTGATGGTGATGCGTTACGTTATAGTTTGGTTTATGATGATACCACTCCTAAGGATTTACAATTTAACCCAACGACTGGCTATGTGGAGTGGACGCCAACGGTGGGTACGGTGGATAATGCCACTGCCAAGGACAAGACGTATGAATTGACTTTTGAGGCTACCGATGGACAGGCACGCATCTTACGTACGGTGCAAGTGCGCGTACTGGATGTCAATCGTGCACCTACTGTTAGTGCAAGCAATCATGCGGTTGTTGTCGGCAACACGATAAGTTTACCAATCATTAAAGGTGCTGGTCAAACAACACAAGCTGGTATTTACCTACAAGATGCTGATGGTGAGCGACAAACACAAGGTTTAACCGTTAGCTTTACAAACTTGCCCGAAGGAGCGGTGTATGATGCTACTCGTGGTGTGCTTGAATGGACACCAGGACCTGGTCAAATAGGAGATTATCAAATCACAGCCACAGTCAGTGATGGTCGCAGTGATGGTTATCAGGTGTTTACCTTACGAGCAGTTGCGGATAATGCCAGTATTCGACCAGATATTTTAATTAATCTTACTCCACAAACGCCAATACTACCAGGTCAACTAGCCACAGCCACCATTCGTGCACAAAGCTATGCAGCCATTTCAAGTGTTCATGTACAAGCACGAGGTGCTGGCATTGGCACCAATAACTGGCAAACAGTTGAGCTTGATAATGCCGGACGCTTAAAAATCACGCCAAGCCACCCTGGTTTGGTCGAAATCAAAGTGATCGCCACCGACGTAGATGGCTTTAGCCATACCGCCACAGAGCAACTGCGGATAAAAGACCCAGAGGATACTAGTGCGCCAGTATTGCAATGGACAGGTGCTTTACAAGGGTTGCAAGCAGGTAGTGATCCGCTACGTATTAGTGATATTACAGAAATTAGTGCACTACTTCAAGACACCCAACTCATGGGCTATCACCTACAAATCGCTCCATCAGTCATGGGTCAATCTACACAAAGCTTGGTGTGGCAAACCTTGGGTGAAAACGGTTATGTCGCTCAAACGATAGATGCACAAACCACCCTTGCTACGCTTGATCCACGTTTCTTTAATAATGGAGTATATCAACTACGCTTGACGGCATGGGATTTAAGTGGTCGTACAACCACTCAGGTAGTTACGTTGCTTATTGACAATGCCGATAAGATTGAACGTGTGAGCAACACCGATATGGTCTTTAGTTTAGGTAACCACACATTGGCGTTGACTCGTACGCTTATCCCAGATAGTACTCAACAAGATCTGGGGAATTGGCAGTTGCCACTACTTGATAGTCAGTTGACCCACGACCAAGCACTTAAAGATGCCACAGGCGCTGTTGCACCATGGCGTCAAGGTGCTCATGTGTGGTTACAACTACCAAATCTAGCAAGTAATCTAGATAACACGAACGCCTCAACGAACTTAAGCTTTAGCTTAGAGCTTGAGTCGCTAGGAGATAATTTATATCGTCCGGTGTTTAGCCAAAGTCAAGGCTGGCAACTAAGTGTAGGTGAGCTAAACTCACAACCAGTTCAGTTGACCTTGCAGGGCGGTCGTTTATACAATGCAAATACTGGTCTTGCATGGGTACCGACGGACTTTGTAGTGACCGATACTCATGGCAATCGTTACCAATTATCAGCACAAGGTCAATTACGTCAAGTGATATTTAGTGACAATACGCAGTGGCTCGTCTCTGATAGTGGCATTGTGTTGGTTGGCGATGCCACACAGCAAGCTCGCATCCAATTTATCCGTGACGATAAAGGTCGTATTGAGCGTATTGTAGGTCTAGACACCCAAGGACAATTGCAAAGCTTGGTTTACCGTTATGATGAACAGGGTCAGCTCGTCACTGCCCGAAGCTTAGTTGGCGATAGCGTCAACAATCGCTATGGTTATAACCAAGATGGTGGCCTATTGATGCCAAAAGATGCCCATTATTTGGGCTCTGCGGTAAATTGGGGCAATGCCTCACAAAGTCGTTGGCAAGGTAATTTATCTGACATACCAACTTATCTTACCTTTGGAGTGCGTGATAGTGAATTGGCATCAACACGTAAAGTTGTTGGTAGTACTGGTAGTGTCATTGTTGCTGTGCATACCACAGGCAAAACCAATGTAGGAGTGAGAGGTCAAGGCGCGCAAGTGATTGGTCAATCCATCAATGCGCAAGGAGTTACCACAACCTTAATTCGTGTTACCAAAGCAGGCTTTAAAGCATTGACCTTAACTGGCAGTGGGGAGGCCACCGTCGATCTGGTGCTAGCAGGCGACATGAACCGCGATGGCAACATTGACGGTTTGGATTCGGTCATGCTTGAAAAAGGCATGACTACAGGTAATTTGAACTTAGATGTGAATGGTGATGGTCAAATTACGACTGCTGATCGTCAAGTGCTGTTTAGTAACTACGGCTTTAAAGCCAACCAAGCACCAGTTAAGGCATTAACTGCCGATCAGCAACAATTTGCCAAAACTCATGTTGATTTGGGTAAACAAGTCAGTTTAGATGGTGTTGCCCAAGATTTGGAGGGTGATCAAGTATTCTGGCGTGTGGTCGGTGGTAGTCATGGTGTTGCCACATTAAACGCAGATGGCAAAACCTTAAATTTTAAACCCGAGATTGGTTTTAGTGGTACAGCAACGGTCATCGTTCAAGCTGATGATGGATTTAGCCGTTCCAATCCAATTGAATTAAGTTTTACAGTTAGTGATGCTAAGCTAGTACTTATTAACATTGAGCGGATTCAAGGGTTGGCACTTGGTAGTGGAGATAAGCTTGCTTTAACTGGCGATTTTACTGATGAGAAAGGCGTTGAGCTACCTGCTGATTACGTGCGTTTTGTGTCCAGTAATGATAAAGTTGTGTCAGTCGATGCCTTAGGTAATGTACGAGCTACAGGCGAAGGACAAGCAATTGTAAAAGCCATTGCTCGTGGTATTGAGGCGGTGAATGTGTTTACGGTCTCGGTGGATAAGCCGTACGAATATAGCGGTATTGAAGTTGATGTGTATCCATTAGCGGTCAGTCTGCCAATCAATGGTCAGCGTCAGTTAAAAGTGACGGAGTATGACGGTACCCGTATTGATGCAGCCAGCAAAGGCTCAACCTATTATATCAGTGATAGTAGTATCGCCGATATCACGGCTGATGGCTTGATTATTGCGAAAAAAGCAGGTAACGCCAAAGTGTCAGTGATTAATGATGGTCGTCAATACGATCTGGTACTACATGTGCAAGAGCCGATTGTCGGTGCAGGCGTGGTCTCAGCTTCTGATGGTGTAGTGGTCCAAGATGAGAAAGGTAATCAGCTCATGGTAGCACCAGGAGCACTCAAAGATGGCACGAAGGTGTCTATTAACGAGATTGGGCTTGATGAAGTGGGGATGCAATTGCCTGCGCCACAAGTGCTATCTACATTGGGCGCTTATCAAATTGACTTGTCTAATCAAGAATCTGGGTTACCTTTGCAATTTGCTGTTAAGGTGGGCAACCAAACAATAAATCCTGTAACAGGTAAAATGGTTAATTTGGTCTCTGGCATGGAGGTGATGTTCTGGCGTAAAGGTGTTATTGTCGATGCAAATGGCGTAACTCATGATACTTGGTGGCTTGTAGATAATGGTTATATTGGCGAAGATGGCATTGCACGGACTGCAAGCCCGCCCTATTCTGGTTTAACGAATGGTGGAACGGTCATAGTAACGGCTAATGTAACTAGTAAGAATGATAACACGGGTGAGATGACCATTAAAGGTGCTAGATTTGATATACAATCTGCCTTATGGAGTGCTACTAATGCTATTGGAATAGGGTTGGGCCCTGTAGCGGGTTTGTCAGTTGGTGCTCTACTAGGTGTTTTGAATGGGTTTAGTTTAATTGAAGTTACTAAAGCTGGTACTTTCCAACGCTTACTCCCTAATACCTCTTTAGACTTATCTAATCGCACTTTGGTATATCCTGAACTACCAGCTAGCTATTTTGAGGAGGCTAGACCTTATGTGGAACAAATGGAGTTTGAGCCTGATAATAACAAACTCACACTTACTGTTCAAAATTTAGTACCAGAGGGGCAATCTATAGGGAATTTTAAATATAAAGTATGGCTAACACCAGTAGGCGGTAATATTGAAACATCTGATGGTACGTCTACACAAGTTATTAATGGGATGACATGGCAGGCAATTGATGCCACACCCAATGGCAACAAGCTGGAAATTACTATTGATAAAAGTATTGCTATTTCTCAGCACTATATTTCTGTTGAACGTATGGCAACTTATCGTGATGCACAGGGTATAGAACGTACTACTGATTCAATTAATAGCCCATTACATAACACATGGACAATTAAAAAGTTTGATGAGTCAATTGCTGTTGGTATGAACTCAATACAAATTTATAAACAAGGTGCTACCCCAAATCAATTTAGTGAGGTAATTACCTTAACTAAAGATAATGAGGGTAATGATCTATCTTTCCTAGGTGAAAAACGAGATCCTGTTGCGTTTTCTGATGACGGTTCTTTAGCTTTTATTGCAGGGGGTAATGGCAAAATTTATGTGTATGATACAATGATGCGTCGAATTTTTCACACAATTAAATTAGATGACTTAGAGGGGAATATCAATAGTATTACCATTGCAGATGGGTGGTTATATGTTGCAGAAGGCTCACGTTGGGGTGCTTCTACTGATGCTCGTTTGATGAGGGTGAATGTGGATTCATATAGTGAGGAATTTTTAGCAACTAAGCAACAAATAGCTTTATCAATTGGGGGTACTACCAAATATGGTTTTGGGGATATGGCTGTAAGCTTTGGTCGTTACCTTGCCATTACCGAATCTAAAAATGCTATATCTACCATGACGTCCTCCATTCGAACCATTGAAGAACCTGGACGAGTTATTATTGTTGATTTACTAAAAATTGATAAATTAGGCGTATTGGATTCCACTAAAGGATTGCAAGTTATTGATCGCAAAGATTTTGGTGATTATAACGGTAAAGCGCCTGATAGGATTACTGCTGGTATGTTACCAGGCGAGTTTTTGTTATCAAGTGCAGGTAATTTTAAGAATGGTCTAAGTAGTTTACGTCTCGGCGTTGATAATGATACTGGTGATTTACAAAAAACAGTTAAAATTCATCAATTTGATTTAGATATGCGTGCACGTGAAGAAAATTTCAATTTTGTGCGGGGTACCATTCAAGATATTCAGCGAGCATCAGAAACTGTTTTAGTTACTTATGGCAATAGCTTATATGCTATCGTTGCAGATTACCATTTTGATTTTAATGAAGTTGATTGGTTGGATGATAGTTGGTATGAAAAACAAATCACAAAACAACAAGGTGGTAAACTTGCTGTTATTAAAGACCCCTTTGGTTATGAAGGCGATCCAGAATTATTAGGATCAACCATACCGATTGAAGGTGCCACACTAGAAACATTAAGCCTTACGCAAAGTGGTATGCTACAAGCCACTGCTTGGTTTGATGAAGGCTTAACTGGTCCATTCTATCGCACTACCTTTATTTGGGATACAGCTAGAATTATTGATGCTGCTATTCATCATAAAGACAGATATCAGAATCATGTAAATGTAAAAGATAAGGGTTGGTTGCTAGGAAACCCAATTGATCGTTTACCAAAAGAGGATAAAGCAACGGCAGGTAAGCCAATACCTGGAACAACACCTATTAAATTGGACACCTTTCATCAGGGTGATTACAGCAAGTATGTAGCCATACGCGCATTGGAGAATTATCAAGATCCGTTTGCAATCAAAGATATTCCAGTTCTTAATTCAGCAGATCGGGCAACTGCTTCAAATTTGAAGTTGGATAGCAATGTTAAAGTTAAATTAACAGATTTGGGTAATCTTAGTAAAGATTTAATCACTCAACAAGCGAAAGCAATGTTTTTAACTTCAGGCTTGCAAGCTGGTTTGCTTGATATGATGGGTCAAAACTCGAAAAATGAGATGAAGCGCATGAATATTGCTAGGGATTTGATTGTGCAATCTTATAGTGACCCTGAAAAGTCAGCAACGATTATCGATGACGTTGATAATCAAATTCAAACTCTTATTAAGGTAATTGGCGATGATTCGGATGATGCTAATACAGAAGATTATGATGTTATTGCTAAGGTTCTAGCTATTGCAAGACATCTTGAAAAAGCAACGTCTCAAGATTTATTTGAAGAATTACAGATAGAGTTGCCAGATCTTGATTATACCTTTGAAGGAGAGGATACTTTTGGTCTTGATAAATTTGTTAATATGTTTGAAGCTGGTGCTTCTTTTGCGGACTTTAATGCAATTTTTAGACCCAAAGCCAAGTCTATCAACATTGTTACAGGAGGCATTGTACTTGGGAAAACTGCAGCCAAGTCGGTTAAATCGTTAGACAAAGCGAAAAATGTGATCGAAAGCTTGATTAAAATACTCAACAATCAATCAAATAACATCAAAATGGTCGAAGTTATTGCTGGGTCTGCTCATCATATCCGTAAGGCTAAGTCTCAGACAGCTAAGACTGTGGATATTAAAAAGCTAGCTGATGAACATGCTGAGAAATACAAAAAAATGGAGGTTTCAAAACGCAATCAAGCGAGACAGCAAAAGCAACTTAATGAAACAATATCTGATACACAAAAGCCTAAAAAAGAGGTTGGTAAATCAGAAGCGACAAGACCATCCGAATCCTATAGAATTAGACAGACTAAAGATCGCAATGAAAGTCAAAAAGATAAGCGGAAAAATAAAATCAAGCGCGATGCTGGTTATATCAGTATGGGTAGCTCTAGCTCAAGACTAGACTGGGAATCAGAAACAGAACTAAGAAAAGTTATTAAAGATAATAACGATTACTTCCAGCCTGTAGGTAAAGGTTCTACAGAAGCATCAGGTCTTTACACAACTTTACAATACATTTTTAATACGACTACACTAAAAAAATGGGGTGCAGATAAAGATTCCTTGACAAAATATGATAAAAATGGAAATGAAATATCAACTAAAGGACCTGGAACTGTAGCTAATACTTTCGCTGTCAAATTCAAAGTAAAGACTGATAGAAATGCTAGTTCTAAAGATTCTGATATGAGTGAAATTAAGGTTGTTTATCTTGATACAGAATCTCAAAATGGGGTAGCAACCTCTATTGAGTTCTCAAAAGACAGTCGCAGGAAAAATGAAAGTAGCTTCGATAATCCTCGTTTTTATAGTTTCTATGGTCCAGCTAATGAAATTTTAGGCGGATTTAAAATTAATTTATTTCATGCGTCTGCTAAAATAGGAAAGAAATCAGTTTCTCAAATTGAAAATAGTAAAGACATTATAAGTGATGAAATAAGTATATTTATCTCAAAAAAATATGAGAAAAATGGATTATACACTTACTTAATTATGAATCAACTAATTATGGAATTGGATAAATTTCTAAATACAATTGATGATGTAATTGATCAAAATTCTGGTAAAGATCCCGATGATATTGCTGAGGAAATAGCTAAAAATTTACGCGTTAACCTTGTTGACATACATCGTGATGCTGTGGAAACAGTTGATACAGAAACAAACCAAAAAATTCATATTTTTGAAAATCGAATTGATTCAAATGAAGTTGGTAAAGCCTTTGAAGAAAAATTAGCAAAAGAATTGGGGGGTGAGAGTGCAATCCTAAAAAGAGAAGTAACTTATGAGTTATGGAAATTTGAAAATGGTAATTTTGAAGCAAAGAGATCACCTTTTGCCAAAGACTCAAGCCCTAATTCTACCAAAGAAACAGGAGTAGAAGGGCGTTTTGATATTGTCAAAGTTGAGAATGGGAAGATTCAGTTGATTGAAGCTAAGGCAGAAACCACTGATGACATCGAATTTCTGATAGACAAAATGAATAATCAAAGCGCTAAAGGACTTAGTACAGACGATGTCGCCGATTTATCATTTACTGATAATCAAGCATATTTTTATCACGAAATTACCAAGGCTTTAAAAAATAAAGAAGCTAGTCTTGACGAGTTATATATTCATTTAAATAGATTTAATATCGAAGATAGATTTTACGAAAATTTGCTAAAAAATGGCATGTTAGTAACCTACGATGAGATTGAAAACTCTACTGAAGGTAAAAAACTATCTAAAACAACTTTAGGCTCAGGGAATTATGATAAAAATAAGAAAGTTTTTATCGACCCACATAAATTAGCCTCAAGTATTGATTTATATTTAGGTCATGTTGACGTTACTTCTGAACCTTATCAAGTTGATGCTTGGACGGCTTTAAATAACCAACATCAGTTGACAACAAATGATACACAAAAGATTTTTGACCGTAAGCAAGGAAAAGATAAAAAAGGGGAACAAGCTGTTATTTATCGTCGTGGTAGCAATATAAGTTCATTAGATATGAGCTTATTAAATAATTACTACCAAACTGCCATGAATTACTGGCAACAACTAGGTATCGATACCGCCAAACTAAATAATGTCAAGCTGGAGATCTTGGACTTACCAGATGGCACACTTGGGCTTGCCTATTCCGATGGAAGAATACAAATAGACTCCACAGCCAATGGCAATGGCTGGTATCTTGATGACAATGCTCTTGACAGCGATGAGTTTGTGATGCAAGGCAGTCTAGGCACAGCCCTAGCCGATAGCCCTGCCTATGACAAAGTCGACTTGTTAACCGTATTACTTCATGAAACAGGTCATATCTTGGGGCTAGATGACGGCAACCAAGGCTTGATGATCAGTGAAATGCAATTGGGCGAACGTCGTTTACCGTCAGAGTTTGAGCTAGGTTTGATTAATGCTCTAAACCCAAATAGTGGTTTTGTATCTACAACACCGCAAGTGATTAGTGCATCCGTCATCAAACCAAAGCTGGCTGATACATGGCAATGGCATGCAAATATTGCTGCCACTCTGGTCAATCATCACTTTGACCAAGACAACAACAACTGGCACACCACAGGCAACATCCGCTTTGATAGCCTTGCAAAGAGTGTTACCCTATCTGAAGCCACCAATGCCCAAACCAGTCTTCGTCAAGCCTTTAGTCTAACAGCAGATAACCATCTGTTGAGCTTTACCATTGCCGATAAAAAGCTTAAAACAAACACAACCCAAGCAAGCGATGCCTTTGAAGTGGCATTACTCAATGCTCATACAGGAGAAGCTGTCAATAAAATTAATGCACTCACCCATACCGACAGCCTACTCAACATCCAAGCAGACGGTACCGAGCGATTAGCCACAGGCATCACCAAAGTAGCCAATGGTGATGGCACCAGTACTTACTACATTGACCTCACTCAATGGTATGCTGCCCAGACTGCGACAGGCAAAGCCACAGACGTCATGCTAAGCTTTGACTTATTAGGCTTTGGTAATCCTGATAGCCGAGTTACGATTAAAGATATCAATCTTACTCGCAACCCAGTTGCTGTTAATGACAGCTATACCTTTGATGAAGACACCCCACTAACAGGTAACCTCATCAGCAATGATGTCTTAGCAGGCACACAGGTTAGTCAAGTTACCTTACAAACCCAACCTGCTCACGGTACCGTCACCATAGACGCAAACGGTAACTTTAACTATAGCCCAGATGCCAACTACAACGGAGAAGACAGCTTTAGCTACCAATACACCGATGCCAATGGTGATACCAGTAACATTGCCACCGTCAAACTCAGCATCAGCCCAATCAATGATGCCCCAGTCATTGATGAGACCAAATTGCAAGACATCATCAATGGACAAGACATCATCGCAGGCACACCAATCACCCTAAGCCTAACAGCGACTGGTACTGACATTGAAGGTGATCCACTTCATGTTATCATTACGAAGCAACCAGCACATGGTAGCATTACCCAACAACCCGATGGTACCTACACATTGGTATTTGATGAAATGTATGAAGGACAAGACAGCTTTAGCTACACCATCACTGATGGCAATAGCCAAGCAACCCCTGTTACTGCAACCATCAACGTGCTACCATCAAACAAAGCACCGATTGCCACAGAGGGACAATTTACCCTAAATGAAGATGGCAGTATAACGCTTGCTATTGACAGTTTGGGTACTGACCCTGATGGCGATGTGATGACTATTACCATCCATCAACCACCACAACATGGCACACTAACCCAGCAAGCTGACAGCAAAGGCAAGCTAGAACTGGTCTATACTCCCAACTCAGACTACAATGGTACAGACAGCTTTAGTTATAGCCTAGCCGATGCTAAAGCTAGCTCAAGTGTCGCCGTGATAAACCTAACCATTAATGCCATCAATGATGCCCCAACTGTCACAGACATCACCACAACAACTGCTGAAGACCAACCCATCATCATCAATGTTAAAGCCAATAGTAAAGATATTGATAATGACATCAGTGTATTGACACCGATTATTCAGGTGCAACCACAACATGGTAAAGTTAATATTAATACCGATGGTACCATCAGCTACACTCCAGATGCCAACTATCATGGCAATGACAGCTTTAGCTATGTGATGAATGATGGGCAAGCCAACAGTAAGCTGGCAACAGTAACCATTAACATCACCCCAGTCAATGACGCCCCAACCGCAGTTGATAGCCTAGTGGTAGGTATTGAAGACCATCGCCATACATTACGTTGGACAGACTTTATTGCAAGTGATGTTGAGCAAGACACCTTAACCATTCAAATCAATGAGTTACCGACCACAGGCCTGTTGTTAATGCAAAGTGCACATAATACTTGGGGTTTAGTCAAGGTTGGTACTTATTTTACCAAAGCGGACTTAACAGCTGGTAAATTGATTTTTGTTCCTCGTCAAAATCAATCAGGTGGTGCAGGCTTTACTCAATCAGGCTTTGGTGATCAACATCAGCATTATGACCGTATTGGTTACCAGGCCTTTGATGGCTTGGCTTACAGTGATATGGCGTACGTCAACGTTGATATCGTTGCAGTTGCTGATAAGCCAATACTCAATCAAACCACCAAATCAGTTAGTAATGTGTTGTTTAACACGGATTTTGAAAATGTGACGAATCCAAATAACACCTCAACCTTGTTAATGCAAAACTACTTTAGTGGCTGGAAGCTCATTAAAGAAGATGAGAGTCAATGGCAACAGTGGAAACGCTTCTTTACCAAAGGTCATCTACCTTATGGTAACGATGGTTTTGAAATCTGGCAAAATGGCGATATGCTGGCTGATAATTGGGGCATTAGACGTCCAATGAGGGCGAGCAACACCACAGCAAACAACCAATCTTGGTTAGAGCTTAATGATGCTGCAGCAGGTCAAAGCCAAACCTTAGGTATTGAGCGTGAAGTGCAGACCATAGCTGGTGCTAATTATACACTAAGCTTTGACTATGCAGGGCGTAATGGCTATAGCGATTGGTATACTGGTATTAGTGTATATCTAGGCGATACTCTCATCAAGAGTTATCAAAATATTAGCCCCAATAATAAGCTAAACTGGCAACAAGTTTCGGTTAACTTTACTGGTACTGGTAAAGCAGAGACTTTACGCATTGTGGTGGATAGCCATATCAATAGCTTGTTTGGTCGTGGTGCGATGATGGATAATATCAAGCTTGTTGAGACGACCACCAATGTAGGGCGTGAAGACCAAATAATTACTCTTAATGCCTTACAAGCAACCTTAAAAGACACCGATGGTTCTGAAACATTAACCTTAAGTATTGCTAACTTGCCTGTTGGTGCACAATTAAGTGATGGTATTCGTCGGTTTGTTGCTACCAAAGACAATACCACCGCTGTGGTAACGAATTGGCAACTAGATAAGTTAACCTTATTGCCACCAGCAAATTATAGCGGTCGTATTGAAATGAAGGTGGTTGCAACAAGTACTGAACCAAGCTCAGGCAGTGTAGCAACCCAAACCCAAACAATGCTTGTTGATGTTATCGCTGTCGCTGATACACCCACACTGACACTACAAGAGCGGGACATCGCAACACGTCAAATTGCTTATACCAACTTTGAGAATGTGTCCAATCATAACCAAGGTAGTGATAAGTTATACTGGTTTGATACTGGTGCAACAGGTGGCGATGTCTGGTCAGCAACGCCTGCAAAGTTTGGTAAAGTGATTGGTTTTGAGTTCTATTCTATCGGGGATAGAGTGATGCATGGTAAGACCACGACAACTTTATCTAGTTCAGTACATGGTAACAGCTGGGTGATGTTGCATGATGGCTTGGGGCTTGATAACAAAGAAAAAAGTCATCAACTACTGGGTATTAACCGCAATATTAAGACCATCTTGGGTATGACCTATCAAGTGAGCTTTGATTTTGCGGCAATGCCGGGTATTACTCGTGAAGATTTAAGCCGTATTCAAGTGTATGCTGGTGATAAACTGTTGGGTACTGTTCAAGGACTTATTGGCAATACATTAAACTGGCAACATGCAAGTTTTGATTTTGTGGCAACCGCCAATAATACACCAATTCGTTTATTGTTAGATGGGGTTGCACTCGGCAATAAAGATGTCAAAGGTCGTCGAATAATGGTTGATAACTTGTCAGTGGTTGAAATATTGAGCAATAAGATGACATCATCAAGTAGCCATATCTATGCCATCGCAGGTCTAGCCAGTGCATTGCCAAGCATGACAATAAATAGCCTTGATACAGATGGTAGTGAGACATACCGTCTTGCATTGCAAGGCGTACCTGCTGGGGTTACGATCAGTGATGGTGTTTATAGTATTACCAATACAGGGCGTGAGCCGATTACCATGCAGTTAACTGGCATGGATTTAACCAAGCTGACTATTAAGACAAATGATTGTTTTTGTGGTGATATGTCTCTAATTGTGTTAGTATATGCTACTGAAATTAATCAAAGTGAAGCGATGTTAAGCTATCCTATGACGATAACAGTATTACAAGGTCAGCCAGCCATTCCGCAAAGTGGTTATGTATCGTCAAGTTATATGGATAAGACAAAAACAGTGGTTCAATCGCCATTGACTGCCTTGGATACTCGCTTGTCTATTTCTACTGCAAAACCGGTAACAGTAACGCCAACTATGTCAAATTCATCGTTGGTGGTAACAGCAAGACCAACACCTATTGGTAGTGATGATAAACCTGTAACCGACGAGTGGCTGGCGAGTATTGAAAAACAAGCTTTAGCAAAGTGGTTGCTTTAATTTTTTTTCAATCATGATGAAAAACACCAAAATATCTTGATATTTTGGTGTTTCATATCCCACCCCATTGATATTAAACACAGGAACAAGCTATGCCAAACGAAAATTTTTATGTCTTTAAAGCCCCTTTAACATTTGACCCAAGCAAAAGCGGTTCTTATGGCAGAGATGTTTTCGATATGTTAAATGCGTTGCCAAGAACTACCGAAACTGACCCTATCCATGACATCATGAACAATGCTTTAAAACAATGGGTAGAAGAAGAATCCAAAAAAATGGTCAAAGATGATGAAATTATCCGCATTTATACAGAACAAGAAATTTATGATGGCAAAAGTACCAGTACCCGTCCTTATTATTACTTAGAATGGGAACCTGACATCAACTTTGAGACATGGTATTTATTTATGATCAATACCGCCAATCAACATGGCTACAATGTCTATTCAGATGTCGATCAGCGATTTTATTTTGCTGATGGGACTTGTTTTCCCAAAGATGGTCGTCAGCGTATCGAAGTGGCAGCCAGATCACAACAAGAACAAATCGCTGGTGGTTATGAAACCGTTCTAGAAATTATGCAAGAAGAGGCAAACAATCCACTTAACACAACTTATAGTAAGCATTTGCGCAATGTTAATAGTAGGGTAATAATTTTTACAGCGATTTTACAACACTGTTTGGACAAATATGGCATCAAAGCGACCATTAAGCATGAAAAGGGAGAATATTTTAGAGTCATTTGCGATTGGCAAAATGAGGTAATATTTCTATTAGATTATGACATTCATAATACTCAAGCATTTTATATCTCTATACTCTCTTGTAGGATTCGTTTGAATTATGAAAATCCCAGAATAGTAGAAGAACTAAAAACAAAAGGTGTTTATGACAGAGGTGGAACGACCTTGTTTTGGGACAATCGTACACACTTTTTGATTTCTTACTATGAAAAACATCAAGGAAGTTCGTTAGATAACGAGACCCTTCGGATTGAAGCAAATAAAGTGTTTAAAGCCCAAAACATCACCAATACGGTAACAGCATTACACCATAGACTCACTCAAGATATTGATAATTTTGTGCAAACTATGTATCAATATGGCAATCTCTATGATTTTATTGATGCCTCTTACCAAGAAACACATCCATTACACCCCTATTTATGGTCCTCACTTCGACCAATACCTGATCTTGGTTGGGTTTTAAAAGTTGCACATTATGTTGGACACCCCAAGCTACAAGAAATGATCAAAAAACAAGCATTACGCCTAGAGCAAGCTGAACCAGATGTGATTCAGAGCGAGCTTGAAAAAGAAATAGTGAGTTTTTATGTTGAAAACTATTTGCCAGAACATCAAAAATCATGATAGATTCTTAAGGCAATAGATTTCCTACAAAACTAGATTTTCCGTTCGCCCTTAAGCTTGCCTTCGGGTGGCGGAAGACAGTGGCGGTTCGACAAGCTCACTTTGAGCGGTTTTCCTTATTTTGGAGTTTCGCAGGAAGTTTAATAAATTCCTCATTGAAATATTTGTAAATTTTTGTTATAATATATGGTTAAAATTTATAAATCTTCAAGAAGAGTCATCCTGTGAAAATTGTCCAGCTATCTTTAAAAAAAGCCATAAAACTTTTTCTTTTAAGTATCAGCTGGACCATTATGTCGCAAAGTCATGCGCAAATTGCTAGCATTGGCAACATTAAATCATCAGAAATCATCCAAAAAAATCAAATAGTAACACCCAACTCAAATAGTAGCCCAAGTCTGCTGGAGCTACAGCAAGCCACCATTTCTCAAAACCCTGAACTTAAAGCACGCTATGCTAGCAATGACAGTGCTAAAAGTAATATAGACATCGCTAAAACTGCTTGGTATCCAAATGTTAGTATGACTATTGGTAAAACCTATGGACGAGGTGAAGGCAACTTTAAAAATACCAATGTGGTACCCTCTAAAGTTAATGAAACAGGTAAAATGGGCTTCAGCATCACCCAAAATCTCTATGACCCAACCATCAAGTTTGACATCGAACAGGCCAAACTAAGCCATCAAGCCAGTAAATATGCTTTATCACAAATCCACGACGAGCTAACCAATCGTATCGTCAGTCTATTTCTTGACATATTGGTTAACCAAGCACAAATAGACTTATTAAAGAGACAACATATGGCAGTTGATGCCCAAAAAATACAAGCTCAAAAAAGCTTTGATGTTGGTATTGTATCAATTACAGATGTCAAAGAAGCTGAGGCCAAAGCAGATAAAATTCGTTCCCAACTTGCCGCTTTAGAGTGGCAACTCAAAACTAAACAACAAGAGCTTGCCATACTGACCGGTGGTCTGACTATTAACCCTACAGACTATCACTCAAGCACTAAGATCCTACCAGACATCAAAGCTGAAGATATTGAGCAATGGCAGATGATGATTACTGACCAAAACATGGCAGTGCAGCAAGCCTTGGTGGAATACCAGCTTGCTAAACTTGACACAAAAAAACAAGACCATCAGTATTATCCTAAAGTACAGTTCGTGGTTGAAAATAGTAGAAACTTTGAACCAATTACTGATGCCGGACATAAAACATACAGTAACAACAAATGGGAATGGAGTGCAGGTGTTCAACTCAACATTAATCTTCACAATACCAATACAAACAGTGCACAGACTCGTAAAATACGTGCCGAAGAAAACTTAAAATACCAAAATTACCTAGTAGCCAAAGAACAGCAAACCGTTGAATTAAACCGCACTTTCTACCAAATCTTATCTTCAATTGCTGAATACCAAGGTCTTTATGCGGCCGACCAATCAGCACGCACAGCGTTGTCTGCTAACCAACTTGGTTATCAAGTCGGAATGCGTACCAATATTGATGTACTTGAAGCACAAACCAAAGTTTATGAAGCTAATCGTGATAAACTGGTTGCTTGGTATGATAGCTGGAAAAATTACATCAAGCTTAACCAAATTGCAGGAACATTAACGTCCGAGCAACTAATACAAATTGATAATCTACTACGCCAGACAGTAGGTAACGACACGAATGCAGACATTGATAAATTTGGCATGTTACCATCTATTTCAACAATCGAACTGGTAGCACCGACATCTAAGTATAAAAATCTGTGACAGATCTGGGATAACTTTTCGCATGCCAACTACTCCGATCCCAATTCCTGATTTACTGTTGCACTGGTTGCATCGTACTCAGCTTGCAGGTCTTGATATTGTCGCGGTAGCGACACATCAACTGCCAGTCATTGGTAATCAAGACTTTATCAATATATCTGCACTAGCATCAACACAATTTACCCAAAGACCAACCAATCTTACACAAACCTTAACGAGCCTACTTAGTGTACCCGAAGACGATTTGGAGAATATCAGTAACACCACCCCAGTAGATACAGGTGAACAGCACCATACTAAAGCGACTCAAACCAGACTTGCTACACTTTGGCAAAGCCAGCTTGCCAAAATAAATGTACAACAGCCCATCAAAGTGCAACGCATTGAGGATTTGGTACTCATCAGTTGCTTAATCATTAGCCAAGAAGCACAAAGTGCCTACATTGGTTGTTTGATTGCACCGCCTTTTCACCAGCACATGCTAGACTTACTACAACTGAGTCTTGGCTGGTTGTTTTATGGTTTTGTGATTGCACAACACCCAGAAGGAGAACGTGCTAAGCGATTGCTTAATATTACTAGCGACATACTTGACCAACCAGATGCCAAATCTGCAGCTCAAGCATGGGTCAATCAAGCCAAACAATGGGCTAATGAAATGGGTCATGAAGATGTAGGCATTAGCCTATTTCAAGTAATAGCTAACCGCCCAAAATGGTGGGTGTCTGCCAATATCGCATGGGCGGTAAAAGGCTCGGCAGTTATGCAACAAGCTAATGAGCTAGCTGCCATGGCAATACTTGAAGGAAAAAGTCAAACTAATAAAGACTGGTGGGTTTATCCCATGCATCATCAGGGACAAACGACTGCCGTACTCTTACTTGACAACCGAAGCAATCATAAAAACCCCATTCAAGATGATGAACTACTGCTGATGTTGCAAGCAAGTGCTGACCTATTTGAACCCATACTACGACAATGGCGTAAATCTGAACAGAGCTTGGTTCATCATGGCTATCACTCATCAACCTCACTCATGGGCAAACTGTTGGGGCGAGGTTACTTGGATTATAAACTCATTGTATTGTTACTCACCATCGTATTGCTGGCTATTACGCTGATACCAGTTGATGACATTGTTACTGCACCATTATATATTGAAGGTGATAAACGCTACACGGTAACAGCCCCACAACAAAGTTATATAATTGAAGTTCTAGCACGACCGGGTGATAACGTCAAGCAAGGGCAAATTATTGCCAAACTTGAAGATAAAGATCTTAAAATGGAAGCCAGTGATATCCAAAGCCAACTTGAGCAAACTGAAGGGCAGTTTCGTCAAGCTATGGCGGATATGGATGCAGCCAACAGCGGTTTAGCAGTCAACCAAAAACAACAAGCACAATCTAAGCTTGATTTAATCAATCGCAAAATAGCAAGAACCATCATTAAATCCCCAATTGATGGCGTGGTTGTGAGTGGTGATTGGCAACAAAAAATTGGCACACCCATTGAAGAAGGGGCGGAATTATTTCAAGTGGCAGATGTGGCTAGCTATCGAGTTATATTACATGTGCCCGATAAAGACATGGATCGCTTGCAGATTGGTGAAACAGGTAAAATGAAACTAACCAGCCTACCCGATCAAACCTTTGATTTTACTGTTCGTAGATTGACAGCTGTCGCCGAAGTCAAAGATGGGGAAAATGGTTTTAGCGTTGAAGCAAGTTTGAATGCCACCCCAACACAGATTAACCCAGGAATGCAAGGTGTGGGTAAAGTCAAGGTGGGGAAAACCAATCTGATTACTCTTTGGACACGCAACCTTATTGATTGGGTGCGTTTAAAATTATGGTCGGTATTTTAAATGGTCACGAAGGCTATTTTTTCTGAGCATTGGCATCTTGTCAAAGATGTTCGTCCCAAGCTACGAGAAGCCATTGATGTATTTCCTAGACAACTACGGGGGCGTTCGTGGGTTTTCTTGCATGATCAAAAAACCCAAAAGTTTTTAAGGCTAACACCAGAGGCTTGGCTGATTGTTAAAATGATGGATGGACGCACCGACCTACAAACCCTGTGGGAGAATGCCAGTTTAAGCCAAGACCATCTACCAACAAACCACAGCTTTTATCAAGACCCTGACACTCATATCATCAGCCAGCATGAACTGGTCATATTGCTAAGTCAGCTTTATAGCAATGATATGTTACAAACCCAACATAATGCCGATGCAGTGGAGATGGGCAAACGTTTTAAAAAACAGCGTTTTAATGAATTTAAACAATCATTTTTAAATCCAATTAGCATCAAAATCCCATTATTTCATCCAGATAAATGGTTTACAGGGCAACAAAAACTAGCCAATCAGCTATATAGTACGATGGGATTGCTAATTTGGATGATGGTGGTTATTCCAGCAATGGTGCTAGCTGGAGTGCATTGGCACACCCTAACCAATAACCTATCAGACAGAATGCTATCGGTCAGCAACCTATTTATCCTATGGTGTACTTATCCGATGGTCAAAGCTTTTCATGAATGGGCACATGGCATGGCGGTTAAGGCTTGGGGTGGGCATGTGCGTGAGGTAGGTCTTATATTCGTCATCTTTATGCCAGTGCCTTATGTAGATGCTACATATTCCTACCGCTTTACCTCCAAATGGGTAAGAGCATTGGTGGCTGCCACAGGCATCATGGCAGAGTTATTCTTAGGTGCATTAGCTTTATACATATGGCTAAACGTTGAATCTGGTCTGATCAGTGCTTTTGCTTACAATGTGATTATCATTGCTGGGGTGTCAAGCTTACTGGTGAATGGTAATCCTCTCATGAAATACGATGGTTACTATGTGTTAAGCGATCTAATAGAAATTCCCAACCTAGCACAACGCTCGAAACAATACTGGGTGTATCTGTCCGACAAATACCTATTTGGAGCAACTGAAGCCAAACCACCTCTTGGTCATGAAAAAGAGTGGGGTTGGCTATTCATCTATGGACTAATTAGCCCTTTGTACCGCCTGTTTGTAATATTTGGCATGATATGGTTGGTAGCCAAACGATACTTTATTATCGGTGTGATCATGGCATTGGCATCAGCGTGGCAATCGTTTATCATGCTGATTTACAAAGCCATCAAACATGTTTTTACTAGTCAGACCCTTATGAAGTATCGCTTATCTAGCAAACGCCGTTTATACGGCTTAACGTTCATTATACTGCTAATTTTATTTGCACTACCATTGCCGTTTTACAGCGTACAACAAGGTGTAGTCTGGTTACCAGATGATAATATTGTCCGAGCGAGGGTGTCGGGCATCTTGCACCCTGAAAACTTAAAAGATGGTCAGTCTATTCAAGTCTCCCAAAAAATTGCACAACTGACCAATACAGATCTTTCTCAAAAATACTTACACTTAGAACAAGAAATAGTGGCACTAGACCTAAAAATTCGTCAAGCACAAAGTGATGATTCTAACAAACTTGAAAGTTTACTTAGCCAACAGCGGGCTCTACAAGCACAGCGTAAACTATTAGAAGCTGATACTCAGGCATTAAACATCATCGCTCCCACCCAAGGTTATTGGTATGCCAAAGCCATTAACAACACCCAAGACAGTTATGTTAAAAAGGGTGATATTATCGGCTATGTGATACCCAAGCAAACCAATCTTGTACGAGTCATTATTGAGCAAAATGACATGAACTTCATTGAGCAACGCTTGCAAGGTATTCACTTAAAAACTCGTAGCAACCTCACACAAACTTATACAGCTACCATCATTCAAAGAACCCCAAAAGCCAGTTTTGAGCTTCCAAATGCTGCGTTGGGCATTAACGCTGGTGGCAATATTATCGTTGACCCCAATGATAGTAGTGGAACCAAATCACTAGAACGTGTGTTTGATATCCAACTAAAACTTAATGATGGTCAAACATTGAAAGCTAATCAACCACTTGGTGTCAATGATCGTATCTATGTACGTTTTGATCTAGGAAAGCTACCAATTGGGTGGCAATGGTTAATTCGAGCACGTCAACTATTTTTAAAGAATTTTAATGTTTAATTCTACGTTTATCAAATATTTGCGTAAACAGCCATTATTGCTGGCGGACGGTCTTCGTGAGGAGAGAAGTAGCCTTGAACAAAACAAGCTAAGACGATTCGTTACCAATCTAGAGGCCTACTATGCAACCAAACATTATGATCGTTTGCAAGTCAATCAACACAGTCGCCACATCAACAAATTCCATCAACAACTCATTGGGTTATCGGATGAGGCGTTAAAGCAAACATTTAAAGAGACAATTATCTTACTTAATCAACAAAAGCAGGTATCACATTATTTAGCCAAAGCATTTGCCTGTATTGGTGAGGCTATTTATCGCCTTTTTGGTTTCTATCCTCATTCGGTACAATACTTGGGTGCTTATGTGCTATTGCAAGGTAAGCTGGCTGAAATGCAGACTGGGGAAGGTAAGACTATTGTGGCAGGGATGGCAGCTACATTGGTGGCCGCAACTGGGTCGGCTGTACATGTCTTAAGTACCAATGACTACTTAGCGACACGTGACCAACAAGAAATGCAACCGTTATTTCATTTTTTTGATATATCAAGCGGCGCGATTGATTCAGAGATGCAAATTGAAGAACGTCAACAGCAATACCAATGTTCAATCTGCTATGTCAGTGCCAACGAGTTGGTCTTTGATGTGTTAAAAGATGAACTTAATATCAATCATCAGCTCACTCGTAAAAAATCCACCCTACAACGCTTTATTAGTGCCAATCCTAATCAGGCAAATTTGTTAGTGCCTGCCTTACACTTTTGTATTGTTGATGAGGCGGATAGTGTGTTGATTGATGAAGCAAGTACTCCGCTTATTATCTCACAAGAGGCAGAATCTTTCATGGATGAGGACTTGCTACGCTGGGGACTAGCCCAAGCAAAACACCTAAAACTTAACCAAGATTTTACCCTAGATTCCACTAACCAAGATATTAACTTAGCCACAGACTTTATGCTAAATGACAATCTACCATTACCAAGTGGCTTAAAACCCATGTGGTCAACTCGCATCTGGCAAAACGTGGTCATCAAAAAAGCATTAACTGCACTACACCTATTTAATAAAGATGAACATTATATTGTACTAAATGACAAAGTGGTAATTGTTGATGAATCAACGGGTCGTCCTATGCCAGATCGCAGTTGGGAGCAAGGTCTGCATCAGTTAATAGAGATCAAAGAAAATGTTGAAGTATCTAAGACCAGAGAAACGATTGCTCAGATGACGTTTCAACGTTTTTTTAGGCGGTATATCCTGTTATCAGGACTCACAGGTACGGCAACTGAAGTAAGTAGGGAGATGTGGAAAGTATACGGTCTGAAAGTCTGTGTAATTCCGCCAAATCGTCGCAATCGTCGCAAAACCTTACCTCGCGACTGTCATCGTCTCCTTGATAATAAATGGCAAGCGGTTGTAAATGAGGCCATTCAGAGGGCGACCTTGGGGCAACCAGTACTCATTGGTACTCGTAGTGTGGAGGCATCAGAGCGTGTTTACGAATTACTTAATCAATCATTACACCCAAACTTATTTACTCTTTATTTGCTAAATGCTCGGCAAAACGCTAAAGAAGCTGAAATTGTTGCTAAAGCTGGTATTAGTGGTACAATTACTATTGCCACCAACATGGCTGGTCGTGGTACTGATATTAAACTTGATGACAAAGCCAAGCAAAGTGGCGGATTACATGTGATTTTAACTGAACACCATGACTCTACACGCATTGACCGACAACTAATTGGTCGTAGTGCCAGACAAGGAAATAGCGGTTCATTTCGAGAAATTGTCTGTTTTAATGATACTATTTTATTAAATCATCGTAGTGTGTGGCAGATAATCGGTTGTTGGATGCCCACAGCATGCTTACGACGTTTTTTTTACAACCAAGCTATCTTGGTAGCACAACGATATGCCCAACAACGGCAATATGAAATTCGTATGAATACCCTAAAACAAGACCATCAGCGCCAAAAACAAATTGGCTTTATCGGAAAATTAAGGTAACCCTATGTCTAAAAAAATATACACGACACATTTAATTCGCACCTCAAAAATTGTTTGTTTTAGCGTGTCTTTGTTGTTCTTGATGAGTACCTCCAGTCATGCAACAAACTCAGAGTTTGGGTGTATGCTACGCCCAATGCAAACAGTCGACATTCGTAGTCCTATAGTTGGTATCTTGAGCAATATTAATGTAGAGCGAGGTGCGTATGTTAAAAAAGGGCAGGTGATTGCACAGCTAGACAGCCAAGTTGAACAGGCAACTGTGAATGCAGCTAAATATCGCTACCAAACATCCGCCTCTATCACGGCAGCACAAAATAAAGTCAACTCTGCTAAGTCTAAGGCCGATCGTATGAAAAAGTTGGCAGATGCTCAATTTATGTCCAAACAAGCCTATGAAGATGCATATCAAGAATATCAGGCTGCCCAAGCTGAGTTGTTGGCAGCACAAGAGAGTCAAACACAAGCAAAGTATGAGTATCAGGCAGCATTATCAGAGCTAAACCGTCGTACCATCACCAGTCCTATCAGTGGTATTGTTACCGCTAGGTACTTGGATAAAGGTGCAGTAGTAAGTCCAACCGATGGAAAATTTCCAATTATGACAATCGCTCAAACTGACCGTTTAAAGGTTCAGATTATTGCACCAGTTAAGTATTTTAAACAGTTAAAACAAGGTAGTCAACTAACTATTACGCCGGAAAAACCTTTTAATAATCCAATTAAGATGACGGTAGCGATTAAAGATGGATCGGTGGATGCTGCATCTGGCACTTTTAGCATGATTGGATATATCAATAACACAAATAACAAAATCCCCAGTGGGATTTTATGTTCAGTAAATCTATAAGTGTATTTAATCATGCTTGATTTAAAAGATATAAACTGTAAGATAAACTACCATGATTTACAGTATTAAGACAACTTGAACAAAATTGGTAATTGAGGGTTTGAAGATATAAGTTGCCATTATTTACCCAAGTTGCCTATCCTGCCGTGCCAAAAAATGGCATAAAAAGTTATGGTAAACAAAATTATTTTTGCAAAAACTGCCATAGGTAATTTGTTAAACTGCAAAGGATATTAGTCTCATATATAACTTAACAAACTTAAAATCTACTACGGATTGTAGGGGCAAATTATCTCTACCACTAAAAATAGATTTGTGGTGCTTTTAAGATGGTTTTGGTATAGATGACAGGTACGCCTAATCCTTGTGGGGTTGTGGCATACTTTTTGGGATAGTATCAAAAAATTAATGATGATTTTAAGGAGTGTTTTATGTTAAACCAAACTGCTTTAACCCATAACCTATCCGTCGTCCAAGACCTTGATGCAAGCGAGCTGTGGCGGTGGTTTGCACACATTTGTAGCATACCGCACCCCTCATATCATGAAGAGGCGATTGCCATGTATATCGTGGATTGGGCAAAATCCAAACATTTGACCGTTTGGCGTGATGAAGTGGGTAATGTCATCATCAAAAAGCCTGCCACCATCGGCATGGAAAACCGCACACCCATCGCTCTACAAGCCCATCTAGACATGGTGCCCCAAGCCAACGTTGACACACATCATGACTTTACCAAAGACCCCATCATCATGCGTTTTAGTGATGATAAAGCATGGATAAAAGCCACCAACACCACGCTTGGGGCGGATAATGGCATTGGTATGGCAAGCTGTCTTGCGGTACTTAGCGATGAGTCGGTGGTTCACCCTGATATTGAGGTGTTGCTGACCATGACCGAAGAGACGGGCATGGTGGGGGCGATCGGTCTAAACGCAGGTGTGCTAACTGCCCCTATCATGGTAAATACCGATACCGAAGAGATTGGCGAGATTTATGTTGGTTGTGCTGGTGGCGTGGATGCTGATGTGTATCTGCCATTACAATACACAGACAACGTCTATGATACGGCATTGACATTGAGCATTACAGGCTTAAAGGGTGGGCATTCTGGTATTGATATTCATAAAAATCGTGCCAACGCCATCAAAATCATGGGTAGAGTGTTGGCACATTTATCACGCCATTGTGATTTTAAAATTGCCACCATAAAGGGTGGTTCGCTACGCAATGCCATCGCCAGAGAAAGTGTGGCAACGTTGGCACTTCATCATGCTAATTTGGATAAATTTTTACAGTCATTAAACGCCATCACGCACGATTTGCAGACTGAAATTGGTGTGGCGTGTCCCAACCTCTCCATTTGTCATGTTCATGCTGATACGCCAAGCCAAGTCATCGCAAACACTCCAACCATCATCAACCTCATCAATGCTCTGCCAAGTGGCGTGGTACGATATAGCGATACCATCGCTGATGTGGTGGAAACCTCATTGTCGTTTGGGGTGCTAGCAGTAGCAAATGGTGAGCTTGTGGCGACATTGCTTGTGCGTTCATTGACCCAAATTGGCAAAAATGGTGTGCTAAGCACCTTACAGAGCATTGCAGATTTGGCTGGGGCAAAAGCGGTATTTGACGGCGACTATGTGGGGTGGAATTATGACCCAAATTCTGTCATCACACCCATTACAGCTCGCTTGTATGCTGATATTTTGGGTCATGAACCTGCCATTAAGGTCATTCATGCAGGGCTAGAATGCGGACTCATCAAGAAAAACTACCCTGATATGGACATCGTCTCCATAGGACCGACGATTGTGGGAGCTCATTCGCCTGATGAGGCGGTAGACGTGGCAAGCGTGGCGGTGTATTGGCAACTTTTAAAAGATATTTTAAAAAATTCACCCATAAGGTCATAGACCATATTAAACCCCCAATTTTGGGGGTTTTTTGTCATGAAAAAGTCAGCAGTTTATGTAAAAATATCAATAAAATCTTTGGTTCAATCAAGATGGTGGCAACCACCCCAAAACCTGCACCCACAAGATGTGCCATGTGGTCAATGTTGCTATTGCCACGTTTATGTGCATAAAAACTGTATGCGGTATATACAATAGCAAAAATAATGGCAGGCATGGGAATGATGCCAAAAAAGTAAATCAAACTCCAAGGCGACAAAAGTGCAAAAGCAAATAGTACTGCCAACACACCGCCTGACGCCCCCAAACTTGAAAAGTTGGGATTGTTTTTATATTTAAAGTAGTGCGGTGTGGCAGAGGCAATGATTGCTAATAAATAAAAACCAATAAAACCAAAATTACCAAATTTTAAAAGATACAACCGTTCTATGGCTCGCCCAAAGAAGTATAGCGTCATCATATTAAACAACAGATAAAAAAATTGGCATGGATAAATCCATGTGTGATGAAACGATCAATTTCTCCACGCTTTATGGCAGGTGGATAAAACATCAGTCGTCTTAAAATACTGGGCGATTGCCATGCAAGAACTGTAACGACAAGGGTGATGATGATAATGGCGGTGGTATGGGTCATAAAAACGTCAAATAAATGGAATGATGATTGATTTTTTTAATAATAAACTTCACAATCGCTCAAAGACTGCTAAGTATTTACTAAGTTTGGTATTGTATCATAACACCATATTAACCAATTGTGAGATTTTTTATGTTGCACAAAAAATGGCTTGCCGTTATGTTGGCAGTTACCACCTTATCTGTTGCCCCTGCTTTTGCTGATGATGATTACGATGATGATGACGATTATCGCCCAAGAGCTACCCAAACTCACCAAGCAAAAAAATCGCAACGCACCAACAGCAGAGCAGGGCTTATCTCTGCACAGCAAGCAGGTCAGAATGCCCGTGCCAAATTAGCCAACAGCCGTGTACATAGCGTAGAGTATGACAATGACGATCGTCATGGTGCGGTTTATGAAGTAGAACTGATTAAAGGCGGTGTTAAATACGATGCCAAAGTCAATGCCAAAACAGGTAAAGTGATTTATATCAAGCGTGATAACTAATCTACCCCATGTCCATACAGCACCAAAACCGATAAAGTAAATTTGTCGGTTTTGACTTTTTGGTATGAACAATAAAATAATGCTTGCTAAATCTTGCCTGTGTGTTATAATTTGCCACTTTTAAAATTTAAATTAGTTTACATATGTACATTTTAAATTTTAAACATTGCCGTGCAAGCGGTTGAATTATCCTAAGTTTATCCCCATGGATATGGTAGGGTGATTACTCTTGCAAAACTGGTGTGCAATCGGTATTTTCCTACCTTTTATTTTGCCGATTGAACCACACGCCGAACGTCATGACCTTATTAAACCCAAATTTCTTTTGGGTTTGGGTTTTATAGGTTTTTCTTTTAACCCTTATCTGAGATGGTAATCCGATATGAGCGTTCATTTTTCAAAAACCCCTGTCATCGCCAAAGATGGTGCAACCAACGACTACTATTTGACTCGTCAAAACCAAATGGAGTCCAATGTTCGTAGCTATCCACGCAAACTGCCCCTAGCCATTGCCAAAGCACAAGGGTGCTGGGTAACCGATGTGGAAGGCAACGAATACCTAGACTGCCTAGCTGGCGCTGGTACGCTGGCTTTGGGACACAATCACCCTGCCACCATTAACGCCATCAAAGATGTGCTAGACAGTGGTTTGCCTTTGCATACCCTTGACATTACCACACCGATTAAAGATGCCTTTACCGAAAAGCTGTTATCGTTTTTCCCAGAAAATTTTGTGCTACAATTTTGTGGTCCAACAGGGGCGGACGGCACAGAAGCCGCCATCAAACTTGCCAAGACCTACACAGGACGAGACAATGTCATTGCGTTCTCTGGCGGTTATCACGGTATGACGCACGGCTCTTTGGCGATGACAGGCAACCTATCTGCCAAAGAAAAGGTGGGCAATCTAATGGCAGGCGTGCAGTTTATGCCCTATCCGCACGAATACCGTTGCCCACTTGGTTTGGGCGGTGAAGCAGGCGTGGACGCTTTGACTTATTATTTTGAAAACTTTATTGAAGATGTGGAGTCTGGCGTGGTCAAGCCTGCCGCCGTTATCCTAGAAGCCATTCAAGGCGAAGGTGGTGTCGTTCCTGCACCTGCCAAATGGCTCCAAAAAATCCGTGAAGTAACTGCCCGCCACAACATTGTCCTTATCCTAGACGAAGTGCAAGCAGGCTTTGCTCGCTCTGGTAAGATGTTTGCCTTTGAGCATTCAGGCATTGTCCCTGATGTGGTGGTGATGTCTAAGGCGGTGGGTGGTGGTTTGCCCTTGTGTGTGCTGGCGATTAACAAAAAGTTTGATGCGTGGCTACCAGCAGGGCATACAGGGACTTTCCGTGGCAATCAGCTGGCGATGGCGGCAGGCTACAATGTACTAGAAGAGATTAGCAAAAACAACCTTGCCGAGAACGCTCGTATTCAAGGCGAATTTTTGCGTGAAAAACTAAACGAACTTGCCAAAACCTATCCTTGTATTGGTAATGTGCGTGGACGAGGTCTGATGACTGGCATTGAGATTGTGGACGAAAGACAGCCAAAAGATCAAATCGGCTCATACCCTGCCGACAGTGAGCTTGCGGTGGCGATTCAAAAGGCGTGCTTTGACAACAAGCTACTTCTTGAAAGGGGCGGTCGTGGCGGTACGGTCGTTCGCCTGCTTTGCCCAATCACCATTACTCGTGAAGAGTGTGAGCTTGTCATTGAACGCTTTGGTAAAGCGGTAGAGCAAGCGGTGAAAGCGGTGCGTGGGTAATAATTAATAGATACCATATTGTTTCTTGAACGACAATATGGTATCTTTATGTTGTGAGTATCATTAATAGGATTTTTTATGAAACACTCTATGAAATTATTGGCTACCAGTTTGTTTGTAGCGACAATGGCACTGACAGCGTGTGGTGGTGATAAAGCACCTGCACAAGAAAAAACTGCACAAGCAGGGCAGGCAGACACAACCAAATTAGAAACCAAATTTTTGACCATTGCCACAGGCGGTGCATCAGGTCCTTATAACATCATCGCTACTTCTTTGGCTGAAATCTACAATGGGCAGTTTGGTGTCAATTCAAAAACCCAAACCACAGGAGCATCTGTTGAGAACCTAAATCTACTCAACCAAAAGAAAGTTGAAATGGCATTTGTGATGAGCGATAGCCTAAGTGATGCGGTTAATGGTGTGGGCAGTTTTAATCAAAAAATGGATAATGTCAGTCAAGTAGCCGCCCTGTATCCTAACTTTGTACAAATTGTAACTTCTAAAAAATCAGGCATTAACACCATCAGTGACCTAAAAGGCAAGCGTATTGCAGTTGGTGCTCAAAATTCTGGCGTTGAATTGGCAAGCCGTGCTTTATTAGAAGGTTTTGGCATTACATACAATGATGTTAAAGTGGATTATTTGGGTTATGCTGAGGCTGCCGATGCTCTAAAATCAGGCAAGCTAGACGCAGCGTTTTTGACAAGTGGTTTGCCAAACTCATCGCTCATGGAATTGCAGCAAGGTTTTGATTTGCAAATTGTCGCCATTCCTGCTGACCAGCTTGCCCAAATCGCCAAAACCAAAACTTTCTTTACGGTAAATAATATTCCAAAAGGCACTTATGGCAACGATGCTGACATTCCGACAGCAGCGATTTTAAATGCGTTGGTGGTGCGTTCGGATTTGAGTGAAAACGATGTTTATTTGGCAACCAAAGCTCTGTTTGAGAATTTGCCAAAATTACAAACTGCTCACCAAGCCGCCAAAGACATTTCTCTTGCCACTGCTCAGCAAGGTTTGGTTGCACCACTGCACCCTGGTGCAAAACGTTATTATGATGAAGTTGCAGCGACAGCTACACAAACAGACACAAAACCTGCCGAAGAAGCGGTGAAAGAGTCTACCGAAGGGGCAGAAGCCCAAGAAACTCAAAAATGATTGATTTTTGTCAATCATGATGAGGGTATTTGGCATATTTGTCATCATAATCGGACTATCTGTTGTTGGTTTGCATTCTCAAAGTCGCCTTCTAATTACGACTGATACATGGCGGTGCAAATGGGCGACAGATAGTTTTGTTTTGCAGTGGCGACATTCTGTTGAAAAACAGTTGTGGCAAGAATACTATCAAAAAGACAAGCACTCTTTATTATTGACCCACAGTTATGTACAAAGTTTTGGGGCGGGTGTGCCGACAACCAATACAATCATTCCTGCTCCTGATGGATTTGTGGGTATGAAGCACGATTTGGTAATACCAAAGCTAAGTTGGGTGGTATCTGCTCGTATGCAGGGAACTGTGATTGAGCCTGTATCACAACAACGCTTAGAGGTTTATCGCCATGTTGATGATTATACTGTGGTAAATATTCAAGTTGAGAGACAACCTGCGATTTGGTGGTGGCAAATAAATGCCTGTGAAAATATGTTCAATCAAACTCAATCAAGTTAAGGGAATATAATGACTAAGACCAACGAACAGATTTCTGAGGTGCAAGCTCAAGAAATTTTGGAAAAATATGACCGTGAATCGGTAACAAGAAATCCAACCAGTTCAGTCGTTCGCTTTATTATTGCTGGCATTGCCATTTTATATTCTATTTTTCATTTATACATCACTTTTAACCCAATGCCTGAACTTGTTCAGCGTTCTGTACACGTTGCGGTAGGGGTGGCACTTATCTTTTTGATTTATCCACCTGCCAAAAAAAGCTCTCGCAAAAGTGTGGTGTGGTATGACTGGATTTGGGCAATACTTGGGCTGTCAACAGCTGGCTATCTGATAGCCAACTATCAGGACATCATGACGGTGCGAGGCGGTATTCCTAACAATATGGACATTGCTTTTGCAATCATTGCGGTGGTTGCGGTGTTAGAGAGTGCCAGACGCATCACAGGTTGGATTTTGCCAATTTTTGCCCTGATTTTCTTTGTTTACCCCTTCATCAGTCATATGGACTTTATGCCTGATCGTCTTTTGACCAGACCTTATGATTTTGGTGATATTTTTGGACAGTTTTATCTAAAAACAGAAGGGTTATACTCCACAGCGATTGGGGCTTCCACAACCTTTATCTTTTTATTTATTTTATTTGGCTCGTTTTTGGCTCGGTCTGGCATGGGGCAACTCTTTAATGATTTGGCATTGGCACTGGCAGGACATAAGCAAGGCGGTCCTGCAAAAGTGGCGGTCATTTCAAGTGGCTTTATGGGTAGTATCAACGGTGCTGCGGTGGCCAATGTCGTGGGGACTG
Source organism: Moraxella oblonga NBRC 102422 (assembly GCF_001598275.1). Taxonomy (GTDB): domain Bacteria; phylum Pseudomonadota; class Gammaproteobacteria; order Pseudomonadales; family Moraxellaceae; genus Moraxella; species Moraxella oblonga. Next base: position 50,822 of record NZ_BCYQ01000006.1, read on the forward strand.
GGGCATTTACCATTCCTTTGATGAAAAAAATCGGCTATGATAAAAACTTTGCAGGTGCGGTGGAGGCCAGTGCGTCTGTGGGTGGGCAAATTTTGCCACCCATTATGGGGGCGGCGGCATTTATCATGGCAGAAACCACAGGGGTCAAATATGGTACGATTGCATTGGCGGCTCTGCTCCCTGCACTGCTTTATTATCTTGGTGTGGTTGCTCAGGTTCATTTTCGTGCAGGTAAACAAAATCTGACAGGCATGCCTAAGTCGGATTTGCCACGAGCCAAAGAAGTGCTAAAAGCACGAGGACATATGCTGTTGCCTATTGTCGCTCTTGTGGTATTGCTTGCTAAAAATGTTCCTGTGGGCTATGCAGCAGCTTATACCATTGGCTTTACGGTGGCGGTCAGCTGGCTCAAAAAAGAAACCAGAATGGGCTTTAAGGATATTTTACTGGCGTTAGAAGATGGTGCAAAACAGTCGCTTTCAGTCATGGCGGCTTGTGCTGTGGTGGGGATTGTTATTGGGGTGGTGAGCTTAACCAGTTTTGGTACAGTCATGACCTCGTTGATTGTGGCATTTGGTGCAGGCTCTTTGTTTTTAACATTGGTTTTAACCATGCTTGCCTCTATGGTGCTTGGTATGGGGCTGCCGTCCATTCCTGCTTATATCATCACTGCCACAATGGCCGCCCCTGCACTGGCTGAATTTGGCGTGCCAATTTTGGTAGCACATATGTTTGTGTTTTATTTTGGTATTTTTGCCAACATCACACCACCTGTGGCACTGGCTTCGTTTGCAGGAGCAGGGATTGCAGGGGGCGACCCCATGAAGACAGGTTGGCAGTCGCTTAGATTGGCATTGGCGGGCTTTATCGTACCGTTTATGTTTGTCTATAATCCCAACATGCTCATGATTGATGTGCAGGGCGTTGATGTGATGACCAAAACCTTTGCAATGCCTGCATGGCACCTGATTGCTATGGTGGCGACAACTTCCATTGTGGGTGTGCTTGCATTATCTGCTTCGGTGGAAGGGTATCTAAAAACAATCATGCCAACATGGCAACGCGTTGTCATGGCGATTGGGGCATTCTGTTTGATTGCACCCGAAACAATCACCGATGTGATTGGTGTTGTGCTTGTGCTGGTTGTGGGGGCGATACATTTAAAAACTAGTAAAGCAAAAACCATTTAACTTTATTTTCACCCATTAAAATGATGAGGGTATATTATGACTTATTTTGACAAACACCGTCAGGCTCTTTTTTGCAATGACGAACAATCCATCGCCGACTACCAAACAGCGATGAACCAAGCGGTACAAGCCGTCTCAAACTGGCTCAAAGAAGACAAAATGTACACAGGCGGGAGCATTAAAGAGCTTCGCTCCCAAATCGCCTTTAACCCCAGTAAAGACGGCTTGGGCGTACAAAAATCGCTTGACCGCCTTGTTAAGCTGTTTTTAAACAAAAGTTTAAAGGTTCATCACCCTCATTCTTTGGCACATTTGCATTGCCCCACGATGGTAACTTCACAGATTGCCGAAGTGTTGATTAACGCCACCAATCAGTCTATGGACTCGTGGGACCAGTCGCCAGCAGGCTCATTGATGGAAGTGCAACTTATTGACTACTTACGCCAAAAAACAGGCTATGGGGCTGGCACGGCAGGGGTGTTTACTTCTGGTGGTACACAGTCCAATTTGATGGGCGTTTTGCTGGCTCGTGATTGGGCAATTGCTAAAAATTGGACAAATACAGACGGCAAAGAATGGTCGGTTCAAAGAGACGGCATTCCTAGCGATGCAATGACCAAGGTCAAGGTACTTTGCTCTGAAAATGCCCACTTCTCCGTACAAAAAAATATGGCAATGATGGGAATGGGCTTTCAATCGGTCGTTACTGTGCCTGTCAATGACAACGCCCAGATGGACACCAAAGCCCTTGCCAAAATTATGGCAGACTTACAGGCAGATGGCAAAATCGTGGCGTGCGTGGTGGCAACGGCAGGCACGACAGATGCAGGGGCGATTGACGACATCAAGACAATCCGCAAGCTGTGCGATGATTATGGTGCGTGGCTACACATTGATGCGGCGTGGGGCGGAGCATTACTGTTATCTAACGACTATCGTGATATGCTTGATGGTGTGGAGCTGTCGGATTCTATCACGCTTGATTTTCATAAGCACTTTTTCCAAAGTATCTCGTGCGGTGCATTCCTATTAAAAGATGAGAAAAACTACCGCTTTATGCACTATGAGGCCGAGTATCTAAACTCCGCCTATGACGAAGAACACGGCGTGCCAAACCTTGTATCCAAATCTTTGCAGACCACTCGCCGATTTGACGCACTCAAACTGTGGTTTACCATTGAGGCGTTGGGCGAAGAGCTGTACGGCTCAATGATTGACCACGGAGTTACGCTCACTCGTCAAGTGGCAGAGTATATCAAAGCAACCGATGGTTTGGAGCTACTTGTTGAGCCACAGTTTGCCTCTGTGCTGTTTCGTGTCGTACCAAAAGATTATCCAGCAGAGTTTATTGATAATCTCAACCAAAATGTCGCCGATGAACTGTTTGCCAAAGGCGAGGCAAATATTGGCGTAACTCGGGTGATTGACAGTCGTCAAAATGTGCAGTCTTTAAAGATGACGACCCTAAGCCCCATTGCCACGCTTGACAATGTCAAAGCCTTACTTGGTCAAGTCTTGGCAGAGGCAGAGCGGATTAAAGACGATATTAAAAATGGCACTTATACACCGCCGATTGATTGAGTTATCATAAAACAAAAACCGTCCAAAGTGATTTTGGGCGGTTTTCATATGATGATTAAAATGGTTTGGTGTCAAGCTGATTTAAGATGCTTTCTAATTCATTGACATCACACCTGTTTTTGTTTTCTGCACAATACTGGCGAAGTTGTGGTATGGTATCGGCATTGACAGGCTGTTTTTTGTGAAAAATATCAATCGGCACGAAGATTTTTACAGGTTTGGGGTCATCTGGATTGATATGTTTGCTAAAATCACGCTGATATAAGACATTATTTATCACTAATTCAATATCTCTATTGCTTAGGGCTTGTGGATATGGAGAAGAAATATCAAATTCTTTACGGATAATTTTGCCTGTTTTATCAAGCCAAAGATGGCTCATTAATGTATTTTTGCACGCATTAAAATATTTCATCTCAATGTCATAACACCGCTCATTAGACGAACTAAGATGTAGCGTGAGTTGGTTGGGGTGTGAGTAATTGGAAGGGCTTGCCAATGCTGTGCTTGCCATCATTAGGCAAAGTGATAGTAATCGTTTCATAGTTTGCACTGAGAGTTTTTTTGTAAGTATATACGACTTCAACAGTCATTGCAATAAACAAATAAATCAGTTTATGTGTTTGATGAGCAGGAGATGATTATGCCAACCATCTATATTGGCACAGGTGGGTACAGTGATACCGATTTGATTGGTACGCTTTACCCACACGGTGCAAAGGCAAGCGAGTTTTTGCACCACTATGCCAATCATTATGACTGCGTGGAAATTAACGCAAGTTTTCACGCTCCCATTGGACAAAAATCCCTGCTGGGTATGCTAAATAAAGCAGATGGACGGCTTAAATTTTCTTTAAAATTGCACCAAGATTTTAGCCACAATTTTACCGCCACTGCCAAAACTGCCCAAGCGTTTTTAAATATTCTTACGCCTTTACAAGACCATCTTGCCCCCTTATTATTACAATTTCCCCACAGCTTTGAGAGAACGCCTGCCAATCGTCAATATTTGGGCGAAGTGGTAAAATGGTTTGAAAATCAACCACTTGCCATAGAATTTCGCCACCCCAGTTGGCACATCACGCCTGTCTTTACCCATTTTGCCAAAACGCCCAATCTAATTTGGGTCAATACTGATTATCCCAAAAACATCGGACTACCCAACACGCCTTTTTGGGCGAATACTCGCACCGCCTATTATCGCTTGCATGGCAACAATCAAAACTGGTGGGACGAGACAACCGCCAAAGACCGCCACAATTATCGTTATAGCGATGATGGACTTGGCAAAATCGCTGATGAGATTTTTAGTCATCGTGCCAATTTTGATGAGCTTTTTATTTATTTCCAAAATACGACCAATGCCCATTCTTTTTATAATATTATGATGTTAAAAGAAAAATTGTCCGCTTATGGTTTTGTGGTGAAAACGCCAGAAATCAAAGGGCAGGGGGTTTTATTCTAATTGTTTTTTTTAATAATCGGAATGAGTGTAGAAAGAATGGCTGAACCAATGACTAAAATACTACCCAGAGCGGTTAATAAACTCATGGTCTCACCCAAAAATAAAAAGGCAATCAATACGCCAAATACAGGCTCTAAAACAATGAGCATGCCACTGATATGGGCAGGCGTTTTATTAAGCCCAAGATTCCAAAGTTTATAGGCAAGCCAACTGCACCCAATGCCCAGATAAATGACTGACAATAAACCAAGCCAATTAAAATGAATTGTCCAATCTTTTATTACTGATAAAGAAATGGGTAAAGAGATGATTGCTCCTTGTACTAAAATAATGGCGGTATAGGCTTGATTATCAATCACATTCATGATGTTTTTGGCTAAATGTACACTTAATGCAAATCCCATACCCGCGATAAACACAAGGAATAAGCCAAATAAATTGACTACTTCATCAGTTTGCGAACCCAGCACCAAAAGTCCAATGCCCAAAAAGGCAATCACGCTTAATAACCAATCATAAATCGCTATTTTTTGTTTGAATAATAAAAAACCCAAAATTAAAATCATGATAGGCTCTGCACCAATCATGACGACAGCGCTACTTGCTGATGTATAAGAAAGTCCAATGAATTGCACCAAAATCCCAATCGGAAACATTAAGAGCGAAATACCCCAAAGTTTTTGACGTAAGGATTTATCAATCGTGGGATAAGATTTTAAAAATAAAGGCAAAGCAATGGCACTTGCAATAAAAAAGCGAATCTGCACCGCCATTGCAGGGTCAAACATGGTATAAGCGTATTTGCCTGCGGTAAATGAGCTTGCCCAGATGAATAGGGCGATGATGATGTATAACATGGTGTGATGACTTTAAAACAGAAAACCCCTTGAAAAATCAAGGGGTTTAAATATGGTAGGCGTAAACGGACTCGAACCATCGACCCCCACCATGTCAAGGTGGTGCTCTAACCAACTGAGCTATACGCCTAAAAAGTGGTCTTATTATAGCAGATTAATTTAAAATGGCAAGTACTTTTTTAAATTTTATACAAACTTAAATACCAAGACATGATGTCATGTCCCCACAGTAGGGCGATGATACCTGCAATGGCGATATAAGGACCAAAGGCAAATGCACGGTTTTCGCCACGCACTTTCATTAAAATCAGACCGACAATAGAACCTAAGACGGCGGATGTTAGGATTAAAAAGGGTAATATGCTCACACCAAGCCATGCTCCAATCGCTCCTAGTAGTTTAAAATCTCCCGCTCCCATGCCATCTCTTTTCTTGATGAGAGTATAGAGTTTGGCAACCGACCAAAAGGACAAAAATCCAAGGAGTCCACCCCACACCGCAGAGCTGAGTGAAGTAAAGATGTTTTGAGTATTTGCTATTAAGCCTATCATGCCTAGCGGAAAAACCAAACGGTCAGGCAGTAGCTTGGTATCAAAATCAATGCCAGTTAAAGCGATGAGTATCCACAAATAGATAAGTCCTAATAGTCCTACAATATTTGCTCCTAGTGTGTAAATGACTAGGACGGACAACAAAGCAGTGATGAGTTCCACCAGTGGATAGCGGATACTAATAGGATTACCACAGCCAGAACATTTACCACGCAGTAGTACAAGCCAACTAATGACTGGGATATTTTCGTAGGCACGGATTTGGTGGTTGCATTTGGGGCAACGAGAAGGTGGATAAGACAGGCTTATGGGTTTGTCTTGGTCAATGATGGTTTTTAGTTGGTTGGTGATGTGGTAGGGTATGTCGTGTTCATCAGATAGAAATTCCACACACTCTTTACGCCATGCTCTCTTCATGATAAGCGGTGTGCGATGAATGACAACATTTAAAAAACTACCAACGCACAGCCCTAACATAAACGTAGCAGTTAATGCTAGGGCAGCGTTTTTTTGTAAAAGTATAATAAATTCCATCATTAACCAATAATATCGCCCATCATAAAGATTGGTAGGTACATGGCGATGACCAGACCACCGATAACAACACCCAAGAATGCCATAATCATTGGTTCCATGAGGCTGGTTAGACCATCTACGGCGTTATCTACTTCGTTCTCATAGTAGGTGGCACAGTTGTCTAGCATTTCTTCAAGACTACCAGCCTCTTCACCGATGCCCACCATCTGAATCACCATGCTAGGGAATAGGTTAGTAGTACGAATGGCAAATTGGAGCTGTTGACCTGTAGAAACGTCATCTTTGATGCGTTGGGTGGCGTTGTAAAAGACAATATTGTTGGTTGCCCCTGCGGTAGAATCCAATGCATCAATGAGTGGTACACCAGCTGCAAAAGTGGTGGATAAAGTACGACAAAAACGAGCAATAATCGCTTTATAAACGATGTCACCAAAAATGGGTAGTTTTAGAGCAACACGGTCAAGAAAATCACGAAACTTTTTACTGTGGGTTTTGGCTTGTGAAAAAGCAATGACGATACCACCTAAAATCAAGAATACGGGGATATAGTAAGCGACAAGCCAGTTGGACATATTGACAACTAACTGGGTAAAGGCAGGCAGTTCAGCACCGAAACCTTCAAACATGGCAGCAAACACAGGCACAACCTTGATTAGCAAAATCGCTGTAACGATGATGGCAACGATGATAACCGCAATCGGATATTTCATTGCTTTTTTGATTTTAGCTTTTAGCAACTCACTTTTTTCTTTGTAGGTGGCGACACGTTCTAGCATGGTCTCCAACGCACCCGATTGTTCACCAGATTCAACCAAAGAGCAAAACAAATCATCAAAGTATTTGGGGTGCTTACGCAATGAGTTAGCAAAGTTACTGCCCGCTTCAATGTCGGCTTTTACTTTTAGCACTAACTCTTTCATGCTAAGGTTGTCAAGCGAATCTGCCACAATCTCAAAAGACTGCGTCAAAGGTACACCCGCTTTCATCATGGTAGCAAGCTGCCGCACAAAAATAGCAATGTCTAGGGCTTTAATGGCTTTTTTGCGTTGGAATAGTGGTTTGCCCTTAGGCTTGATATTTTCAATCGCAATACCTTGCTTACGTAGCTGAGCCCGAGCCAACTCAATGCTTTTACTGGTAACTTCACCTGAAACTTTTTGTCCACGTCTATTTGTACCTGTGTACTTAAAATCCAGTAATTGTTCGGTTACTGCTTTTGCCATGTGAATCTCTTTATATTGATCAAATATGGTGTTAAAAAATGAATAATCTTTGATACCATTTTACACCACAAGTAGCTAGATTGTAAATATTACTTACCAAAAGTTACCCAAATTTCGCTATTTTTGATGAACTTTATTATGCCGTTTGGGTTATTTAAAAATCAACGGTGTTATTTTTAGGTTAAATAGCGATATTTAGGGGCTAAGTTTTTTGATGTCGTTCATTTTTTGTAAAGTAGCTTCTTTGCCTTTTTGTATCATCAAGGTTTTTTGGGTGGTGTCAAAAATGGCAAATTCATCAAGCTGTGGTGTGATGATAACATCACTCATCGCCAAATCCTCTGGGTGGGCATGAGCAGAGGGTGTATAAAGCATTTTCCAAAAGGCTTGTGGTTTGTCAGGTAGAGTATCTGGCAGTTCATCAGGTAGATTGATTTGGGTTTGGGCTGGTAGGTCGTTTAGGATTTGGCTTAGGTCAATGCCAAATGGTAGTGGGGTATTTTTTAGGGCATTAAAATCCACAGGAATGTTGACAGTTTGGTTGCCCCATGTGGCAGATATGCCTGTATCATCTTTTTTGATGGTGGCTTGTTTTTTGGTGGTTTGGGTGGGTGATGGGGATTTTTGGGGCAAAAGATTGACCGCGATGACCTTTTTTGCTCCCAAGCTTTTGGCAATGCGTACAGGCAACAGGGCAGACTGCCCACCATCAATGTATTTATCACCATAATTGGTAGGTATGCGTGGAGCGATAAAGATGTTTGGAATGGAAGCAGAGGCTTGGACAGCAAGCCCTGCCTCACCTGTATAAAATGGCGTGGCTTGACGGCTTTGTTTGTGTGTGGCGACAGCAATGAAGGGTGTGCTAAATTTTTCTATGGGTTTTTGGGTGTGATTATTGATGAAAGTGCGTAATTTTTCGCCAGCAACGAAACCTTGCTTACTTGGAGTAAAGTCAATGAGTGTGGTCTCATCTAAATCTACAACAATCTGTCGGATTTGTGAGGGTGTTTTGCCAGAGGCATACAGTGACCCAATGATGGCTCCAACACTTGTGCCAACGACCATGTCAGGTCTAATGTTGTTTTCGTGTAGGGCTTCAAGTACACCGACATGAGCAAAACCGTATGCACCGCCACCGCCCAGCACAAGGGCGATTTGGGCAGGTTTTGGTTTGGGGGTAACAGGCGTGACGGTTGGGGTGGGGGTAGGTGCTTTGGTGGTGCAGGCGGTTAATGCCAAGACGGATAAGCTCGTAGCGACAAGGGTGGTAAATTTTTTCATGATAATCAATGGGTGGGGAAAATGGGCTTATAATACGCCAAATCGTGGGATTTTGCGTATGAATTTTGTAGTGGGTGGTGTGTTTTGTATGTTTGTTTTAAACGTCATCAGCAAAACCCCCAAACTCACATAAGTTGGGGGTTTTATTGGCTTAGAATTTATTTTCTAGCCTAAATAATGCACCATAACCCGTTTCATCATTGGCATGACGCTTGATGTATGGCGTAAATTCCACATAAGTGCCTGCTACTGGTTGATAACCGATGCCTGTGGCAAAATGCCCTGTGGTTTTGGCAGATTTACTTTGATGGATAAAATCATGTTTTTCAACATCTATCAAACTTGCAGTATAAACAGGGTCATCGCCCGATACTTTTTGGGCGATTTCGGCATTATTTACCCATGATAATTTGTCCGTTAAGCCCACTTTGGCATTCACGCCTGTGGTGGCATAAGTTGCCTTATGCTCCATCTTGCCATAGCTAATGGGGAAAGCGGTATCGTCATTTTCAGTGTAGGCATCACGACTGATGTCGGTGTGCTTTGCTCCCACATAGGCACGCAGGGCGGTGCGGTCAGTGGCAAAGGATTTACCCACTTTCATGCCGTAGCCAACCCCTTTAATGGTAGCTTCATTCACACCCAGCTCGGTATTGGCAAGGGTTGGGCGAGTGATGGTGGCGGTGTAGTCGTCTTTGGCAAAAGATGCTTCGGCAAATACGCCATTATCCGCCTGATAACGTACCACCGCACCGATACCAACATCGTCATTTTTGTGGCGATAGCTGTTTGGTAATTTGCGATTGATAGAATGGTCAAGCGATACACCCACCGACAAGCCGTTACCAAAGCCATAACTGATGCTGGCTCCCACGCCAACATCTTGCGTTCTATCGCCATCTTCTTTGCTGATACTCACATCTTCTTGAATGCCAATGCACAGTCCATCATCAGCATGACAGGTGTACTGTAAGCGGTCAAGTGCATGGGCTTGCATGCTCATCAAGGCAAAACTATCCGCACCTAGCTTGTTGATGGTGCTGATGGTATTGACAACATCAATCATGCCGACAACCACAGGTGTTGTTGGCGGAGTTACAGGCGGAGTGGTAGGCGGTGTTATGGGTGGTGTAACAGGGGGTGTTGCTGGTGGCGTAACTGGCGGAGTGGTTGGGGGCGTTACGGGTGGCGTAGGCGTAACAGGGGGTGTTGTTGGCAGAGTTACAGGCGGAGTGGTAGGAGGTGTTGTTGGTGGTGTAACAGGAGGTGTGGTAGGCGTTGCATTGGTATATTTAACTTTCCAAACCACAGGTTTCCATGAACCACGGTCGTTGTCATCGTCTTCTGAAAAACCAGCAATAATTGTCCCATCATCATTAAAGCTGGTAACAACGCCCTCCATTCTGTTGGGAGCGAAACCAAATCCCTTATCAAGCGTTCCCAAATCGGTAATAACTTCATAGTTTTCGCCACTCCATATCACAGGGCGGTCTCCTGTTTTATTATTGGAGGCATCTGTGGAAGTGCCACCAGCGATTTTGCCATCTTTGGTTAAGGCATAAACTTTGGTGCTATTATAGTAATTGTCATTGTGGGAAGGGAGGCTTTTTAGGCGGATTTTGGTTTTCCAATCATCGCCCGTCCAAATGACTGCTGACGAATTGGCTCTATCATCAACCTCAGAAGAGCCGCCGATGATTTTGCCATCTGCACTGATGGCGGTTGCAAGACCAATACCCAGATTGTTTTCTCTTAAAGTACCCAAATCAATCAGTGTTTGCCAGTTTTCGCCAGTCCATACGACAGGGCGAGTGTTAACACTGTTTGTTTTATCAGAATAATTGCTAATTGAACCACCAACCGCTACACTACCATCGTGATTTAATGCCAATACTCGTGAATCATCGGTAGAAAACCAGTGGGCGGTTGAGTGTGGTAATTTTGGCAATTCAACAGCTTTTGTCCAGTCGCTACCATCGTTTTTTAGAATGGCAAGACCACTCCAACCACTGCGACTACCTGCAATCACCTTACCATCACTGCTTAGAGCATAGATATAGCTGGTACTTCTGGCAGTATCATCTGTTGGTATGGTGGTTTTGGTGGCAGAATCTTTGCCAGACCATATACCAGCATGCACCCTATCATTAATGTTGGTTACAATATCGCCAAAGCCACCCAAAATCTTGCCATCTTGGGCGATACTCGTAATTTGTGATGAACCACTGTCATCTTCTTTAAAGCCACCCAAGTCCCTTCTATCTTGGTAGTTGTCGCCACTCCAAAGCGTTGCTCGTCTATTGTTCCAACTGGGGAGATTGTCATTATTGCTTACACCATACACATTTTCACCACTACTGTCCAATATTAGGCGAGTATAGTGATTATAAGGCGTGCTACCAGACATTTTGCCAGCTAAGGCAATTTTATCGGTAACTTCTACGGTGTGTTTGGCAAAGCTGGGTGTTGCTATAATGGCTACTAATGTTAAACTTAGTGTGCTAAGTTTAAAGGCTTTTTTGGAAGGGGGGGATAACTTAATCATAAAAAATCCTTATAAATGAGAAAGATTAGTAATGCTATACTAAATTCAATTCAAAATCCAACAAAGATTTTTCGTTCGTGGTGAGCTTGTCGAACCATGACGAAAAAACTGTTTTACCCTTCGACAAGCTCAGGGCGAACGGTTTTTTGTACAGTTTTGATATGAATTGAGTATAATCATACCTAAAAATACCCACAATAACAAGGGAAATAAACATTTTTTGTAAAAATGCAAAAAGCCAACCCATGCAAGAGCTGGCTTTTTGTCATTATGAACTTAGATGTTGTCAATAATGCCGTTTAGGGTAGCACTCGGACGCATTGCTTTATCAAGTAAATCACGGTTGGCAAAGTAGTAACCTTGTGTCTCGACCGCAGAGCCTTGTACGCCGTTTAGCTCGGCAACGATGGTGCTTTCTTGGTCGTTTAACGCCTGAGCAATCGGAGCAAATTCATCGGCTAGGGCTTTATCGTCCGTTTGGGTGGATAGAGCATTCGCCCAGTATTTGGCTAGGTAGTAGTGGCTACCACGGTTGTCAATCGTACCAAGTTTACGTTGTGGTGATTTGTCGTTCAAAAGTAGCTCTTCGGTGGCTTTGTCTAGCGTGGTGGCTAGGACTTGGGCTTTGGCATTGCCTTCACGTTCTGCCAAATGTTCAAGCGATACCGCCAACGCCAAAAATTCGCCCAAACTGTCCCAACGTAGGTAGTTTTCGTTTTGGAATTGTTGAACGTGTTTAGGTGCAGAACCGCCAGCACCAGTTTCAAACATACCGCCACCATTCATGAGTGGAACGATAGAGAGCATTTTGGCGGACGTACCAAGCTCCAAGATTGGGAATAGGTCAGTCAAATAATCACGCATGACGTTACCTGTTACACCAATGGTGTCTTGCCCGTCTTTTAGGCGAGTTAGGGTGAAGTTGGTTGCCTCAACCAGTGGCAAGATGTGGATTTCTAATCCTGTGGTGTCAAGCTCGGCAAGGTAGGTTTTGACTTTTTTGATGAGTTCTCCATCGTGAGCACGTTTTTCGTCTAACCAAAAGACGGCAGGAGTATTTGACAATCTGGCACGTTTAACCGCCAATGCCACCCAGTCTTTGACAGGAGCGTCTTTGGTTTGGCAAGCACGCCAAATATCGCCTGCTTCCACTTCGTGTGATAGCAATACATTACCTGCTTCATCAATGACCTCAACTTTACCATCAGCAGTGATTTCAAAAGTTTTGTCATGTGAACCATATTCTTCGGCTTTTTGAGCCATGAGACCTACGTTTGGTACAGTACCCATGGTGGTTGGGTCAAATGCACCATGCTCTTTGCAAAATTCTACAACGGCATGATAAAGTGGGGCATAGGTGCTGTCAGGAATGATGATTTTGGTGTCTTGTTGTTTGCCGTCTTTGTTCCACATTTGCCCTGATGAGCGTACCATGGCAGGTACAGAGGCATCAATGATAACATCTGATGGTACATGTAGGTTGGTGATGCCTTTGTCGCTATCAACCATTGCTACATCAGGATTGTTGGCATAAGTTTCATTAATCAATGCTTCAATATCAGCTTTGGTGTTGGCATCTAGTTTGTCAAGATTGGCTAATAAATTGCCAAAGCCGTTATTGACGTTGATGCCCACAGCGTCTAACTCTTTACCATATTTGTCAAATACAGGTTTAAAGAAAGATTTGACCGCATGACCAAAAATGATGGGGTCAGACACTTTCATCATGGTGGCCTTCATGTGCAAACTGTATAGTACGCCTTTTTGTTTGGCATCACCAACTTGTTCGTCCAAGAATGATACCAAGGCTTTTTTACTCATAAAAGTAGCATCTAAGATTTCGCCAGCTTTTAGGGCAAGAGGTTTGCGTAAATCAGTGGCGTTGCCGTTTTTATCGGTAAAGACGATACGCACGGTGGTGGCATTTGGGACAGTAACGGATTTTTCGTTGTGAAAAAAGTCATTATCGCTCATTGTTGAGACATGAGTTTTACTGTCTTTTGACCATGCACCCATAGAATGTGGGAATTTTTTGGCAAAATTTTTGACCGCTTTTGGGGCACGGCGGTCAGAGTTGCCTTCACGTAGGACAGGGTTTACCGCCGAACCTTTGACACGGTCATAGCGAGCTTGAATGTCTTTTTGTTCGTCAGTGTTTGCTTCGGTGGGGTAGTCTGGAATGGCGTAGCCGTCATCTTGAAGTTCTTTGATGGTTGCCAAAAGTTGAGGCATGGATGCTGAAATGTTTGGTAGTTTGATGACGTTGGCTTCGGGTTTGATGACCAATTCACCAAGCTCTGCCAGAGCGTCTGTTTGGCGTTGATTTTCTTTTAAAAATTCAGGAAATTGGGACAAAATGCGACTTGCTAGTGAAATGTCGCTCACTTTAAAATCAATGCCTGAACTTTTGGTAAAGGCTTGAATGATGGGTAGTAGAGAATGAGTGGCAAGGGCGGGGGCTTCGTCTGTATAGGTATAGACGATGGTGGATTTGGTCATAAAAAACTCCGATTTATTGGTTTTACAAATGGGTTTATCATCACTGATAAATTGTTGCCATTATGCCATATTTTTATGGTTTTGGCTAGGGTGTGCCCAACATTTTTGATTGTCAATGTCAAAGAATAATCTGTTTGTTTATTTATAGGGATAATCGCCCATTTGCGTTTTTACCATGATGATCGGTTCTTCATATACGTTTTCTTGAATGTCCAAATAAAAATCTTGTAATTCCAAATGGTCGGTTTGTGTATTTAGCCATTCCACTTTATCATGTGATGAAAAATCAAAACTTTTAATGGGTGTTACTGTATTTTTATCAAATAAATAAATACTTGATATACCTAAAATATTGGTTTTGTGTTCATAAACGATAATATAATCATCAGAACAGACTGCTTTTGTATATCCTGCAACATGATTATCAATGATAAAGGTTTTTCCATTAATATTAACAATGTTTAACATTTTGTCTGGTGTTGATGTAAACAAACAAGGTTGTTTGTTATTAAAAACTTGATTTTTATAGTTTTTATGACGCCAATCTTTGACGATGTCATTGATTTTATGTCCAGATTTATTTAGATGAGTCCATAATTTTGATAATTCTGCTTCATATCTTGGGTAAATTTCATGTTTTATGTATTTAGATTGTCCCTGCCAAATGATATTTTTATTGGCATCCAACAGTTTATAAGTAGAATGATATTCTAAGTTTTCATCATAATCATAAACAACATAATAATCTACCTTTTTCTTATCAACAACCTCTGTTATCACGCCACAACTACCATAACAATTAGGGTGTTCAATATAAAAATTATCGCCATATTGATATTGGCTTGGTCTTGTAAAGCTCCTATCGTACCTTCTTTCAATATTATCAATAAACTCAAATACGGTGTGTTCATCTACTTTGATGTTTGTTATGGGCACAAATTCTACGCCTGATAGTTGTTTGGTTGTTAATGCTATTTTTTTATCAAAATAACGTTCTTTTTCTTGAATGTTTGCATGATTAAAAAGGTTATTTTGATAACAAAAAATCAACAATACCAATAAAATAAGAAAAGCAATAAAATTGTTTAATTTGGCATAACTTCCTTTTAAATGATAAATAATGATTGGGTAGGAAATTGTGATTAAAGATAGATACCAAAATAATGCCCCATATCCCCAAAATTCAATCTTTTCGCCTAATGGGCTCGAAATTTCGCCACCTATATCTCTAAAACTTATAGAGAATGATGACAATATTAACATAAAATAAGAAGAATATAGCAAGAATTTTCTGTCAATATTTTTGATGGTTGATAATAACACAAGTACATAAATATAATTGGCATAGACCGCAATAACGCCGATATTTCCCTTTAATAAACCAAACCAAGCAATTGGGCTGGCAGACGATATATATAATCCAGAGTACCAATCTATTTTATCATTATTCCAAAAACCAAACGCAGGAAAATATAAAGACAATCCATAAAATATCACAGATAAGCATATAAAGTATTTTGTGGAATTATCCATTGGTGGTTTGGATTGTGCCTTGATGGTGTGATTGCTGTTTGTTTTTATGATTGACATTATCATGCTCCATAATATCGTTAAACATCAACTAAATATTAAAAAAATATCGCTCCAAGCCCCTTAATAAAAGCTCACTTTCTACCGCCAACCGATTATTAAATTGAGCGTTGAGCAGATTTGACCCACCGCCTGTGAGTGTTATTTGATAATCAGGATAATCTGCTTGTATCGCTCGCACCGCCCCCACAACCCCAAACAAAACACCATGATTGACCGCATCAAAGGTGGTTTTTCCAAGTGTGATACTGTCAAATTTGCCTGCCTTGACGTCAATCTGCTGAGTGCCTGCGTATAGGGCGTGGCGTTGCATATAAACATTGGGTAGGATATAACCGCCCAAATGCACGCCTTCATCAATCAAATCAATGGTCAAAGCCGTGCCACAGCCCACTACACATTGTTTTTGGGTATTATCCACCACGCCAAGCATTTGTAGCCACCTGTCCACGCCAAGTTGGGTTGGGTCATAATGGCTTTTTAAAAGTGAGTGGGTGGCATTGACTTTGGCAAATTCAAAGGGTACGTTAAAATCTTGTAAAGTTTTGGTAATGGCATGATTGATTTTTTCACCAAGCACGCTAGAAATGCCAATAAACTGCGGTTTAAAGCCTGCAAGTGTGCCCAAAAGCCCAAGCAATAATTCGTTGGGGGCTTTAAGGTGTTCTTTTGCGTCATGGGCGATGATTTTGTTGTTATCTACAACCCAATATTTTAGGCGAGTATTACCCAAGTCTAGCCAAAGTTTTTTCATTAAAAATTACCTTCTATTTTTGCCATGCCTGCATAAATGGGTATGATTTCATCGTTGTTTTTTAATAACAATTCGCCATGGTTGCCAATGCCGACACAAATACCATTTGCATGAATGTCTGTCATGTTATTTTGAATAAAAATATGTACAGATTTATTATGTAAAAGATGTATTTTATTAAATTCATTAATAAAAATATTGAGTTCATTTTTATCTTGGCAGGCATTGCAAATCTGTATTGATTTAAAAATGGCATTGCTCATTGGTATGTATAATTCATGGGCAGATAGATTTAAATCTGGTTTTAAATCTTTTAAGCAAGTGGCTTGATAAAGACCATCTTGAATCATGGGTGTATGATTGACATTTAAACCTACGCCAACCACCACACCAACAAGAGTATTTTTGTCGTTGATTTTTTTAAAAACAGGTTCTATCAAAATACCAGCAAGTTTTTTAAAAGTGTTTTGTTGATTGTCATAAAAACCCACATCATTTGCCCATTTGACACCGATTGGAGGCAACTGGTTGTTGGCATACGTTTGATTAATCGTTTGAATGATTTCTAAATGGGCAATCTGATGTCCTACCGCCAACGATAACAAGCCTGATAATTGAGATAAGTCAAATTCTTTATGTCCAATAGGAATGTATAAAGACAAAAATACATTGTTTGCACCACTAATCCATGAGCGACCGTGTTGTCCTCGTCCTGCTGTTTGATGGTCGGTCGTGTATAGGTGGGGTAGGTGATGTTGGTGTATGCCGTCTGCGATGGCACGGATTAGGTCGGTGTTGGTACTGCCTGTACACTGGGCATGGGTGTGGGTGGTGGGCGTTAAAAAATGGGGCATGGGCTTAAAATCAGTGAAAAATTGGGCTATAATAGCACAAATTTTTAAGGAGTAGGTAAAATGATGTATTTGTGGTTTGTGATTGCAGGGTCTTTTGCGGGCGTGTGTGCAGGGTTATTTGGCGTGGGCGGTGGTCTTATTATCGTGCCTGCTTTGGTTTGGATTTTGGGGGCGTATGGTATGCCTGTGGACGTGCTAACCCATGTGGCGGTAGGGACGGCGTTGGCAACCATTATTTTGACTTCTATCAGTTCTATGTCAGCTCACCACAAACGTGGCGGGGTGCGTTGGGACGTATTTAAACACATGGTAAAAGGATTGGTGCTAGGCTCGCTGGTGGGAGCATGGGTGGCAACTATGGTAGATGGCAAGGCTTTGCAAGCGGTGATTGGCGGTGGGGCGATACTTGCGGCAATCAAAATGCTGTTTTTTCCCAACAAAGAAAACCCCAACAAGAAGCTACCTAAACCCCATGTACAAGGCATCATTAGTGCCTTGATTGGGGCGTTGTCAGCGATTTTTGGGATTGGTGGGGGGACGGTGATTGTGCCATATTTGTCCAGTAGTGGGTTGCCCATGAAACAAGCGGTAGGCACATCATCGGCGTGTGGTTTGCCGATTGCGATTGCAGGAACATTGGGTTTTATTTGGTTTGGGCGTGAGGCGATTGCTAAGCTAGATGTCGCTGGCACAGTTGGCTTTATCCATATTGGGGCGTTTGTGAGTATTAGTATTTGTAGTTTTGTTATGGCAAAAGTGGGAGCGAAACTTGCCCATGTCCTGCCTGCCAAAACACTCAAACAAGCCTTTGGTGGTTTGCTCATGGTGGCAGGGTGTCAGTTGATTTATAAAGGATTGATGGGTTAAACCAAAAAAAACACACTTAAAAAAGTGTGTTTTTTGTTGAATGCAATGGTGAGATAAGTCCAACCATAATGGTTTTGTGCTACCCTTTGACCTAGCTTGGGGCGAACAAAAACCTAGTGTTTGTGGGAAGTTTATGGTGTTTTTAAAATGCCATAAACTTTGTGTGGCTCTGCACAAGAGATTTGTTGGCGTAAACCCCTTACCAATCTCCCCCAATTTTTGCTAAAATACCCTTTTTTTATCATCAGCTCATCTCATGCGTCTAAAATCTTTAAAACTTGCTGGCTTTAAATCCTTTGCCAACCCCACCACATTTACCTTTAAGCATGACATCACGGCTATCGTAGGTCCTAATGGTTGCGGTAAATCCAATGTTATTGATGCCATTCGTTGGGTACTTGGGGAGACTTCTGCCAAACAACTTCGTGGTGGGGCGATGAGTGATGTGATTTTTGCAGGGGTAGAAGGCAGGGCTGGCAAAAGTTTGGCAAGCGTGGAGCTGACTTTTGAGCATACCCAAGATGAGAGTACAGGTATTCGCCATGCTCTTAATCTCTATCAAGAGCTGACCCTTCGCCGTCAAGTTACCAAAGAGGGCAAATCGGATTATTTTATTAATGGTCAAAAAGTGCGTCGCCGTGATGTGGTAGATGTGTTTCTTGGCACAGGGCTTGGTGCTAGAAGTTATGCGGTGATTGAGCAGGGCATGATTGGACGGATTGTAGAATCTAGCCCTATGGAGCTTAGGGCGTTCATTGAGGAGGGGGCGGGTGTTTCTCGTTATCAAGCAAGACGTATAGAAACGCAAAAACAGCTTGATGATGCTAGGGATAATTTAGAACGCCTCACCGATTTGCAAAGTGAGCTTAAAAAACAACAAAAAACCCTCATCAAGCAAGCTGAATCTGCCAAACGCTACGAAGTGCTACACCAAGAGATGACCCAGATTCAGCAAAGTGGATTATTGGAGCGGATTTTTGAGACGTGGAAATTGGTTGGGCAAAAACAAGCTGAACACAATAAATCCACTCAACTTCTTGCGACACTAGAACAAAATGTTACCAAAGCTCGTCAAGCCCTTGACCAAAAAAGCGAACAAATCGCCCAAGCGGTATGGCTAAAAGATGATGCAAAGGACAAATACCATAATGCTCGCATGGCGGAGCAGACGGCTGAACATAATTTTTATAAAGTCAATCAAGAACTTAGTCAGTCTGATGATAAACTAAACCGCCTCCTCCAAGCCCAAAAAGATGCTCAAATGAGCATACAAACTGCCCAAGTTGAGCTTGACCAAATCTCCCAAGCTCTGACCAATACCGCTCCAGAACTTGGCGAAGTGCAAACGGTGCTGGCAAATTACCAAAATGAGCTTGCTGGTGTTCAGCACACATGGCAAAATGCTCGTGCAGATGTGGACAAACTCACCACCACTCGTCAAGCCTTAGACACTCAAAAACAGCTTGCTTTATCAGGCAAGCAACGCCTAGCCATCGCCCTACAAAAATGGCAAAAACGCCAAGATGACCTGCTTGGTGAAAAAACCGCCCTTGCTAGCACCCAAGCTGATACAGGTGAACGGGAGAGGTTGGCTCGTGAGATTGAGGGCTTGACGCTTGCCATTGACGAGATACAGCTTGATGATGACAAACGCACACTAAATGAGCTTAGCCAAAAAGTCGCCACATTCAAAGCTGAGTTTACCACGCTTGAAAAACGCCATGCCAGTTTGACGGGCGAATACGATGCTTTGCATAAACTGGTTTATCCACCCAAAAAACCACGCGAAAAAACAGCCACCACCCAAGCCAATCATGACCGTCATGAACAATTACAACAGCTTAAAGATGTGATTAGCTTAAGTAAAGTGGGTAAAGACTTTGGGGTGGTGCTGGACGGATTTTTGGGGTTTTGGCTAGATGGTAGATTGGGCGATGTTTCTTGTAATGATATTGTAGAGACAGATGGTCAAAAACCCACCGCCATTTTTTATCCAAGCACAACGCCTGCCGTGAGCGAAGGCGAGCTACTTGCCTTGAATGCACTCATTGACCGTCCCAAATTGGCGTTGTTTGATAACATTTATCTGTACACAGGGCAGGGCATACCAAGCGTGATGGGTGATAAAATTATCCTGACTAAAACAGGTTGGATTGTAGGGCGATTTGGGGTGGTGTCTGCCAGCAAATTTGGGGCGAAAAGTGATTTTTTAAGCCAAAAAGAAGGGCATTTGGCACGCCTTGCCGACTTAGAAAGTGAGCTAGATGTGTTAGAAAGCGACATGGAGAGCAAATCACAAACCCTCAAAACGCTCACCAATGATGAAGTACGACTTAAAGTTGCTTTTGATGAACGTGTTGCTCAGCGTGCCATGCTCATTAACAAGAAACATGGGGCGGAGCAGGCCTTGCTCCGTGCTGAATCTGCCCTAAAAAATCATGCACTTAAAGCTGAAATGATTGCTAAAAATCAAGCCATTCTTGATGATGAAAAAGCTGAGCATGACAGCGATATACTCAAATTTGATGAGCAAATTTGCCAAAGTGAGAGCGAACTTGACAAATTATTGCCCAAATTACAAACCGCCACTGATATCTTCAACACGCTAGGTGGGCAAGTGGAGCATTTGAATCGTGTCATCAAAGAATGTCATGATAAAGTAAATTCGTTGACATTACAAAATCAGTCTTTGTTGCAAAAACAAGCTCACGAAACCAAACTGCTTGACATGGCAAAACTTGCCCTAGCCAATGCCGAACAAGAAATCCAAGCGACATATGCCAAAGATGAATCGCTCATTGCCCAGCTTCCCACGCTAGAACAGGCATTCAAACTTGCCAAAGCCCAGACCGCCGAACTCAAAGCCCAAAGTGATGAACATGAATCACAGGTCAAGACACTACAAACCGTGCATGGCGAACTCCAAGAAAAACTGACGGACGCTCATACAGCAGTCGCCACCGCCCAAGCTCACGCCACCCAAATCAGTGCGGAGGTGGCGGTTGCCCAAAGTCGCCTAACGGATTTGGGTGAACAAATGCTTGGATTTGATGAAAACTTTAATTTACCATCTACACTCCATGATTTTACTCACAAACCGCCCACTTTTACTGACCACAGTAAACGCCTAAATGACATCAAAGCTGAGCTTGACAAAATCGGAGCGGTGAACCTTGCGGCAGCAGCGGAGCTTGCCGAGCTTGAAAGTCGTGTATCGCCGATGGATAATCAAATCAAAGACATCGAAGGCAGTATGGATAAACTCAAAGATGCCATCAGCACCATTGATGACAAAACCAAAACCTTATTTTTGGATATGCTAAATGCGGTGAATGGTGAGCTTAATGCTTTATTTAGCAAAGTGTTTGGCGGTGGGCAGGCGAGTTTGACACTTATGGATGATGAGACGCTTTCCAAAGCCGACAAATGGCGAGCGGGGCTGGTACTCATGGCACAACCTAAGGGCAAGAAAAATTCACGGCTTGGCGTACTGTCAGGAGGCGAAAAGACGCTTACTGCGTTATCGCTCATCTTTGCGATTTTTAAACAACACCCTGCTCCGTTTTGTGTGTTGGATGAGGTTGATGCACCCTTAGATGATGCCAACGTGGGGCGTTTTACCAGTCTCATTCATGAGTTGGCGGACAGCGTGCAGTTTATTTTTATTAGCCATAACAAACTTGCCATGCAAACCGCTCATGAATTAAAGGGCATCACCATGCCAACAGCAGGCATTTCTAGTTTGGTTACGGTGAATTTGGAAGAAGCGGAGAAGTATTTGGAGGGGTAAAGAAGTGGTGTTATAATGATAAATTCAATTTATTTTTTTATGATATTGAGGTAATAAAGTAATGGGTGGACAAAAAGATATCGTTGATGCCAAAATTGCTGAATGGGAACGAGTAACAGAGGAGAATGATGGTCAGCAAAAATATATAGAGAGTCAGTTTGCTCTTGGTTGTGTTTATGCTATGCGTGGTCACTATGAGAGATCAAGTGTAATTTTTCAGAAGTTGCGTAGTTTAAGTAGCGACTTTCTTCTTTATGCTTTTTGTGAAATAATGAAAATTATATCGTCCACATCAGATCGTGGTATGAATTTTGAGTTATTTGCTGATTTGTTGCTCTATCAAAGTCGTGTACTTGACTGTTTAAAAATAGATTTTAAGAGTAAATATGAAAGAAAGTTGGCTCATTACACCATTCCAGATACTGTAAATAAGATACTAATAGGAAGTAAATTTAGACTGAATAATATTTATAATATGAATGATCCAGTTGAGGGTAATGTATTATTACAATACTTCAATCAAGATCTTTGCTTTAATCAAGAATATAAAAGTATTGAATGTACACCATTTATTGCTTGTTTTACATTTAATCATGATAGTTTAAACCAATTTAGGTTGTACGGAAAAATTAATCAACGAGAGGCAACAGGTGTTAGTGTTGTTCTTGGTGAGGATTTTTTTGATATACGCCCTACTGGAACATACTCTTTTGTTAGGGTGTCAGAAGTAATCAAAGATTTTAACGTGACTAAAGATGCTCTAGATAAATTTCGCTCCCAAAATCAACAAAATAAAGAGGATATTGAGAAGTTGCCTGTTTATCGTTGTATTTATATAGATCCAGAAACTGGATATATTCGTTTAGCACAACGAGATAAAATAACTTTTTATCGTGAATTTTATCAGGAATTTTCTAAAGATGGAGAAATGAATAAGGGGACAATTGCAATTAAAGTTGAGTCGCTTTGGAATGATTATCAGGGTTTTATTCAAGATATACAAGATAAAATTAAGAACATTTTTGATAATATGTATAAAATCATAGAAAATATACTAAATAATACAAATGATAAAAATAAAAAAGAGGTTATTGAGTTAATTAATTTAATTTTATTACCAATACAATACCTAGTTAAACACTCTGCATTCCAAGAGGAGCAAGAATGCCGAATGTGTTATATCACTTCACTTAATGATGATTGTGTTGAAATGAATTTTGAGAATAAATGGCTTTATATTAACTATCAAGAACCTGTAAAGAAACATATTAAAAATGTATATATTGCCACAGGAGCAAGAGAATATTATCCATTTATTGTGCGATTATTGGATGGCGATGCGTCAAAAGTTCAGTTATCCAAAAATCCATTTCGGACGGCAGGGTAATTAATGTGGGGGTGATTTATGTATTTATGGAGCATCAAATAGCCCTGCATTCGTGAAAATTGGGGCTGATTAACCTTAAACGGTGCATAACACGCACCTACGCCCAAAATCAGCACCTTACCCCAACTACACACATTGACTGGTGGCACAACCAAACATCGCCATGATGATATAAATGGGGAAAAATAACGCCGTACCGATTTCGTTGTGGTTGCGACTGTCACCGATGAACCAAATGGGAATGGGCTGTGCCAGTTTGTGTTCATCGCCAAGTCGCCTGTCAGCGGACACACGATAAAGTGGCGTTTGTGTGCCGTCCAACCTAAATGTTACCGCCAGTTCTTTTGCGGGAAATTTTTCATAAATGCCTTTGGTAGGGTGGGGTTTGGCACGGTATTGAGAGCGTATGGCGATTTTTTGGTCGGGCGAGAGTTTGGTTTCGTCCACGATAAGCTCATAACGAGCGATGATGTCGCCTGCGTGAGCGGGGTGTACCCTTTCTTGAATGCTGACCGTGCCACTTTTAATGGCGGGTGTATAATCCTGTACAAAGGTACGAAATTCGCTCACTTTTTGATTGAGTGTCCAGCCATACAGTCGGTATTGATTTTGGCTGGTTTCAAAGGTAATGCGACCTTGCTCAACGTGGGATTTTAAAATGTGGGTTTCGGGAGCAGGTGGCGTGGTTGGGGTGTTACTTGGTACGGTGTTGCACGCCAACAAAGAACATGACAAACCTACGATGAGTGCTTTTTTAACATCAAACATGGTATTTCCAAATAAAAAGGGCGGGGCATGGGTTGATGATGTGACAAATACCATTTGCCAAATGACCAAACCCAGCACGGTTTATGCTGGGTTGGTTACTAAATGGGCTTAATCATCAGTCTTTTTGCCTTGTTTGTTGATGGTAAAGCTCTCATCATCTTTTATGACAAGGGCGGTACCGTCCTCAAAATCGGTGGCAAAATCATAAATGAGCGGAATGACAACTTTGCCTTTGGTGTCCAAAAAGCCATATTTGGTATCGCCATCTTTGTTGTCTTTACCCACTAAAATACGACCTTCGGAAGGGCTTGACGCACGGTCGTATTCAAATTTGGTGATGGCTGTGCCTTTGTTGTCAATGATTGCCCATTTGTTGTTTTGTTCGACTGCCACCATGCCTTCGTTGTACCAGTTGTTGCTGTTGGTGTATTTGATGGGGATAATGACTTGGTTTTTGGGGTTGATAAAGCCAACATACTCACCCTTTTGCACTTTGGCAAGTCCTTCGCTAAATCCCCAGCCATCATCATAGGTGGGCTTGATGGCGTAGCTACCATCTGTTTTGATGTAGCCCCATTTGTCATTTTTTTCAACGAGGGCAAGCCCTTCTTGAAAGCTCCACGCCTCATCAAATTGGGTTTTGATGATGAGTTTGCCTGATTGGTTGACAAAGCCGTATTGTTCGGTGTTGTCATCACTTACCACAAACAGCCCCATTTCGCTGTCGCATTCTTCATGTTCGCCAAAACTTAGGTGTGATGGCAAGGTGATGTCATCGCAGTTGGCAAAGGCAGAACCTGCAACGAACAATAAGGCGAAGGCAAATTTTTTCATGGCGAATCCTTGAAAGTGGTAAATGGGGTAGGTGTGTCGTATGCATGTTCTTATTGTAGCAATTCTGATGGTTTTGTCAATACCTGTTTACTATGCCTTTCCAAATACCACAACAGTAGCACGCTTGCCACCGACAAAGATACCACCAGAGCCGTCCAAAAACCATAAATGCCCATGCCTCCATAAAATGCAAGTCCAATACCGGGTAATAAACCACAGCCCCAAAAGGCAACGATGTGGATAATCATGGGGATTTTGGTGATTTGGTAGCCACGCAAGGCATAGCTTGCCACGCATTGTATCGCATCAAATAACTGAAATGCTGACGCAAAAAGTACAAGCACCCCCACGATGGCAATGACCGTCATGTCATTTGTATACATTTGTGCTAAATCATAACGTCCCACCAACAAAAACAATGCCGTTAGTACGGATAAAATCATGGCACTACTTATGGCCACGCCACTGATATATCTGGCTTTATGAGGCTTGTTTTTGCCAAGCGAAAAGCCTACTTGTACTGTACTGGCGATGCCGATACTTTGGGGAATCATGTAGATGAGACTTGTTAGGCTGATGACGATTTGTTGGGCGGCGACAAGGTTGTCGGTTTGGGTTTGTTGATTGTTGAGCTTTGCTACCAAAAACATGGTGAACGTAAACAAACTTACTTCAATAAAAAACGAAAACCCAATAGGCAAGCCAAGTCGTGTTATGTCGCCAAATTGGCGAAGATTTGGTGGGCTAAATTTGTCCGTTAAACCAAATTTGGCAAAATGCTTATCTTTGATGATATACGCCCCAAGTACAATGGCATTAACCCAAAAAACAATGGCGGTTGCTAGCCCACACCCAGCTCCACCCAGAGCAGGCATGCCCCATTTGCCATAGACAAATATATAATTAAGTGGAATATTGACAAAAAAGCATAGCCAGCTTACCCACATGATGATTTTGGGTTTATTGAGGCTTGATGCATAGGCGTGTAATGCACGATGTATCATGGCAGAAGGCATGGCAAATCCTGCAAACCATAGATACTGTTTGGCGGTGACAAGTGTGCGGGGGCTTAGGTTGCTAAAATATCGCTCAAAAGGCACGATGGCAAACCACATCAGCACCATACCAATCACACCCACCATTATCCCATACCAAATGCCTTGTCGCCCAAGCTCACCAATGTCGCCAAAAGTTTGGTTTTTGCTCGCACCATAAGTTTTTGATAATATGGGGTTTAAGGCACTCATCACCCCCATGAGTGTGATGTAAATGGTGATAAAAAAGCTATTGCCCAACGCTACCCCTGCCAAATCCTCTTTTCCTGCCCCACCTGCCATAACTGTATCCACAAAGCCTGTACCTACTTGGGCAATTTGGGAGAGCAACATAGGCAAGGCAAGGGCGATGAGTGTGCGAAGTTCTTTTTTATAAGTATTAAAAGAATAACGGTTAATGTCTAAATACATGGCAAATTCAAGGAAAAAACGATTATTTTAACACAAATTAAATCACCCCAAGCATTTTTAATCCTTGATAAATGCCATCTTCATCATGGCGTGGACAAATAAAATTCGCCACATTTTTTAGGTCATCATGCCCATTAGCCATCGCCACACCAACGCCTACCGATGAGAGCATTTCTATGTCATTTAAGCCATCACCAAAAGCAACTGCTTCTGACATGGATAAACCCAATTTTGCCTCGCCCTGTGGCGATGGCGATGTGAATATTTTGGCGTTTTAGGGCAAGTAGGGCTGGCAGGACGCTATCGGGAATGCGGTTTTCGTGCTTGATGTATAGGGTGTCATCAATGTCAAAAAAGACGATTTTGGGTTTGGTATTCATGTGCTTTGCCGTTGAAAATTTACTCATTTTATGCAAAAATAACGCCATTTGCAAATAAAAGAGCAACCCATGAATGAACCTACCCTACATCAACGCCGTATCATTTACCAAGCCCGCCGTGGATTAAAAGAGCTGGATTTTTATATTGACCCTTATGTCAAAAATCACTATCTTGATGCCAATGAACGTGAGCAGTTGGCGTTTGAAAGACTGCTGGCACACGAAGACCCAGATTTGCTTTTGTTTTTTTTGGGGCAGGCGAGTGCTGACGATGAAGAAGTCATGGCATTGATTGAAAAAATGAAACAGTTAAAGTATGCCTAAAACATGCTAAGATGTACCTAGATACCACAATCAAGCCGACCAAACACACCTTGTGGATACAGGGGGTGTTTTTGTTGTTGGTGTTTTTGATGTTATTTTTGGCAAAAGTGGCGTGGTGGCAATATGGTACTGTCATGATATTAGTTGCATTGTGTTTTTATGTACAACATATTCGCCATGTGCCATTGGTGGCTTTATCGGTTGATGATGTCAAAGAGATTTGGTATTTGGGCATGTATGATGAAGATGAGCCAGAAGTGTGGCAAGGCTATCTTAGTCATGCCCAATTTGTCAATTTATGGGCGGTAAGATTGACTTTTTATGTGGTTGTGCCGTTTGAGATGAAGTATTCGGTGGTGATTGATAAAGGGGGTATGAGTGGGGTGGATTTTGCCAAATTGAAGGCGTTGGCAAGGTTTTTTTAGTCAAAAATTTGCAATCAATGACACCCCACAACACAACAAGCGTGCGGTTGATTACAATATCTTTACAAGCACTTTTGAATTTCGCCCATTTTGCCATTTTTGATAACGCTCAATTGGCAAATCACTGGGCGATGTTTCGCAAAATCCATGCTCAATAAACCAATGTAGGGTGCGGGTAGTTAGGGCAAATAGGTGGGTTTTGCCCATGCGTTTGGCTTTTTGTTCGGCAAATTTGAGCAGATTTGCCCCACGTGTGCCACTGCGATACTCAGGGTCAATGGCAACGCTGGCGATTTCACTACTGTTTTTGTCCAACTCATACAGGCAGGCACAGCCGATGATTTTGCCGTCTCGTTCCATGACAAAAAACACATCTATGTCTCGCTCGATGTCCGTCTCATGACGTACCACCAAAATACCCTGCATCTCTAAGGGTTTGATGAGTGCCATGATACCCAAAATGTCATTGATGGTTGCCTCTCTGATATGGTCATAGGCGTGCCTACTGATGAGTGTTCCCATGCCATCTGTGGTAAAAAGCTCGCCCAATAGCACATCATCTTTATCAAAATCAAGCAACTGCACACGTTCTACACCACGTTCACAGGCATCAATGGCGTGTTTTAGGTGAGGGTATTGTTTGGCACTCAAGGCGGTCAGCTCCTTGATGAGATTACCATCATCATCTCTTAGACTTTTGTCCAAAATGATGAATTTATCCGCCCCAAGACACACCGCCACATGTGTGGCAACATCGGTAGCGTTTAGGTTAAATAGTTCGCCTGTCGCCGAAAAACCAATAGAGCTGATGATGACGATGTGATGGTTGTCTAAGGCTTGTTTGATGGCGTTATCATCTATACGCCGTACTTCTCCTGTTTGCATAAAGTCTATACCATGACGCACACCAAAAGGTTTGGCACTAACAAAATTGCCTGTGATGGTACTAATCTTTGCCCCAAATAGGGGGGTGTTGGCAAGCCCTTTTGAAAATTCGCCTTGTATTTTTAGGTTTAATTCGCCCACAGTCGCCAAAACGGTTGGCATGGCACAGCTTGGTGTGATACGCACGCCGTCAAAAAAGGGCGTATCCTTATCCATGCCTGCTTTGGCAAGTGCTTGATTGAGCTGAACTCTTGCTCCATGCACCAACACCAGACGAATGCCCAAACTGTGAAGTAATGCCAAGTCTTGTATCAGTGTGGCAAAATTATCATGGGCGATGGCTTCACTATTTATCATCACCACAAAGGTTTTGCCCCTATGAGTGTTGATGTAGGGTAGTGAATGGCGAAACCAGTGGATTGGGTTTGGGTGGGTCATGGCGAATACTTGTAAAAATTTTGCTTATTTTATAAAAATTTTGCTAAAAAAGGGGCATTTGTGTGAAATTTTTACCATAAATAAACGTATCTTTAACGTAGCGATTATCTTTTCGTGGTATGATGTTGTCATATTATTTTTTAAAGGAAAAACCATGCGTAAATTTTCTACTTTATTGGTCGCCATGACGTTGACTACTGTCGCCCATGCAGTATTGCCCACCCCAACAGACGAAGTGAGTTTTGTTGCCAAACCCACAGGCAACCCAAATGCTCCCACCACTTACAACACGCCCATCCAGCCAGTTGTAACCCCTGTGGCGGTTGCTCCCTTACAGACGACACTACCAAATCCACCACTCAACACTTCACAAAATCAGACCACGCAAGGCAACATCACCTCTGTGGTGAATGCTTTTGTCGTCCAAAATATCAATGGTCAAGAAATGCTAACACCTGTCAATGCCAATACGCCTGTCAAGTCTGGCGATATTTTAGAATATCAAGGGCTTTTTACCAATCATGGTGAACGTGTACGAAGTATGGACGTTACTTTGACGATTGATGATAAGTTGGAGCTTGTGGGAGGCTTGTCGCCAAGTTTTGCCCATGCCAGCGTGGATCATAGCCGTTTTGTGCGTATGCCAATTCGTGCCAACATTGGCGGTCAGGTTCAAGAATTGCCATTATCATATTATAAGGCACTGCGTTGGACGGTGGAGGATATTGGTGTGGGTGGTACGGCGGTGGTAAAATATCGAGCGATTGTAAAATAAATTCCCATTCATGAAAACCCTAGAACTTCTTATCACACGAGCATGGCAGAGCAACTCTCCCATGCTGACAACGCTTGCCCCCTTGTCGGTACTGTATGGGGTGGTGGGGCGTGTGCGTAAGTCTTTGTATGACAATGACAAACTTAGCAAATACCACGCCCCAATCCCTGTGATAATCATCGGCAACATCACGGTGGGCGGTAGTGGCAAAACGCCACTCATCATCGCTTTGGTGAAGTATCTACAAAGTAAAGGCATATCGGTTGGGGTGATTAGTCGTGGCTATGGGCGACAGATGAGTGAGCCTGCTTTGGTAAAGGCGGACAGCACCCCCAAAGACGCAGGCGATGAGCCATGCCTGATTGTGGGGCAGACAGGCGTGGCGATGGCGGTGGGGGCGAATCGGCGTGAGGCGATTGAGCTACTCATACAACATCACCCCGATTTACAACTGATTTTAAGCGATGATGGCTTACAGCATTATGCCCTACATCGTGATGTGGAGTGGATAGTCGTTGATGGGGTGCGTGGTTTTGGCAATGAAAAGCTCTTTCCACAAGGCTTTTTGCGTGAGCCGTTGTCTCGTCTAGATGGGGCAAGCGTGATTTATCATGATGCACGCACACATCTGTATGATGATACGGCGATGACCATGCACTTAGTGCCAAGCACGCCCATACCACTATTGGGTGGCGACAAATCCCTACCACCCCAACAGGTCTATGCCGTAAGCGGTATCGGCTATCCTGACAGATTTTTTCAGACTTTGGCTGATTTGGGCTTTGATGTGGTCAAAAAACCCTTTGGCGACCATCATGATTTTAGTCTGTCTGATTTGGCAGAGTTTACGGATTTGCCCATCATCATCACCGCCAAAGATGCCATCAAAATCCGTGAGCTTACCAAACACTCGTCCCATGCGATTTTTGACAATGTATGGATTTTGCCTGTACAGGCGGTGTTGTCTGATGGGGTGTATGGGGAGATGGATAGGGTGCTTGGGGAGCTTGATATTGGGAATTAAAAAGGTAGGATTACCTGCCTTTTGTGTTTATGCTAATCAATGCGTTTGCCTGTTTTATCAATATAAAATATTTTGCCATTTAATTCAACCTGAGCTTTATTATTGCTAAAATCCCAAACAGCATCATACTCAATAGGGATAGCTATTTTACCTGTTTTATCAATAAATCCCCATTTGCCATTTTGCTTAACTTCTACCAAACCTTCCTTAAAAACTGTGATATAATCATACTCAATCGGCACAACTACTTTGCCTGCTTTATCAATAAATCCCCATTTACCGTTTTGTTTAATCCCTGCCAAACCTTCTTTAAAACTGCCAATATAATCATACTCAATAGGCACAACCACTTTACCTTTTTTATTGATAAAGCCATATTTATTATTTTTTTTAACCCTTATCAAACCTTCACCAGAATTGTAAACAAAATCATACTGAGCAGGCACAACCACTTTACCTGTTTTATTAATTAAGCCCCATTTGTCATTTTGCTTAATCTCTGCCAAACCTTCTGTAAAACTCCTAACATCATCGTACTTGATGGGTATGACTATCTTGCCTGTTTTATTGATAAACCCATATTTACAGTTTTGTTCAACCTTTGCTAAATCTTCACTAAAACTGCCAGCATCATCATACTGGGCAGGAATAACTATTTTACCTGTTTTATCAATAAAGCCGTATTTGTCATTTTGCTTAACCTTTGCCAAGCCTTTACTAAAATAGTAAACATTATCATGCTTAATAGGAATAACCACCTTGCCTGTTTTATCAATAAATCCCCATTTACCGTTTTGTTTAACCCTTGCCAAGCCTTCACTAAAATCCCCGACATCATCGTATTGAGCAGGGATTACCAGCTTACCTGCTGTATCAACAAACCCCCATTTGCCGTTTTGTTCAACCTGTGCCAAGCCTTCACTTGGACAATCCACAAAGTCATAACCGCTGACCTGTGGTTTGTCGCACGCCATTGCACTAGCCACACCTTTTAGATTTGGCTTTTCGCACGCCCATACTGATGAACCAAAGACAACCACACCAACTAGGGCAATGCTCAGGGGGAGTTTATGTAGATTGGGCTTTTTCATTGTAAGATTTCCTTTGATTAACAATAAAAGATGTGATGGCTGTTACAACAATAAGATTATAACAGACGTACACAGTATAAACAATCATTTGGCGATGGTTGCTGTTTGGATAAACCAAATGGGGCGGTACTTTTCGTTTGGCTGATTTTATTTTATAATGAGCCTTTTATCACAACGTAAAAACGCCATGAAAACCCACATCATTATCCCCGCCCGCTATAAATCCACCCGCCTACCTGCTAAGCCTTTGCTAGAAATTCATGGTAAGCCGATGATTCTATGGACAGCCCAAAAAGCCCTACAAGCCACCTTTGCCGACAGCGTGTGCGTGGCGACCGATGATGATAGGATTTACAAGGTGTGCCAAAGTGCAGGCGTGCCTGTTGTCATGACAGGCGAACACGCCTCAGGTACGGACAGATTGGGCGAAGTCGCACGGCTTTTGGGTTTTGCTGATGATGACATCGTGGTTAATATGCAAGGCGATGAACCGCTTGTACCACCTGTGCTACTTGAACAAGTGAAAAATTTACTCATCGAAAATCCCCATTGTGTCATGGCGACTTTGTGCGAAGTGATTGATAATTTTGACGATTTTTATAAAAATTCGGTGGTTAAAGTCGTCAAAGCAGGCACGCACGCCCTGTATTTTAGCCGTAGCCCCATGCCGTACGATAGAGATGGACATTTAAAAGATGAGCTTGGCGAGCGACCCAAAAACGCCTATCGTCATTTGGGACTTTATGCCTACCGTGTCAAATTATTAAAAGAATTTGGCACATGGGAGCAAGGCGAGCTTGAAACATTAGAGAGCTTAGAGCAGCTGCGTATTTTAGAAAACCATCAAAAAATCGCCATTGATGTTGCAAAGGTGAACCTACCACTTGGGGTGGATACTAAGGAGGATTTGGACAGATTGAATGCCATGCCTTTTGATGAATTTGTGAAGTTTTAAGAAATGCCCATGACCGACCACGATCCCGATACTTTTGATACCGTTTTGCAGAATTTGCCCTATTTTGCACCCTTATTGACTTGGCAACAAAAAGCGTGGCAACAGACGACTACCCAGTTTTATGCTGGCAAATTACCGCATGGCATTTTGGCAAGTGGCATGGCAGGGATTGGCAAGCGTGCCTTTGTGTGGCGGTTGGTGGCATGGCTTCTTTGTACAGACAAATCGGAGTATGGGGCGTGTGGACTATGCCCAAGCTGTACATGGTTAAAAGCAGGAACGCACCCTGATTTGATGGTGTTACCGCTTGGCAGTTTGCCAACTGATGATGGTGATGAGCAACCTTCTATTAAAATTGATGAGATACGTACATTACAAGAATATAGCCACACAAAAGGGCAGGGCGTGCGTGTGATGGTGTTAAACAATGCTGACACACTGACGGTTGGAGCAAGCAATGCTCTCCTCAAAACCTTAGAAGAGCCTCGTGCAGGCGTGCATTTATTGCTCATCAGCGACAACCCTAGCAGGCTTTTACCCACCATAAAAAGCCGTGTACAAGCCCTACCGCTTGGTAGGATTGAGCATGAGTTGGCATTGTCTTATGTGGTGGATAAGTTGGGTGATGAGAATTTGGCTCGTCTTGCCCTAGATTTGGCAGATGGGGCGGTATTAAAAGCGGTGGATTTGCCACAGATGGCGTGGTTTGACAAAAGACAACTTTGGCTAAAAACATGGCTAAGTCTGCGACATGGTCAGCGTTTGCCTGTGAGTGCCAGTGATTATTGGCAAGGGGTGCTAGATTTGGCGGATTTTGTGGTTTTGACACGCCTTATACTCATGGATGTGGTGCGTGTGGGGCTTGGACTTGGCAGTCGCCATACAGATATTGAAGTGATGAACATGGTAGGTGATGACGTACCAAGCCTTGTGCAGGTGGAAAATTTTTTGGCAAATCTTGATGACGTGATGGTGGCGGTCGGTCAAAATGTCCAAGAAAAAATGGCATACGATGAGCTGTTTTGTCGGTTGGCGAATTTGTGATGGGATAATGATTGAGATTTTATATCAAGATGATGATTTGGTGGTGGTGAACAAGCCTGCTGGCATACTTGTTCACCGTTCATGGCTTGACAAACATGAGACGGTATTTGTGATGACGGTTTTGCGTGATATGCTTGGCAGACACGTTTATCCTGTTCATCGGCTTGACCGTCCTACATCAGGGGTGCTGTTGTTTGCATTATCCAGCGAAGTTGCAAGGATTTTGTCATTGCAATTTGAACATCATACCGTAGAAAAATCCTATCTGGCATTAGTGCGTGGCTATCTTTTGGGAAGTGGGCGTATTGATTATCCATTAAAGGTCAAATTGGACAAAATCGCTGATAAATTTGCCAGCCTTGACAAAGCTCCTGAAATGGCAATGACTGATTATCAAAACTTGGCAACGTGTGAGATGCCTTTTATCTCAACACCACGCTATGCCACTTCTCGCTATTCGTTGGTTCAATTAACACCCATCACAGGGCGTAAACATCAGCTAAGAAGGCACATGACCCATTTGTTTCACCCCATTATTGGCGACACTACCTATGGCGATACCGCCCAAAATCGTGCGGTGTATGAGTTTACAGGTGTATCTAGACTGCTTTTGCATGCACATACTTTATTGTTTGATGATGTTAATGGTCGGCGTGTGCAAGTGGTTGCACCCTTAGATGAGGATTTTAAAAAAATAATGACACAATTTGGTCTAACAGATATTTCATTACCCTTTATCAGTAAAATGTGATAGAATTGATTAATTTAATTTTAAAAAATAGGTGCCTCATGTCCGATACGCATTCAAATGATAAAACACCAAAATTCTCACGCATTTTATTAAAACTCTCTGGTGAAGCCTTGGCAGGGGGTAAGGGTATGGGCATTGACGCAAGTGTCCTTGACCAAATGAGCCTGTCTATCGCCCATTTGTGTGGGCTTGGCGTGCAGGTGGGCATTGTCGTGGGTGGGGGCAATTTGTACCGTGGCTCTACCTTGCAAAAAGAAGGCTTGGTAGGGCGGGTTACAGGCGACCAAATGGGAATGCTTGCCACGGTGATGAATGGACTGGCAATGCGTGATGCCCTAGAACGGCGTAATATCAAATGCCGTCTAATGAGTGCGATGAAAATTGGCGAAATGTGCGAAACTTATAGTACCCGTAACGCCATTCGCTATCTTAAACAAGGCGAGGTGTGTATTTTTGTTGCTGGCACGGGCAATCCGTTTTTTACCACCGATACCGCCGCTTGTTTGCGTGGGATTGAGATTGAGGCCAGCCTTATTTTAAAGGCGACCAAAGTAGATGGTATTTATGATAAAGACCCAAGTTTGTATGACGATGCAATCAAATATGACAGCCTAACCTTTGATAAAGCCTTGGAAGAGAAATTGGGTGTGATGGATATGACCGCCATTGCTCTATGCCGTGAACACAATGTGCCACTTTGTGTCTTTGATATGAACAAACCCAATGCCTTACTCAATGTTGTAATGGGCGAAAATGAAGGGACAAAGGTTTATCATTGATTTTTGAAAAAATTCTTGGTAAATTTTTAATAAAACATTGTATTTTTTTAATGCCAAATTTTAATAGTGCATTTTAATTTTAATAATGCCTTATTTTAAAGTGGCTTGGATAAGTTTTGTATTGAAATTTGTGGGGTTAAATGGTAACTTTCTCTCATAAAAATCAATCACTCACTCTTTTAATTAAAAGATGGTATTATCTTAAACTTTTAAATAATTTTGGAGAATTTTTTATGATTAACCAAATCAAAACCGATGGCAAAGCTCGTATGGAAAAATCGCTTGAAGCGTTGGAGGGTGCTTTTGCCAAACTGCGTACAGGTCGGGCTCACCCTGGGATTTTGTCAGGCGTGATGGTCAGCTACTATGGTTCTGAAATGCCTTTAAACCAAGTTGCCAGTATCAATGTTGAAGATGCTCGCACGCTACTGGTACAGCCCTTTGACCGCTCAATGGTGTCTGCGGTGGATAAGGCAATTCGTGAGGCGGACTTGGGGCTAAACCCAATGAGTGCCGATGTCATTCGTGTGCCAATGCCAGCACTTACCGAAGAGACTCGTAAAGATATGCAAAAACTTGCCAGAAGTGAAGCGGAGCAAAGCCGTGTATCGGTACGCAATATCCGCCGTGATATGCTGGCTGATATCAAAAAATTGGTCAAGGACAAAGAGGCAAGCGAAGATGATGAACGCCGTGCCGAAACCGACATTCAAAAGCTGACCGATGATTTTATCAAAGCGATTGATACTCGCCTTGCCAAAAAAGAAAGTGAGTTGATGGAAGTGTGATAAGATAAGCACAATGGGCGTGGTCATCATGCCCATTGTGCAATTATTGCAAGTTGAGGTAATCTTATGGCTCAGATTTTTAAAAACTTTTTATTTCATGTTATTATCGTTGCTATTATATTGGTGGTGGTGATTGTGTCATGGCTGTTGTTTTTAAAAAATGCCAAAGTGGATAGTCATTACAGCTTGCGACCCATTCAAGTGAATGTGCAAACTGATGAATTGATTTTGGATTTTGTCAGTGATAAGCCGATTGAATTAAAAGCCAATGAAACTGACGCGATATTAAAATGTTATGGCGATGAATTGCAAACGGAGATTTCAACCAATCCAACCATACGCAAACTCAATATCAGCTCATCAGTCCTTCAAGCACATTTGCCCAATCAGTCTAAGGTGGATTATTATTATCGTGTGTCCTTGCCATTATATGTCAACAGCTGGAAAATGACATTTGATAAAGGCATGATGACTTGCCATATTCATTATACCACTTCTGCATTTCGTAGGGCACGTTATTCACAAACCATGCAAGTTAATATTCAAGCCCTGAATATTGCCAAATCCATCAATACTTCTGATGCACCTGAGTATTTTTCACAATATGACGAACGTGATGGCAGATACGAATAACCATCATGCCACCCAATCCATCCACAGTTATTTATGACGATAAACGCCATGCCAAATCCAAAACCCCCCAAACACATCGCCATTATTATGGACGGCAATAACCGCTACGCCAAACGAGAGGGCTTACCAACAGGCGGTGGGCATTTGGCGGGTAAGGATAGCCTTGACCCCATTGTGGAGTATTGTGCCAAGGTGGGGGTGGGTGTTTTGACGGTGTTTGCTTTTTCATCGGAAAACTGGGCAAGACCACCGCACGAGGTGGCTTTGTTGATGGCATTATTAAAGCAAACCATCATTGAGCAGTTGCCCAAATTAAGTGCCAATCAAATCCGCCTAAGATTTATTGGCGACAGAGGCGTATTATCAAAAGAATTGCAAGCATTGATGGCAAGTGCCGAAAGAGAAACTGCCCATTTTGATAAAATGACCCTTGTGATAGCGGTCAGTTATGGTGGTAAATGGGACATTGTAGAGAGTGCTAAGTCATTGATAAATAAGGTAAAAAATGGCGAAATCGGCATAGATGAGATTGATGAAACCGCCTTTACTGCTGGCGTGAGTTTGGGTGATTGTCCACCTGTGGATATGCTCGTTCGCACGGGGGGCGATTATCGCATTTCTAATTTTCTTTTGTGGCAAAGTGCGTATGCCGAGCTGTTTTTTACCAACACGCTATGGCCTGATTTTACGCCTGATGAATTGGGGGCGATGATGGCAGATTTTGCCAATCGTGAAAGACGCTTTGGCAAAACTTCTGAGCAGGTGGCAAAAGGAAATTTGTAAGGTGTATATTAAGCACCATATAAAAAAATTTTAAAGTGGATTAAAATGAGTGAATTATTAAAATCTCAACTTGATGAATTAATGGCAAAATTACCAAAAAATGTATATGGCAATGGTATTAAAAATGTGGATTGGATTAAATCTAGCCAAATTAAATACCAACTGAATTTGCCAAAAGAGTATTTGTGGTTTGTTGAAAAATACAATTATATTGTGTTATGGGGTGAATTTGTAAAAACGATTTTTAACCCACAGTACCAAGATGACACCCCTGATGATATTTTTAATTATTATCAAATAAATATTGCTGACAATGATGAAGAGAAGGATAAATTGATTTTTTTGACAACCGAAGAATTGGAAGAATTTTATTTTTTTAATTACTGATAATCAAGTGGGTGAGCAAGTATTTTTTAGAAATATGTGGGGCGATAATGAACTTTATGCGGATAATTTTTTGGATTTTTTATTAAAAGAAATACCAAAAAATTATCATTCCAAACTTAATGGGTAAGGTGCGTATGACGCACTATTTAAGGGCAAAAAATGACAGAAAAAATAACAAAGGCAACAAAAAACTCTTGGAAAGTCACTCCAATGGATAAACCAAAATTGGTGTATGTTGATTTAAAATTAACACAAGAGCATTTTGAAAAGTTGCAAGTTGGTTTTATGCCCCGTAATATGGACGATAGGTGGTTTGTTTATTTTGAAAATGATTGGATTTATTTTCATCGTTCTTGGACGGGCTATGAAATTTTTAAGGCTCAAATTTATCAAGATAATAATGGCTATTTTGTCAAAGATTTTTGGGTAGAAAGCAATACTGAAAAATTTAATTTATCTGATGAAAAAGATATGATAAATACTTTTTGTTTTATATTGTATAGAATTGTTTTAAGAGTTGAATTGCCCGAAATTCAATGATTTAAATGGTGCGTAATACGCACCTTACAATAAGGAAAAAATTTATGAACCAAGTATTTAAAGATTTTGATTTTGAAAACTTTTGGGATAATTCATCCTTTCAACAAGGTGAATTTTTCGCAGGTAGAAAATCGTTATTTATTGGTAAGCCAATTAACGATGAAATGATAAAAGAACTTGAGCAAAGTTTGGGTTATCAATTACCAAAAAGTTATCTTGAATTATTAAAAAGTCAAAATGGTGGGTTAATTCAAGAACAATTATTTATTACAAATAATCCAATTTCATTATATGAGGCGTGTTATATTAGTATGCATCAAATTGGTGGTATTGATAAAACTGCCAAAAATTGCTCTTTATATCAATGTGAGTATTTGATTGATTATGGATTTCCTAATATTGGGCTATATTTTGCTGATTTGGCAACTGACCACGACTGGTTAATAATGGATTATCGTGAATGTGGCAATAATGGCGAACCGCAAATCAGTTATATTTATGTGGACGGTGGCGAACCAGAAATTCAAGTCATTGCCAAAGATTTTGAAACCTTTATTAAAGGATTAAAAAATGCTGATGAGTTTGAGTGTGATGATGACAATTGTGTTTATTTGATTGATAAATGAATTGTTAATAAGTTGTAAGGTGCGTATGACGCACCATTTGATAATTTTGCAAAGGAAAATATTGATGAGCCAAGTATTTAAAGAGTTTGATTTTGGTAATTTTTGGGATAATAATGAATATGCCCAAGAAAACTATATCAGCGAGCCATTAACTGATGAATTGTTAAAAGAAGTGCAGGCAGAATTGCCTTATAAAATACCGTCATCGTATATTGAATTTATGCAATATCAAAATGGTGGTATGCCTATAAATACTTGCTATCCAACCAATACACCTAATGGTTGGGCGGATGACCATATTGCCATTGATATGATTAGTGGCATTTCCAAAAATAAACTTAATTCATTGGCGGGCGAATATGGTAGCCAATATATGATAGAAGATATTGAATATCCTGATATTGGTATTTATTTTGCGGGTAGTCCCTGTGGACACGCTATGATTGCGTTGGATTATAGCGAATGTGGTAGCGATGGCGAGCCTTGCGTAGTTTATATAGAACAAGACGATGATAATAAGATTTTTCTCGCCAAAGATTTTGAAACCTTTATTAAGGGTTTAAAGCACGAAGATGAATTTATTGATGATGAGTAATTAATGGTTTTTAATATAAAAACCAAATGATTTTAATATCTTTAAACTTGGAAATCCTTAAATGTGGCAACGAATTAAAACCGCCATTGTACTTGTGCTGATTGTCGGCATTGCAATGTTTGCAACTGATAAACCCTATTTGTTTTTGCCGTTGTTGTTGGTGGGCGTGGCGATTGCATCTTATGAATGGACAAAATTAATGCCAACCTTCCCTGCCAAATCTGCTTTTGTGGTGCCTGTTTTTGCCATAACGGTCGTTAGCCTGCTTATCAAGCCCACTTGGGCGGTGTGGTGGGCAGGGTCGGTGCTGTTTTGGGTACAGGCAGGCATTTGGGTAAAACAGTATCCTGCAAAGGACAATTGGCGTAATCAAGGGCTGTTTGGGGCGGGTGTTTTGGCGTTGGTGCCTGCCATTACCGCAATGTATGCCCTGTGGCAGTTGTCGGCGTGGTGGCTTTTGTATGTCTTTGTGCTGGTGTGGTGTGCTGATAGTGGGGCGTATTTTGTTGGGCGAAAGCTGGGCAAAAAAAAGCTTGCCCCCAATGTCTCGCCCAACAAATCGCTAGAAGGGCTTTATGGTGGTGTGGCAACGGCAAGCCTTGTGGCGGTTGGCGTGGGGCTGTATTTGGGGCTGGATATGGCAACGCTTTTGGTGTTTTTGCTGTTGTCGGCGGTTGTGGTGGGTGTCAGTGTGCTTGGCGATTTGTTTGAGTCAATGCTTAAACGCCGTGCTGGGGTCAAAGACTCTGGAACCATTTTGCCTGGGCACGGTGGCGTATTAGATAGAATTGACAGTTTGCTTTCGGCAACGCCCATTTTTGCCTTTGGGATATTGATTTGTGATTGGCTTGGCATAAAATTTACACCGCATTTTGTGATGGCTCATCAGTTGTTTGGTGGTTAGATTGTGCTGATTTTAATAGACCAAGACAATGTTCTTGCTAATTTTGATAAGGGAATGGTGGATTGTTTTTGCAAACAATTCCCCCATTTGCCCTTAAATAAAGAACGCACAAAGTTTTATTGGGCAGATGATTATCCAGAATATGCCAACTATTTTAGCCAAATTTATACCACCAAAGGCTTTTTTGAACATTTAGAGCCAATGAATGGGGCGATTGATGCAATTAAGGCATTATTGGCATTTGGGCACGATGTACGCATTTGCACTTCGCCTATTAGCGATTATCGCCATTGTGTGAATGAAAAGTTTATTTGGGTTGAAAAGCATTTGGGTTTTGATTGGACAAAACGCCTTATTTTAACCAAAGACAAATCGTGGGTACGGGGCGATATTTTGATTGATGATAAGCCAATCATTACGGGCAGTTTAACCCCCACTTGGACACATTGGCATTATTTGCATTCTTATAATGCCCATTTACCCAATAAAAAAGTGGTTTGGACGGATAAAGAAAGTTGGGCGGAATTATTAAAGTAGGGAATTAAAAAAAAGCGATTGTTAATTTAACAATCGCTTTTTAAAAATTAAGTAAAATATTGGTCAAGGTCTTCATTGTCATAAGCCTCTTCTAATTCCTCATAGTTAAGACAAATACCATCAAAACTCACTTGGGGCAATGTATTCTCCATTTCTTCTTGCTCTATGATTTGCAACCATTCAACATCGCTAATATAACGAAATTCATTACAAAAGTCTTGATTTTCGTTTTCAAATTCGGCTTTTGTATTGTCGTTATAATCGCCAACAACAATAAGTTCGTGAATGTTGCCCCATTCTGAAACCATACTCATCATAATTGGGCTCTTTTCACAATTTGGTTTTACATAAACTTGTACATAACTTGACATAATCACTCCGATTTTTAAAAAATAAAATTATATTCTACCCACCCTTTTTTTTATTTGTCAATAAAAATTTTATGGCATTAGCCTGATAATAAAAAAATGGTTGGAAAATTGACAATCTGTTAAAACTTAGCTAAACTATCAAACTAAGTTTAATAAAGTTTAGGAAAAAAAATAATGCAATCTGCCACCCCCAATGTTAATATCCACTATGCCAAAACTCATTTATCTGCCTTAATTGACGAAGTGGCAAGCACAGGCAAACCGATTATCATTACCAAAGCGGGCACACCAAAGGTAAAGATTGTGCCGATTGATGAACCAAAAAAGGGGTCTATGTTTGGTTTTATGCTTGATGAGCAAGGTAATTTACCAGAAGGGTTTAAGGAGTTTTCTGAAAGTTTTGACGAGCTTAATGATGAAATGGTTGAGCTTATGTTAAACAATGGAGAATTTTAATGAAAATTCTATTAGATACTCATATTTTAATATGGATTGCAGGTAATGAAACGCACCGATTTTCACCTAAAATTTTAGACATTTTGGAAAATCGTAGGGAGAATGAATTTTTTGTCAGTCTTGCTAGTATTTGGGAGATTGCTATTAAATCCGCTTTAAAAAAACCTAATTTTCCATACAAAGCTGATATAATGTTACAACAAATGCAAAAAGTGGGTATTCGTTTATTGTCAATTACACCAAATAATGTGGTGGGCGTTTCAGAATTGCCCTTAATTCATAACGATCCCTTTGACCGTTTGTTAATTGTTCAAGCTAAGCAAGAAAAATTGCAATTATTAACGGCGGATCAATTGATTTTGCAATATGATCAATCATTTATCTTGGACACACGAACCATTTAAAATCATTCCAAAAAGTTATAAAATTTATAAAAATCATAAATTAGATTTATTCTTTGATTATGTTATAATTCTGATAATGACAAATTTAGCAAATTTACCCACTCATTTTGGAGATAAAAATGGCAGGCAAAACCCTATACGATAAACTTTGGGACGACCATTTGGTCAAACAACGAGATGATGGTTCGTCTTTGATTTATATTGACCGTCAATTGTTGCACGAAGTAACCAGTCCACAAGCCTTTGAAGGTTTACAATTGGCTGGGCGTACGCCTTGGCGTTTGTCCGCCAACATTGCCACCCCAGACCATAATGTGCCAACTTCACCCATTGAACGCTCACAAGGGATTTCTGGCATTGAAGATGATACTTCTCGTATTCAAGTCAAAACACTTGACGATAATTGCAAAACCTTTAATGTCGTGCAGTTTGGTATCAATGACGAGCGACAAGGCATCGTCCACGTGGTAGGACCAGAGCAGGGCTTAACTTTGCCGGGAATGACGGTGGTGTGTGGCGACAGTCATACCGCCACGCACGGTGCTTTGGGCTGTTTGGCACACGGTATCGGTACCAGTGAGGTTGAGCATGTGCTTGCCACCCAATGCCTTGTACAAAAGAAAATGAAAAATATGCTGGTACGAGTGGATGGCAAACTGGGCAAAGGAGTTACCCCAAAAGATGTCATTTTGGCAATCATTGGCAAAATTGGCACAGCAGGCGGAACGGGCTATGCGATTGAATTTGGTGGACAGGTGTTCCGTGATATGTCGATTGAAGGGCGTATGACGGTGTGCAATATGGCGATTGAGGGAGGTGCAAGGGTTGGGCTTGTGGCAGTGGACGATAAGACGATAGATTATGTCAAAGGTCGCCCCTATGCCCCAACTGGCGAAAATTGGGACAAAGCCGTTGCCTATTGGAACACCCTAAAATCAGACGATGATGCTCATTTTGATGCGGTGGTCGTATTAAATGGTGATGAGATTGAACCACAAATTTCGTGGGGAACTTCACCTGAGATGGTGATTCCAGTCTCTGCCAATGTACCTACCCTTGATGATGCCAAAGATGATGTTCAGCGAAAAGACTGGACGCGTGCCTATCAATATATGGGGCTAACGGCTGGACAATCTTTATCTGATATCACGCTTGACCGTGTGTTTATTGGATCGTGTACCAATTCTCGTATTGAGGATTTAAGAGAAGTTGCTAAAATCGTGGAAGGCAAAAAAGTCGCCCCAACGATTAAGCAAGCCATGGTGGTTGCAGGCTCAGGTCAGGTCAAAAAACAAGCTGAAAGTGAAGGGCTTGACAAAATCTTTATTGATGCTGGGTTTGAGTGGCGGCAGCCGGGTTGTTCAATGTGTCTTGCGATGAATGCCGATAAATTGCAATCAGGTGAACATTGTGCCAGCACTTCTAACCGTAACTTTGAAGGTCGTCAGGGTAATGGCGGTCGTACGCACCTTGTTTCCCCTGCAATGGCGGCGGCGGCGGCAATTCACGGGCATTTTGTTGATGTGCGGACGGTTGCCTAATTGATGAAAAATAAGACAATCTGTGGTATGATTGTCTTATTTTAAAATTGGAGTGATGAAATGCAAAAAGATTTAGAACAAATTGAACAATGGTTAAAAAAGAATGCTAAGAAAATTTATCAACATTCTTTAAATCAGTCTGCAAGCCAAGAGCGATTAAATGAGTTAGAAGGTTTAATTGGCGGTAATTTGCCAAATGATTTTAAAGTATTATATCAATGGCATAATGGGTTAAATCACGATAAAAATTTTGGTAATTTATTTTATGGCTATGATTTTTGGGATTTAAATAAAGTTATTGAAAATTATAAGTCCAATTTAGATGATAAAGATTATCGAAGTGATGTTGTTTCTTATCTAGATGATTTTGATAAAGAAATCAATCCACAAGGATTTATTGATAATCCAAAATGGATACAATTTACCCACGATGGTTCTCGCACAGGGTTTTATTTGGATTTAAATCCAAGTGAAAATGGTCATTATGGGCAAGTGATTTTTATTGATTTTGATTATAATATTGCTTTTATTGTTGCAAATTCCATTACTGATTTGGTAAAACAAGTCAGTGCTGATATGCAAGCAGGGTATTATCAGTTAAGCGAAGATGCATTGGAAGATGGTAACCATTACTTAGAAGTGGATGGAGAAATTGATATTTTAAATCATCATAATAGCGAGCGTTGGAAAAGGCAAGAATAATTTTTATCCAAAAAATACAAAAAGAGATTTATCTAAATTAGTTGCTCACCCCAATATCATCAATGGCAATTATGATGATGTAATAAGCTTAGATTGGAAAGATTTTATTAATGAAACCAAGTAATGTTTTAAAAATTAGTACACTTAATCAAGAATGGTATGATAAAGATGGTGTATTATTGCACGCTTGCTTTCAATTGCTTGTTAATTTTATTCACGAAGAAACCAGCTTTATCAATAAAGACATTGAAGATTTTATTGATTGGGAAGAAAATGAAAATCGTAAACTTGCCAAGCAAGAAATGCTATTTTTATATGATTGGTGGCAAAAATATAATAGTGAAGAATTTAGAAGTCTGCCAAACTGGGAAGATGATGAATTGGAAAACGAAATGTTAAAGCGTTTGATTGATGTGCGTTGGGCAATGTGGACTTGATTGTTATTAGCAAATGAATTATTCCGAACTAATCAAAACCCTAATTACCGACCCCATAGAAGTGGGCGATGAATTATGGGTGTTTAAGATTGAAATTTTTAAACACCCAAATGGCTATTTTGCGAGTCTTTGGCGATTGGATACTTATAATATCGCCCCTACTTTTCCAACAGTAGCAGGGCATATTGCCAGCGAAAGTTTCTTTATTGATGAGAGTTTTCGTTTTGATGGCTTGGGATTATATGGCGATGATTTAAA
Source organism: Moraxella oblonga NBRC 102422 (assembly GCF_001598275.1). GTDB lineage: Bacteria > Pseudomonadota > Gammaproteobacteria > Pseudomonadales > Moraxellaceae > Moraxella > Moraxella oblonga. Next base: position 95,697 of record NZ_BCYQ01000006.1, read on the forward strand.
GTATTTTAAAACGCTTGATGATTGCCAAACCTATGTATTAAACTGCTTAAATCAAACTTTTAATATTAAGGAAATAAATATGAACGATTTATCTTTAAATACTTATCTTGATGTGCGTAACCCTGCTCAAATTCAAGGTGATATGGTATTATTTTGTGCTGACATTAAAGAGGGCGATACCTTATCCAATGACTATGTCGCCAATATTTGGGGTTATACAGGGGCTAATATCAGTCCAGAGCTACAATGGAAAAACGCCCCACAAGAGACCAAAAGTTTTGTCCTGACAATGTACGACCCAGACGCTCCAACAGGCTGTGGCTGGCAACATTGGAATGTCTTTAATATTCCTGCCGATTGGAGTAAATTGCCAAAAGGTCAATCCAATGATTTTGGCAATGGTATTTTGGAATTAAAAAATGACGCTGGACTTGATGGTTTTATTGGAGCCTTTCCGCCTAAAGGCGATAAACCACACCGTTATATTTTTACGCTATATGCTCTAAATGAAATGCTGGACTTGCCAAATACAATTAGCCCTGCGGTACTTGGATTTAATTTAAATGGTAAGGTACTCGCAAGTGCCAGTTTGACGGCTTATTATAACTGGTAAGTTTAAATGGAGATATCAAATGCCAATATCATTATTTGAACAACATTATCAAGCATTACAACATTTGGATAATGGGATTAAAATTCAACTCATTGAGCAATTACAAAAAGATGTTTATCAACAACCATTGAATGACTTATCAAAATTAACCGCCCATACAGACTTTGTAAATGGCAATTCTGACGATTTTGTGAGTATGAATTGGGAAAAGGAGTTAAATCTTGATTTCCCACAATGATGTTTATTTGGATACGCACGCTATTGTTTGGCTTTACACAAAAGAGTTGCATAAATTTTCAAGTAATGTATTGGAAATATTAAAGCATAATTATCTTTTGATATCACCAATGGTAAAATTAGAATTGCAATATCTTTATGATAAAAAACGAGTCAATGCTCCACCCAATCAAGTTTTAAACTCGTTACAACAAGTTTTACATTTAAAGATTTGCCATAAAAACTGGCTTGATGTTGTTAATGTGGCATTAACCTGTAATTTTACTCGTGATGCATTTGACCGTTTAATTGTCGCTCACGCAATGCTTGATAATAGCATTTTAATTAGCAAAGATGAAAAATTAACCGAACATTATAAAAATTGTGTTTGGTAAGTGATTTAAACTTAAAAGGTACTTTTATGAAGCAATACACCACCAAAATCGGCATTGTTGCCCCCCTAGACCGTGCCAATGTGGATACCGATTTGATTATCCCCAAGCAGTTTTTAAAATCCATCAAACGCACAGGTTTTGGCGATAATTTATTTGATGAACTGCGTTATATGGACGAAGGTTATTTGGGGCAGGATATTTCAAAACGCCCAAAAAACCCTGATTTTGTGTTAAACCAAGACCGCTATCAAGGAGCAACGATTCTGCTTGCTCGCACTAACTTTGGTTGTGGCTCCTCTCGTGAACACGCCCCTTGGGCATTAAATGAATATGGCTTTCGCACGGTGATTGCCCCAAGTTTTGCCGATATTTTTTATAATAACTGCTTTAAAAACGGAATGCTTCCTGTGATATTATCAGAAAGTGAAGTTGATGAACTCTTTAATGAATGTTTTGAAAATGTCGGCTATCAATTGACGGTAGATTTACAAAATCAAAAAGTGATTAGTCCATCTGGTAAAGAATATGCCTTTGAAGTGGATGCATTTCGTAAGCATTGTTTATTAAATGGTTTAGATGATATTGGTCTAACTTTGCAAAATGCCGATGAAATCCGTGCCTTTGAAGAAAAAGCCAAAGCGGATAGACCTTGGGTATTTAGAGAATTGACAGCTTGATATGACTTTTAATATTGCAAGTTATTTATTTGAAGGCTTAACCAATTTAAATGATGGGTTTGATAGTCCAAATATTTTTTATGTTTGTCAAGATGATTTTGAGATTGTCCTTAATCGTGCAGAACAAAAAAATATTAACATTTGGGGTATTGAGCCGTGGTTAGATGGTGAATTTTATGGCGTAGCAATCTATGAAGATTATGGATTGTCCGCCAATGACCCAAATTGGTATCGTCAGGCTTTTGAAAAATTTAAAAAAGAAAACAGCCATTTGCAATATGCAATTACTTTTGGTTAAGTGAATTTAAATTAAGGAATATGTATGAAACACATCGCAATCCTAAATGGCGACGGTATCGGACCTGAAATCGTTGCCCAAGCAGTTAAAGTTTTGGATAAACTCATTGAACAAGGCTTACAAGTTTCTTATGAATACGCCAAACTGGGCGGAGAGGCTTATGATGCTTATGGCGTGCCATACCCTGCCCAGACCCAAGAGATTGTACGAAAAGCCGATGCGGTGCTACTTGGGGCGGTAGGTTCGCCACAATATGACACTTTGGATAGACCGCTTAGACCAGAACGAGGGCTTTTGGCAATTCGTAAGGATTTAAATTTATTTGCCAATTTGCGTCCTGCAATTCTTTATAAAGAACTTGCTAATGCCTCTACTTTAAAACCAGAGGTGGTATCAGGGCTTGATATTTTGATTGTGCGAGAACTCACAGGCGATATTTATTTTGGCGAACCTCGTGGTATTATTACCAATGATAAAGGCGAAAAAGAGGGCTTTAATACAATGCGATATTCTGAGAGTGAAATTCGCCGTATTGCCAAAGTGTCTTTTGAAGCGGCACAAAAACGAAATAAAAAACTCTGCTCAGTGGATAAAGCCAATGTTTTAGAAACCACCGAACTTTGGAAAGAGATTTTTACAGAAGTTGGCAAAGACTATCCTGATGTACAGCTTAGCCATATGTATGTGGATAATGCAGCAATGCAATTGGTTAAAAACCCCAAGCAGTTTGATGTGGTGGCGACAGGTAATATCTTTGGCGATATTCTCTCCGACCAAGCCTCAATGCTGACAGGCTCTATTGGTATGCTCCCATCGGCAAGCCTTGACGAAAATGGCAAGGGCTTGTATGAGCCATCACACGGCTCAGCTCCTGACATTGCAGGGCAGGACAAGGCAAATCCTTTGGCGACCATTTTGTCTTTGGCAATGCTTTTGCGGTACAGCGTGGGCGATGAAGTGCGTGCGGTGCAGGTAGAAAGTGCGGTACAACAGGTGCTGGCGGACGGTCTAAGAACGGCGGATATTTATGAAGAGGGGACAACTTTGGTTAGTTGTAGTCAGATGGGTGATGCGGTGCTGGCAAAGCTATCCATTTAATGTCAGTTTTTGATGTGTAATATTAGAAATTGGCAATTTTGCTGAATGATGATATATCTACGTCATACGCCTTTATCAAATATTTTGTCTCATGCTCATGGTTGTTTGACAATAAATGACCGTGAGCGTGTTGGTCATTATCGGCATGGTATATTAAGTCGCTTTTGCCAAATCAATCATTTACCTATGCCTATTTATGATAAAAATGATTATGGCAAACCCTTTGCAAAAAATATCCCCATTTTATCTTTTAATCAGTCGCATTGTGCCAGTGATTATGTATTGATATATAGTCTTGATGTTAAAAATATCGGTGTGGATATTGAAAATACCAATCGTCAAGTTAAATTTCATAATTTGGCAAAACGCTATTTTCACAATGATGAATATAAAATTTGGCAAAATGATTATTATGATGAATGTTTGTGGTTTAAACTGTGGACAATTAAGGAAGCGGTATTAAAAGCAAGTGGCATTGGCATTCGTTTGCCCCTAAATGAAATCAGGGCGGTATTTATTGATGGTGATACAGGTTATGTTTACCATAAAGATATTGGTAAATTTTATTTTAAAAATATCATGATAAATGCTTGTATGACAACGGTGGCATATCCCTTTGAATATGGTGATGTTCAAATCAAATTATAACATATTAGCTAGACTGTATATTTTTTTAATTTTAATCAAATTGGCTATGAAAGATGTGTTGTGTAATGGAAAATTAAAGTAACGCCATAATTCATTTGATATTTTGGCTAGACCTGTATTTTTGGTTCGTCCATGATGTAGGTTGGTAAATCAAAAATAAAAATACTGTTTTATCATCATGGTTTTTTCTTAAAAAACAAAGTTTGATTGTTGTCATCTCTAAATAACAGCTGATTTTCATCAACTTGATAGCTGATGTTGTCATTTTTAATAAAATGTTGTATGGTGGTTTCGTGGTCAGGATAACAACCAACTAAGGTAGAAAATGACATGGTTTTAATCTTAATCACTTTATTTGTTGTTTTATCAAAACCAACAATGCTACTATTATGATTGCAACCTGCATCCACAGAAAAATGATACTGATAATTTAGGTCATAATCAGGGTCGTGCATTTCTCCACGTTTTTCGGATTTGGCAAAATTAAGGGTGATTGTACCATCTAGCAATTTTAAGTTTTCATCAATAAGATTTTCTCCCTTTTCAAATTGCCAAGTGTGCTGAGTCAGTAAAGACAACTGCTCATCAATGCTGAGTGTTTGTTTGGTGGAAATGTGATTGCTTTGATGATTTGATGGTAGTGCGTTATTATGACACCCTAACAATACGCTGGTTAAAGCAATGATTGATAAAAAATTATTTATTTTCATCTACCTTCTCCCAAGACATTAAACGTTTCATGATTTTATAAAACAACGTATTCTTTTTATAATCACCTTTTTTATTCTTATCATTGACGGATAAACCAGTTAATAATTGCAACGCTTCATAAACATTATTAATGGCATAAATGTGGAATTGTTTATTTTTTACCGCATTAATAATGTCATCATTGAGCATTAATTGTGTGATGTTGGTTTTTGGAATGATTACCCCTTGTTTTCCTGTCAACCCTCGCTCTTTGCAAATATCAAAAAAGCCTTCTATTTTGGCATTGACACCGCCAATTGCTTGAGCTTCGCCCAGTTGATTCATTGAGCCTGTGATGGCAATGGATTGATGAATTGGTGTATTTGCCAATGCTGATAATAACGCCACGCATTCAGCAAGGGTGGCAGAATCTCCGTCAATATGGCTGTAACTTTGCTCAAAAGCAAGGCTGGCTGAGAAGTTAAGCTCGGCAAATTCGCTAAATAGTGAACGTAAAAAATTTGTCATGATGAGCATGCCTTTGGCGTGTAAACTGCCACCCAATTCTACATCACGTTCAATGTCTAATATCTCCCCTGTGCCAAATTTTGGGGTGATGAGTGCAGTTAGGCGGGCAGGTAGCCCAAATTCACTATCGGCATAACTAATCACGGTCAAGGCGTTGATTTGCCCTATGGCAAAACCATCGGTTTTGATGAGTTGTTGTCCATTATTTAATTCTTGCCAGTATAATTCTTTTAAATAACCTTGACGTTCTTTGATGTTATCTAAGGCGGATTTGACGTGGTTGATATTGACGTTTTGGGTTTTTTGTGATGAGTGCTGTAATTGGTGTTGATGTGCTGATTCTACCACCAATTGTAATAATCGGTCGCTGTGCAAATCTAATTTATTTTGGTCATCAGCATAAAATGACAATTCATCAAGAATAATTTCAAAAGCGGATTTATCAAATGTTGGCAAATTGTATTTTTTTATCATATCAAGTATTTTGTGAATGATAAATAATTCGCTGTCGGTATTTCTAGGAAGTGTGTCATTAAAGTCAGCTCTTATTTTAAAGGTGCTATTAAACTCTGGCTCAAATTCCAATAATTCATAATACAAATCTGGCTCGCCTAACAAAATGACTTTAATGGACAAATCTACACTATCAGGCTCTAAGGAAACCGAACCTGTAAGTGTGAGCATTTGCTCTAAACTGGATATACGGATTTGTTTGGATTGTAATGCTCGTTTTAAGCCTTGCCATGCGTAGGGGTGTTCTAATAATGATGATGCTTCTAATAGTAAATATCCGCCATTAGCTTTATGTAATGCTCCTGCCCTTATCATGCTGGCATCAGTTAAGATTGTGCCTAATTGAGTGATGTATTCAATATGTCCAAGTAAATTGGGGTGGGTAGGCATATCTTCAAAAACAATCGGAGCTCCACTATTGGGTATATGGCTAACCGCAACATTGACATAATAACGATTGGGAACATTACCGACAGTTTTTACCATAAAATCTTCGTCATGCTCTACGATAAATAAAATATTGTCAATGATGTCACTTTCATAATCTTTTAAATATTGGGCAATTTTTGGGTGGTGATGGGCATATTTTTTGATGATGGGGGTAATTAGGGGAGTGATGATTTTTTGAATGAGTGTTTGGTGCAGTTCATCAATTTTTTGATTGACTTCATTTTCTAAATTATCAAGTTCAATGTTAATTTTGGATAGTTTTTTTTGTAATTTGTCAAGTGCGGTGTTATTGATGGGTTTGTTGTCATCAATGGGGGTAAATACCGCTTTTTGGTCGGTGGGTTGTAATAAGGTTAAATTGTGATTTTTAGCCACATCATTTAATTCATCAATGAGTTGGCGTTCGTATTTTTGAGCAGATTGTTTGATGCTAGCGACACTATTTTGGTAGCTAATGCTATTAAATTTAGTGAGTATTTTTTGATAAAGTGTGTGCCACAATTTATGAACATCTTTGGCAAATAATGCCCCTTGACCACTAGGTAGGGTTAGGGCAATTGGATTTCTGGGGGTGGTAAAATGCTGAACATAGACCAAATCGGGTGGTGTGGGCTCATTTTTGGCACGTTTGGCAAGCATACGAGTGATAAATGTGCGTTTACCAAGCCCATTTTCGCCCACCGCAAAGACGTGATAACCGTTGGCACGAATGTCAAGGGCGGTCTGAATGGCATTGACGGCACGGCGTTGCCCAAAACTTTCATCAAGTGTGTGCAACTGCGTGGGCAATGATGCAAGCTGAGTATGGCGTTTTAGGGCGGTGTGGGGCAGACGATACAAGGCAAATGGGTCGGTCATATTGGCAATAAAGTTTACATAAAAAAGAGATATTTTAACAGATAATAATATGATAAAATAGCAAGTTTACAAATTATCATTATACCATCATGACTTATCATAAAATATCTGCGGATGCAGATGGTTTTAGTAGTGAATTACAACAGTTTGCTCATGACCTAAACTTGACATTTAGTGAAGTTCAGATTAATCAGTTATTGGGTTATCTGGATAATCTACTTCTTTGGACAAAAGTATATAATTTGACTGCCATTACTGCACCCAAAGATGCTTTTGTCAAGCATATTTTAGATTGTTTGGCGATTGTGGCGGATTTGCCTTTGGCTAAACAATCAGGCGTGAGTGTGCTAGATATCGGTACGGGGGCAGGTTTGCCATCTGTTATCATTGCCATCATGCGACCTGATTGGCAAATCACCGCCCTTGATAGTAATGGCAAAAAAATCCGCTTTATCAAACAAATGGTGGGTGAATTAAAATTAACCAATATCATGCCTGTTGCAAGCCGTATCGAAGAGTTTGATGGTGAATTTGATGTAATTACGTCTCGTGCTTTTGCCAGTCTTGATGATTTTGTCAATCTTGCCAAGCCTTATCTTAAAAGCGATGGCGTACTGTACGCCATGAAAGGTAAAGTGCCAACGGCTGATGATTTGGCGAATTTGAGTGATTGGCAAATCAACATCAAACCCATCAGCGTTCCCAAATTGAGCGATGAACGTTGTGTGGTATATTTGAGCAAATGATGTTTTATAACTAATTGATTTAAAAGGTAAATTATGGAAATTATCGCAATCGCCAACCAAAAAGGTGGAGTTGCCAAAACAACCACTGCTGTCAATTTAGCTTATGCGTTGGCACTGATTGGCAAAAAAAGAGTTTTACTCATTGACCTAGATGCACAGGGCAATGCGACAACCAGTTTGGGGTTTGACAAAAACGAGTTGTCCTATACGGTAGCAGATGTATTGCTCGATGGTGTGCCTTTGGCAGATACTATTTTGTATGGTAATGATTTAGACATCATCGGAGCAAATCGTGATTTGGCAGGGATTGATGTGTCGTTGGCAGATGTGGCGGATGCACCGTTGTTGCTAAAAAACGCCATTTTGGACAGTCATTTAGACTATGATTTTGTCATCATGGACTGTGCTCCTAGCCTCAGTCTTTTGACAGTGAACGCATTGGTGGCAACCGATGGTGTGATTATCCCCATGCAATGTGAATATTTTGCGTTGGAGGGTATTGCAGATTTGATGGATACGATTGAAAAACTTACCACCATCAATCCCAAACTTCATGTACGTGGCGTGGTGCGGACGATGTTTGATGGGCGTAGTACACTTGTGCAGGACGTGTCTGCGGAGCTTGAAAATTATTTTGGGGATAAACTGTACAAAACTTACATTCCCAGAAGCATTCGCCTTGCCGAAGCCCCAAGTTTTGGCAAATCCATCTTTGAATACGAAAAATCCTCCAAAGGGGCAATTGCTTATCATGAGCTGATGAACGAAGTGTTGGCACAACGTGCGTGATGAGGTCAATTTTTAGGGCATGACTTACGAAAAAGTAAGAAGTTGTGTTACAATAACAAACTATTTTGTGTTGATTGGTAATTTGGCATGACAAAAAAGCGTGGACTTGGTTCTAAGCGGGGCTTAGAAGCTCTGATGGGTAGCATTAAAAAAGAAAAAGAACTGACTTCGGTGGCACTTATGCCAACTGCCGATGCGTCTGCCCCTACCCAGTCATTACAGGCATCAGCCTCCACCAATCATACTTCACCCTCTTTAAAGGTGCAAATAACCCAAACGCAAAGCACCAAGCCAGTATCTACCACGCTCACAACTGACACCGACGAACAAGTGGCGTTGGTGGATATTGATGTGGCACGTCTACAATCAGGCAAATATCAGCCACGCCGTCAGATGAATGAAGATGGGCTTAACGAACTTGCCAACTCTATCCGTCAGCACGGTGTCATGCAACCCATTGTCATTCGCCCATTGCTGACAGGCGAAGCCAAATCAGACGGTATCACCCACGAAATCATCGCAGGCGAGAGACGTTGGCGAGCATCAAAAATAGCAGGGCTTACCACCATACCCGCCATTGAACGTGTGTTATCTGATGAAGTGGCGATTGCGTTGGCACTCATTGAGAATATTCAGCGTGAAGATTTGCACGTTTTAGAACAAGCCGAAGCGTTGGAACGTTTTCATACCGAATTTGGCATGAGTCATGCGATGATAGCGGATGTGGTGGGCAAAGCTCGGGCGACTGTTACCAACCTTTTGCGTCTTAACCATTTACATGACCAAGTTAAAATCTATATGCGTCAAGGTCAGCTTGATATGGGTCATGCCCGTACGCTGTTGTCATTATCCCAAGAGCAACAGCCACACATCGCCAAAAAAATCATCGATGCCCAGATGACGGTACGTGAAGCCGAAAAGTTGGTTAAATCTATCTTAAATCCAGAGCCAAAACCTATTGCGGTCAATAGCCATGAAATCATTGCCCTAAATCAGCGTCTGTCTGATGCACTAGGAGCAAGCGTTAAATTGAAACAGGGTAAGGATGGCAAAGGCAGTATGGAAATCTTTTTTCACAGTCATGATGAACTGTCTCAACTGCTTAGCCAGTTTGGTGTTCAATAGTTTTTTTCTTAAAATTAAAAAAGGTATCAATATATGTGGGAGCTTGTCAAAGCAGGTGGTATTTTGATGTTGCCAATCGTCATCTGTTCTATCGTGGCACTCGTGATTGTGATAGAGCGTGGGCGAAAATTGGGTTTTTCCAAAGTCGCTCCAAGTCAGCTTCGGGAGCAACTCATCGCTCAGTTATGTGGTAAAGATGGCTTGACTCGCAATCAGCTTTTGAGCGTGAAAGAGCATTCACCACTGGGCGATATTTTAGCAACAGGACTTTTGTATCGCAAATATGGTGTGGATAGCATGACCATGCACATGCAAAACCGTGCCAGCGTCCAGATAGCCAACCTAGAAAAAAACATCAATATGTTAGGTACGATTGGGGCGGTTGCACCACTTTTGGGGCTTTTGGGGACAGTTTTGGGGATTATCAGCTCATTTTTGGCAATCACCAACGGAGCAATGCAAGACCCTACCATGCTGGCTGCTGGCGTCTCCCAAGCACTCATCACAACCGCAGCAGGTATGTTTGTTGCCATTCCTGCACTCATGGCATATCGTTTTTACCAAAGACGCATTGTGGATATCAATGCCAAATTTGAAACCGAAGCAGGTTTACTTATCCAAGAAATGTACGATTATCAACTCATGAATACTGATGTTGATGACAAAGACAAGAAAAACGCCAAAAACAGCGACTAAAAGGGTGTCAGATGAGATTTCGTAAACCAACCGTTGAACCTTTGGAAATCAATCTAACTCCGATGATTGACTGTTTGCTATTTTTGATTGTGTTTTTGCTCCTTGCAACTACCTTTAATCATTTTAGTCGCATTAACATTATTTTGCCAGAAGCAGAAGGGGTGGCAGTAACCAACGAGGGCAAGCAGATTGAAGTTGCTGTCAAAAAAGATGGCACTTATCTGGTGAACGGTGTGGCACTGGCAAGTAGCAGTGAAGCCGAGCTGATTAATATGCTCCAAAAAGAAGCAGGTACTGACCGTAAGCAACTCTTTGTCATTGCAGCCGATGCCGAAGCATCTCACCAAGCGGTGGTGCGTGCGATGGATGTGGCGGGCAAGATGGGTTTTTTAAATCTCAACATCAGTACCGTTGTGCCGATGGCTCATAAAAATAATGCCAAATAATCTTTTAAGTCAGTAATCATGAATGCCCCAACTGTAATTTTATCCACCAACCAAACCCATCGTTTGCACCATGCGTTTTTTATTCCTGTGGGTGAAATTAAGGCAACATTGCTTATCGTACATGGCATGAGTGAGCATGGTGGACGCTATGCCAAGTTTGCCCAGTTTTTGGCAGATAATGGCATACTGGTAGCAACTTATGATCAGCTTGGACATGGGCAGACTGCCAAAGATGAGAGCGAATTGGGGTTTTTTGATGAAAAACACCCTGTACAAACACTGTGCAAAGATGTGATTGTTGTGGCGAACGCTCTAAAAAATCAAGCCAATTTACTGACTAAAAACCAACCAAACACCAAAATTCCCCATTTTATCATGGGGCATTCAATGGGGTCGTTTATTGTGCGGACGGTATTAGTACACCATGCCACAAGCTTTGATGGGGCGATTTTGATGGGGACGGGCAATTCGTTTGGTACGCTCAACACACTAAGCATGGGTTATTTGGCGGTGCAAAACAAACTTAATCCCAAAAAGAAAAATCTACTTCTTGCTAGTGTTGTCAACCATCATTTGCTTGGTCAGATTACTTATCCCATCAGCCATTCGCCCTTTGCGTGGTTGTCAGAAAATCTGCAAAACATTCAAACGTTTGAAAATGATTCCTTGTGTGGATTTGTGTTTACCAATAATGGCTTTTTTACACTCAATCAATTTATCAAAAAAGCAACATCCGCCCATTGGTATGCTCATTTACCCAATGATTTTGGGGTGTTGCTTGTCAGTGGTAAAGATGACCCTGTGGGTAACATGGGGCAGGATATTGTTGATTTGCAAGAAAATTTAATCAATATTGGCAAAAATTGCACCGTCAGACTTTATCCCAATATGCGTCATGAGCCATTGCATGAGACAGACAATCAGCGAGTTTACCAAGATATCATACATTGGCTAAACGTGAATATGAAGATATGTTGAACCTTTATACACCATTTGCATTTGGCAATAGTTTAGAAATGAAAAGATGGTGTTTTTACATTAAAAATTACCCGACCACTTAATTCCATCAATTAAGATTAGTCTTGATGTTGCTAGATTAAGTGGTTGGGTGTTTTGAAGTATCAAAAATTTGTCTGATAGAAAACTTATAGCCTACGTTTTTTCCTAGAAAAACGTGCGATTTATCTCATTTGTAATTGCAAATACAAAAGTTCAACATACCTTAGTAAAAATGATGAAAAATCATTGATAAAATTGTGCTAAAATATCCCTACTTTTTATCATTAGGAATGTCTTATGAGTCTTGAACAAATCATTGAAACTGCCTTTGACAACCGTGCCAATTTTGGGGCAGCCGATTGCCCATCTGATGTGCGTTCTGCCGTTGAAGAGGTGCTTGCCAAATTGGATAAAGGCGAACTTCGTGTTGCCCAAAAGATTGATGGTGAGTGGGTGGTTCATCAATGGGTCAAAAAAGCGGTGCTATTATCCTTTAAAATCAATGACAACCGCCCAATGAACACAGGCGAGCTTGGTTTTTATGACAAGGTGGACACCAAGTTTAACGGTTGGAGTGAAGAAGATTACAAAAACGCAGGCGTGCGTGTTGTGCCACCAGCCGTTGCCAGAAAAGGCTCATTTATCGGCAAAAATGTGATTTTGATGCCAAGCTACACCAACATCGGTGCCTATGTGGACGAAGGCACGATGGTGGATACTTGGGCGACTGTCGGCTCTTGTGCCCAAATCGGCAAAAATGTGCATCTGTCGGGCGGTGTGGGCATTGGTGGTGTGCTTGAACCTTTGCAAGCCAATCCCACCATCATTGAGGACAACTGCTTTATTGGGGCAAGAAGTGAGATTGTAGAAGGGGTGATTGTTGAGGAAGGCTCGGTCATCTCAATGGGTGTGTACATCGGTCAATCCACCAAAATCTATGACCGTGAAACAGGCGAAATTCACTATGGACGAGTGCCAGCAGGCTCTGTGGTCGTACCAGGCAACTTGCCAAGCCCTTGCGGTAAATATAGCCTATATGCTGCCATCATCGTCAAAAAAGTGGATGCCCAAACCCGTGCCAAAACTTCCATCAATGATTTGCTAAGAGCGGACTAATCTGATTATTCTTGGTAAAATAAAATTGCGATAAAGTTACTTTATCGCAATTTTTTTAATGTTCTATATGAGAGTGGCGATGGGTATTTTTATGTTCTTTTAAAATCTCCGACAACTTTTTGTTGTTCTCATAAAAATTGCGACAGTTTTGGCACATCATCAAGTGTAACGTCAATTCGGCAGTTTGCAGAAGCCCAATTTTTTCATCGCAGGCACGACTGGCTAATTGACTAATTTCTTGGCAAGTTTTCATAATTTTTTCCGTTCATCATCAAACCAATGGCGAGTTAAGCACGCTTGCAAATTGATTCTGGCACGATACATCAATACATAATAATTTTGATGGCTGATTTTTAAAGTTTGGCATATTTCATTACTATCCAATCCAAGATATTCTTTCATTAAAAATACTCGAGCCTGTTCACCTTTTAAATGACTTAAACAATATTCCAATACCTGCCAAAAATCTTGATTGTGAGCGTGTATTTCTGGGTCATTCCATGAGTTATCAAAAGTATGGAACAAATATTCATCTTGCCAATGCCCACTGTCTTGAAACATCAGTTCGGATAATTCCAATTCATCGTCATCATTGGCGGACAATTCACTCATCAAGACATATTTTTGATTGTTTCTTAATATGTCAGAAATCTTATGTTTTAAAATGGCAAAAACCCAACTTTTAAATGCACAATTACCCTTAAATTTATGGCTGTCTTTAATCGCTCCCATCAAGCATTCTTGTACTGCATCTTGTGCTAATTCATTGTCGTTTAATTGGTTTTGGGAAAATTTTAATAAATGATTGTATAAATTAGATAATTCTTTTTCATTTAAAAAATCTGACAAATTTTCTTTATCTTTTAATAAATGAACAAGAAAATTTTGATAAGTATCATTCATTTTTTAATCCCAATTTTTGATTAAAAAATTTTGCCAAATAATAATCAATACTAACATATTTTCCTGCCCCATAAAACAATAAAGGCAAAAGCATAATCAAATAAGTGATAGAGAATTCCATGCCGTTATTTAAAATGACAAAATTACCAAATTCGGTTAGCCATTCATAATTGCCATGTTCTTGCAAAATAGTACGGGCTTTTTCTAAACGTTCGGCAACTTGTGGAGCATTAGCAACGCTATTTTGGGCGGACGAAAAACCTAAATTTGCCCAAAAGGAAGCAATGCTGGTTTCTCCTTCACTTGATGCAATTGCAAACCAGCCGTTTTTTAAATGCACAGCAAAGCCTGCTACTGCCATTGAAATGATTAATGACACACTAAAAAATCTGGTCAAAAACCCAAATAATAATGCAAATCCACCCACCAATTCAGCAAAAATTACAAGTGCAGTCATCAAGGTAGGAAATGGCAAACCAAGTCCCCATTCGCTATTACCAAGCCAATTGGCAGTATCAGAAAAACTGTTGAATTTAGCAAGCCCTGCAATGATAAAAATTGGTGCCAAATAAATACGTAATGCCAATAATAATGTAAAATCTAGGATTTTTAATTTTTGTAGCAATTGATAATAAAGTTTGTATAATGTTTTCATTATGATGCTCCTCATACCTAATTAAAAAGAATATGGTTATTGACCAACATTTGTAATAACTCATCACCAAACTTAATTAGCCCATCAACGTCTTGATAATCAATACTATTTGCAAAATCAGCTAATAGGGTATTTTTATCTTGATAAATGGTTTGGTTGTTGGTGATAAATTCCAGAAATAAATAGGTTAATAAATTGATTTCCACAAATTTAACCTTATCATTATGTCTTAACACCACCAAAAAAGTATTTTCTAATGCAATATCAACATTTTCGCTAATTTTGTGTACAGGGTATAAATAGTAATGATTTTGAACACTATTATTCAAATAATAGCTTTGCACATCATTTAAAATTAGTTTATTTGCTTGATTGGGAAAAGTTTCTGTATGTAGCTCCAACCATTCATAATGAGCAAGTTCGGACAAATAAGCGGGCAGTAACTTTTTAATTTCATCGTGTGATAAGGTTAATTCGTTAAGCCAAACACTTTTGTCAAAGTCGCCATCGTCCATTTGCGATAAAAATTCCACAAATTGCATGGGAATTTCAGTAAAATAAGGTGAATGTGTGGGATACCGTTGAAAAAAGTACAAACATAAGGTTCGCCAATTCTCACCCATGATGCTTTTACAAATAGGAAAGCATTGATTTAAAAAGCCACAAACATTATTAAAAATCAGGTCTTGATAAATTTTGCCTACACGAGTGGGAATGTTGTCACCATTGTTTTGGCGTTGCGAACGCAGATAATCACCAAATTCGTTTTGGAATTTTTTTAAAGAATGAGGAGCAAATAACATTAAGGGCATTTTAATTCCAATGAATGCAAATGGGTTAAGCAGTTAATCTAATATTCGTTAGGTGATTGGTAACTTCTTGGTATTGATTGTGTTGGTGCTGATGGATGATATTGACTTCACGCATTAGACTTTCCAACTCTGGAAAATTAAAATCTCGCTCCAAACAAGTGGGAATTTCAATCGCTTTTTTGCCTGTTCTTCTGTATATTTCGGCATAGGCTTCATCCAATAATTGCCAAACAGGCTCAATGACGTCATTGCCGTGCGTATCAATAATAAACCCATCTGCTTCTACATAATGTCCTGCAATGTGCATATAACATACTTTTTCTAAGGGTAATTGATGTAAATAGTCAATGGGGTCAAAGTTAAAGTTTTGGCTATTGACATAAATATTATTAATATCCAAATGCAATAAGCAATCAGCTTCTTTGACTACTGCACTGATAAACTGAGCATCACTCATATCACTATCTGGTGGTTGATAATAATAGCTGGCATTTTCAAAACCAATCTGCATTTCCATGATGTCTTGGGCTTGTCTAATGCGATGAGCTGTCCATTTTACCGCATCATCGGTACAAGGAATGGGTAATAGCTCATATAAATGTCCCAAATCGTCCGAAGTCCACGCCAAATGCTCGGTATAGAGCGTCATGTCGTGGGCTTGCATAAATTTTTTGGTATTTTTTAATAACTCTATATCCAATTTGGCACTACTACCAATAGATAAAGATAATCCATGACAAATAAAGGGGAAGCGTTCGGTATAAGCACGGAGCATTTTTTCAAAACGCCCACCCATTTGCCCATTTGAATTGAGCCAATTTTCGGGAGATACTTCAAAAAAATCAATGCCTGATAATGATTGTTCTTGCATTTTTTGATAAAGTTCACGGCGAAAACCTAAGCCCGCCCCTTTTAATGATTTTTTGTTCATTGTAATTACACTCATTTAGGTATTAAATTTATTTTTTGTATTTAATGTTATTTTTATTTATTATTAAATACAAAAAATAAACTAATGTTGATACATTTTTATAATAACGGTAATTAGGGTGTGTTGAATATTGTTATTTGCAATGAAAAATGAGAAAAATCGCACGTTTTTCAAGGAAAAAGTGAAGTTTGATAATTATTCTATCAAACAAGATTTAGCCATTTTTCATGCAAAAATTAATAAAAAGCGTTAAAGTTTAATCGTTTTTATAAATAATGTTATCAATGTTCAGCACACCCTAAGCCAATTACCGTTATTATGATTTAAGATAACTTATTTGCTTTCGGTAGGTTTGTTAGCACCACAAGATGCTTCCGAAGTTTTGCCACCACAAGAACCCTCAGAAGTTTTGCTGTCAGTGCTTGCTGTGGTTGTGGCAGTAGCGTTTGTGCCACCGCATTTACCTTCACCACATTTGCCTTCACTGGCTTTGCTGTCGGTGCTTGCTTTGGCATCGCCTCCACACTTACCTTCACCACATTTACCTTCGGCAGTTTTACCATCGGCGGTTGCAGTTGCCGTTGCTTGGTCGCCACCGCATTTACCCTCACCACATTTGCCTTCGGCGGTTTTGGTGTCAGCAGGGGTAGCGTTGGCACTATCAACAGTCTGGGCTTTTTCGCTGTTTTGGTAGCCTTGCTCCATCGATTTGGCTTCAAAGGGCTGTTCTTGCTTGGCTTCTTGCTGTGAACAGGCGACCGTACCTGCGATAAGTGAGCCAAGTAGGGCGGTTTTTGCTAATTTTTTCATAAAAAACTCCGAAGTTTAGACATTAGAAAAACTGGGGCATATATTTTATCGCCTTGGTCATTTAGTCGCAAGAAGTTAGTAAAATCTTACAAAAATTTTTGTAATTTTTATGATAATTTTTCAATGAATAAAATTAGTAAAATGTATGATGAAAATAAAGCATAAGTCACCCAACCAACCCAAAATCTGCTAAAATAACCAGTTTTATCAAAAATAATTGCACTCTATGTCTAGCACTTTACGAAACACCCATATCCCCACCACCGACCCATCGGCAGGGCTTAGACTGACCGAAATTTTTTATTCCTTACAAGGCGAAGCATTGACTTCTGGCTTGCCGACCATTTTTATTCGCTTGACAGGTTGCCCTTTGCGGTGTACTTATTGCGACACCACTTATTCTTTTACAGGTGGAGAGCGGTGGGCATTGGACGATATTTTGACCCATATTGCCAAATATCCATGCAAACGAGTGTGCGTAACGGGTGGCGAGCCACTTGCTCAGCCAAATGCCATTGCTTTGATGAAACTATTGTTAGAAAATGGCTATGAGATTTCCCTAGAAACGGCAGGGGCATTGTCGGTAAAAGATGTACCGATAGCGGTGTCTAAGGTAATGGATTTAAAAACACCATCATCAGGCGAAGATGGCAAAAATTTGTGGAAAAATTTGGATTATCTCACCGCCCACGACCAGCTAAAAATCGTCATTGCCGACCGTGCCGATTATGAATGGGCGGTGGAGAAGCTGTGGCAGTACGATTTACACAAAAAAGTGGGCGTGGTCTGGTTTTCGCCAATGTTTGAAATTGATGAGCGTAAAAGCGATGTACCAAACATTGCCGTACAATTAGCCGAATGGATTCTATCAGATGGTTTGCCAGTACGCCTACAACTACAACTGCACAAAATTATCTGGGCGGATGCACGGGGTAAATGATGTTTAAATCATATTATGATGTGTTTTTATTTGGTTTGATTGGTGGCGATGATATCAAGGTTTAAGTATCTTTTTTGGTGTTTCATGATATAATTTGGTTTTGTTGACATGACAAACCAGATATTGTTTGAATGTTTTTATTGATAATTTTGGAGTGTATGATGAAATTTGTAAAAAGTATGATGAGCGTTGCTGTATTGGCGGTGGTGATGACAGGTTGTACTACCGTTAGCCTACAAGATGCACGTCATGACACAACCATGCTTGAGCAGGCTTTGACAACCACTCAACAAAACCTAGATGAAGCCACTTATCAAGCGATGGTGGTGCAAAATGCCGAACAAGCAGTATTGGCTTCCGCCAAAGCTGATAAGCAAGCTCTCAAAGCCCAAAAGAAAGCCGAGCGTGCCAGAAAAAAAGCGGAACGTGCCCAAAAGCGTGCCGAAAAACGAGCCTTAAAAGCCCAAAAGAAAGCCGAGCGTGCTGAATCTCGTGCCAAAAAAGCCTCTATAAAAATCTCTCAAGCACAAGAAGTACTATCCCAATAGTGCAGATAATTTGTGATACCATTTTCTGATTTAGCTATTTATGTGCTTGACATGATTGGCGTGATTGCTTGTGCGGTGGCAGGGACGACTTTGGCATTGTACAAGCGTTTTGATTTTTTTGGGTGTATTTTGGTGTCAATGGTTGGGGCGATTGGCGGTGGGACATTGCGTGATGTCATGCTTGATCGCCACCCACTTTTTTGGATGATTGATTTAAATTATGTCATTGTCATCACCATTACTTCATTGATTTGCCAAATCTTTTTTGGATTATATAAAAAAATTGGTTGGACACTCAAATTTTTTGATGCTATTGGACTTTCGGCATTTAGTCTCATTGGTCTAAAAGTTGCTCTAAGTTATGGAGCTTCTGCACCGATTGCAGTACTTATGGCGGTGCTGACCAGTATCGCAGGTGGTATCATGCGGGATATGATTTGTAATGAAATACCACTTGTTTTACAAAAAGAAATCTATATCAGTGCTAGCATTATCGGCTCTTGTCTGTACTTGGCATTGACAAAATGGGGACTGCCCACCCACATAACCGAAACGCTCTGTCTTATGACGATTTTTGGTGTGCGAATGCTTGCTATTAGATTTGATTGGCATTTGCCAAGTTTGAGTGGACGGTTTTAACAATGGTGAATTTTAAAAAGTATTGGCGTAAATTGATAGACCGTTTATTTTATTTTTTGCTCACTGTGGCAATGCTAATGCTTTTGTTGGTTAGTGCTATGTTAATGTCTGAAAGTACCATAATGCCAATGATTGCCAAACATAAAGCAAAAGACCCTAATAATATCAAAACAGGCGGTTGTTTGATGTATAAAGGTCAAATGACAGGAAAAAACAACGCCAGTTTATATTCATTAAACGGTCAAGACAAAAAGGGAATGGGCGAAATCACCATTAAAAAATCGCCTTTTGAAAGAAAGTGGGAATCCTATCACGATTTCTTTGATTCCAAAGGTTTGTGCAAGCGTATTGACCCCAACCAATTTAAATCCCACCAAGAGTGGGATAATTATGATGGGTGGTTTCATAAAAAATTTCATAAAAAATATGACAATGAATGTTTTATGGTGGATTATGTTTCCACAAAGTTTTGGATATTTGAAATGGATTTTATTTATGATGTGGATAAAAATTTTGTGTGTTTAGAATAGGGCATACTCACCTTTTATAACATGATTTGTATTTATCAATAATTTAGAGGCACCCCAAACTGTTGGAATCAAGCCAAATGTGTTTTAAGATAACACAATGACATTAATAAGAAAAATTTTCATCTTTTTGTACCAAAG
>NZ_BCYQ01000007.1 GCF_001598275.1 Moraxella oblonga NBRC 102422
AATCTAAAAATCTGGCGTACCGCTTGCTACAACACGGTACGCCACAAAGATTAATGATGATTTGTGTTGATTTATGCCACCACCAATTCATCAACTTGTTTGCTCATCACATCGGTAATTTGCACCACTTTGGGGCTGGCACGCTTGGCAGTCAAGCCCAGCTCTTTCATCAAATGGTCGTCATTACTCATTGATGAATTGGCGGTGGTCAAAAGTTTGTCGCCATAAAAGAATGAATTTGCCCCTGCCATAAATGCCAACGCCTGTTCACCGTCTGTAAGACTTTCTCGTCCAGCAGAGAGCCGAACCACGCTTTTGGGACAACAGATTCGTGTGACGGCAATCGTTCTAATCCATTCAATGGTGGACAATCGTCCTTCTTCTAAGACTTTATCGCCAAGCGGTGTTCCCTTGATGGGAACTAACAAATTAACAGGAATGGACTGTGGCGGTATGGGCATTTGGGTTAGCTCATAAATCCAGTCTATACGGTCTTGACGGCTTTCGCCCATTCCCACAATAGAACCTGAACAGACATTAATCCCAGCTTGTCTGACATAATCTAGCGTCTGCAAACGCTCATCATAGGTTCTGGTGGTGGTAACGCTATCATAATAAGCACGAGAGGTATCAAGATTGTGGTTATAATAGTCAAGACCAGCATTGGCAAGGGTTTGGGCTTGATGGAGGCTAAGCATTCCCAAAGTCATACAAGTCTCCATTCCAAGTGCCTTAACCTCACTAATGAGTGTGGTCAAATAGGGCAAATCCTTGTCGTGTGGGTGTTTCCACGCCGCCCCCATACAAAAACGAGAGGAGCCATTGGCTTTGGCTCGTTTGGCTTCACGCACCACCTTTTCAATGGCAATCAGTTTTTCTGGGCTAAGCCCCACCTTATCCCTGTGATGACCTGACTGACTACAATAACCACAATCCTCTGGGCAGTTGCCTGTTTTGATGGAAAGTAGGGTTGAAATTTGCACTTCATTGGCAGGGAAGTTTTGACGGTGGATGGTTTGGGCTTGCATTAGCAAATCCATAAGCGGTAAGTCAAAAAGGTGAGCGATGTCCTGACGGCTGATGTTTGACATGATAATTTTTTAATCCAAAAAGTTCATTTTAATGATTTTTTTATGTGTTTACAAGTGTTTTTGTTGAAAATTGCGAATAAAAAAAACGTGGTAAAAACCACGTTTTTGATGTTTTATAATCCAATGTCATGTATGATTTCTCTGGCGGAGTTGGCGGCGGTTTTGATGTCGTGAAAAACCATGCCCAACTTAGAATCAGGGCGAGCCATGACAGTTAGCAACAGTTCATCGGTTACGGCGGTTACGATGACATAGCCTGCATTACTTTGAATCATGATGCTGTTTGGGCTACTGTGTGCTAAATTTTCAATCATGCGGTTGCCAACTGACAAAATAGCGGCACTCATCGCACCGATATGGTCTTCGTTTACGCCTTTTTTGAGTTGGGAAACAAGTGTCAAACCATCTTGTGAAATAAGAGCGGACGACTCGATTTCCAAAGAATCAATGTGTAATTGGTAAAGGACTTTTTCTAAACGATTGACATTCATAGGACGCTCCTAAGTGGGATTGTTGTTGTAAGCTTGCTTCATAATTGGTTATTGTATGGCAAACGGTTTTTGTGGAGATTAAGAGTGATAAAAATTAGTTATTGGATTAATTTAATTTTTTTATAAAAATCAATATCTATTTTTTAAAAAATCAATAGCTCTTTTGTCCGTATCATACGCTTATCTTTTTATTAATGCAAGAATTTTTTTGTAAAATAATTCATTATTTATCAAAAATTTAATTATAATATAACCCAACTTATCAATATATCTTATAATTTAATTTTTATTAAAATGATATGGTGGGTCTGATAACTAATGAAGGGTATTTGGTTTTTAAGAAGTATTTATTTAATCAAAAAAGCCCCCAAATGTGGAGGCTTTTTTATCGGCTAAGATTAGAATTTGTGGCTAACACCAATGCTATAAACGATTGGGTTGACTTCTAGCTCACCGATTTTGTTACCGTCTAGTTTAAGATCGGTTTTCAAATCCACATAACGCACGTCTGCAAACACGCCCCATGGAGATTTTTTGGGTGAGTAGCTGATACCAACTTGGGCAGCAGGAGCAACAGTAGTGTCAGCTTTTAGTTTGGTGCCATCAGTTAGATACTCTTCGTATGGCACAAGTACAGTAGCACCAACACCAACGTTAGCACTTACGCCGCCAGCAAACTCTGGGGTGTTGTATTTGAAAGTAACGGTGGGTGGCAAGTGTTTAAATTTGGCAATTTCTGTTTTGTCGTCACCAACTTTTACGGTGTGCTCAAATGGTGTAGCAAGCAGTAATTCGGCAGAGAATGGGCTAGTACCAAAACGATAATCAAAAGATGGTAGCAAAGCAGCTTCACTGCTAACTTCGGCTTTTGTCAAGTTAGTGTTGATGTCTTTGTCAGCGGTTGGGTCAAGATAGCCAACACCTGCTTTAAAAGTTAGGTTTGCTGACGCACTGCTGGCAACAGCAACAACACCTGCCACAAGAAGAAGTTTTTTAAACATGGGATATACCTTTATTTATTTATGTTGTTTACCTAAATTAGGTATTTGGCAACAGTTGCCAATGTGTATTATACTCCGCTAAGAGTGTAACTGCAAATTTGTTTTGTATGATTTATATTAATTATATTAATCATCAGTGTGAAACAGTAAAAAAAGCTCGGTGATGTTGTCTTCTAGGGCATTGACCATCTGAACAAGAATTTCTTCATCTTGTACATCGTTCATCTCTTCATCAATGCCAGAGAGCATAATCATGGGTAATGTCAACGTTGCTACTTCTTCTTCGGTTTCGGGGTCATCAAACCAATCAACATCTTCATCTGCGTACATTGCATCAACAAAGCCAATTGCCCACGCTGTCAAATCACTATCTTCGCCAAAGTCAATCGCTTCTTCGCTAGCGTCAAAAGGTAGCTCGATGGGTTCTTCGGCTTTTAGGGTGTCATAAAGCTCATTTTTCCATGCGGTGAGGGCGTGTTTGATGGTATCTGGCACTTTTTTATCATTGCCTTCAAAAAAGGCAGAAAGCCAGTTGGGTGAGGGTTTGCCGACTACGGTAGCAGTCAAAAATCCATGCGAAGCGATGGCATCAAGCCCAAATTCGTTGGCGTCAGAATCTAGGTAATCTAATAATTCGTCTTTGGTCATGCAATTTCTCATAAAAAGGGTTTGTATTGATAGTCAATAAAACCATACTAAGTCAAGCTGTCAAAATGACATCATAAAAACTTAGTCATGAAAATTAATCATCAAAATCATCGTCAAAATCGTCATCAAACTCAGCAAAATCATCTTCGTCTTCTAGGGCTCGTTTGAGTTTGTTGAGGCGTTGTTCTTCAAGTAGTGCGTCAATTTTGAGACGTTTTTCAAGTGGTTTGGTTTTGCCTTCGTCTGCAAGTTCGGCATCGGCATCATCATCAAAATGGTCGTCATCAAAATCATCATCAAGACCGCTCATGATAGCTCCTTAATTTGTGTAAAATATCATTAAAACTTTAAACCCCTTATAAAGGTTATTGGTCAATTTGTCAAGTGTTTTTTATTCAGATAACAGTACAGTATCACGCACAGTTTGTAAATGTGTGCTGATGGATTCACTCACCTTTTTGATGTGGCGACTTTCACGTTCACCCACTGTCAAGGGGTCTAACAGTTTGCCCATTTCAATGTGTTTGGCAAGTCGTACTAAGGTTGGTTCGCTGATGAGAATGAGTGGGTTTTCACGGTGTTTTTTGGCAACGGCCACAATGGCGTCTTTTTGATGAATATCGCTGACCAACGCTCGGATTGGTAAACAAAAGCGTTTTAATTCACGGTGTTTGTCATAGACGATTTGGTTGAGCATGAGCATAAGTTTGGCAAGCATGACAGACGCTGTGGCAACTTTGGCTTGGTCGTTGGTGGCTTTTAGGGTGATGGTTGTGCCTGTGTCAGTATAGGGGCTGACGTTGTCTACAACCACACCTGCCAGTAAAGGCAATGCTAGCAATTCTTTGGTGGCTTTGGTAAGGAGTTGTTCGCATAAGGCAAAATAGGCGGATTTGTTGTGTACGCCTAGTGTGCCAAGTAAGCTGTTAGGGTCTTCAAAGTTGAGCTGTACCAAAATGGTGGTATGCTCATTTTCTTGGTGTTCTGGGGTGGTTGCTTTTTTATCCGTTGGGGTGATTTTGTCCAAATTTGGTTTGATAAGATCACCCACTTTGAGTGGTTTGTCGGTTTTGGGGGTAATGTCATGTTTGGTATCAATCTGTAAATGGGGCGACAAAATGCCATTGGCAAGCAAACGATCACGCACATCATTGGCAATCTCATCGGTCAAGGCTTCATCTGGACGAGCAAAATAACCATAGATAAGCCAAATGATGATGTGCAATGTCAGTACACTCAAAAAAAACACCCAGTTTTCGGAGATGATTTTGGCACGACTGACAGTTGGTGTCTGGATAACGATATGCCCCAAGACTTTGTTGCCAGATGTTAGGGTGTGTTTTTGGCGATGACCGTTGTTGGTCTCTTGTCCGACTGGGACGATGAGTGTTTCTTTGTCATCATAAATGCCCACAAATTCTAGCGTGTCATGCTTGATATATCGGTCAGCAATGACACTCATACTCACCCTATCCATTGTGCTAAGTGGGGCGATAAGCTCTTCGGTGAGCCATGTCATTTCTTGCTCTGCACTTTTTTTGTAATGTTCGGACAGTTTGTAATCTTGACTGATGACAAAAAATAACAAGTGCAAAAACAGACTTGCCAAGATAATCATGGCAAAATGTCCTTGTCGTGGAGCAGAGTAAGTCATGGCGTTTTATGTTTTGTAATTGTGGGGTGATAATTTTATCATTTCATCTAAAAATACACAAAATATATTAATGAGAAAATATCATTTTTTTAAAATAATCTCACGCAACTGATGCAGACAGTTTGCCAAAATGTTACAATAGGCTTAGTATTGGTGTTCATGGTAAAATATACTGATATTTATTTTTAATAGCACTTTTTAAACACAAAAATGGATTGAATGATGACAAACGTTTATGCTCTACCCAATAACAGTCAGGCATGGCAAAACGCCTTAGACCAAGTAGCTCACCTGTTGCCTGCAAATGCTGATGGCAAGATTTTAATGCAATTGCCGATTTTTGCGGTGGTGGTTGTGGTCAACAACCAAGCAAAAGAAGCTCATTTTTCTGTTGATGAAGCGGTGCAGGCGTGGGTGGATACCCAAATTGGCTGGCAAATCAAAATTGTGTATGATGATGAAGTTGCCAAAGCCAATGCTCACAAGATTGAGACGGACGAGACGATGTCTGATGTGTCGGTACATCGTTATTTGCTTTTACCCACCGACAACAAAGAGATGACCTCCCAAAGACGTGATGCGGTTGCTCATATCATTGACGAACAGTTGACGGTTTATCTTAAAAAACAAATCAAACCTGCCTGCTCCTCATTTGGGGTTGATGAGCATGGACAAATCATAGAGGATTTGCCAAAAGAAAAACGTACTTGTGTGGATGTGCATCTTTTATCCATTGCTCAGTTGCTACAAACCCCAAAACTTGTATGTTTTGATATGGATTCTACACTTATTGAGCAAGAGGTTATTGTAGAGCTTGCCAAAATGTGCGGTGTATCGGACGAAGTGGCACACATTACCGAGCGTGCCATGCGGGGTGAGATTGATTTTGCCCAAAGTTTTGCCCAAAGGGTAGCACTGCTAAAAGGCGTGAGTGTGGACGTGGTTGATGACATCATTGCCAATCATATCACCTTCCAAAAAGGAGCTTTTACGCTTATTCAAGCCCTAAAAGCTCATGGTTGTCATACCGTCTTGGTGTCGGGTGGTTTTGTGCCATTTGCCAAATATGTCGCCACCACGCTTGGCATTGATGAATATTATGCCAATCCTTTGCTGACCGATGGAGACAGTTTGCTTGGCGAGATTGATACCAATATCATTGATGGCAAACAAAAAGCCATTATCGTCAAATCGGTTGCTCGCAAGCTGGGTCTTGACATGGGACAGGTGGTGTGTGTGGGTGATGGGGCGAATGATTTGCCAATGATGGACATTAGCAACATCGGTGTTGCCTATCATGCCAAACCTATCGTACAGGCTCGTGCAGATGTAGCGGTAAACATCACAGGGCTAGAAGGTGTGCTGTATGCGATGGGTCAGCGTTTTGATAAAGTATAAGTCTTAGGAAATCGTGATGAAATTGTCAAACATCAAACTACCAAACATCAAACTGCCAATCATCAATGTCAACACTGACCCATTAGATGCCATGCTGTACGGTCTTGGGCTAAGATTGGCGTGGCTTGATAATCATAATGACGAAAAATTTAACAAAATCATCGCTGATAAAAACATCGCCATTTTGTTTCAAAGCGATGGCATGGCACGCTATTATCGTTTTCAAGATGGTCGTTTTGGGCAGGCAAGCGGAAAACCCAAAGAGGCGGATTTGACCATTGCTTTTAAAGAATCGTTGGCAGGGGCAAAACTTTTGGCAAAGGGCGATTTGGCAAGTTTGATGAGTGCTATCCAAGATGGCGATGTTGTGGTAACGGGCGACTATAAGCTGGTGATGTGGTTTGCAAGCCTTGCCAAATATGCCGTTGCCACACCCAAAAAATACGAGCCTTATGTGGATAAAGTCAAACCCTACCTTAAAAAAGCAAAAAGAATCTTAAAAAAGTAACAGTTATCTCACCAAGTTTAAAGGAAAGTACATGTTTCATTTTAATGACCAAACGCAGTTTTTAGATAACATCACAAGTCTTGCCAACACGTACCTTGCTCCCAAAGTAATGGAGATTGACCAAGGTTATTATCCATTGATGGAATTGGAAAAACTGGGTAAAGCAGGGTTGTTTGCACCACATTTGAACGAATATGACAACCGTTTTGATTTGGCGATTTTGGCAAATGCCAATGTGGGACGTGTGTGTGGGACGAGTGCTTTTGTAACATGGTGTCATCAGGTCATGGGGCTTTATCTTGATCAGTCGCAAAATACTTCCTTAAAATCGTTGCTTGATACACACAAAGTGGCTGATACGTTTGGAGGAACGGCATTGTCCAACCCCATGAAGTCGTGGGCGAAAATTGAGCCAATGATTTTGACCGCCAAACCTTGTGATGGTGGTTATGTGGTGTCTGGTACACTCCCTTGGATTAGCCATATCGCTCCCCGTCAGTATTGTGGTGCGGTTGCCAAGATAGATGGTGCTGATGACGAAGTGTTTTTTGTGCTAAGTTTTGATGATGATAGAATGGGGCAATGGCAACTACATGAATGCCCTGATTTTAGTGGCATGCAAGGCTCTGGTACGTTACGCATTGAGCTTAATAACTATGTCGTACAGGCAAGCCAAATCATCGCCAGCCCCTGCAAGGACTTCATCACTCGCATTCGTGGAGCATTTGTACTTATGCAAATGGGTATTGGGGCTGGGGTCATTATGGGGGCAATTGATGATATCAAGCAAGGCACGGCGGTGAGCAACGCCTTTTTGGAAGATCAAGCAGGCACATTGTCGGTTGAGCTAGATAGATTGGTGGCAAAAACCATTGCCCTTGCCAAAACACCCTTTGAAACGCACAAGGATTTCTTTTTGGACGTGCTAAGCGTGCGTGAACAGGGAGCATTACTTGCCCTAAAAGCCACCCAGTCAGCATTACTTCATCAAGGAGCAAAAGGTTATGTCATGAGTGCCAGTCCTCAACGCCGTGTGCGTGAAGCTCATTTTGTGGCGATTGTAACCCCTGCCATCAAGCACATTCGCTATCTATCTCATCAACTGATGGGAGAGCCACAAGTGAAGCCGATTGAGTTTTTTATTTAAAATTTGAACGTTTGTACGCAATGTTATGATAAATTTACATATTATTACCATATAGAAATATCATGGTAATAATAAGTCGTTACAATGAAATTACTTATTGAATAATAAAGTCAAATTTCACAACCTCATCGGAGAATGGTCATGAAATATGTATTGTCCCTTTGTGTCATGACATTGGCGTGTATGGCGTATGCTAATGACAAGCCAAGCAATGCTGAGCAAGCCATGCGTGAATGTCAAGCAATGGCTGATGCCAACACCAACCGCGCTGCTTTTGATGCGTGTATGAAGGCAAAAGGATTTGAACGCCCCAAATCATAATGGCACAATACACCAACGAAATACCGCTCAATTGGAGCGGTATTTTTTATGTCATACAGGTGTTTTGATGGTGGCTTTGGCGATGATTTGTCCGTTTTCGGATAAATGCAAAACCAGCTCGCCTGCATCATCTTTGATGATTTGCCAATCGCCATCTGCCTTAGGGTTGCCATTGATGGTAATGCTTAGGCTTTTATTTTTTAGGCGTATCATGGGTGGAGTGTGGGCATAGCCGTCATGGGGCAGTCCTAGCACTTCATGGGCGATGGCGGTTGCCTGTGGACGGTGGGGAGCAACATAGCGACAAGGCATACCGTCAATACCAATACAGTCGCCCAATGCATAAATGTCAGCAACGCTGGTTTGTAGGGTGGTGGGATTGACTGCGATGCCTGTACGTTTGTCAAAATCTACGCCCGCACGGCTTGGCAATCTTTCATCAACCATCAGTCCTGTGGCAACGATAACTTTATCAAAACATAAAGGCGTGATAGTTTGTGTATCACAATCAAGCAGGGCAATCTCATAACCCTTATCGTTGACTGATACGCCCTGAATCATGCTAAATCCAAGCCAGTTAATGCCTAGATTTTGTAGAGCGTTGAGTAGTCTTTGACTGGCAATTTTGGGTAAAATGGCGAATAGCGGGTGTGGATTGATATCAATCAGGCTAACTTGATGACCTGCATTGACCAAATCTTCGGCAAGCTCCACCCCTACCATGCCCGCCCCTACGATGGCAATGCGTGAATTTGGGTTGAGTTTGTTTTGTAAATCGCTAAATTTATCCAGATGGTTGATGTGCCACGCTTTGTCTTTGTCAATGGTGGGTGGATAAGCAGGGCTGGCACCGATGGCAAGCACCAATTTGTCATATTGGACTTGTCCACGAGTGGTGGATAGGGTTTTGGTGTGGCTATCAATGTTGGTTACGAAAGTGTGAGCCAGTAGTGTGATGGATTTTTCTTGGGCAGACTGTTCGCCTGTCATGCGTACCAAATCCGTGCGAGTTTTGCCCTGTGAGAAGGCAACAGAGAGCATGGGCTTGTGATAGCGGTCAGCACTGTCGCTACTGATGAGTGTGATGCTCACGTCTTTGTCAAGTGTGCGAATGGCGTCAACCACTGCCCAACCTGCAAGACCTGCTCCGATGACAACAATGCCTTTTTGGTTGCGGTCAAATACGGTATGTGTGATGGTTTCGTTTGGCTCTTCGTAGGGTTCAAAGTCGCTTTTCTTAACACCGCATAGAGGGCATTCCCAGTCGTCAGGAATGTCCTCAAAACGTGTGCCAGCAGGCAAACCGTCTTCTGGGTCGCCCAATGCTTCATCATAGATATAACCGCAGGCACGGCAGATGAATTTTCTAAATGGGGTGTTTTTGTCAGTCATGATTTATTTGAAACTGCAAATCAAATGATGGTTTATGTTAAGTTAAAAAAGGGTAACAGTTGTTACCCTAAGGTTGATTACCAGCCTTTAACCACACCGTCTTCTTGAAATTGGGCTTTGGCTTCGGCTTCTACTTCGTCAGATTGGTAGGCTTGAACGAAGTTTTTGACAGCATCGGAGTCTTTGTTGTCGGTGCGAGCTACGATGATGTTGACATAGGGTGAGTCTTTATCCTCAACAAAAACACCGTCTTTGGCAGTTAAGCCAACCTGCCCAGCATAGGTATTGTTTACCACCGCCAAATCCACATCATCTAACGCACGAGCGGCGACAGAGGTGTCCACCTCTTTGATTTGTAGGTTTTTGGGGTTTTCAACAATATCAAGTGAAGTTGAGAAAAGATTGGTGTTGTCTTTGAGTTTGATAAGACCTTGCTTTTCAAGCAAAATCAAAGCACGAGCCAAGTTTGAAGGGTCGTTTGGCACAGCCACGACTGCACCGTCTTTAAGTTCGCTGATGACTTTGATTTTTTTGGAGTAACCAGCCAATGGATAGACAAAAGTGTTGCCTACGATGACAAGGTTGTCAAGTTTTTTCTCTTGACTGTCTTTATCAAGGTAGGGCTTGTGTTGCATGGCGTTGGCATCTAGGTCGCATTTTGAGACGGCGGTGTTGGGTAGGGCGTAGTCATTAAACTCTACGTATTCTACCGTCAAGCCGTATTTTTCTTGGGCGACTTTGGCAGCCACTTCGGCAACTTTATGTTCAGGACCACTCATCACGCCCACTTTGATTTTGTTTGGGTCAGATGGTGGGCAAGCGACAGCGGTAGTTTCAGTTTTGGTTTCTGTCTTGGTTTCGGTTTGGGCAGGCTGTTTGTCGCCACCACAACCAACCAAAAACAAGGCAGAGGCTAGGGCAGTTGTGCCAAATAATTTGTTAAAAGTCATGGTAAGTCTCATAAAAATAAAAACACTTTATTAAAACATACTCTTTTTTATTATTCAATCAATTTTCATCAAATGTATCGTGATTGTTGTGTATGGGTTCATAAAATGCCATTTTGTTGGTTAGACTGTCGGCATTTTTTAGGTCTCTGATGTTCTTTTGAATGGTGATGACGGCAAACAAACTTAGGCAAAATGCCATGCCATAAAAGCCTTTTTCACTCGGCAACAGCGTAGCATTCCAAAGTCCAACACTCACAAGTATCACCGCCACAATCAGCACCGCCCAGCTGAGCATATAATACAGTCCAGACACAGGGATATTTTCTTCTTTATCTCTTACTACTTTTTGTAGACTGATGGCAGAATAAAGACCCAAAAGCAACACTGTAAAATAATAACCCTTCTCGTTGAGCATCATTTGGGCATTCCAAAGTCCGATTAGAAACCCAAGTACGCCCACACCCAAAACCGCCCAAGATGCCCCGATATAGGCCGAAGTTGGTCTATTTGTCATCATTAATCCTTAAAAAGTGTCTTTTGGGTATTTTATCATAATGCCAAAGGGCGATGTTTGGGTATTTGTTATGTTTTGTGAATAAGTGTTATCTGTGGTCAAAACGCTGTGCCAACATATCTCCTATCTTTTGACAAATCATCACAATCGCCACGATGATGATGGTGGCTATCCATTTGACATAAACCATGCCACGATGTTCGCCATAGCTGATGGCAAGATTGCCAAGACCACCCCCACCGACCACGCCTGCCATCGCCGAATAGCCAATGAGTGAGACGAGGGTAAGTGTGATGGCGTTGATGAGTATGGGTAGACTTTCTGGCAGATAGTATTTGCTGATGATTTGCCAGTTGGTCGCTCCCATAGCGTGAGCTGATTCGGTAAGACCTGTGGGGATTTCGGCTAGGGCGTTGGCACTTAGCCTTGCCACAAAAGGAATGGCGGTGATGGCAAGTGGTACGATGGCGGCAGTTGTGCCAAGTGTCGTTCCGACAATCATACGAGTAA
This sequence comes from Moraxella oblonga NBRC 102422, assembly GCF_001598275.1. Taxonomy (GTDB): domain Bacteria; phylum Pseudomonadota; class Gammaproteobacteria; order Pseudomonadales; family Moraxellaceae; genus Moraxella; species Moraxella oblonga. The sequence continues at coordinate 11,626 of NZ_BCYQ01000007.1, forward strand.
AAGGTAATAAAATGATGAGTAAAATGATAAATGGCACAGAACGACCGATGTTAATGAGGGCATCAAGTAAGACAAAAAGTGGTTTATTTGCCAAAATCTGCCCTTTGCCTGTCAAAAACGCCAAAAATCCAAGCGGTAATCCCACCAGTACGGAGATGGCGGTGCTTGCCAATCCCATATAGATGGTCTCATGGGTGGACTTGGCGACCATTTTCCACATTTGTGGTGTTATCTGCCCTAAAAAATCTTGGTATATATCATGCATAGCCAAGCACCTCCGTATCTACATGATGTTGGGTTAAAAATGCCAATGCTTCATCGCAGGCGTGCGTGTTGCCAATCATTTGAGCGATGGTGATGCCAAACTTGACACCGCCCACATAGTCCATTTGTGATGTTAAGATATTGAACGCAACATCAAACTGGGAGGTTGCCTGTGAAAATAAAGGGCTGTCCACCGAATTGCCTGTAAACTCAAAACGTATTACAGGGTATGTGTCAATCGTTTGAGTGGGGCTTAGGGTCTGCAAGAATTTATCAGGTAGGCTAATGTGAAAAGTTGAGCGAATAAAGTTTTTGGCAAGATTGGTGATGGGATTGGCAAAAATCTGCCCTACCGTGCCTTGCTCAATGAGTTCGCCTTTGTCAATCACTGCTACTTTATCACAAATGCGTTTGACCACATCCATTTCGTGTGTGATGAGTAAGATGGTAACATCAAGCTCTTTGTTGATTTTTTTTAACAAATCCAAAATTGCCCCAGTCGTGGCGGGGTCTAGGGCAGAAGTTGCTTCATCGCACAGTAGGACTTTGGGGCTTGTGGCTAAGGCACGAGCGATGGCAACGCGTTGTTTTTGACCGCCTGACAAACTGGACGGATAGGCGTGATGGCGGTCAGACAAGCCTACGAGTGCCAAAAGTTCGTTTACTTTTTGGGTGATGGTTTCTTTGGGGGTGTGAGTAAGTTCAAGAGGTAGGGCGATATTGTCAAATACGGTGCGAGAGTTAAGTAAGTTAAACTGCTGAAAAATCATGCCAATGTTGCGTCTTGCATTGATAAGACCTGCGTTGTCTAGGGTCATCAAATCAATACCATCAACCAACACTTTCCCTGTGGTGGGACGTTCTAGGAGGTTGACACAGCGAATCAGCGTGGATTTGCCTGCCCCTGATGAGCCAATGATGCCAAAAATCTCTCCCTTTTCTATGGTTAAATTGGTGGACTTTACGGCGGTGAACTCGTGGGTTTTACCGTCTTTTTTGGTAATAAAAGTTTTGCTAACGTCTGTTAGAGTTATCATAAGTGGTATAAATTTGGGAAAATTAGTCATTATACCATGAAATGATGAGGTTGATTACTCCGTTTTTTGGGCTTGGGGGGCGGTATTTTTTGCTTTGATGGGTAACACCACCAAAAAGCGGGTTTTGTTTTCCCATGTATCGGTACTGATATTGCCACCATGTGCTTCTACGATTTGGGCAACAAGCGATAACCCAAGTCCTGAACCTTTTTTCTCCTGTTTTAGGCGAACAAAGGGACTAAAAATATCCTCACGTTTGTCCACAGGAATGCCTGCCCCTTCGTCTATCACTGCCAGCACTGCAAAGTTGGGTTCTAATTCTTTGGGGGTGTTTTTGCCCTTTTTAAAATTCATGCGTTTTAAGAAGCTATTTTTGACGGTGGCTTCGTTGTCATTATCCTTATTGCGTTTTGGTTTGGTGTTGTCTATTTGGCTAGCAATGTCGGTCAGACTGCTTGGGATAAGTGTGGCTTGCTCCATCGTCATGGCGTGGTATAGATAGACGGTGATGGGGGGCGTGCCATGAATCATGGCGTTGTTGAGAAGATTGCGTACCAGATGAGTTAGGAGCTTGGGTTGAGCCATCATTTTGACAGGCTCGGCAAACAAAGTTGCTTGTGGATAATGTTGACATTCGTTCTTGATGAGTTCGTACAAATCAACTTGTTCAGCATTTTGTAGGGCGTGCCCTGCGTCTAGGCGACTGACAAGCAAAATACTCTCTACAAGCTCATTTAACCCTGTCAAATCACGATTGATGGCGACCGCTCTTTTGTCAAATTTGGCTTTATCAACATCATCAAGTTTGTTTGCCAACATATCCATCATCTCGATTTGTAAGCGAATGCGAGTGATGGGTGTGCGAAACTCATGACTGGCATGGGCAAGAAGTAGACTATTGGCATTGATGAGTCGTTCTATTTTTTGGGCGGATTGGTTAAAACCATGAGCCAGTACAGTGATTTCGTCATTGCCATGTTCACTTACTCGCACGCTAAAATCACCTTCACCCATTTTTGCCATCTGCTGACTAAGCTCATTGATTCGCCATGTGATGCTGTGAGCGATCCACCATAGCACTGCCGACATGATAATCAGCAGTAACAAGGTACCTGTAAATAGGTTTAGCAGTCCCATAAAGGGCGGTTCTTTTGGCGGGTTGCGACTTTCGTACCAAATCAGATAGCCTGTATCGCTTGCCATGATGGTGTGGCGAGGACTCATGCCAATGAGTGCAGGGGCGATTTCTGAAAACCATGATGGCTTTTGGCGTAATTCGGGGGGTAGGTCGCTGTTTTGGGTTTGGACGATGAGCCGACCTTGTGAGTTGTAAAGACCGATTTTGGCGTTGAGACTTTCATCAAAAATATCAAAAGTTTTTTTGACAACTGCCAAGGTAAAACGGCTTTGTAAGTGATTGCCTTCGGCACTTTGTTGGTTGGCTTCTATTAAAAAGGGTTCAATCTGGGTCAAAACTTGGGTGGCAAGCGATTTGGTTTGGACGCTGTCGGAGTTGTGATGGACGATTTGGGCGAGCAAAACCATTGCCAACGCAAAAATAATCAATGCCAAAAATACATTGGTAAAAAGTTGAGCAAATAGCGAGTGCATACCAAAGCTTTGGGCGGTTTTTGGAGAATGACCGTCTTTCATGAGTGATTTTAATTAAGCAAAAGAAAGGCAGGGGGCAAAACCCCCTGTTGGTTGTGTTATAGTTGGTCGGTGGCAAATTGATAGCCGACACCACGCACGGTGATGATGCGTTTGGGTTGGCGAGGATTGTCCTCAATTAATGCTCTAAGGCGTGAGATATGTACATCAATGGCACGGTCAATGTTGTCAGAGCTGTCATCGTTTGGCATGGCTTGCCAGAGCTGTTCACGGTTTAGCACTTTGCCAGCATGGGTAGCAAAATAATGCAAAAGTTGGAATTGATGGGTGGTTAGACGCACCAGTTTGTCATCAATGGTAACTTCGTGGCTGTCAGGAAATACTGTCAAACGTCCAAAGGTTAGACTGCCTGAGTTGGTGTCAGCTTGGTTGGGAGTCTCATGACGGCGTAGCACCGCACGGATACGAGCAAGCAGTTCACGTGGTTCAAAGGGCTTGGCGATATAGTCATCTGCCCCCATTTCAAGTCCTAATACACGGTCGGTGGTGTCGCCTTTGGCGGTGAGCATGACAATGGGGACTTTGTTGATTTGATTGTTTTTTGAGCCACGCACTTTTTGACATACCTGCATACCGTCCATGTCAGGAAGCATCAAGTCCAATATCATCAAGCTAATGTCTCGCTCTTTGGCTTCCAATAAATCAAGTCCTTCTTGGGCAGTGGAGGCGTGATGTACGGTATAGTAGTTCATACTCAGATAATCACTGATAAGCTCCGCCAAATCTGGGTCATCTTCAATCAACAAAATCTGTTTGCTCATAAAGTTTTGCCTAATGTTAGGTTAAGAATGCTATATCTTGCCAACATTTGCTAGATTTGGCAAGGGTTAAATTGTTATTTAATTAAAAAAATTGTGAGAATTTTTCCCATTTTATCGTCAGTTTACAAAAGTTTTGTAAATAATGTTGCTATGAACGTTGTCATCGGGTTATTTAAGTCGCACCTTTTTTCCTTGTGCAGTTTTTGGTAAATCTGCCAGTACCACAAGCCCTGTCAAACTGACACCGTGTATGAGATAATGGTCGCTTTGGGGGTGGTATTGAATGACTTGAATGGGCGTAAGGTATAGGCGTTCGTCTTGTTTGATGACCCACATCTGAGCGTGAATAGGCGTAGCAGGCTTGAAAGGAGGGTGTTGTAAATCACTCAAATCCATCGGTTCTAATTTGTCATCAAAAATAGCAAATGCAGGCACAAGCACGCCAACACTTTTTTGTCCATAATTGACATGACCGCTCACTCGTTCGCCAAGCGTAAGCTGTGCTTTTTGGATTTCGCTGGGTTTGATAACGACATGGACATTTAGGGTGTTGGCGATGAGCGGATCAGGCACAACCTGCTCTATCTGCCCACTGAATGTTTTGGCATTGTCGGTGTTAAAATTGACCGCACTACCTATACTCAAATACTCTTTAAAATCATGAGGTAACACACTGATGAATTTGAGTTGGCTGTCATCAATGATGCTGATGATGGGTGTGTCTTTGGGGTAAGTTTGCCCTTGGTTGTGCAAATAAATGGTGTGTACACGTCCAGTGTGTGTGCTTAGGATTGGTACGGCTCTTTGTGTGATGGTGGATTTGGTTTGATGAATGTTTTTTATGACATCGTCTTTGTCGCCATGTTCGTCATCTACACTTTGAGTGTACGGACTGTGATTGATGAATGTGTTATGATAAAATAAAGCTAATTTGTCGCCCATCTCAACCACATCGCCAATTTTGACATAGAGTGTGTTTAGACTTGCGGTTTCTGGTAATAGTACATCGCTTTGGTTGATGGGGGAAATGACACCTTCTAAGCGAAAGCTGGGCTGATACAGTTCGGATTTTATGCCCAAAATGTGTGCTTTGGTGAGTGTGATGGATTGGTTATCTATGGTGATTTTGGCGTTGTCTTGGTCGGTTGGGGGTAGTATTTTGAGATTGCCATGTACCAGACCATCTCGTTTGGATTGGTTGTCAAAACTGTCAAGGTCTGTAACCTTGACAGTGGCAGGCTGGCAGGCGGTCAAACACCACAAAAATAAGACAAATATCAAACGAAACATAAGAAAAATGTGTAAGAAATTTGTTATATTACCATATTTTGCCCAAAAGTTTGCTATAATAGCCAAATTTTAGTCCACTTATTAAGACTGGCTTGTTTTTTATACCATTCAATCTTAGATTTATCAAAAAATACTGGTAAATTTTGCCCAAATGTGATAAAAAGCAAGTTAGGCTTTTATTAACTAAAAACCAACTTTTAATCTCGTTTTACCACACACCTTTACCAAATCTATGTGGTTTGGTAAATCTTTCAAACATGAGGAAATATCTTGTGAGTGAATTTGCCGGTCTAAAAGTCATGATTATTGACGACTCTAAAACCATTCGCCGTACTGCCGAAGCTCTGCTCCAAAAAGAAGGTTGTGAAGTTATCACAGCGGTTGATGGTTTTGATGCTCTCTCAAAAATCGTAGAAAGCAACCCTGACATTATTTTTGTAGACATCATGATGCCACGCCTTGATGGCTACCAAACTTGTTCTATGGTCAAAAACCACCCAGAATACGCCCAAAAACCTGTCATCATGCTATCCTCAAAAGATGGTCTGTTTGACAAAGCTCGTGGACGTATCGTTGGTTCAAATGAGTACTTGACCAAACCATTTAGTAAAGAAGATTTGTTTGCAACCATTAGCCGCTATCGCTAATTTGGGTTATGTGATTTTTGTAAATCACCAAATCATATAATCGGAGAGAATAATAATGTCTAAGATATTGGTTATTGATGATTCACCAGTAGAGATGACACGATTTCGTGAAATCTTGACAAAATATGGCTTTGAAGTCATCGAAGCTTACAATGGACACGATGGTTATGCCAAAGCAGTACAAGAGCTACCCGATGTCATCTTGATGGACATTGTTATGCCTGAGATGAATGGCTTTCAAGCAACCCGCAAAATCACCAGAGACAGAGCGACAGCTCATATCCCTGTGGTGATTGCCAGTACCAAAGATCAAGAGACTGACCGTGTTTGGGGCAAGCGTCAAGGTGCAAAAGAGTATTTGACCAAGCCTGTTAATGAAGATGATTTAATGCGAGTGATTCGTGCGGTAATGGAGTAAAACGTGGCTTCTTCGGGCTTTATTGAGCTATTGCGTCTGGCTGACCTTGCCAAAGCACGTGCGACAGGTCGGCATGATGCGGACTTTACACAATGGTTTGGGGTGGCGTTTGAAATCGCAGGTGAGCGGTTTGTTGCACCTATGGGGGAAGTGTCGGAGATTTTGGCTCTGCCAGAGCTGACCCCCATTCCTTTAACCAAGCCTTGGCTTTTGGGTGTGGCGAACGTACGTGGTCGTCTGCTCCCTTTGGTGGACTTGGCGAAATTTTTGAGTTTGGAAAGTAGGCAACGCCTAAAAAGCCGTAAAGTCATGGTGGTAGACCAAGATGGTGTGTTTTCGGGTATTTTGGTAGACCAAGTGCTAGGCATGCTCCAATTCACCGCATCAGACTACGAAGCTCGTGCCTTGCCCGAAGATTCACCATTTGCTCCATACAATCATGGGGTTTTCGTTAAAGATGGTAAGGAGTGGTTTGTGGTCATGCCATCTTTATTATTTGCCAATGCTGATTATTTAAATGCCGCGATAAATTAGTTGTTGGTTGATTGTGTGATAATACGCAAGATTTTTAAATTATTGATTCAATCCAAAACCGCCTTTGGCGATATTTGGTTGTTGCATTTTAAAGGAAAAGTACAATGAGTAATGCCAATACAGCATTGACAGCAATACCGCAAACTGCCGATGAGAGAAAATGGTGGATTGTGCTGGTTTTGTTTGGCGTCATTTCTACAATCAGCTTGGTTTGGCTGGTGGTGTCTTTACTTAGGGTTACTGATTACCTAAGTGATGTAAACCAATTGGAAGTCAGCTCCGCCAATATCGTCAAAAGTGTCAATGATGCGACATTTTCACGGGATTTTGAAGTTACTAAATCCGCTTATACCAAACTTGCCAACGATGTCCAAAGCTACGAAGGGGCTTTAACTCGTTTACAAAAAGGTGCATTGATTGGTAGTGGCGACATATTTGACGAAATCAGTACGCAATGGCAAGCCAAAAAATCCAGTGTGGATTATATTGTCAAACACCAAAATGATGTTAATGCTTTACAAGATGTCCAAAAGCAGGTCAAAGACGCTACTGCACAAATGCAGGATTATTATGCCCAAATCACCGATCAAGTTGTAACCTACCGAATGCCTGCTACTACAGTGCGTGAGATTCAAGCTCAGGTGCTAAGACTAGAAAAAATCAGCCAATCCATTGAGGATTTGACCACAACAACAGACGCCAACCCTGAGAATTTTAAAGCTCAGGTTGCCGAGTTTGCCAACACATTAGTCAAACAACAAAACGCTTTTGGCAACGTAACGCCAGCACTCCAAAATGTAGACCGCACTTATCAGCAGATGATTGCCCCTGTGATTTCTCAGTTGGTCAATCTAAGCAATCCTGCCATTCAATCTCGCCAATCCGCCCAAGAGTTGAGTGATTTGGCAAGTCTGACCCAGCAAAGACTAGCAAATGTGGATAGAGGCATCATCAGCCAAAAGAGTATTTTGATTCCTGCCATTTTGCTGCTTATTGGTCTGTTGGCAGTGGTTCTAGCGTTGTTCCAACTCTTTAAACAACGTAGTGATGCCGAGCGTCTCATCAGTGAAAAAGAGACCATGCGTCAGCGTCAAGAAATGGAGCAAGAGTCAGCACGTGCCAGACAAATCCAAGAGGATAACGAACGTTCACAAATGGCGATTTTGAGATTGCTTGGCGACTTGGCGGAAGGTGACTTGACTGTTAATGCTACTGTATCTGAGGACTTTACGGGGGCGATTGCTGACTCTGTAAACTTTGCGATTGACCAGCTGCGTCAGTTGGTACTTGCCATTAACACCACTGCTGACCGAGTTGCCCAATCCTCACAACAAACCCAGATGACGGCGGTAGAACTTGCCGAAGCCTCCGAACACCAAGCCCAAGAGATTGCAGGTGTGTCGGCAGCGATTAATGAAATGGCGGTGTCTATTGACCAAGTATCAGCCAACGCCTCCGAATCAGCAGCAGTTGCTCAGCGTGCGGTTGTTATCGGTCAAAATGGTGCGGACGTTGTGCAGCGTTCTATTGAGGGCATGAACACCATTCGTAACCAAATCCAAGAAACCTCCAAGCGTATTAAACGTCTGGGTGAATCATCACAAGAGATTGGTGATATCATTGGATTGATTAATGACATTGCTGACCAAACCAACATTCTAGCCTTGAATGCTGCGATTCAAGCATCGATGGCGGGTGAAGCAGGTCGTGGTTTTGCGGTTGTTGCGGACGAGGTTCAGCGTCTTGCGGAACGTTCAGCAGCCGCAACTCGTCAGATTGAAACGCTTGTTAAGACGATTCAGGCGGACACCAACGAAGCGGTATCCTCAATGGAACAAACTACTGCTGAGGTTGTAAAAGGTGCAAAACTTGCCAAAGACGCAGGTGAGGCACTAGACGAAGTACAGACCGTATCACACACGTTGGCAGATTTGATTCAAAACATCTCAAACGCTGCTCGTCAGCAAGCGACATCAGCAGGTCATATCTCTAGTACGATGAACATTATCCAAGACATTACCTCTCAAACCTCATCAGGTACGATGGCAACCGCTCGCTCGGTGGGTCGTCTAAATGAGATGGCGGCTGCCTTGCAAGAGTCTGTATCTGGCTTTAAGTTGTCAGATGATGATGTGTTTATTGAGCAAAAGCTATAAACCCAATAAGCGGTATTGTAGTGTGATTTTACGGTATATGAAACAACCAACCACAACAAGGATACAAGCTTGATAAATTTATCCGCATGGCAAGAATATGTTGAGAGGCGTTGTGGTTTTGTGTTGCCACCATCACAGCAAAGTTGGTTAGAATACACCATTGAATCTGTCGCCAAATCATTGGAAACCGATGTTAATTATCTGTACATACAAGTATGTCGTGATAAAGAGATTGAACAGTTGTTGTTTGATAGACTGTTGATTTCTGAAACCCGCTTTTTTAGACATCAAGAATCGGTAGATTTTGTACTTAAAAAGTATGATGAGCATCGCCTAAACCAAAAAAGAACGCCCATACTTCGTGATTTTAGGGTGTGGAGTGCAGGTTGTTCGGCAGGTCAAGAGGTATATTCGGTGGCAATGGGCATGCAGATGATTAGCGACAGTGTGTCAGAGCCAGCGTCATATATCGTGTCGGGTTCGGATTTGAGTCAAAAGTCTCTCAAATCTGCTCAAACCGCCCAATATCTTGACAAAGACATCAAGGGCGTACCAATGCGTTATCGCCATTATTTGCAACAGGTCAAGGTGGATAATCCAGAACAAGAATTTGTGCTTGGGCAACCAAAAGTATGGCAAGTATCCCAAAAAATCACCAAGCAATGCCATTTTTTTTGGCAAAATTTGTTTTTAAAACCCCCGCTTGATTTGCCTTTGCAAAATATCATTTTATGCCAAAATGTGTTGATTTATTTTCGTAAGTTTGACCAAAGAGACATTTTAAATTATTTTGTTCAGCATTTAGATGTCGGTGGTTATTTGGTGCTTGCACCAAGCGAAGTGATGTTTTGGCAACATCCAAAAATGAAAAGAGTGGACAACATTTTTGTCAATGCGTGGCAAAAAATAGAGCATTAAAATACAAAAGACTTCGTGATTGTATTGTATTAAGTGAGATAAAATGGCGTTTGCCATTAGATTAGGAAAAGCAAATGAACCATGAGCCTAATGAATTAGTTACTTTGGAATGGCTAATTGCACCACTCAATGAACAGCTTAATGTATTGCATGGTCAGACTGATGACTTGTTGGCAAAAATGTCGTACATTGCCACAGAGTATCAGTCCATCAGTGGCGTGCTTACGATGGCAAATTTGCCCAAGTTTGCAGATTTGGCAAAACTGATTCATTCACTTGCTTTGTATGTGGATAGTGCAAAAGATACAGAACTTTTAACCGAAGTGTTGTTTGCCAGTAAATTGTTGCAACACGAAATCAATCACTACGCCATAACTGACTTGGAACGTCATGAAGTGCTTGATTGGCGAATTTGTCAGTTGGTTGATATTTTAAAAACAACCAATCCTGACATTACACGTGGCTTGACGACAGAGATTGATGCGATTGATTTGACCAAAAAATTTAGCCATCACATCTCTTTGCCATTTTCGGATACGCCATATTCAGACATGGTGGTATTGCCAGAGCTTGAAAATGAGTGGCATTTATTGGTGGCACGTATTCAAGAACATGACGATGACCAGACCAACAGCGAAGTTTTTACCCAGCTTTTTGATATTACTCAGACATTGGCATCGCAAGGTGTGGGCGATTGGCAAAAACTGTGGCTGATGGTTGGACTGTGGATTCACAATCTGGCATTTAATGACCCTTTACCGACCACCACCTTAGAGTTGTTAGAAAAAATTGGCGATGATTATGTTTGGGAATATGACGATACCCAAACAAGCCATGTCGTTTCGCTTGAAAATCTATTCATCAATATCTACATCAACCTGACCAGACTGGGCAAATTAAGCGATAATGCCAAAGACATTATTAGCGATGTTGGCGGTCGTGTGCCTGATGATAAGGCATTTTTCCCTTATGTGTTGTCCGCCTTAGAAAGGCTCATCTATTCTTTGTCTGATGGCGACATCAATCACGCCATGCTTGAAGAATTGCAAAAACGTCTGATGAATCGTGGTTGGACGTTCTATGCTTCTTATGTTGAGCAGATTGTGGTAGATGTCAAAAATGCCAGCGAAAATGCCGAAGCGTTTGCAGGACTCCAATGGCAACTTAGCACCCAGCTCCAAGATTTGTACGTCATGATGAGCGATGCTTATCAGGCGATTTCTTCCAAAGTTGGTTCGGTAACAACCCCCGCAGAAGCCCAAAATAAAGATGCCCTGCGTGAAGTGCGGATTTTGATTGAGGACATCAAAAGCGAATTTACTGATTATCTGCACAGCAAAAACATAGATGATTTGCCAGCCGACAGCGTGTTTGAACGTTTGGTGTTTAACTTTGATGAAATGGGTTTGCCACAAGCATCAGATTTAACCAAAAAAACCGCCAATCTGTTTTCGTTATTGCGTACGCATGCCCTTGAAAAAATCAGTTGGCAACTTAGCTATAAGGTGGCTGATGCCTTATCATCATTTGAAATCTTTTTGGACAATTTGGCACAAGAGATTTTGGATGAGTCGTTTTTACAAAAAACTTCTACCTACATTGATGAGTCGGTGGCATTGTTAGAGCAAGCCCAAGATGATGCAGTTGAGGTGTTTGAGATTGAGGCTGAGGTTGCCAAAGAGCATGAAGTTGTAACGGTTTATGATGACCAAGGCAAATATGAACCGACATCTGTGGTTGTAGAGGAAGGCAGTGCAATCAATGAGATTGATGATGAAGCAGATGAAATAGACGAAAATGTTGTAGAAACACCAGTTCAGAGTACACCTACAAGTGATGTGCCACCGATGCCTTTGGTGTTGGGTGAGACGTATTTGGCAATCAAGGCAAGTTTGCCTAACGATGATTTGAGTCATGACGAAGAGTTTCGTGAGATTTTCATTGAAGAAGCTGACGAAGTCATGGCTGAAATGCTAGACAATCTACCAAAATGGCAAGCGGACATCAGTGATTTTAAAATTCTAAAAGAAATTCGCCGTAATTTCCACACGCTCAAAGGCTCTGGGCGTATGGTGGGAGCCTTACAACTTGGTGAGACAGCTTGGGCGATTGAAAATATGCTCAACCGTGTGCTAGATGGTACGGTAGCCGTAACGCCTGATGTTGCCAAACTTGTATCGGACATGGCAGACATGACTCCCATCATGGTGAAGGATTTTGCACAAGGTAATCCACCCAGTGTAGATAATGCCAGTGTAGTGCTAAGAGCAAGCAACATTTTGGCGGGTAGGGCGATTGATGAAGGTCTGTTTGCTGTGCCAGAGGTGGAGCAAGTCAGTGAAGTTCAGCCGACAGAGGATGCGACTGATGAAGTGGCGGAAGAAGCCAAGCCAGTTCGCTTGCCATTGGAAGTGTTGGAGCCGTTTATCGCCCAAGCCCGTGAGCCTGTCGCATCTGCGGTGGGCGAAGTTGATGAAGACATCAAAGAAATCTTCATTGAAGAAGCGGACGAAGTTTTACAAGATATCAGACCAAAATTCAACCAATGGCGACTTGATGGCAACGCACAATTGCTGACTGACGTTAGACGTGGCTTCCATACACTCAAAGGCTCTGGGCGTATGGTGGGTGCGACCACGCTTGGCGAGCTTGCGTGGGCGGTTGAAAATATGTTTAACCGCATTATTGATAAAACCATCGTGGTCAATGATGGCATCAAAGCGTTGGTGTTTGATGTGTTGGACAATTTTGGGAGTCTGGTTAAGATTTTTGAAAACGAATCATCAGATTATCCAGAAAAAGTTGTTTTATGGACGGCTGCCGCTCATGCTTATAGTCGTGGCTTGGGTGAAGAGTTTGATTATCGTGAGATTGTTGATTTTGGTGGCGTGCCAGCAGAAGAGGAAGTAGCACCTACTAAGCCAGAAGAGCCAGTTGATGATAAACTAAGTGCGACCGCACTTAACTCTTTCCAAGAAGCTGAAGCAATCATTTCTGGCACAGTAATCCAAACCGCCCAAACCGAAGAAGAAGATAAACTCTGTCAAATCTTTGTTGAGGAAGCCAAGGATTTGATTGAGGTGGTCAAACAATTTTTGGTACAAAACCAAGCCATGCCTGATGTGGCGGTAGCGGTCAATGATGAAGTTGTGCGAGTATTCCACACTTTGCGTGGGGCGACTGGTTTATCACCATTTGTCAAGATTGGTGAAGTTAGTGCCATGATTGAGCATGGTCTACAAAGCTTGCAACATCACGATACGATGATGACCGATAGCCATCTACAAGTGCTAAGTAACGCTGTTGGGTTGATTGAGACGCATATTCACGCATATCAGGGCGGTTCTACTGAGCAGGTATCCTACGAGCTTGATGAGGGTGCACAAGAGTTTGAGGTTTTATTTGAAGCAGAGCAAGAAAGCGGTCAAAACATCAGCGTGTTGATTGATGGTATTGATACCTTGCTAGATGCAGAGCTTGAACTAGAAGAAGTAGTAGATAAGGACCATGAAGAGATTTCGCTATATGCCCAGATTCAGCTTCATGATATTGAGGTTTTATCCGAGCGTACACATGATTTGCCAAAATTCCAAAGCCTGCTTGCTACCTTAAAGTCAGCTTATGAGTTGATGGCAGAGCACCCAGAACAAGCCAAAGATGATGTGTTCCTTGATGCACTGCTTGCGGTGCATCATCAGTTGATTGGCTTGTTTGACTCGTTGGCTGGCAGTATGTCGCTACGCCTAAACAAAGAGCTGTTGTCTCGCTTACACAGTCTCACCAGCGAAAAAGAAGTGTATTATGCTGAGCTTGGCAAGAGCTTAAAAGAGCAAAGTACAGAATCGCAAGTCGTTACACAAGTCCGCTATGAGAGAGTGGATACTGATGATGAGCTTCTACAAATCTTCTTAGAAGAGGCGAGCGAGCTTGATGCCATCATTACCACCACCTTTGCCGAATGGCGAAGTGCACCAGAAAATACTGAATTACTCAAAGCATTACAACGTCATCTACACACCATCAAGGGTGGTGCAAGACTGGCAGGCATTAGTAGCATTGGTGATTTGACGCACGAAGCAGAAAGCGTATACGAGCGTTTTGTTGATGGTCGTATGGCGGTCAATCACGATTGGCTATCTACCATGCAACGTGTCCAAGATGTGTTGTCATTGCAGTTGGATTCTGTCAAAAAAACCAAGCAATCCTTTTTTGTTGATGAAACGATTGAAGACTTACGTCAATACTTAGAAGCGGGTGAAGTGCCATCGGGTGTATCTATTCGCATTCCTGTTTTTGAAGACGAAAGTAAAAAGACTGCCAAGCCTGTTGTTGAAGTGGTTGATGAGCTTGATGAAAACAAACAGTTTGAGCAGTATATTTTAGAATCATGGGGTGGCACACTACCTGATAATGATATCTTGATGGTGTTCCTAGAAGAGACCAAAGAGCTTGCTGAAAGTAGTGGCGAGGATTTTGCTGCTTTCCGTAACAACACCTCAGACGTCGCAAGTTTGCAGTCGTTACAACGCAAGCTCCACACCATCAAAGGTGGTGCTCGCATGGTATCTGCCAATGGCATGGCGGATTTGGCACACGAAATGGAAACGGTCTATGAGATGCTTGGTAGTCGTCGCCGTCCTGCTACTCGTATGGTTGCCAACCTATTGTTTGCTTGCCATGACTGGATTAGTAATGCGGTGGGTCTGTTGGTTGAAAAACTCAACCCACCTCGCCCAGTTCTGTTGATTGAGGCTCTACAAACCTTTACCGAAAACCCTGACAGCCTGACTTCTGTGCCAATCGTGTCGCTTGAACACGAGGCTAAGGTTGTTGCCCAATACAAAGCTTATCTAGAAAGTAATCGTAGCACTCGTGACATCAGCCGTATGCCACCTTTAAAAGGTGTATTTGGTGAGAGTGTGGAAACTACCGCCAACGCTGAAATGATTCGTGTGTCGGCATCGCTGATGGAGCGTATGATTAACTTGTCAGGTGAGGCAGCGATTAACCGTGCTCGTATTGACATGAATATGGCAAGTTTGACTGCCAGTATTGAGGAAATGGGGGTTACGGTACAGCGTTTGGCGGATCAGCTACGCCGTATGGATAATGAGCTAGAAGAACAAATTTTGGCACAGATTGATGACTCAATGATGATGGATGTGGGTTTTGACCCATTGGAGATGGACCAATACTCATCGTTGAACCAGTTGTCCAAATCGCTTGCAGAATCAGCATCGGACTTGCTTGACATTAAGGCAACCATGCTAGAAAAAACCCGAGATGGCGAAAACTTGCTCCTACAACTGTCTCGTACTCAAAACGAACTCCAAGACAGTCTCATGCACTCTCGTATGGTACCGTTCTCACGTCTAACGCCACGACTACAACGTATCGTGCGTCAGACAGCAGGCGAGCTTGGTAAAAATGTTGATTTGACGGTGGTAAATGCTGATGGCGAACTAGACAGAAGCATTCTAGAACACATCACTTCGCCACTTGAGCATATGCTTCGTAATGCGGTGGACCATGGTATTGAGTCGCCAGACCGCCGTGCAGAGCTTGGCAAGCCCTATATGGGTCATATCACACTTGAAATCCAACGTGAAGGTAGTGAGATGATTATCTTGCTATCCGATGATGGTGCAGGCGTAAACGTAGAAGCGGTACGTAATAAAGCCATCAGTCAGGGCTTGATTCGTGAGGACGAAGAGCTGTCTGATTATGACATCATGCAGTACATCTTTAACGCAGGTCTATCTACCACCAACAAAATCACCCAAATCTCTGGTCGTGGTGTGGGCATGGACGTTGTGCGTACTGAGATTCGTCAGCTGGGTGGTTCGGTGTCAGTAGAATCCGAATTTGGTCAAGGTTCTCGCTTTATCATCCGTGTACCACTCATGGTAACGGTATCAGATGCACTCATTGTGCGTGTGGGTGAGCGTCAGTATGCTGTTCCACTTGTACAGATTGAGCGTGTGGTACAGGTAGATTCTCGTAGGCTATTTAACTATCATCAATCTGGTGATATGAACCTTGATATTGATGGTAAAAACTATCGTGTGCGTTATCTTAACGAAATTTTGTCAGGTCATCATTTCAACAACGAAATGGTTACCAGCATCAGTTTGCCTGTCATCATCATCAAGACCGCTACCGAACAGGCATTAGCACTCCAAGTAGATGAAATTGTTGGTTCTCGTATTGAGGTTGTGGTTAAGCCACTTGGTCGTCAGCTGTCTCGCTTGTCTGGTATTTCAGCAGCAACCATTATGGGTGATGGTTCGGTCATGCTCATTTTGGACTTACTGGCACTCATGCGTATGCCCCAAGTTCGTCTTGCCAAGACAGAGAAAAAAGCCATCAACCGTCGCAGACTTATCATGGTGGTGGACGACTCTGTTACGGTGCGTAAGGTTACTTCTCGTTTCCTTGAACGTCAAGGCTTTGATGTGGTGGTTGCCAAAGATGGTATTGATGCCATTGAGATTTTACAAGATACCTTGCCTGATTTGATGCTTCTTGATATTGAGATGCCTCGTATGGACGGTTTTGAAGTGGCAACACAAGTGCGTCACAATAACCGCTTACAAGAATTGCCCATCATCATGATTACATCTCGTACAGGTGAGAAGCACCGTGAGCGTGCCTTTGAAATTGGTGTGAACGAATACATGGGCAAACCGTTCCAAGAGATTGATTTGTTGGCTAATATCAATAAATTACTTGGCTTGACGGGCGAGGTTGAATAAGCTGTGAATATCACTCAGGCAATGCCAAATCCCGCTTCATTCATCGTGGTGGCGGACGAACGCAATCAACGCTTGGCGTTTGATGATACGCTTCGTGAGTTTGGTTTTGATGTGATAGGGTGTTATGAACCTACTCAACTTGGTGGCTTGGGTCGTGATAAACTCAGTGATGATTTGGTGTGGCTGATTGATGCTCCGCTTGATGCTGAACTACAACAACGCATTGATGTTTATCGCCCCAAGGAAGTGTTGATTGGTTTTGGGGAAGCCCCCAACCTCAACAACATGCAAATGTATCGTAAATGGCAAAATATTTTGCTTAGACGACTTAGTGACAGTTTGGATTTACCCAAATTTAAAAAAGCAAAAGCACCTGAACACAAGCCTTGGAAATATGTGCTGTTTTTGGGTGCGTCTATGGGTGGTCCTGATGCGTTAAAAGTTTTTTTGGATAACATCTCGCCAGATTTGCCCATTGCTTTGCTACTAGCACATCATTTTGATGCTAATATGATTCATGCTTTGCCCAGAGTGTTGATGCGTCATAATGAATGGCGTTGTCAAGTGATTACCGCCAACCAAAGTCTGCGTACAGGGCATTGTTTGATTGCACCGATTGACAAACAAATTGTCTGTGATAGTGAAGGGCGAGTGCTATTGCTTGATAAACCTTGGTTGGGTGAATATCAACCTTGTATTGGCTCAATCCTCAAAAATGTCAGCGATGTGTTTGGGAGCAGTTTGATTAGTATCATCTTTTCGGGCATGGGCAATGATGGCTCTCAATATATTGATAGTATTTTGCCAAACCGTAGCCATCTGTGGGCACAAAGCCCAGAAAGTAGCGGTTGTGCCAGCCAACCCCAAGCAATGATTGATTCGGGTTTTTGTCAATTTGTGGGGTCGCCTTTGGAGCTTGCTCAACGCATCAACCATATGCTTCGTACAGTTCGTTATGTGGGTATTTAATTGTCAAATCACGCATTGACATCAATGTAAAATTAGTCAGGCATGGAAAAACAACATGAAACAAATACAAAAACACAGCTTTGAAGCGGTCAGTCTGTTGACAGCAGATAACGGTATGTTGGACATTAGTATCATACCTGCTATTGGTCAGCCAGACTGGCTTGTACCAACTGCATTAATACTAAATATTGAGCATTATGAAGAGCGGATTTGGACATATTTGTGGAAACATGGTGATCAAGCCCAAGAAGTGGCGGTATATCATTTGATTCCCAAAGAAATTCCAGCAGATAAATTGGTGATTTTGGAGGGTAATACCGATGTTCACCGTTTGGCACTACAAACCACAGGCGAGGTTACTAACCTTAGACTGCGTATTTCTGATGTAAAAGATGTGGAGTTAAACGAAGAAGAAATGTCTCTCATGAAGCTTAGTATGCCTGCTTTGCCAACAGTGCAAAGTCAGCATGATAACTATCTGTACCAAGCAGTAGAGGTTGCTGGTGAGTTGTATGTTGTGCCTGATTTGGATTTGATTGTGCATCATTTGGTGGATTTGGATGGTTAATGTTACCAATCATCACAAAATTACCGCTGTATTTAACGACAAACTTCGTTATCATTAACGAAGTTTTTTAATTTTATTTGATGTTCTTTTTTTTTGGAGTTTTTATGACAACATCAACCGCCAACCCCAGTTCTGGCAAATATACGCTTGCCACCCGCATTTTTCACTGGGTAGGGGCTTTGCTCATCGTGGGGGCGTGGGTCGCCATTGAGCAGGGAGAAGATTATATCGGTTTACACAAGTCGCTTGGGGCGAGCTTTTTGATTTGGACGGTGTTGCGGATTGCCAACCGCTTTGTTAGTAAAGCACCACCACATCCACCCATGCCAAAATGGCAAATAGGTGTGGCACATCTGACGCATTTGGGGCTGTATCTTGCCATGCTTGCCATGCCCATCACAGGCATGCTTATGAGTATGTATGGGGGTCGTGGCGTGAGTGTGTTTGGATTGTTTAATATTCCAAGCATGGTGGGTATTGATAGAGAAATGGCAAAACTCATGAATGGCATTCATACAGGGGCGATGTTTTATGTGTTAGGATTTTTGGTGGTGGCTCACGTGGTTGGAGCGTTGTACCATCAATTTGTAATGAAAGATAATCTTATCGCTAGAATGAAATAATGCCCCATCAAAAATCATACAAAAAGCACGCAAAATAGATAATTTCACTTGCTTATCATATCAATTCTTGTTAAGATACAAACATACCAAATGATGATTGTATCAATGATGATGTTGGGTATGGTTGTTGTTATTGGTATTATTAACTTATTGATAATTAGGAGAATTTTTATGTTCCCAGAGTACCGTGAACTCATCACTCAACTAAAAACTGATAATGATTTGCATTTTATCAAACTTTTTGATGAGCATAACGAACTTGATACCCAGATTGATAACCTAGAAAAAGACCCAGTAGCTTCTGTTAGCCGTGCCGAAGAAATTGAAGGTCTAAAACGCAAAAAACTGGCTCTAAAAGATGAGCTTTATCAATATCTTTTAACCAAAGCCTAATTAGGTTGCTCCAAACGCAAGTGTTATCGCTTGCGTTTTTTTTATATTCAATCCACATCAAAATCATACAAAAAAACCGTTTGCCCTGAGCCTGTTGAAGGGTAAAGCGGTTTTTTTATGGTTTGACAAGTTCGCCACGCACAAAAAATCTTTTGTTTGTTTTTGAGTGGAATTTACCATACAAATAAAAATAGCCATATTGCTATGGCTATTTTTTTGTCATTCATCACTCATCAGCAGTTTTGGGCGTATCGTTGCCATTATCATCAATGCTGTCAGTGGTTTTGGTTTTTTTAACCACTTGGGCATTTTGTGCTTTTTGGGTGATTTTACGGTTGGTGGTTTTGGTGGCTTTTGGGGTTTTGGGTTTGGCAGTTTTGGGTTTTTTGGGAGCAACCAAACTCAAAATCCCTGTGGGTGGCAATAACTGACCTGAGACATTTTCTATCATGTCTTTGTAGCTACTGACTTTGTCTTTTTTACTCTTTTTTTCGGCAGGCTTGATGATTTCTTCTAGGGTGTGTACCAAAGACTCAATGGCAGACTCTGCCGAATCAAACATCTTGTCCATAGATTCTAGGGTGCTATCAATGAAGCTGTCTATGTTATTGGCAGGTTCGCTAGCATCATCAGTTGTTGGGGTGGGTGCAGGCTCACCACTATGACCTACCGTATTTTGAGTAGGCGGTTCGGTGGCTGATTCCTCAGATGTTTTGACAACTGTTTCAACAGGCACATACTGACCTCTGGGGTCGTTGATGGCACGCTCACCAATGGGGCTTGGGATAACGGCAGTTTTGCCCTGCGGCACACCAAATTGACCAAGAGGCTCTACATAATAAGCAAAAGCATCCAAATATTCGCCACTAAGCGGAGCAAAGCCATAGTTGGTAAAGTCAAATGCTGTGGCAACAGGCGTATTTTTGTCGTTGTTGAAGGCATTCATGGCAAGCACAAATCTTTCCACAAAAGTCTCATCACCTACTGTATCGCCTAGCATGGCACGGACAAACTCACCTGCTGTTCCTGTGATGGTAGGTACAACAGGAGTAGTAGCAAGGCTTGCTATCACTCTAGGATCGTTTATTGCACGCCCTTGCTCGCTTGCCAATGCCTGTACTCTTGACAGATAATCTACATCAAAAGTTGGGGCGACCAGCTTGGGTAGGGCAGGTCTGACTTTTGTGGGTGTAGCCTGCTGGGTGGGTTGTTCGTGGTTGGTTGGTTTGTCATCATGACTGCGATGGTCATGAGTGGTGGTTTGTTCATCATTGGCAATAACATCATCAATCACCGTATGGCTGGTTGTTAAATCATCAATGATGGTTTCGTTCACTGCCATTTCGTCTGCCATAACAGACTCAACGCTTGTATTTTCCACGATTTTGGTGGTGTCTTGCGTTTGGGTGTCCGTCTCATTGGCGTGTTTGTTCACAGGTTCGGTGGTGTCAGACTCAGTAGCGATGGTGGTACTTGTATCTGCAACACTCTGGGTGTTGATTGCCATTTCTGACTTATCATTAATACCATCGTTGGTTTTGGCAACCTGTTTGGGTTTGCTATCATCAAGCGACAAATGCACTGTGCGAGTAGGAATTTGTACTTCTTCAACCGTACTGATATGTACCACAACTTCATCAGGATTGGTGATTTGGCGTGGTGCTTTTTGGGCAGTATCTGCTTTTTTTGCTTTTTCTGTGTTGTCTTTGTCAGCAGGTTTTGTTTTTTGGGCTTTGTCCGCTTTGGGTTGCTCTGCTTTTGGTTCTAAGGTTTCACCACGCACGATTTCACCACGAGCAGAGCGTTGTGAACTTGCTTCACGTTTTGGGTACTTTTTGTCGTCTTTGTCTACTTTTTCAGTAGGTTTTGCTTTTTGAGTTTTTTCTACTTTTTGGGCTTTTTCGGTTTTGTCGTCCTTGTGACGTTCGGATTTTTCAGGCTCTACTTTTTGGACTTTTTTGGGTTTGGGTTTGTTATCGTTGATTTTGTCAGCTAAGGGTGCAACATTACCAAACGAGCCCAAACTGCTTGCACCGCTATTCACCAATGCTTCAATCGCTGATGCTACGTCATTGCTACCAAAATCATGGGCTAGGCGAGCTTGGGGTTTTGGGGCAAACAGGTTGGATAGCCATGCAACTGCTTGGGGTTGGGCAGGTGTTTCGTTATTGGTCTTTTTGGATTTGGGTTTGTCAGTGCCAGTTTTGTTGTGGCTGTCGGCTTGTTGCCAGCGACTGCCTGATTGGGGGGTATCTTCGTGTTTGGTTTGCCAGTTTACTTCATAGCCACGATCCACAGACTCACGCTCTTCGGCATCTACGACACGTTCATAGCTTGATGGAGCAAAACCGTCTGGGTTGAAATGTAGGCTAAAATTGGGGCTTTCTAGGTGAGCGTGTGGCAAGATGGTAACACGCACACCAGAATCTTGTTCCAAATACACCAGACTTTCACGTTTTTCGTTGAGTAAAAACGCTGATACCTCAATGGGTACTTCCACTTGGATTTCACCCACACGCTCTTGGAGGGCGATTTGTTCAATTTGTCGCATAATAGATAAGGCAAGCGAGCGTAAATCTCTAATCATACCATTACCATGGCAACGAGGGCATAGATAGCCTGTGGCTTCTTCTAGGGACGGACGCAATCTTTGACGACTCATTTCCATCAAGCCAAATTTGGAAATTTCGGCAAACTGCACCCTTGCCCTGTCGTGGCGTGTGGCATCAATTAGGCGTTTTTCCACTTCTTTTTGATGATTGGGGTCTGCCATATCAATAAAATCAATGACAATCAGACCACCCATATCCCTTAAACGCAGTTGGCGAGCGATTTCATCGGCAGCTTCTAGATTGGTATGATAAGCAGTTTCGGCAACATCGGAGCCTTTGGTGGATTTGGCAGAGTTAATGTCAATAGAAACAAGAGCTTCGGTTTGGTCAATGACGATTGAACCGCCAGATGGCAAGCGAACTTCACGCTGATAAGCACTTTCAATCTGACGTTCAATGCCAAAACGTACAAAAAGTGGCTCATAATCGGTGTATTTGCGTAGTTTGCCCATTTGGTTTGGCATGACCGAAGCGATGAAATTGGCGGCTTCGTTGTAGGCGTTTTCGCTATCAATCCAAATCTCGCCAATATCATCTCGCAAATAATCACGCACCGCCCGAGTAACCACGCCTGCTTCTTGGTGGACAAGGCAGGGGCTTGGGCGAGTGCGGTTTTGTTCTAGGATAGATGACCAGATATCAAGCAGGTGATTTAAGTCGTTTTGCAAATCATCGAAACCTTTGCCAATCCCTGCTGTACGCACAATAATGCTCATGCCTTGGGGTATGGAGAGGCTGGCGATGATTTGTTTCATCTCTTCACGGACTTTGCCAGAAATTTGACGGCTGATGCCACCTGCTTTTTGGTTGTTTGGCATAAGTACCAAATAACGACCAGCAAGCGAGATGTAGGTAGAGACTGCGGCACCTTTGTTGCCACGTTCTTCTTTTTCAATTTGGATAATGACCTCATCGCCCTCTTTGATAAGTTCACGAATGTTATCATTGCGTGGATTGCCTCTTAGATATTCAGGGGCGATTTCTCGTAAGGGCAAAAAGCCTTGACGAGTTGAGCCATACTCCACAAAAACCGCTTCCAAAGACGGCTCAACACGAGTAACGTGCCCTTTGTAGATATTGGCTTTTTTTTGTTCACGAGTGCGATTTTCTAGGTCAAAATCGTACAGGTGGTTGTCTTTGCATAGTGCCACACGAATTTCTTCGTTGTGTGTGGCGTTAATAAGAATGCGTTTCATGATGTTCCTTAAAAAAGTAAACATCAAAGTGGTAAGATGGGCGTTGCCTATTTTAGACAAATGGTTGGGTTTTTAATAAAAGTCGTTTGCCAATAGATTGGCTAAAAATCATACATGAAATACAAAACCCATTTGGTAATCCTACCAAATCAGTTCAACGCCTAAAAATTGGTTGAGAGGAACAAAATCTCTCTAAAATATCATCTATATCACCGCTTGCACCGATGATACCAAACCGCCAATTCTCCAAAAGCAGTGTTTGTCTTGTGCTTTTGTGTGGGTTTGGTAAAAACTCTTACGCACTTTGATGTGCAAAATAAAAAAATGTCGTGGGTTGCCTATGATTGATAAAATGTATTAAAATTCAACTATCATACAAATTTTTTAAACAATTAACCATTTTTGGTAAAATTTGTACTTTTCTCATCACTTTACGTGGCAACGTGCTAAACTATAACAGATTTGCCCCAATTTTCCTATCAAAATTTTTAAAATTTACACATTATGTCAAAACTTCACCGAAAACTTACACCAAAGTCTGCTCCCAAACCCCAAAAATCGCAATCGGCGGACGATGTCATTGCCGATTTTGCCAAAGTCAATTTTATCAGCGTAACGCCCAACCAAGATGGGCAACGGATTGATAATTTTTTGCTCTCACGGCTCAAAGGTTTGCCCCGTTCGCACCTGTACAAACTTATCCGAGATGACGAAATCCGTATCAACAAAAAACGCTGTAAACCACACGACCGTGTCTATACAGGCGATGTGGTGCGAGTTGCCCCCATTCGTCTTAGTGTGCGTGATAAGCCTTTGGTTTCTGATGAGTTTGCCAAAGGCTTGTTATCACGGATTATTTTTGAAAATGAAGGTTTGATTGTGCTAAACAAACCGCACGGTATGGCAGTACACGGTGGTTCTGGCGAGAGCTTTGGGGTCATTGAAGCGATGCGAGTGGCAACAGGCAAAAACTATCTGGAACTCATTCACCGTATTGACAAAGATACATCAGGGCTTTTGCTCATTGCCAAAAAACGAAGTACACTCAAAGACTTACAAGACAAATTTCGCCAAAAAACCATTTTTAAGGATTATTTGTGCCTGTGTGTAGGCGATGTTAGCCAGACGCTTGGCAAGCGTGGCAAAATTGACAAGCCCTTATTAAAATACAGTTTGGCAAATGGCGAAAGGCGTGTCAAAGTGGACAAAGAGGGCAAGCCGTCCGAAACGCTGATTGAGGTTTTAAGGGTGTTTAAATTAGACGGTCAAACAATCAGCCTTGTCAAGGCAAGCCCAAAAACAGGTCGCACCCACCAAATTCGTGTCCATCTAGCAAGTGTCGGGCACGCACTTTTGGGTGATGATAAATATCTAAAACAACCTGCTCCAAGTGTGGCAAGGCTTTGTTTGCACGCCCACAAAATCCGTTTTGATGAGCGTGAATTTGTGGCAGATTTGCCAAAGGACATGCAAAAGCTGACAGAAGGTAAACTGTGATAAGGCGGTTTTTAAAAAAGCTGAATGATGAGCCTGTAAGCTGTATCGGGCTGTTTATGGCAGGGCTACTTGTGGGTGTGTCATTGACCTATGAGCGTGATGACCCACCTGCTCATCGTTATACTTATTATTTGCCTGATGCGGTGGCGGGCAAGCCTTATCAGGTAGATGTAGAGGTGGCAGGCGTATGGAAAGGGTATATTTTTTTACAATTTGAGGCCAATCGCTATTTAGACATTGAGCGGTTGTCACCGACACGCATTCGGCTTAGTCATTCAGGGCAGTTTCATGAGGATGAAAAAGCCTACGGCATTTGGTTGGTTGGCGGTGGTGGTGAAGGCGGTGGTAGCAGTTATGTGAGTCATAAGTATGAGTTTTATGTGGCGGTGCGTGATGGTGATGAGGGTGTTATCAATGACTGTTTGACGGTGGTTGACCGTCAGTCTGCCAATGCAGTGTATTATCAAAAAGATGATAAAAGACCTTGTGTGCAAAATCAGTAATGAATAAAGTCAGTCAAGTTTGATGGAAATATCCCTTGATGACCATCAAAAATCCCCTAGACAATTTGGCGATTTTATTTTACAGTATTGCCATTTATTTAATTTGAGAATGCCATGAAACCCGTGATGATAGACACCACCGCCCGCCACGAAGCGATTGCCAAATCCATTTTTGAGACAGGATTGTCCCGTGATGAACTTTTGGGGGCGATAGATTTGGGGTCAAACAGTTTTCATTTGGCGATTGCTCGGCTTGACCATGGCGAGGTACGCCGTATCGCCAGTATCTCCGAAAAAGTCCAACTTGGGGCAGGACTTGATGAAAATAATATTCTGTCAGAGGAGGCGATGGAGCGTGGGATTGAGTGCTTGAAACGGTTTTTACCCCATGTTAGTGAGATTGCTCATGACCGTTTACGCATCGTGGCGACCAATGCCCTGCGTAAAGCGGTTAATGCAGGCGAGTTTATCCGCCGTGCCAACACTTTTTTGCCAAAACCCATTGAGGTGATTGCGGGGCGTGAAGAGGCTCGCCTGATTTATTTGGGTGTGTCGCATTCTAATGCCAGTACTGATAAACGCCTTGTTATTGATATTGGCGGGGGTAGTACAGAGTTTATCATTGGACAAGGTTTTGAGCCGATTGAGATGGAAAGCTTGCAAATGGGCTGTGTGTCATTCACACGCAAATTTTTTGCTGATGGGCGTATTAGTGAAAAAGCCTTTGACCAAGCCATGACCGCTACCGCCACCGAACTGCTATCTATCACCAAACGTTATAAAAAAGTGGGTTGGGATAATGTCATTGCTTCGTCTGGCACGGCTAAGGCGGTGCGATTGGTTTTGCAAGAGTTGGGTTGGGCGGGCGAACGCATCACGCTTGATGGCATGGCAAAACTCAAAAAACACTTGATTAAACTTGGCAATGTTGACAAAATTGAATTTGAAGGAGTTAAAGCACACCGTCAGGCTGTGTTTCCAGCAGGCTTTGCTGAACTTTATGCAATCATGCAGACCTTGGGCATTGAAGAGTTGTATTATTCTGATGGGGCATTGCGTGAAGGTGTGATGTATGACATATTGGGTAGGCTTGGCAACGAAGATGTGCGAGACCGCTCTGTATCAGCACTGGCACAGCGTTATTCGGTGGATATTAAGCAGGCAGGGCGTGTCATGGCGACAGTTGGGCGACTGTTTGATGCGGTGCGTGATGTGCTTGGTTTTGATGATGAAGACCGTGATTTGCTTCGTAGGGCATCCAACCTACACGAGATTGGGCTTGCGGTGGGGCATAGCAACTATCAGCGTCATAGTGCGTATTTGCTTGAATTTTCGGACATTGCAGGTTTTGCTCAGACAGGGCAGGCGAGCATGGCTCAGATTGCCCTAAATCATAGACGTAAATTAAAACCTGAAAATTTAGAAATCACCGAAAACTTGGGCGGTCGCAAACTTGTCTATCTGTGTCTGATTTTACGCCTTGCCGTTACCGCCAATCAATCACGCACCATAAAATCCGCTCCCATTTACCTATCAATCATGGGAAAAAATAAAGACCATTGGCAAATCACTTTGGGCGATGGTTTGCACAAAGAATTGATTGTTAGCCAGCTTAATGAAGATGTTGCTCAATTTGCCAAATGGGGGGTTAAACTGTCGGTGGTGGGGTAAATCCATAACCGCATATCAGAGCAATGACGACATACCAAGCCGTAAAGCATTCCCTTGTCATTTATTATCATACGTGAAAATGCAAGCAGGAAGTAACTTGCAGAGTAATATGACAAATTTGTGCAAGATGCTTGGCAAATTTGCGGTGTGTTGATGATTGTACCGATAGCATGGTTGAGTGTTTGTTGGGTGCTAGGGGTGCAACATCAGATGAGTTAATGACGATTGGGTGTTTTTGACCCATTATGACAGTGGTAGTGTTTGCAACATGGGGGCGACTTATTATTTTGAACATCAACATGAAAAATATGTTTCCAAAAGCCCTAAGGTTGCATTTGGATAATTGGCAACATGGTAAAAATGCTCCAACAAGACCCCACCGCCACCCATTTTCCTTTTGCCAAGAAAAATTACATCAATGGGCGAGCGTGGGACGAACCCTAAAAATTTCCCAAACCCCAAAAAATATGCTAAACTATCTAAGTTTACATTTGTATAGATTATAAGGAAAATTTATGACCCAAACCATTAACCAAGTCTGGGAGCGAGTCAAACTGGCTCGCCATGCTGACCGCCCACTTTTTTTAGATTATGTCAATACGCTGTTTAGTGAATTTGATGAGTTGCACGGCGACCGTGCTTTTGGTGATGACCGTGCGATTTTGGGCGGTCTTGCTCGTTTTGATGGTAAGCCTGTCATGGTTATCGGTCAGCACCGTGGGCGTAACACTCGTGAGCGGATTACTCATAATTTTGGCATGGCAAGTCCAGAGGGGTATCGTAAGGTCATCAGACTTGTGCAGATGGCGGAGCGATTTGGCTTGCCTGTTTTGACCTTTATTGACACACCGGGTGCATATCCGGGTGTGGGTGCAGAGGAACGTGGGCAGGCGGAAGCCATTGCCAAATCCATTGCGGTATTTAGCAGTCTAAACACCCCAATCATCGCCACCGTCATCGGTGAGGGTGGTTCTGGTGGGGCACTCGCAATCGGTGTGGCGGACAAGGTCAATATGCTCCAAAATAGCATTTATTCGGTCATCTCCCCCGAAGGCTGTGCATCTATCCTATGGAAAACGGCGGATAAAGCTCCCGAAGCTTCCGAAGCACTCAAACTGTCAGCTGACAACCTACATCAGCTAGGTTTGATTGACGAGGTGGTGGACGAAGGCTCTGGTGGTCATGTTGAGTCTCATGTGGTTATGGCAAATTTAAAAGCGTTATTAACCAGTCAACTAGATGAGCTTGAAACTTTGGGTAAAAATGATTTACTAAGCGGTCGCTATGATAGGTTGATGAAATTTAATTCAACAATCTCTCTATGAATCATGCCTTTGTGATGATAAAGATAAACTCGTTGTTTGTTGTAAAATGTACATAATTGACATATTGGCATAAAAATTACTTGACAAATGCGGGGTTTATCTTTTATCATTGACAAAAGTAGGCAATCGTCTGCTTTTTCTTTTTCTTATCCCCTTTTTTCACATCATTTCCACTTGCACATTTGTGTATATGGTCAGCCTTTTTATGAATTTAACCGAATTAAAACGCAAGTCCGTAGGTGAGTTACTTGCCATCGCCCAAGTCATGGGGCTTGAAAATATGGCTCGTAGCCGTAAACAAGACATTATTTTTGCTATTTTAAAAACCCACGCCCACAACGGCGAGCCTATTTATGGTGATGGGGTGTTGGAGATTTTGCCCGATGGATTTGGATTTTTGCGGTCATCAGAGGGATCTTATTTGGCAGGACCTGACGACATTTATGTGTCGCCCAGCCAAATTCGCCGTTTCAACCTCCAAACAGGCGACTCTATCGCAGGGCAAATTCGTCCGCCCAAAGATTCTGAGCGTTATTTTGCTTTATTAAAGGTCAGCGAAATCAATTTTGATACGCCAGACCGCTCACGCCATAAGTTGATTTTTGAGAATTTAACACCGCTTTTTCCTACCCAGCAGTTACGCCTAGAAGTTGGCAATGGTACGACCGAAGATTTGACGGGGCGTGTGATTGATTTGATTGCTCCGATTGGTAAGGGTCAGCGTTCCATCATCGTTGCCCCACCCAAAGCGGGTAAGACTGTACTTTTACAAAACATCGCCCAAGCGATTGCCAAAAATCACCCAGAGTGCTATCTGATTGTACTGCTCATTGACGAACGCCCAGAAGAGGTTACCGAAATGCAACGCACTGTGCGTGGTGAGGTGGTTGCCTCTACTTTTGATGAGCCGCCCACTCGTCATATCCAAGTTGCCGAAATGGTGATTGAAAAAGCCAAGCGTCTTGTTGAACATAAACAAGATGTGGTAATTTTGCTTGATAGTATCACACGCCTTGCTCGTGCTTATAATACCGTAATCCCTTCAAGTGGCAAGGTTTTGACAGGTGGTGTTGATGCCAACGCTTTAGAACGCCCAAAACGTTTTTTTGGGGCGGCTCGTAACGTGGAAGAAGGCGGAAGCTTGACGATTATCAGCACTGCCTTGACCGATACAGGCTCTAAGATGGACGGTGTGATTTTTGAAGAATTTAAAGGCACTGGCAACCAAGAAGTTACCCTAGAACGTGAACTTGCCGAAAGACGAGTATTCCCCGCCATTAACATCAAAAAATCCAGTACTCGCCGTGAAGAGCGTCTTATAGACGAAGAAATGCTCCGTAAGGTGTGGGTGCTTCGCAAGCTTTTGCAACCTATGGACGATTATCAAGCAACAGAGTTTTTGCTTGAACGTCTCAAAGAAGCCAAAACTAATGATGAATTTTTTAGTAACATGACCAAAAAATCACAAAACACCTAAAAGTGCAGGTTTTTTATTTGTTTTTTTGATGAGTTTATGTTATTATTGAGATAATGGGCATTGTGTTTTTAACATTTTGTTACATTTTTAATGTAAGGTTTTACCAAAAATCACTTGTATGTAAAAAACACATTCCTGTATAATCCGCACCACAGTTTAGTATGTTGCTAATCTTGGTTTTTAAAATCAAATTATAACAAATAAAACTGTTACCTATTTTATTTATGGAGCTATCCAATGAAAGCTAATTTAGTCCTTTCTTCTCTACTTGCTGCATCACTAGTTTTGACTGCATGTTCTAAGCCTGCTGAGCAAGCACCTGCTGAGCCAAAACCTGAAACTGCTACCCAACCTGCTGAGCAAGTACCTGCTGAAAACACTGCCCAACCTGCAGCCGAAGGTGAAGCTGCCGCTCAACCTGCTGGCGAAGCTACTGCCCAACCTGCAGCCGAAGGTGAAGCTGCCGCTCAACCTGCTGGCGAAGCCAATGCAGAAGCTCAAGCTGCTGCTGACGCACCTGTAGCCGAAGCTACCGCAGAAGCTCCAAAAGCTGAAGGCAAATAATCGCTTAGTGCAAATTATGCAAATAAAAGAGCCTACAATGGCTCTTTTATTTTTTGTGTGCTAGGGCGTGATGTCTAAATTGTGATATATACTAAACGAACCTAAAAACTGGTACAAAAACCGTTCACCCCAAGCTAAGCCTTTGGGTGAGGCGGTTTTTTTTTGTTATGGTTTGATAAACTTGCCACGAACGAAAACCATAACAATTTTGAAGTTGGGTTGGTATATATGATGGTTTGATAAACTTGCCACAAACAAAAAACTTTTGCTGGACTTTAAATTTATCATAAATGCAAAACAATATCCTAATTTGTAGAGGTGATTGTCATTTGAGCTTAAAATGGTATTAAATTTTGGTGGGGCGAAGTTGGGCTTTTTAGTTAAAATTAAAAAAGCACCCAAAATTTGGGTGCTTTTCATAATATGGTGGCGTGGGGCAGGATCGAACTGCCGACACACGGATTTTCAATCCGTTGCTCTCCCGACTGAGCTACCGCGCCAGTTAGTTTCATTAACTAAGTGGTGCGTATTATAGCGTATTTTTCAAACTTTGCAAGTGCTTTTGGTTAAAAATTTATAAATTTTTTAAAAAATGGGCATAATTTTTGGTTTTGCCATAAATTTTACCCAAAAATTGGGTGTTTTGGGGTATGATAGTCTCTCTATTTGGGTAATTTGGGCAAAATCATGTTTGATAAAAATAATTTAAAAAACGTACAAGAGCTGGTTATTTCACAGCTTGATGCTGACTTTATGATGATGTTTGATGGTGTTGATTTGCCAAGCCCTCTGGATGAGGCGAGTCGTTATGCGGCATCCAACGGTGGCAAGAGGGTGCGACCGCTTTTGGTGTTGGCGACATTTTTGGCAGTCGGTCAAACTAAAATGGGGTCTATGGTACGCCGTGCGATGTTGGCGGTTGAGTGTATTCATAGTTATTCACTTGTTCATGATGATTTGCCATGTATGGACGATGATGAGCTAAGACGTGGCAAACTAACCTGCCATGTGGTCTATGGTGAGGCGGTTGCCATGCTTGTGGGTGATGTGTTGCAGTCGTTGGCTTTTGAGGTATTGGGCGGTAACTTTGGGCTGGGTGATGTTGATGATGGCGTGTGTGTTCGTTTGTTGAAAATATTATCACCCAATGCTCGGCGTATGGTGGCAGGTCAGCAGGCAGATTTGAATGGTGAAAAAAAATCACTCACCCAAAGTGAGCTTGAAAACATTCATAAAGACAAAACAGGTGCATTAATCACAGCCAGCGTGCTTATGGGGGCGGTGTGTGGTGGTGCTTCTGATGAGCTGATGGTGAAACTTGAAAAATACGCACAGTTGATTGGGTTGGCCTATCAAGTACAAGACGATGTGCTAGATGTCGTGGCGGATACAAAAACGCTTGGCAAACCTGCTGGCAGTGATGACAAACTGGATAAATCCACCTACGTCAAACTTTTGGGTGTGGATACAGCCCATGCTTATGCTGATGAGCTGTTTGAACAGGCAAGAGGGTATGTGGTGGATTTGGGTGAAAATAATCTACTGTTACAAATGGTGGATTGGCTACAAAAAAGGGGATATTGACAGGTTTGTCATGATTGGTCTAAAAGTTTGACCATAGCCTTTGGCACACCCAAGCCGTCCATGCCCGTTTGCCAAACAAAATCCACATTCATCGCTTGTAGGGCATGATTTATGGTGTGATATGACTGTTCGTTCACTTCATATTGTACCAGTGATAGATGCCAATGAAAGTGAGTGAGGGTGTGTTTTATGGTTTTTTTAATATGTAAATGTTGGTTTGGTAATAACTCAAAAATCTGACATTCAGCAAGACTACTTTGGTGGGTGGGTGGTAGTTTGTCATGTAGGTTTTGGGCGGTGGATAAATCTTTGGGTGGGGTTATTTTATCATTGCCAACAGTCAATATAGGTAAGCAATACAAACCCTCCCAGATGGTGGTGTGGGTATTTTTGCGTTTTAGCCACAATAGCTTATCATTAAAACAAAAAGCAAAAACGAGCGAAAGGCGATGGGGTTTTTCGCTTTTTTTATTTTTGACGGGGTAGGCAGTAGGGTTGCCGTGAATATATGCGGTACAGTCGGCAGATAACGGGCAAGTGGCGCAGGTGGGGCGTGTGCGTGTGCAGACAGTTGCCCCCAAATCCATCATCGCTTGGGCAAATTTGCCACTATCAAGTGTGGGAGTGAGTGTGTCGGCAAGTTCCCATAGTTGTCGGTCAGTTGCACTTTTGGTGATGTCGCCATCAATGCCTGCCCAGCGTGTCAGCACTCGCTTGACATTGCCATCGCAAATCACTCCACGCTCACGCACACCCATAGCCACAATCGCCCCTGCGGTACTGCGTCCTACGCCATGCACTTTTTGCCATTCATCAACTGTTTGGGGGAAATGCCCATGTACGTTGAGATAATGAGCAACCTGTTTGGCTCCTTTGTGTAGGTTTTTGGCACGAGCATAATAACCAAGCCCTGCCCACAATGTCGCTACTTCGTCCCATTCTGCATTTGCCAAATCCTGTACGGTAGGAAATCGGTCAATAAACCGTTTAAAATAACCAATAACCGTAGCAACTTGGGTTTGTTGGAGCATGATTTCAGATAACCAAACGGCATAAATATCGG
Organism: Moraxella oblonga NBRC 102422; assembly: GCF_001598275.1. Lineage (GTDB taxonomy): Bacteria > Pseudomonadota > Gammaproteobacteria > Pseudomonadales > Moraxellaceae > Moraxella > Moraxella oblonga. Next base: position 44,122 of record NZ_BCYQ01000007.1, read on the forward strand.
CGACTGTTTGGTGATGGTATTGCCAAGGCAAATCATGGCGACCGTGCATAACAAACCAATCTAAGAGACGTGGGGCGAAAGTTGTGGTGTTCATTTCATCGTGTCTATATTTTGTCAAAAAATCATTATGGGGTTAAATGCCAAAATTTCATGAGTATTATCATCACATTTTTTCAATTGCGGATTTTTAAAATACTGACACCAGTATAAAAATGTGTTATAGTTGTTTTCCAATTTTTGTCAAGTTTTTGGTTAAGTTGTATTAGGATAATTGTATTATGAGTGTTCATTTCCCACAAAACTCAAATGAGCATAACCCTTATTCGGCACCGACTGCGGATATGTCATATGATGATGAGTATTTTGAGTATGATACCACACCTTTTTATAAAGCCAGTGGTCGTATCGGACGAGTTCGCTTTTTTGCCTATACCATGATGTTGGTGCTGTGTGCGATGGTTGCGATGTTCGTATTGGGGATATTGAGTGCGATTTTAATCCCCATGTTGGGCGAGAGTGTTGCTACTGTTTTGGGTATTCCTGTGATAGTGGTGTTGTGGGCAAGCATGGTGTATATTAACTTCGCTCCTAGCATTCGCAGACTCAACGATTTGAACAAAACAGGTTGGATATCACTGTTGTATCTTGTGCCGATTGTTGGTATTTTGCTGTGGATTTATCTGTCTTTTGCTCGTGGTGATGAAGGAGTGAACGACTACGGAGCGCCTGCTGAGCCACCTAGTACACTGATGACTATACTGGCATTGGTGTTGCCACTTGCATTTGTGGCGGGGCTTGGGATTATAGCAGCGATTGCCTTGCCAGCGTACCAAAGTTATGTTGAGAGAGCCCAAGAAGCCCAAATCCAACAAATGATTGAAGAGGCTCAAAAAGTCCAATGATAGATAACACTGCCAACCAAGACACACCAGAGGGTGTAACGCTCTCGCTCACGCCAGCAGGGGTAGTGCCCCGAGCGGGAGCGTGGCTCATTGATATGCTGATACGAGGGGCGGTATTTACGTTGGCAAACATGGTGTTGGTGTTTTTGGGAGCATCAGGGTGGGCGATTTTGCTGATTTTGTACTTTGTGTTGGATTGGTTTTATATGGTGTTGTTTGAGGTATATCGTGGTGGTCAGACGATTGGCAAAAAAAAGTTTAACCTAAGAGTATGTACCGATGATGGCATGAATGTCGGTTGGCAGGCTTCTATGATTCGTAATGTCTTGCGTTTTGCTGATTTGCCATTTTTCTTTTTGACTGCACTCATTGCCATATTATTTAACAGTAAAAGTAAAAGACTTGGCGATATGGTGGCAGGCACGATGGTAGTCTATGGACATGACAAAATCGGTGAAATGAACATCAAAGATGTCAGCCCAAAAACCCCCAAAATTCCGCTTTATTTTGACGAGCAACAGGCGATTTTGGCATTTGCTGAACGGATTGATGAGTTGCCCCAAGCCAGAAAAGAAGAACTTTCCATGATTTTATCGCCTCTGACAGGGCAAACAAGCCCCACCCAATGCACCAATGACATCATGGCTTATGCCAATGCCATTATTGGTAAAGACAAATAGGTGATACATGGCAAAACATCATATCAAGGATTTTGTGGCGGTCAAACAAAGTACCTTTGTGGGGCGTTATGGCTTAGTATGGCAACGTTTTGATGAGCTGTGCCAAGAGATGGGCGTGTCTTTGACTCCCATTCATCAAAGCCAAAAAAACCACCCCAAAACAGGCAAAATCAAAAAGCCCAAAAAAATGGATAATTATCCGCTTGTTCAGCTCTACCGTGAGATTTGTGGGCATTATGCCCTTGCCAAACAACGCCATTATAGTCCCATGCTCGTCCAAGCTCTACATGAGCGAGTGATGGCAGGGCATGAGCTAATTTATGGAGCAAAACCGTCCAATCGTAGTGGACTGCTCAATTTTGTATTTTTTACTTTTCCAAATAGAGTTCGCCAATACCAAACGCTTTTTTGGGTGTCGTTTGGGATTTTTTATTTGCCACTACTTATCATGGGTGTGGCGTGCTATGTCAATGATGAGTTGATTTATAGCATAATGGACAACAGTCAAGTTGCCATGATGGAGTCCATGTACGACCCCGCCAACAACCACATCGGACGAGATGCTGACAGGGCAAGTGATACCGATTTGATGATGTTTGGGCATTACATCAAAAATAACATCAGTATTGATTTGGGCATGTATGGTTTGGGGATTTTTGCAGGGATTGGGACGATTTTGTGGGGGCTTTATAACAGTGTGGTTATCGGTGCGGTGGCAGGGCATCTGACAGGTATGGGGTTTGGCGAGACTTTTTGGCAGTTTGTGGTCGGACATGGTTCATTTGAGCTTATGGGTGTGGTGATTGCTATCATGGCAGGGTTGCGACTTGGTTTGGGGGTGGTTGCTCCTGCCCCCTACACTCGCAAAGATGCTCTAAAAGTTGCTGGCATAGAGAGTGTTCAGCTACTTATGGGGGCGGTCATCATGACGTTTTTGGCGGCGTTCGTTGAGGCGTTTTGGTCGTCATCATCTGCCATACCGCCTGTGGTCAAATATGTGGTGGCGTTTGGACTGTGGACGCTAATTGCGATTTATCTCATCAAGGCAGGACGCACGCATGAATTTAGATAAACTCACCGTTAATATCAAACCGCTTACCGCTTATCAAGCGATGGATTTGGGTATGGCGGTGGCTCGCACATATTATGGGGATTTGTGGCGGTTGTGGTGGCGTGCTTGTGTGAGCTTTGGGGGAGTGTGCGTCTTACCGTTGCTTGTTTTTACCATAAATGGGTTGTCCGACAAAACATTTATAGACACGGCGTTTGGGGTTGTTTATGGGGGTGCTTATGCCTATTTTGTATCAATCAAATTGCCAAAATTTTTTAGAAAAGGGATATTTTGGCATACATTGATTTCTATCGTTAGTATGCTGATATTTGCCATACTTGATGTGGACGATCAAGCTAAGATGTTGCTAGTGATGGGTTTGATTTTTATCAGTAAGCCTTTGTTTGAACGTCCGCTTTTGTTATACCTTAGCCAAAAATTATTTGATAAAGACTACCAAATTAACGATTTGTCTGATGAATTTAAAGGCTTGGGTTTTGGGTATTTGCGTGGGCGTATCAGCCTACAACGCATGATGAGTATGCCCGTGTATCTACTAGAAAACCAATCAGGAAAATTCCTAAAATCTCGCCTAAAAACCCTCACTCGCAACCAGTCAGGGGCGATACATTTGCATGGGTTGTTTTTTATGGTGGCCGAAGTTGTGTTGGCGGTGTGTGGTATGATTTTGCTTGATACTGTCATCAGCGTGCGTGTGGAAGACGGGTTGCCAATGACAGTGTTTATGGTGATGGTGGTGTGGGCATATCTTTTTGCGGTGGCATTGCTTGCTCCTTTTTATGTGGCGAGTGGATTTGTGATGTATCTGTGCAAACGCAGTCTTTTGGAGGGTTGGGACATTGAGCTGGTGTTTCGTAAACTGGCTTACCGCTACCAATCACAAGCCAAGAAGCGGAGTGAGTTGCATGAATGATGTTAAAAAAGTGTTGCTTGTTAGCATCTGTCTATGCTTGGGGCAAGGTTTAATTCAGTCAAGTTTTGCCAATAGCAGTAACTTTACCACGTCTGCCCCTGTTTCTGACCAAGTTAAGCCAGCTGATATGGATACTGGCAAGCAAAATCATACACAAAAAGCAACGCAAAACGTCCACATCATGTTAAGCGACATCATCACCGATGAGTCATACAGTCGCACCATTCATCAGACAAAGTGGGTGTATAACGACCCCCCCAAGCCAGTGTCTGATGAGCATGCAGATATAGATTTGAATTGGTTAGCAAAGCTTATTCAGAGTGTATTTACACTAAGTAAGCATGTGGGCGTGTTTGGTAAGACGATTGCGATTTTATTTTTGGTGTTGTTGGCGTGGTGGCTATATCGCACAAGGGATTATTGGCTGTCATGGGTGGAAAAACTTGCCCCAATCATGAAAAAACGCACGCCCCAAATTGACCATGTTCCTCACATTGCCCAAGACGTATGGGCGGAGCTACCACCAACTGATGAGTTGGTGGCGTATGTGCAAAAATTGTTGCAAAAAAGCGAATATTTACTTGCCTTGTCAGTACTGTATCGAGGGACGCTTAGAGAGCTGAATGCTCATCACGCCCTCGCCATTGATAAACACCAAACCGAAGATGAATGTGCATGGTTACTTGCCAAAAGCCCTGCCAGTCCCCAAGAGTCTGCTTATTTTGCTAAATTGGTGGCGTTGTGGCGGATATGTGCTTATGGGCAAAAATTTGCCCCCCAACTGGCAGATGGCAACGGTCATCAAGTCTTTGAGCTTGCCCAATCTTGGTCGGCATTGTACGGACAACGGGGGTAATGATGATAAAAGAAAGTGTCAAGGTGGATAAATGGTTTATCATCATCGTGGCGGTCGGGGCGGTGTTGGCAGGGCTATATGCATGGTGGTTTTTTGCCAATCATCACAAGGTGGATTATGGCGTACAATATATCCCCAAAAGCGAAGTTCGTCAAAACCGCTATTACACCGCCCAACAGCTCATTCAAAAAGCAGGGGGCGACACTTATGCCTTTCAAAGCAAAGGTGAACTGACTAGGCTAGATACGGTATTTGGTGATTTGACATCATCGTCTGGCAACGTAGTGATGATTTATAAACTCACCGAAGAGCGTGAGTCCAAACTGGATGAGATGATGGCATGGGTATCATCGGGCGGTCATTTGGTGGTATTTAGCGAAACGGTACTGCCCTATGATGCTGACAAAGACGATGAAAGCTATTACACCAAAACCCAAAATCCACTCCTAAACCACATCGGCATCAAATATATCAAACATAACAAACAAGCCCAAGACGGCTTTGATAATGCCAACATGAAAATGGAAAAAATGGTTACACCCCTACGCATGGGCGATGAGCTTGTGATGGTGAATGGGGTGGATTATTATAGTAAACTTGGGCATTTTGTGGCGGATGATTTTTTTGGTAAATATCAAGCCACACTCATCAATCACGACTGGCGACAAAAAAGCGAGCAGGGCTACGATGTGTCATTGGCTGGCACGACTTTGACCGCTGAAAACCATGCCATACTAAAAGCTGACCTAAACCAAAAAAATGCTTGGGAAAACGGCAAGCCGATACTTTTTGACCCTGATAATGCCATTTTTGATGCTCAAGTGGGTCAGGGGCGATTGACGGTACTGTCAAGCAACAAGATATTTTTAAACCCTGATGTGGTACAAGTTCATCAACAAAAAACCTCAGTATCCACAGCTGTCACCCCAAACAGTGATTGGAGCTTGCTCATTGGCACAGATTCTGCCCAAATGCATGGCTATGGAGGAGGTATTTTGCTCAAAGAGCATGGCGAACTGCTCCTACGGCTCGTGGCTGACCGTACGGTGTATTTTGTGCCTGATGTGCGAAGTGATGGCTTTTTTGAGCTGTTGGGGCGGTATCTATCTTATGCGATGGTGGGGTTATTTTTGACGATTGGGGCGACTTTGCTTGCCTTGCCTAGACAATTTGGGGCGGTGCAAACTTACCAAACCGATACAGGGCGTAACATCATCAACTTTTTTGCTCAAGTGGGGCGGTATTTGTGGGCAACAGATGCAGGTGAGGGACTACTCACCCAGAACCGCCAAATGCTCCTAAGGCTCATCTGTGCCAAAGAACACATCAGTAACAAAGATGATTTGGTGGCGATATTAAGCCAAAAAACAGGGTTATCAGCAGGGCTTATCCATGATGCTTTGTACGCAGATTGGCAAAGTGAGCAGGAATTTTTACGCATTAGTCAAAGCTTTAAAGTATTGGCAACGCATTTTGCACAATGATTTGGTTTTTGTGCATGGCGAGTGTATCAAACCACAAAAGCAACAACCGCTCTTTGACATTTGGGGCGAACGGTTTTCTTTAAACACACCATGAATTAATAATGCTCCATATTTTTAGGAAAAAACATCATGACAAACATTAGTGAACATATCCCCCTTGCCAAACAAGAGATTGATGCACTCATTGGCGAAATCCAAAAAGCCGTCATTGGGCAAACAGACGTGATTAACAAACTTATCATTTGTCTTTTGGCAGGTGGTCATGTATTGCTAGAAGGCGTGCCGGGTTTGGGCAAAACTTTATTGGTCAAAGCACTCTCATCAGCAGTCAGTGGTGAATTTGGGCGGATTCAGTTTACCCCCGATTTGATGCCGTCAGACGTTACGGGACATACGTTGTATGACATGCAAACAGGGCAATGGAAAACCCGTAAAGGGGCGGTGTTTTGTCATCTGCTCCTAGCGGACGAGATTAATAGAGCACCTGCCAAAACCCAATCAGCACTCCTAGAAGCCATGCAAGAGGGGCAAGTTACCATTGAAGGGCAAACGCACGCTCTGCCCAAGCCTTTTATCTGTGTGGCGACGCAAAACCCTATTGAACAAGAGGGTACTTACCCTCTTCCAGAAGCACAGCTTGATAGATTTTTAATGAATGTATTCATGAATTATCCAACCGCCCATGAAGAAAAACGATTGTTATCCGAGCTTATCACAGGACGAGTGGGCGATACGCTTGATTTATCCAAAGTGTCTGCGGTACTGTCGCCCCAGCGACTGCTCCAATTACAAAAAATCGTCTCCTTTGTGGGTGTTGATGAGCGAGTGGTGCAATATGCCCTTGACATTGTGAGATTGAGTCGTGATTTTGCAGGGATTGACATGGGAGCAGGCGTGCGTGCAGGCATGGCTTTGCTCCGCTGTGCCAAAGCCTGTGCGGTGATGAATGGGCGAGCCTATGCCGTGCCTGATGATGTGCGTTATGTGGCGGTGGACGTGCTTCGTCATCGCATTCGGCTTAGTGCAGATTTTATGATTGATGGGCTGGCGATAGAGCAAGTCATCGAACAGCTTTTAAGTCACGTTTCTGCCCCACGAGTATGAGCATGGCTTGGGCAGACTTTATGGTACGAACACACCCAAAAACAGCAATGATTCTGTTTGGGTGGACGTTTGTCATGATGATGTTGCAGTTGTCATCACACCTTGACGGCTGGGCGGTGCTTGGCATGGCAGTATGGGCGTGGCTTTTGGTGGGTGTGGTATTTTTGGGTGTGTTGATGTATGAATACATACGGCTTTTTTTAGCCTATCGTGCTGTACATGATGTGGTGATTACACGTACACTTCTTAATAATTTGCCCGTTAATGAACGCTCGGTGGTATCCTTGTCTTTTTATGGGGCAGACGTGGCGGATTTTATGGCAAATTTTCGTTGTGAGGTGGTGGATTTTGTGCCATCAAACACCAAAATTGACAGTTTGCCCATGACTTTTTTACTTGGTGAATTATCCAAAGAACAAGGTGAGCTTGTGGTGAGCTATGATGTGTATGCCCATGAGCGTGGTTTTGGGTTATTTGGTGGGGTGGATTGGCGATTGACTACTCCGCTTGGATTGCTTATCAAATACCACCACACACCCATGACAGACATAGAAGGGATTAAAGACGTGCGAGTGCTTGCCAATTTTAGGGCGGTGCTACAAGGTCATTTGACCGCCATAAGTCGCCATAGTGCCATCATGGGCATTATCAAAAAAAGACGTAAAGGACAAGGGCAGGATTTTCACCAAATCCGAGCTTATGCGGACGGCGATAGTATCCGTCAGATAGATTGGAAGGCAACTTCACGCCACCAACGGTTGATGACCAAAGAATATCAAGACGAAGCTGACCAAGAAATTTTATTTTTGCTTGACTGTGGACAGCATATGCGTCATGTGCAGTTTGATGATGATACCACACTCACTCATGATAAGGGCGACAATGCCAGTCATTTGGACATGGCACTTAATGCCATGCTTCTACTTGCCCAAGTTGCCAACGAACAAGGCGATTCAACGGGTTTTGTCAGTTTTGGAGCGGTATCTGACAAAATCGCCTTACCAAAAAAAGGAGGGGGTGTCATCAGTTATTTGCTCAATCAAAGTTTTGATTTGACCGCCTCTACCAATGCCCCAGATTATATGGCAGTAGCCAAAACCGCACTTGCCACCCAAAAACGCCGCAGCCTCATCATTTTTATCACCAACATTCGCACCCAAAGCAACGATGAAATCGTGGGGGCGATTCAGCTTTTGAGCCAAAAACATCGGGTGATTGTGGCAAATTTGGCAGAGCAAGACTTGATGACCAAACTGGGCGATGACTTTGATAATGTGGACGATGCTTTGACCTATCATGGCGTATTTTCGCATGTTTATACCCAAAAACAGCATAATGCCGAATTGTCTGCCAAAACAAGAGCTATGGTGGTGGGTTGCACACCCCAAGAGTTGCCCCATAGGCTCATTGATGCTTATTGGGCGGTGAAAAAATGGGGCGTGGCGTGATTTTGTTTTGGCTGATGTTTGTGAGTTGCAATGACAAAAATACGTATTTGTATTGGTGTGTTAGAAATCAGTGGCAAACGAAACGCCTTAGAAAATGTGCTGATTACCGATGATGAATATACCCACTTTCATCGTCTTAATGAGGCAGGTTTTGAACGCAGTTTGACTTGGTTTAAATTTTTAAATTTTATGTCAATGGTGGCGTTTAAATAAAAGAGCTAAAATGATACGAATTGCACTATTTGCCGACATTCACGGTAAATTTTTATTGCCCTTTAAATTGGTACATCACTACCAACAAATAACAGGCAAAACCATTGACCATATTATCCAATGTGGCGATATGGGGGCATTTCCAAACAAAAATACAATGGATAAAGCTACTTTAAGGCACGCCAAAAATGACCCTGATGAACTTGGTTTTTTAAGACAGTTTTGTCAAAATCATAAAGAGATTGAGCAATTTTTAAATCATTTAAATGTTAAAATGTTGTGTGTGCGTGGCAATCACGAAGACCATTTATTTTTGGATAATTTGGAAAAACAAGCCGAATTAAACAATCAAACCCATTTTTCTATTGATTGTTATCAAAAAGTATGGGTAATGCGAACGGGCGTTCCTATTATTTTAAATAATGGCAATGACCAACTTTCATTGGTTGGCATTGGTAGAATTGGCGATAAAAAAGGGCGAAAAGACAGTCAGTTTATTCAAGATTATGAATATCACACCTTAAAAGAATTATTTAAAAGCAAACAAGATTTTGATATTTTAATCACACACGACAAACCCAGCGAAAGTATTCGTGGCTATGGCTCATCTGAAATAAGAGAAACTTTAAATAACATTGCTTTTTCCTATCATTTTTATGGGCATACAGGCGAACCATTTGGGATTGAAATGGCGGACAATGGCGTTACTCAATCGGTTAAAATCAAAGAGTTAGAATTTAATCAAGAGGGTAAATTATCAGAAGGTTGTATGATTATTCTAGAAAAGTCTGGTGATAAGATTGTCATTGAAAAAGTGCCATTAAAAGACATTATTGGTTTTATGAAAAATACTTGGCATTATATGTAAAATATTAATGATTTATATTAAGAGAATATATGGAAAATTTAAATAAAGAGCATTTAGAAAATAGCAGTCTTGGCATTCAAAGTCGCCAAAGCATTTTTGCCAAAGTGATATTTGCCAGTCGCTGGCTACAATTACCCATTTATTTGGGACTTATTATTGTTCAAGGCATTTATGCTTATAAATTTTTAAAGTCGCTTTGGCATTTGATGGTAAATTTAGGGCAAATGGGCGAAACACAGATTATGCTGGCAGTGCTTGGCTTAATTGATGTGGTGATGATTGCCAATTTGCTTGTGATGGTGGTGGTGGGTGGTTATGAAACTTTTGTTTCTCGTTTAAATATTGATCATCACCCCGACCAACCAGAATGGCTAAATCATGTTAATGCATCTGTATTAAAAGTCAAACTGTCAATGGCGATTATTAGTATTTCTAGTATTCATTTATTACAAACTTTTATCAATGCTGATAATATAAGTGAAACGACAATGAAATGGCAATTGCTACTACATTTGGGATTTTTGGCATCTACCATTGCCATTGCTTATACCGATAAATTATTGCATAATGTTTCTAGTCATTAAATATCAATTAAAAGGAGTGACTTATGATAACTTTTACCGCAGAAAATGTTTCTCCAAGCTTATTGGAAGTCTTTCAACGCTTAGCCATAGAAAGTGGCACACCTTTTTTGGTTAAGCAAACCATTGAAAATCAAAAGTTGGTTATAAAAAATGATAAACCAAATAACTTAGAAGAAGCATTATTGGCATTATCAAGTTTGGATTTGGATTTGGAAGATGATTTTTTTGATATGCCAGAACAACCAATGCGTGAAATTGATTGGAGTGAATGAATGTATTTGTATGATAATAATTATATTAGTGAATTGGTAAAAAGAGATAAAAATCCCAATGTAGTGGCATTTTTTAATTATGTGCAAGCCAATCAATTGAAAGGTTATTTAAGTATCATTACAATTGGCGAAATAGAATTTGGTATTGAAAAATTAAATAATAGAAATGATTTTTTGCAGGCACAAAGATTGAGAAATTGGTATAATAATAACCTGCCTTTAATTGCTGAACGCAGTTTGGTATTTGACGAGCAGTGTGCCAAAGTCTGGGGCAATCTAATGGCAAAAAATCCCCACAATCCCATTGATAAACAGCTTTGTGCTACTGCCATTGTATTTGATTTGGTGTTGGTAACTCGCAATGTCAAACATATTGAGGATACTGGTGTAAAGTATATCAACCCCTTTGAATTTCAACCCTTATCATAAAAAATAAAAGACAATGAACAGTATTTTTCAAGCCGAACAAGCATTATATTTAGAGTTTTTGACATTAAGTCAAAAATATCCTATTGTAAATGACTGGTTAAAACAATTGCCAGAATGGATAGCCCATATCAAAAACAAAGAACGATACGCCAATGCCACTTATTTTGAATCGGCAGTGGATAAATTGCCATTATTTAATGTCAATGGCATTGATTTAACACAAAACAACATTAGTGCCCATATTGATTTTGATATAAATAAATTAAAAAAGAGTGAAGCCTTATTAAAAACCTTAATGCCGTGGCGAAAGGGTGGGTTTTATTTTGGTAATGACACTCATCATATTCATATTGACACCGAATGGCGAAGTGATTTTAAATGGAATCGGGTACTGCCTTATATTAGCCCTTTAAAAGATAAACGAGTGCTTGATGTTGGCGGTGGTTCGGGTTATCACGGTTTTAGAATGCTTGGCGAGGGTGCCAAAACGGTTATTGTCATTGACCCTTCTTGCTTATTTTATTATCAGTTTATGGCAATTAAAAAACTGCTTGGCGGTCATAATCCAAATCCTATTTTAAATCATATTCATTTTATGCCTGTCGGGCTTGAACAATTACCAAAAAGTGAATTATTTCACAGTGTGTTTTGTATGGGGGTTCTTTATCATCGCAAATCGCCTTTTGAATGTTTGGAACAATTAAAAAATCAATTGGTAAAGGGGGGCGAGCTGATATTGGAAACTTTGATTGTGGACGGTGATGAAACCACTGTGCTTGTGCCAAAAGAGCGATATGCAATGATGAATAATGTCTATTGTTTGCCTTCTGTGCCTGCTTTGACCTTGTGGCTACAAAAGGTGGGTTTTAAAGAGATTAAGTGCGTTGATGTCAATATCACAACGAGCGATGAACAAAGGGCAACGGCGTGGATGGACTATCATTCTTTGGCGGACTTTTTGAACCCCAATGACAACAGCAAAACCATCGAAGGTTATCCACGCCCAAAACGAGCGGTGATGATTGCTAAAAGATGAGTTTAATTTTGGATATTGGGTGAATGATGATTTTAAAGGTGGGTTGTTTAAATAAACCATTTGCCAAGCACCCATTCAATGACGAGTTTGGCAAGAAAGCCAAAAAATCCCATGCCCAATGCCACAAAAATCCAAAACGTACCTGCACGACCTGCATTGGATTTTTTGGCGATGTCCCACATGATAAAAAATAAAAAACCGATGAATAGGGGGAGCAAGCCATACAGACCCAATTTGAGTACGACTTCTTCGGAAATGGCGATGAGCATGACAATTTTCCTAATGATTCTGATGGGGATATTGTACCACAAAAGCCAGATTGAAAAAATTGTTAAAATTATGAGTGAATTTTACCAAAAATGCCCAAAAAATTGTTACAATAGAAATTTTGAGTTGATGATTTGATAAGGGGTTATGATGTCCAAACGCTACAAACAACCGATACACCGTGATACCGAAGCTCGCACACGTTCTGGGCTACTTAGTTTGTTTTGGATGTTTGTGGGGGCGGTGATTGCGGTGATGGTGGGGGTATTTTTATATATGTCGCCGTTGTTTGATGGATTTAGAAAAGAAGTGGAGGTCAATCCACCCGCCGAAATTGCACCTGTACCACAAACGCCTCAAAAAAATGAATATGAATTTTATGAAATTTTACCCAAGCGAGAATTTAAGGGAGGCGGTGCTGGACTTGGTGAACAAAAACCAACAGAGACCAAAACTGTGCCACCACCTGCCGACATTCCCCAAGAAGATGGCGATATTGAGATTGTGGAAGAAAATGCTACCTATGACGACCCAGCCGAGCCTGCCCAAGCCACGCCCACCAAACGCTATGTGGTCAAAGTAAGAGATATTGAAGATGTTGGTGATGTGGATAAATTGGTGACGGATTTGATGATGCTTGGGGTGATGGATGTCAAAGTGGTACATTACCAAACCGATGATGGCGAAAGCGTACAAATCGTCTCTGCCCCGATGAGTAAAGAGTCGGCATATGATGTACGCCAAACCCTACACCAAAATGGCATCAACGCCATCGTGGTAGAAGATAAAAAGTAATAAAAGGTAAAAGGCGATGTGATGTCGCCTTTTGTATGTCAATTTATAGGGCATTTTCGCCTGTCTCACCTGTGCGAATACGAATCACTTGTTCAAGCGTGGTTACAAAAATCTTGCCGTCTCCGATTTTGCCTGTGTTGGCGGTATTGATAATCACGTCAATTACTTGCTCCACGTCATTGTCTGAACAGGCAATTTCTAGTTTGATTTTTGGTAAAAAATCCACCACGTATTCTGCCCCACGATACATCTCGGTGTGTCCTTTTTGGCGACCAAACCCTTTGACTTCGGTCATGGTAATGCCATTGATACCAATGTCGGACAATGCCTCACGCACGTCATCTAATTTGAAGGGTTTGATGATGGCTGTAACAAGTTTCATAAAAATCCTTATGATGGTTGGCTAGGATTATTATAGGATAATTTTAGCAAAAATCCAACAACAGGCAGGGCAATTCTGATAGAATAGATTTCATCATTGTTAAAATAAAGGTAGAGTATGGCAAATTATGCGGTGGTTGGGCTTGGTGGTTCTGGACTGTCGGCGGTGAATTTTTTGGTAAAACAGGGGCATGATGTGGCGGTTACGGACGGTAATTTCCCACCTCTTGCTGATAAATTGCCACAAGGTGTACAGACATATTTTGGGGGGATTGATGGCGACATACTTTTAAAAGCTGATAGGATTGTCATCAGTCCGGGTATTGACCCTGCCACACCTGCTGTTGCCAATGCAATAAAACACGGTGTGAGTGTGGTGAGTGATGTACAAGTGTTTATTGAAAATTTAAAAGAAAGAGATAAACAACGTGGCACACACACACCCATCATCGCCATTACAGGTTCAAATGCCAAATCTACCGTAACCACGCTGGTAGGACTTATGGCAACCAAATCTGGCAAAACAGTCGGTGTGGGGGGCAACATCGGCACGCCTGCTCTTGATTTGCTTGCCATTGACGGCATAGATATGGTGGTGCTAGAACTGTCTAGTTTTCAGCTTGAAATGATGAGTGGACTTGGGGCGGATGTGGCAACCATTCTAAATCTCTCTGCCGACCACCTAGACCGCCATGGCGACATGGTAGGCTATTTGGCTCAAAAGTTACGGATTTTTGATGATGTGAAAAATGCGGTGGTGTGGCTAGATGATAAGGAGCTTGCTCGCACTTGTATCGCTCATTTACCCAAACACGCCACCATGATAAGTACAAGCGGTGAGATTGGCGAAGGTTTTTCGGCAGAATTTTGTTTAAAAGGTGAACATGGCGAGCAGGGTGAAAAGATACATCTGTGCCATAATGGGCAAAAACTCCTGTTGGCTGACGAAATTTTGATTAAAGGCAAACACAACCTGCTAAATGCGTTGTCAGCGTTGGCATTGGGTCATGCAGTTGGGCTTGACATGACTGCCATGCTTGATGTTTTGCGGACATTTAAAGGTTTGCCTCATCGCTGTGAGTTTGTGGCTGATGTGAATGGTAAGGTGTATTTTAATGATTCCAAAGGCACAAACATAGGTGCAACCATTTCTGCCATTGATGGATTGGGGGCGGTGTATGGTGAAAAGTCGCTGGCATTGATTTTGGGTGGGCAGGGCAAGGGGCAAGATTTTACCGAGCTTGTGCCATTTGCTCGCACTTTTGCTGACAGTATTTATCTCATTGGGCAAGATGCCAAGTTGATATATGATGTCTTTATCAGTGATGATGAGCTTGCCAATCGCACTCACAAAGTATTTACATTGGACAAAGCGGTAGAGCAAGCCTACCAAAGCTGTGCCAAAGTTGTGCTACTGTCGCCTGCCTGTGCCAGTCTTGACCAGTTTAAAAATTATGGTGAGCGGGGCGACAAATTTGTGGAATTTGTCAAACAATGGACAAATTAACAAAAACCAAAAATATCAAACCAAAAATATCAAAATAGGGGCAAAAGTTGCCCTTATTTTTTTAAAAGTGGTTTATAATAATACGTTTGGTTGTTTTTGCCAATCACCCCATTTTGATTATCACGCCGTATTATGTTTAGTTTTTTACAAAAAATCACCCAGTCACCTTATTTGCCAAAACCACGCACCGTGATTTTGGTGAGTTTGCTAACCTTATTGACGCTAAGCCTTGCGATGATTGCATCGGCGTCCGTACCATTTGCTTTGTCAAAGGGTTTGCCTGCCATGACCTTTTTTTGGTCTCAGTTCACCTACATCATCGTGGCGATGGTGGCAGGATTTATGATGTACAAAATTCCATTAAAACTGTATTTTAATTTTCCGCTTGTCATGCTAGCTTGGCTGATGGTGGTTTTGTTGTTGATGCTGACATTGGCATTTGGTGATGTTATCAATGGCTCACAGCGCTGGCTAAACTTTGGGGTGTTTAATTTTCAGACTGCCGAATTTGCCAAACTTTTGATGGTGCTTGTTATTTCAGATTATGTGGTTAGACGTTCTGCAGAAGTGCGAGCCAGTATTTTAATGGGTTGGCGATTGATTATTTGGTATTTGCCAATCGTGGGACTGATTTTGTGGCAACCTGACTACGGTTCGGTGGCGGTGATTGTGGCGACAGCCAGTATTATTTTGTTTGTGAGTGGCGTGCCGTTACAGCATTATCTGTCGCTTGTGGCGGCGGTGTTTATCCCTGCACTTGTGTTTGGGCTTTTGGCATCGGATTATCGTAAAGAGCGACTCATGTCGTTTTGGGATCCTTTTGATGACATTCAAGACACCGATTATCAGCTTGCTAGAAGTTTGATTGCCTTTGGGCGAGGGGAGATTGACGGTGTGGGTTATGGTAACAGTGTCCAAAAACTTTCGCATTTGCCAGAAGCTCATACCGATTTTATCCTAGCGGTAACAGGTGAGGAGCTTGGGTTTTTGGGTGTGGCGTTTGTGCTTTTGCTTGAAGCGTTGATTGTTATCAGCATCATGTGTATCAGTTATACTGCCCTAAAACGCCGTCAGCTACGCCTAAGCTACATGGTGTTTGGTTTTGGGGTGGTGATTTTTGGGCAAGTGCTGATTAATGCAGGCATGAACATGGGAATCTTGCCAACCAAAGGTTTGACACTGCCGTTTTATAGTTTTGGGGGTTCGTCCATGCTTATGGCAATGATGATGATTGCGATGATTTTGCGAGCTGATAAAGATAGTGATAGAATTTATGAACAAACCAAAAATAGGGATTATTAAACAAAAACCAGTCGTGAGGCTGGTTTTTTTGTCTATTTTATCTATAATGGACAAAATAGATATTTTTTTATTTAAATGGGGTGCATAATGCTGACATTTACCGCCACCGAAGCCAAGCAAAATTTTGGCAGATTAACAGATGTCTCCATGACGCAACCTGTGAGTATCACACGGCAGGGACGTGTGATTTTGGAAGTGATGACGCTACACGAAAAAGAAAGAATCATCGAGGAGCGAGTCAAAGAACTGATGTTTGCCCAGTTTGTTGCCAAAGCGGTGCAAGCCAACGAACATTATCAATCCACGAAGCTACACACCACACACCATGAGATGAGAGCGTGGGTAGAGTTTTTGGTTGCCAACCCCAATGAGAAGCCACCTGTATGCCACAAATAATTTATATCTAGTGTATTGGGCAAGATTTTTAAAGGTTGCAAGGATTTTTGCAAGAAAGTGCACCGCACAAGGTTGCCAAAGCCATGCAAGTGATGTTGGATAAAATTGAGGTGCTTTCAACCCTCCCCAAAATTGGCAAAACCGTGCCGAATGACGCCTTGCCAAACCTAAGACAGCTCACGATAAAATGGGGCAAATATGGTTATGTTACTTTGTATTCTTATGATGAAGTTCAAGACGTCATCATCATGCAAACCATACGTCACGTTAAAGAACTTGAACCTGAGTTTTTAAGAAATGCCCATGACTAAAAACAGTCGCAGGACTTTTTGGCATTTAACTCACCTCACCCCCAACACCGCCCCCCTAAGCGGTGTATTATCCCAATTTTCCACCGCCCACACAAGTATCGTGTTGGGCTTCTCTTTTTGCAGTTCTGGCGGTGGATTTTGGCAAAGTAGGCTCAAAGCAGTAAAAAGCAGGTCGCTCACTTTATCAGGCGTACTGGTGTCAATGGGGGTGGCTAAGTTTTGTTTGGAGAGTTTTTGCCCATCGGCGTTCATCAGTAGGGGCAGATGATAAAAATAATCAGGCATGGGCAGTCCACAGGTTTTGGCGATAAAAAGTTGAGCGACCGTCATTGGCATGATGTCAAGCCCACGCATGATGTGACTGATGTTTTGCAAACCATCATCTATGGTACAAGCGATAATGTAGTTGATTATGTTGTTTTGGCGTTTGGCGACCACGTCTCCAAGACTTCTGGCAGGGTTGTCCCAAATCACCCCCTGAATACCATCATAAAAGGCAGTCAATACATCAGGCAGACATAGGCGGATTTTGTTGTGAGTCAGTGCTTTATGTAGGCATCGGCGTGGATAAATGGGAGCAAGATTTAAATCTTTGATGTTTAAATCATAAAAGCTCATCGCAGGAATGCAATCATTGGATAAGTCTTTGCGAGAGCAGGTGCAATGATAAGTTAGACTTGATAACCTATTTAAGTATTCTTCATAAATGGCAGTGCGAGTTGATTGAAGTAATATCTCACCATCTGTATGTAAGCCTAGATTTTCCAAATCTTGCAATATAGATGTGGTGTATGTCGGCTTACACCGCTCCACATCTACATCTTCAATACGTATAAGCCAACGACCGCCCAAAGATTTGATGTGGCAGTAACTTGCCAACGCAGTCGTAAGCGACCCCAAATGCAGATGCCCTGTGGGAGACGGAGCAAAGCGACCTATGGGCGTACGCTGGCTCATTTAGTGTCCGTGATTTTGTTTTTCTTTCATTTCGGACATGGTTTTGCAGTCAATGCATTGGGTGGCGGTGGGGCGAGCTTCTAGGCGTTTTAGTCCAATCTCTGTACCACAAGTTTCGCAGTAACCATAATCACCAGACTCAATTTCGGCAAGCGATTTTTCAATCTTACGCACCAGTTTACGCTCACGGTCACGGGTGCGTAGGGCAAGGGCAAACTCTTCTTCTTGGGTGGCACGGTCATTAATGTCCGCCATTGCTCCTGTTTCTTCGTTGATGTAGTCTTTGGTGCGTTCAGCTTCGGTTAGTAGTTCGGTTTTCCAATTCACCAAAATATTGCGAAAATGGTCAAGCTGTGCATCAGACATATATTCTTCGTCTTTGGCGGGAATGTAAGGCGTAAAAGTGGCATCTGCCATGTGTCGTCCTTAAAAAGCAAAAAATTTGGTGATAAATGGGGGCTTGGCTGATTTTTTCAAGTAAAATCATAAAAAAATTGGTGTTTTATGACATTAGGCGATAAATTTGTGTGTCCAATTTTCCATTATCATGCAATCTCACCAAGCGAAATCCACTTGCTAGTGTATCTATCCCAAATTTATCTTGGTGGGGGGTAAACTGCCTTGATGTGGCAGGGCAGGTATAAAGCGTGCCGTGAGTATTTGGTAAAATGTGTGCTTGATGAACATGACCACAGATGATGTGAGGTGGGTGCAGGGTGTGGGCTAGCACCTGCCAAAACTTATCATGGTTTTTTAATATATGTGCATCTATCCACGCCGAGCCGACAGAGGTAGGGTGGTGGTGTAGGGCGATGAGGGTGGGTAGGTTGTGTGCGACATTTGTCTTTAAGAAGTCTAAATTTTTATCATCAAGTTGTCCATAAATTTGCCCGTTTACCGCAGAATTGACCGCCAAAATCTGCCAAGTAGTGTGGGGTAGCTCAATCAGTAGGCGATGATTTTTTATGAGTCGCTCATCGGCTGGTATGGGTAAAAATGTCCGCTCATCAAAAGGCAAATCATGTCCAATCTCATGCGTAACGTCATGGTTGCCTGCCAGACATAAAAAGGGAATGTTTGTATTTTTTAATACATCAAACAGCCAATCATAAATCTCTCCCACGCCGTCATTAACCAAATCGCCTGTCAGTAATAATAAATTAGGCTTGTGGGTCAAAGCCAAATCTAGCACCGATAAAAATTTATCAAAACTATGTTCGTCATGCTTTGATAAATGCAAATCGCTGATTTGGGCGATGATAAAATCATGGGGGGCGGATAAGTAGGTGGGGTAAGTTATCATGTTTAAAATTGGTTGATAAAAAGTAGGGTGCGTATTATGCACCGTTTTAACCAGATTTCCAATTAAATTAAGCTAATTCTTCATTGACAATCTCAAACTCTCTTCCATTATTATCAATTAAATTAATTACCAATGCATCAAAACCATTGTTTTGCAAGGTTTCAAAATTGATAATTTCTCCATTTATCAATTCAATTTCACCATTATCATTGATAAAATCTTCTTTTTCTTCAACATAATCAATACCATAGAATATTTCAAATTTAACAGAATACAAATCATCGCTCAATTTGACTAATGGGCGATTTTCTATTTGTTGATTGCTATATTCATCACAAAACATTGCGTTATAGCCGTATTCTGTGCCGTCAAATAAAACAATTCTTTCATTGCTGACTGGTTCAATAGCAATAACTAATTGTGGAGCAAAATCAGTTTGTACAATTACTTTATCATCATCAGATAAAAATTCGCCATAATACTCAATGATAAATTTATCTTTTCCATTACTTGCAATTAAATCAAAACAAGTAATTGTTTCGTCTTTAACTGTGCTATTTTGTGTAAAAGAAGTTAAATAGGTCGGCATAAACATTTAAAAATCTCCAAATTTTGGTGCGTAATACGCACCGAATTATTCAAAATCTATACCTCATCAGCCCGAACAATACCTTCATATTCTGGGTGAATAATATATTCATCATTTTCCAAATCGGTGGCAAATTTTTCAAATAAGGCTTTTAAAGAAGTGGCTTCCAATGTGCGACTTGGTTCGTCATGCCACATTTGAATGATTTGTCCAACTGTGCCAGTGTTACTTGGGTCAAGGTCAATCATTTTGCTATCACCACAACCATTTCCTGTTAATGGTATCCATTTTGGATTAAACCAAAAATTGGATTTGATTTCGTCATTTTCAGGTTCACAACCATAATCATTATTTTCGTCATCTTTAAAATGACCGCCATTATATAAGTCTATCCAAACTTGATATTCACTGATAATATTATCAATGGAAAACCAAACTTCATCAATAAAAACGCCATTATTATCTGAGCCATTATGGATACGATAGATTTCTTTAAATTCATTAGGCAAGGCAAAACCCAACACCTTTTCTAATTTAGCAAAATCATCATCACTTGCACCGTCATTAAAAGATAAATCAACATCACTTTGATGATATTCTTTTAAACGAGCAAATTGGGCGTGAATGCGGTTAAAGATTTGTTGCATATTGATTTTTCCAAAAGATGTGAATGGATTTTATTAAAATGTCATGATTTGCCAAACACCTTTCCCACCCCAAACACCCCAAAAAACCCCACCGCCAATGTCATGACAATGGCAAGCCCTGTTTGTACATCTAGCCACACGCTCCCCCATACACCTGTTGTTACGGCGATTTGGGCGATGATGATGGCAAAGATGACCATTTGGGCGGGTGAATGGGCAAGCAGGCGAGCGATGAGTGCAGGTAGGACAAGTAGCCCTGTGATGAGCAAACTCCCTACTGCTTGAAGTGCCACCGCACAAAAGCCTGCCAAAAGCCCCATAAAAAAGAGCTGTTGTGTTTTGGGGTTGACCCCTGTGATGATGGCTAGGGCTTCTGAGGTGGCAAGTTTTACTTGTTTTTGCCAAATCCAACCCAAAAAACCAAGCCCTACAACCACCATGACAATAAGGCGTGGCAAATCTTTCCAATCCATGTCAAGAAGGCTACCAAATAAAAAACCTAGCACATTGGCTTGTTGCTGGGTGAGCTGGGTGAGTGTCAAAAGTCCCAAGCATAAAAGCGACACCGCCATGACTGACAGTGTGGCATCATTGGGTAGGCGTTTGTCTTGTAATAGCATGAGTGCTACCACAACCAACACACTCACTACGCCCACACCCACATCAGCAGGGATAGACAGCCATGCTCCTACCGCCACCCCAAGCAATGCTCCATGAGAAAGCGTGTCGGCAAAAAACGCCATACGTCTCCACAATACCAGACAGCCAAGTGGGGCAGAGAGTAGGGCAAGCAGTGAGCCTGCTATCCAAGCAGGAGCGATAATCGGTAGCCAATCATTCATGAATATCAAATTAGTGCGTATGCTGACAATGGTCGTGGTGGTGAATATAGGGGCTTTGGTGGTTTGTATGGTATTGTCCAAAAAGTGCCACAAACTCTGGCAGGTGAGCGATGTCGGACGGCACGCCTTGACAGCAGACGTGTTTGTTTAGGCAGACCACTCGCCGTGTGCCTTTCATTACCCAATGCAAATCATGTGAGACAACGAGCATGGCACATGCCAAAAATGGTGGCAAGCCATCAATAAACGCATAAAGCAACTCTTCGCTATCAGGGTCAAGCCCTTGCATGGGTTCGTCTAGGATAAGTAAGTTGGGTTTGTCAAGCAATGCCCGAGCCATGAGTACTCTTTGGGTTTCTCCCCCTGATAAATGATGAATTTGGCGGTCAAGTAGGGGGGCGAGTATCAATTTATCCAGCACAAACGCACGTTCATCGCTAGACAAACGCTTGGGGCTCGCTTGGGCGATTAAATCTTTGACACGCAAAGGTAAAATGGTTGGTACGCTAAATTTTTGGGGGACATAGCTTATCACGCCTGTGCGGTTATCAATTCGCCCTGTGGTGGGTTTGTTTAAGCCCAAAATCAGCTTGACAAGTGTGGACTTGCCTGCTCCATTTGGACCTATCAAACTCACCATTTCACCCTTATTAATCGTAAGCGACACGTCTGTTAGGATTTTTTGTGAACCAATATGAAAACTGACGTTGTCTAGGATTAATAAAGCATCTTGTGTGGGCGATTTAGCGACAGGCACGGCATACGCCTTTGAGTTCAATGACGGCACGCTCAATCTCAAAACCTGCATCATTTTTGGCAAATTCGGTGATGCCGTCTACAGGAACGTTGGAGCATTCTTCTACACTGTCGCATTTTTGGCAAATTAAAAAGGCAGCAACATGCTGTGAACGAGGGTGGCAACATGGCACATAAGCGTTCATGGAGCTTAGTTGGTGTATTAGCCCCTCGTTAAGTAAAAATTCTAGTGAGCGGTAAATGGTTGGTGGAGCGATATTTTTGTTTTTTGCTCCTGATGAATGGCGACTGCTTTGTAAGGCACTAATCAAATCGTATGCCCCAAGCGGTTTTTTTGCTTCTAAAATCAAGTTGTACACTTCTTCACGTAAAGGCGTAAAACGTACCCCCCGAGCTTCGCAATGGGCTTTGGCATCTTGCATACGTTCGGCGATGTTGTGGTGTTGGTGGACATTGTGGTGGTGGTCGCAATGGCAGGCGTGGTTGTGATTCATGGAGTACCTTAACAAAAAATGACATTTGGGCAATGATGTTATTTTATAACTAAAAATTAGGACAAATCCTATCATCATCGGCAAATTATGATATAATCTTGCAAATTTTATGCCAAATGATGAGTAACAAGATGATGAAATTGAACAATTTGACAAAAAAAATAGCATGCCTAAGCATTCTTTTTTTGGCAACTGCGGTGCAAGCAGGTACAGTAACGGTTAGTAATTATCCATTAGCACTTTTATCCAATGCCGTTACCGAAGGCGACACACCAGCCCAAGTTCTATTGTCGGCTGGTGATGTTGGTCATCATGGCAGTTTGTCGCCAAGTGGGGTCAAACTCATCAAAGACAGTCAGTTTGTGGTGTGGTTTGGGCAAGAGTTAGAACAAAATCTAGTCAGTCAACTAAATTTAGCGCCCAATGCCATTTCACTATACCGTTTCAAGGCGTTTCACCGTTTGCCACTTCGGGAGTTGGACGGCACACCTCGCCCAAACACCTTTGACCCACACATCTGGCTAGACCCAAACAATGCCAAAGCCATTGTGCGAGCATTGGCGGTAATACACACCCACGCCAATCCCACTAAAAAAGAGCTATATCACGCCAATGCCAAAAAATTTGCCGAACGCATGGATAAGGCGGTCTTGGATATGGCAAACCAAAAAACTATGTCTTATTGGGCGTATCATGATTCGTATCAATATTTAGAAAACTTTGTCAAAATTCGCTTTGCAGGTGGGCTGACCCCCGACCACCATTTATCACCAAAAGCAAGTCAAATCAGACATTTAACTACTACCCGACCCAGCACTCATATGTGTCTGCTATCACAAGGCAACGTTTCGGCAGGCATCATCAATAAACTGGGCAACACAAGCGTGCTTGTTGCCCAAGAAGACATGTCAGATGGCAAGGACTTTGTGGCGGTCTGGCAAAAATTGGCACAAGATGTCAATCGCTGTGTAGGACGATAATTTGATAAAAATGAATTATTTGCCAAATGCGATGAGATTTTTTAAATTTATCAATCAGCAAACCGGTATTTTATTTAAAAATGTTAGTTATTTTTAAATAAATAGTCCTTGCCAGTTGCCCAAAAACTTTTTATAATGAACCGATTTACCAAAAGTAGAGTAACTGATGACAAAACCTGCACGGCAAAACCAGCAAGCACGGATTTTTGCTTTGCAGAAGCAACAAAGCTGGATAGTGTTGGCATGGATTGTGATTGCCATCGCTGTTGATATGGTTGTGGGTGTAGGTTTGTTGAGTGCAAAAAGTTTTAGCATGGGTGTGTTGCTTTCTTATATAACACAATCTACTTTTACTTTTATTGCCTACCAAAAAACAGGGGCGAAGGTACGTCAAGCCATCATGCTTAACATGTATTTGGGTCAGATGGTAAAATGGCTTGCCACATTGATGGGCTTTGCATTGATTTTTGTTTTTATCAAACCTATCATCGCCTTGTTAGTGGTGGTTGGTTATCTTGTCATGCAAATAACACATATTGTGGTGATGTGGCGATTTTTGTAATTATTTTGTATTTACAAAAGTGGCATAATACTCACTTTTGAAAAAAAATTGCAAAAATTCGGTAAGAAAAACACATTTTCTCTTTACATATTGCTTTTGGTAAAGTAAGATACACGGGTGTTATAGACACAATTTTTGATGATAAAATTATTAAAATTTTTTTGTATTTTAATTGATTTTTTAGATTGTGTTTATTAAGATATTTAAAATTAATGGTTATTTAGGCGTGTTTTTCTAAATGCGTCCTCATGAATAAGAGCTTACTATGGCAGGCGAACACAACTCTTCAGAATACATTGCTCACCATTTGACCAACTGGACGTATGGTTGCCATCCAGAACATGGCTGTAAAGTAGCACACACCGCCCAAGAAGCCTCCGAAATGGGTTTTAGTGCTATTCATTTGGATTCAATGCTTTGGTCGGTGGGATTGGGTATTTTCTTTTGTGCTTTGTTCTATAAAGTTGGACGTAAAGCCACATCAGGTGTACCTACCAAACTGCAAGCCTTTATTGAGATGATTGTTGAATTTGTGGATAACAGTGTCCGTGAGTCCTACAATGGACCATCTAAGCTTATCGCTCCATTATCATTGACAATTTTTGTGTGGATTTTCTTGATGAACTTGATGGATTTGATTCCCATTGATTTCATTCCTGCCACCGCTCAATGGATTGGCGGTCTTATGGGACACGACCCACACCATGTTTATTTTAAAATTGTGCCTAGCACCGACCCAAACATCACACTTGGTATGGCATTTTGTGTGTTACTACTAATTATTGGTTTTGGTCTTAAATATAAAGGCGTGGGCGGTTTTATCGCTGAGTTTACCTTACACCCATTTAGTGCTAAAAACCCATTGTTGCAAGCGATTTTAATCCCTGTTAACTTGGTTCTAGAAACTGTAACTTTGATTGCCAAACCCATCTCGCTTGGTCTGCGTTTGTTTGGTAACATGTATGCAGGTGAACTTATCTTTATCTTGATTGCCTTGATGCCATTTTGGGCACAGTGGATGTTATCTACCCCATGGGCAATCTTCCATATTTTAGTAATTACGCTACAAGCGTTTGTGTTCATGATGTTGACGATTGTTTATCTATCGCTCATCTCTCAGACATCAGATCACTAATTTAAACTTAAACTTTTTAAACTCTAACCCCTTCAATAGGTCATTTAAGGAGACATCATGGATCCAGTTATTGCTCAGTACACACTTCTTGCTGTGGCTATTCTTATCGGTTTGGGTGCTTTGGCAACTGGTATTGGCTTTGCTATTCTTGGCGGTAAATTCTTAGAAAGTACTGCTCGTCAGCCAGAGCTTGCTTCACAACTTCAAACCAAAATGTTCATCGTGGCAGGTCTTCTAGATGCTGTACCGATGATTGGTGTTGGTATCGCCATGCTACTATTGTTCGCTAACCCATTCGCTGGCTAATGAAGTTTGGTTTGACGTTCATTTCTTGTCGGTTGATGTTTATCACCGACCGGAAGTGAAACCTGACTTTCACTAACAACGAGGTGTTGGATGAATATTAATTCTACCATTATCGGTCAGATGATTGCGTTTGCGATTTTCGTGTGGTTCTGCATGAAGTTCGTATGGCCACCACTCATCGGAGCGATTAACGAGCGTCAACGCAAAATCGAAGAAGGCTTAAATGCTGCTGAGAAAGCAAAAGCAGACCTAGCTTCTGCCGAACAAAAAGTAGAGGCTGAATTTGCTGCTGCAAAATCTGAGGCTGCCGCCATCATTGACAAGGCAAACAAAACTGCCAACCAAATGATTGAAGATGCCAAAGAGCAAGCTCGTCTAGAAGGCGAACGCATTATTCAAGCGGCTCATACAGCCATTGAACAAGAGATTGCACAGACTCGTGAGCAACTGCGTTCACAAGTGGCGAGTCTTGCAGTGCTTGGGGCAGAAAAGATTTTAGAAGATAATGTTGATGAACAAAAACACGCCAGCATGCTAGAACAGTTGGCAGCGAAGCTGTAATTAGAGGATATCATGGCTGAACTATCTACCTTAGCAAGACCATACGCAAAAGCTGCGTTTGACTATGCTAAAGAACATAACGCAATAAACGATTGGGACAACTTTTTGTTGATTGCAAGCAATGTTGTGAGTGATAAAGAATTTGTATCATTGCTCAGTAATCCAGCCATTTCCGCAACAAAAAAAGCCAGTCTGTTGATTGACGTGTATTCATCACAATCTAAGATTGGTGATTTGAAAGCTTTTGGTAATTTTGCCAGTCAGCTGTCAGAGCATGACAGGTTGGCATTGTTGCCAGAAATTTGTATTCATTACAGTAAGCTAAAATCACAAGAGCTAAAACAGGTTGACGCTTACGTTACATCAGCCTACCCCTTAACTGACGCTCAACGCAAAACCCTACAAGAACGTTTGGCGATTTCCACAGGTGCGATTGTGATTTTGCACGAGGAAGTGAATCCTGATTTGTTGGGTGGTGCAACCATTAAAGTGGGCGATAAGTTTACCGATGGCTCAGTGCGTGGCAAGTTAAAACAATTAAAGACTCAGCTCACTGTATAAGTGTGGCTGTCTAAATAATAGGAAACAAGGCAATGCAACAATTGAATCCAGCTGAAATCAGCAATCTGATTAAGCAACGTATTCAAGACCTTGACGTAGGCGCAACTGCAAAAACTGAGGGCGTTATCGTCAGTGTGTCTGATGGTATTGTACAAATTCATGGTCTAGAAGAAGCCATGTATGGTGAGATGATTGAATTTGAAGGTGGTGTCTATGGTATGGCACTTAACCTAGAACAAGATTCGGTCGGTGCAGTCGTATTGGGTGACTATCTAAGCCTACAAGAAGGTCAAAAAGCTTTCTGTACGGGTCGTATTTTAGAAGTACCAGTTGGTCCTGAACTTTTGGGTCGTGTCGTAGATGCGCTGGGTAACCCCATTGATGGTAAAGGTCCTATCAATGCTAAATTGACTGATAAGGTTGAAAAAATCGCCCCTGGTGTTATTGCACGTCAATCCGTTGATGAGCCTGTGATGACTGGTTATAAAGCCGTTGATACCATGATTCCTATCGGTCGTGGTCAGCGTGAGCTTATCATTGGTGACCGTCAAACGGGTAAGACCGCTATGGCGATTGATGCCATCATCGCCCAAAAAGATTCTGGCATTAAGTGTGTGTATGTGGCAATCGGTCAAAAACGTTCTACCATTGCCAACGTGGTGCGTAAACTAGAAGAGACAGGTGCATTGGCTTATACTACTGTGGTAGTTGCTTCTGCTTCTGAACCTGCTGCTTTACAATACATTGCCCCTTATTCTGGCTGTACAATGGGCGAATACTTCCGTGACCGTGGTCAAGATGCTCTGATTGTTTATGATGATTTATCAAAACAAGCGGTTGCTTATCGTCAAATCTCCTTGCTACTACGCCGTCCACCAGGACGTGAAGCCTATCCAGGCGATGTCTTCTACCTACACTCTCGCCTATTAGAGCGTGCCTCTCGTGTCAATGCTGATTATGTAGAAGCATTTACTGATGGTGCGGTGAAAGGCAAAACAGGTTCGTTGACTGCTCTACCCATCATTGAAACCCAAGCAGGTGACGTATCAGCATTTGTACCAACCAACGTAATTTCTATTACTGATGGTCAGATTTTCCTAGAATCTAACCTATTTAACTCAGGTATTCGCCCCGCGGTGAACGCTGGTATTTCAGTATCTCGTGTTGGTGGTGCTGCCCAAACGAAAATCATCAAAAAACTTTCGGGCGGTATCCGTACAGCTCTAGCTCAATATCGTGAACTTGCAGCTTTTGCCCAGTTTGCATCTGACCTTGATGATGCAACCAAACAACAGCTAGAACATGGTAAACGTGTTACTGAATTGATGAAGCAAAAGCAATACGCTCCAATGTCTATCGCTGACCAAGCAGCAGTCATCTACGCATCTAACGAAGGTTATTTGGCAGATGTAGATGTGGAGAAAGTTGGTGCGTTTGAAGAAGCATTGCTACGTTATTTGCGTAATGATCACAGTGCTTTGATGACTGAGATTGATGAAACTGCTAATTACAACGACGACATTGAAGGTCGTCTAAAATCAGCAATTGAATCTTTCAAAGCGTCGCACAGCTACTAAAAGCAATATGGTGTATTAGCTTCTAATACACCATAAACCCATTTAACATAAGTCCAGTATTGGAATAATTATGGCAAGCTTAAAAGAAATACGTGCAAAAGTAACCAGTATTAAAAGCACTCAAAAAATCACTCGTGCCATGCAGATGGTCGCTGCCAGTAAAATGCGTCGTGCCCAAGAACGCATGGAGATGGGTCGTCCTTATGCAGAAAGTATGCACCGCGTGATTGCACATTTGGTACAAGCACAATCTGATTATAAACATCCTTATATGGTCAGCCGTCCTGTGAATCGTGTAGGTTTTATTGTCATCACATCGGATCGTGGTTTGGCAGGTGGTTTGAACATTAACTTATTTAAAAACCTACTAAAATCTGTAAAAAGTTACCAAGAACAATCTGTGGAAGTAGAATTTGCTGCAATTGGTTCAAAAGGGGTGAGTTTTTTTAAGAATTTTGGTGGCAAGGTTAATTCAACATTAACAGATTATGGCGACAGCCCAAATTATGAGCAGTTGAGTGTGCCTGTGCAGGTTATGCTTAACGAATATAACGAAGGGCGTTTAGATCGTATCTATTTAGTTTACAATCAGTTTATCAATGCAATGGTGCAAAAACCTGTGGTTTCTCAGCTTGTACCTTTGCCAGAGGGTTCACTAGAAGATACCAAACAAGCTTCTCATGGTTGGGATTATATCTATGAGCCTGATACCAAGACATTGATTGATAGCTTGATGGTACGTTATATTGAGACCATCGTTTATCAAGCGGTGCTTGAAAATATCGCTTCTGAACAGTCTGCTCGTATGGTTGCCATGAAAGCGGCGACAGATAATGCAGGTAATTTAATTAAAGAGTTACAGTTGGTTTATAACAAATTGCGTCAAGCGGCGATTACCCGAGAAATTTCGGAAATCGTTGGCGGTGCTGCCGCTGTTTCGTAATCTAATTTAGCCAAATAATGATTTATAGGAGAACGCAATGAGCGGTCGTATTGTGCAGATTATTGGTGCGGTGATTGACGTTGAATTTGAACGTGGTCAAGTCCCACAAATTTTTGACGCCTTACAAGTGGACGGTACAGAAACCACTTTAGAAGTTCAACAACAACTTGGTGATGGTGTGGTTCGTACCATCGCCATGGGTTCAACTGAGGGCTTGAAGCGTGGCTTGTCTGTATCCAATTCTGGTGCACCGATTTCTGTGCCAGTAGGTAAGGCGACTTTGGGTCGTATTATGGACGTGCTTGGTCGCCCAATTGATGAAGCTGGTCCTGTGAATGCTGAGCAAAAATGGTCTATCCACCGTGATGCGCCAAGCTATGATGAGCAGTCTAACTCAACTGAGCTTTTGGAAACTGGTATCAAGGTTATTGACTTGCTATGCCCATTTGCTAAGGGGGGTAAGGTTGGTTTGTTTGGTGGTGCTGGTGTTGGTAAAACCGTTAATATGATGGAGCTTATCAATAACATCGCCCTAAAACACTCAGGTCTTTCTGTATTTGCTGGGGTTGGTGAGCGGACTCGTGAAGGAAACGACTTTTATCACGAAATGCAAGAAGCAGGCGTTGTTAATACCGAAGACTTCACCAAATCAAAAGTAGCAATGGTTTACGGTCAGATGAATGAACCACCAGGAAACCGTTTGCGTGTGGCTTTGACTGGTTTGACCATGGCAGAATACTTCCGTGACGAAAAAGATGAAGCTACTGGCAAGGGTCGTGATGTTCTGTTGTTTGTTGACAACATTTACCGTTATACCCTAGCAGGTACCGAAGTATCAGCCCTTTTGGGTCGTATGCCATCGGCAGTAGGTTATCAGCCAACTTTGGCGGAAGAAATGGGTGCATTGCAAGAGCGTATTACCTCCACCCAATCTGGCTCTATTACTTCGGTGCAAGCTGTTTATGTGCCTGCGGACGACTTGACCGACCCAAGCCCTGCAACCACTTTTGCTCACTTGGACGCAACCGTCGTACTAAGCCGTGATATCGCATCACAAGGTATTTATCCTGCGGTGGATCCGCTAGATTCTACTTCTCGTCAGCTTGACCCACAAGTTATTGGCGAAGAGCATTATAATGTTGCACGTGGTGTGCAAATGGTACTACAACGCTACAAAGAGTTAAAAGACATTATTGCCATCTTGGGTATGGATGAATTGTCCGAAGAAGATAAGTTGGTGGTGTATCGTGCTCGTAAGATTCAGCGTTTCCTATCACAACCTTTCCACGTTGCCGAAGTATTTACAGGTTCACCTGGTAAATATGTAGCACTTAAGGATACGATTGCTGGCTTTAAGGCCATCATTGATGGTGAATATGATCATATGCCAGAGCAAGCATTCTATATGGTTGGTAGTATTGATGAAGCCATTGCAAAAGCTGAAAAGTTGGCAAGTGCTTAATGTCATAAGACAGGGTGGTAATGCCACCCTGTTTTGAGATGGTTTGTGTTTTTTAAATATATAAAATGATTTGATTATAAATCTTGGAGTGAGTAATGGCAACATTTAAATGCCGAGTGGTTAGTGCCAGAGAAGAATTGTATTCTGGTGATATCAAAGTATTGGTTGCCTCAGGATGTGATGGTGAGTTGGGGATTTTGGCAGGACATATGCCGTTAATCACCTTACTTAAACCAGGTCCTATGCATTTAAAAACCAATCAAGATACTGATGAAGTTATTTATGTAAAAGGTGGTGTGTTGGAAGTTCAACCACATCTTGTTACAGTATTGGCAGATGAAGCAGAACATGCCAGTAACTTAGATGAATCCAAAATCGCTGAAGCACGTCGCCATGCTGAACAAGCACTTGCCAATCAGAGTGCCAACATAGATACCAGTGCTGCATTGGCATCGCTGGCAGAAACAGTGGCACAACTTCAAACAATTCGTAAATTTAAAAATCGTGCTTAATGGTTAGATAAGGTATTGGTGGCTAAGGATAAATATGACAAGCACTACCCCAGAAAAAGAAGACATACCACGCATTCTCATTGTTGAAGATGATGAGCGATTGGCGATATTGACCCAAGATTATCTTAGACGTAATGGTTTGGATGTGGCGATTGAGACAGACGGTACTCGTGCCATTCGCCGTATTATCAGTGAACAGCCTGATTTGGTGGTTCTTGATGTCATGCTTCCTGGCTCTGATGGTTTGACCGTGTGTCGCGAAGTGCGTCCGCATTATGCTCAACCAATTTTAATGTTAACGGCTCGCACTGAAGATATGGATCAGGTGTTGGGACTTGAAATGGGGGCAGATGATTATGTTGCAAAACCTGCCCAACCTCGTGTGCTTTTGGCTCGTATTCGTGCATTACTTCGCCGTTCTGAATCTGCTCCTGTTGATGATACACCACAACGTCTGGAATTTGGTGATTTGGTGATTGATAATGGCGGTCGTTCAGTAACTTTAAATGATGAGCTTGTAGATTTTACCAGTGCTGAATACGATTTGCTATGGCTTTTGGCTTCCAACGCTGGCAAGATTTTGTCTCGTGAAGATATTTTTGAACGCTTGCGTGGTATTGAATATGATGGGCAAGACCGCTCCATTGATGTTCGTATTTCTCGCATTCGCCCAAAAATCGGCGATGACCCAGAAAATCCAAAACGCATCAAGACTGTACGAAGTAAAGGTTATCTCTTTGTTAAAGAGGGTTAATCATCATCTTGATATAAGATGGCAGTTGTTTTTATGTGTTATAATAAAAGTCGGCTTAAAACCGACTTTTTTTGTGGGTAATATTTATTTATGGCGATTTTTTCTTTTACTGAACGCAGTATTTTTTTTCGTATCTATTCTGGATTGCTACTGGTGTGTTTGTCAGTGGCTTTTTTTGCTTATCTTTTTGTGGATACAATTAACCAAGAACGTATTCAATCCTATCGTGAATCAGTGGCGACTGGCGTTTTTTATTTGATAGGGCAAGGAGTTGCCAAACAAACCACTGCCGATCAAAAACGTGCATGGCTTGAAGGAGCGGGTAAGGTTTTTGGGTCGCCATTTTATGTGTCATCAATAGAGGAAGTTGGTTTTAAAGCTAGAGAGTTAAAACGCCTATCCGAAGAAAAATCAGTGGTGCGCTATAATGCCAAAACGCATGAATCGTTGGTATATCAGAGTATTAACAACGAACAGGTGTTGTGGGTAAAAGTGGGGCGTGTGGGCGAACGTCAAGTGCGTGCAATGACGATGTTTTTGCTTGATGATTTGTCCTATTATCCTACATTGAGTGCCAAGCAGGAGCGATTGGCTTTTTTGAGTAAAAAAAATGGCTATTCGGTCAGTATGGAATTGATTGAAAGGGTGGGGCTTGATTCTGACCAAATTGCCAAACTGATTAAAAATGAGCCTGTGATTTTTTTTAAAGACAGTGTCAACACCCAAGAACCTAGCATTTCGGTCATCATCGCTTCTGATGTCAAGGATTCGGCGATTGTGGTGGGACCTGTACCGATTTTTAATTATTTCCCTCTAAATCTTGTGGCAAGTGTGGTACTGATTAGTTTGCTTTTAATCAGTTTGGGGGTGTATGCCTTGATTTTTCCATTGGAAAGACGGTTGCAACTGCTACAAGCTGGCGTGGATAGAGTTGCCAAAGGGGAGCTTGATACGAGTGTGCAGGTGGTGGGGCGTGATGATATTGCACGGCTTTCATCAACTTTTAACGCCATGACAAAACACATCAAACGACTAATAGAATCCCAACGAGAGCTAACTCGGGCAGTATCTCATGAGCTTCGTACGCCTGTGGCACGCATTCGTTTTGCGGTGGATATGCTGGCGGACGAAGATGATTATGAATTTCGCCAAAGTCAGCGTGAACAGATTGACAAAGATATTGAGTCGTTAAATGAACTTATTGATGAAATCTTGACTTATGCCAAATTAGAAGAAGGCTCGCCAAAGATGGATTGGGAGATGGTGAACTTACGTGAGCTTTTAGAACAGGTTGAGCGAGAAACAAATGCACTTGGCAAGTCCATTACAATCAAAATCAATGCACCTTCATCTAAAGTGGTGGCAATGGCGGACAGACGTTATCTGCATCGCGTGGTGCAAAATCTGGCAGGTAATGCTCTGCGTTATGCCAACAGTACCATCATCATCAGTGCAGGTGTCAAAAAAGGTGTGGCATTTGTCAGTGTTGAAGATGATGGGCAGGGCATTCCAAAGGCTGATCGTGAAAAAGTCTTTATTCCTTTTGCTCGCCTTGATGACAGCCGTACTCGTGCTTCTGGAGGGTATGGGCTTGGGTTGTCTATCGTATCAAGGATTGCTTTTTGGTTTGGGGGTAACATGAGTGTGGGTGAAAGCCCAAGCCTGCGTGGGGCTCATTTTAAAATGACATGGCCTGTCAAACAAGTGGGCGTTACTGTTTTGGCGGATAAATTAACCCAAGAAAAAAGCGAGAAAAAACTCTTATCAAAATAAAATCATGGCTTGGTGTATAAAAGTCAGATTTTGTGTTAATATAGTAACCATAAGTATTAAGCTTGATTTAATGGGAGAGGTGGTATGCCCTATCTATTTGCTGGGTTGTTATTATTAAATGGTGTGTTTTTGGGTTATTCTTTATTTTTAAAAAGGGAGAGTGAGTCCGAAAGCGTCCAAGAGCATCGATCTGCATTAAAATCATCTATTGCATTTACAAATACGACCAGTCAATTACCGCCCGAAATCGGCTCAAAGTCGCCTTGATGTGGTGGTTAGGTTTGGTCTTCTAAGATGTTGTCCTCATTGGGTGTGATGAGTGGCATGATAACAGATACCAAAAGCCCACCCTCTGGGTGGTTTTGGGCGTGTACTTTGCCATGATGAAGCCGAACAATCCTCTCTACGATGGCAAGCCCAAGCCCACTGCCTTGTGTGGTGCGGGCGGTTTCTCCTCGCTCAAAAGGTTGCAT
Source organism: Moraxella oblonga NBRC 102422 (assembly GCF_001598275.1). Lineage (GTDB taxonomy): Bacteria > Pseudomonadota > Gammaproteobacteria > Pseudomonadales > Moraxellaceae > Moraxella > Moraxella oblonga. The sequence continues at coordinate 78,129 of NZ_BCYQ01000007.1, forward strand.
GATGCGTTCTATTTCATCATCTGCCACGCCATCCCCTTCGTCTTTGACGCCAATCATTAGGCTTGCGATATTGTTGTCCACTTCGTCTATGTTGGGTGGCAGTATTTTGGCAATCAGATGTATTGGTTCACGCCCATAACGAACAGCGTTATTGACAAGATTGGTAATAAGGCGTTTTATGGAAAGAGGGCGTACCAACACTTCTTGATTGACCGTGTTTTCGTAGATAAACTTCACATCGCCAAACTGCACCATGATTTCATGAAAAATGGTGTCTAAATTGACCGTCTTTACTGCTTCGTCCGAACCGTCCTTCATAAAAGAAATGAACTGCTCCAAGATGGCATCCATATCCTCTATATCTAATACCAAGCCTTCTCTAAAAAACTCATCACCAAGCATTTCAGCAGTCAGTCTCATGCGGGTGAGTGGTGTACGCAAATCATGACTGATACCAGCAAGCATGATGGCACGTTCTTTTTGGGATTGGGAAAGGGTGTAAAATAAGCGGTTAAAAGCTGTATTTACCTTACGAATTTCGTTTGAGCCTGTGTGCGTGGGGAGGGTGGTGGCATGTCCAAGGTTGATGTAGTCGGTGGCAATGCGTTCAAGCTGTTTGAGTGGGCGGTTGGCACGGCGTACCAAAATAAAAATGGTAGTAATTGTCAAAAATGGCAAGCCAAGCCCAAATAGCACAAACAAGCTGGCACTATACTGTGAATAATAAGTAACAGGTTCAAGTAGCCAAACATTGGGGTGTTTGCTATCTTGTATCCATAGGCGAGGTGTGGGCTTGAATTTAAAATAGACTTTGATGGGGCGACCTAGCCTGTCCGAGACTTGTTTGGCAAAAATATCTGTAAAAAAGTCAGCGATGATTTTATCATTAACCACAGGAAAATCATCAGGATTATCAATAACCTGTATGTGGTTGTGTGCATAAAACCAAGCAAGGTTATCAGGGTCATTGACAAATTGTTGTCTAGCCTTATCCAAAAAATCAAGTTCACTGGCAAGATAATTGGCGTGATTTTTTATCTCTGGCAGGTATAGACTTCGCCAAAATAACCAAATGGACAACATGACACTTATCATGACGATAAAGCCAATCATCATGACCGTTTGCCAAGTGTTTGAGTTTAGGCGATGACGAAAACGTAACAGCCATAGTTCATAGCGTTTTTTCATGATGAATGCCCCAATTTTTGTATCATTTTAACACAAATTGACGTTGATTTTGATGAATATTTTTGTTAAAATAACCATTTAAGGTTTGGTATTGCCAACGGCTTATCCTCACACGGCAACCAAATGACTTATCTTGCATTTTTAAATTTTAATTTTCAAGTTTTAAAGAGAGTTATCATGGTAGTGATTCGTATGGCTCGTGGCGGTGCAAAAAAACGCCCATTTTACCAAATCGTTGTGGCTGACAAACGTGCTCCTCGTGATGGTCGTCATATCCAAAAGATTGGTTTTTTTAACCCTTTGGCTCGTGGTCAAGAAGAGTCTTTTCGCATTGACCTAGACAGTTACAATGCTTGGATTGCCAAAGGTGCTAAACCTACTGACCGTATTGTACAGCTTGTTAAACAAGCTCAAAAGTAATTTTGAAGCATTGCCTAAATCGGTTTGTGGTAACATAAACCGATTTTGTTATTTTTAACTTTTTATTTAAAAAAAATTATGACTCCAACACCTGACTCACTCATCAAAATTGCCACCCTAAAAAAACCCTATGGCATCAAAGGCTGGCTTTGGGTATTTAGCGATACCGATAACCGTGCTGACATTTTTGATATGCCAAATTGGTACATGAAAACCGCCACAGGTTTTAAACCTCTAACTGTGACTGATTGGCGTGAGCAGGGGTCGGGGCTTGTGGCAAGTTTTAAAGAGATTGCTGACCGTAATGTTGCTGAAACCATGAATGGCACAACCATCTGGGTGGATAAATCCAACCTGCCCAAACTTGATGATGATGAGTATTATTGGTCGGATTTGGTGGGGCTTACTGTCATTAATGAGGAGGGCGATAATCTGGGGGTGATTAAAGAAATGTTTGAAACATCTGCTCATGAAATCATCAGCGTCAAGCCCACCAAAGACAGTATTGATGGCGAAGAGAGACTCATTCCTTGGCATACTAGTATTGTACTGAATGTGGATTTATCCAATCAGACCATGCTTGTGGCATGGGGTCGTGATTACTGATGTTTTTGGCGTTCATTAGCATCATGCCACAGATGTTTGAGGCATTGTCATTTGGCATCACAGGGCGAGCGGTGGAACGTGGTCAAGTGGTGATACACACCATTAATCCACGAGATTTTGCTACTGATAACTATCGGCGGATTGATGAGCGTCCTTTTGGTGGTGGGCCGGGCATGGTAATGATGGCAGAACCCTTAGAAAAGGCGATTTTGCATACCAAAGCCTTGGCGGTTGAGTATTTTGCCAAACATGGTATCGCAAATCCTACTTGCCCTGTCATTTATCTATCACCACAAGGTCAAACCCTAGATGAGGAGACTGTTTTGGCTCATGTCAAGTTTGATGGCATGATATTGCTGTGTGGACGGTATGAGGGGGTTGATGAGCGGCTGATTGAGTGTTATGTGGATAGCCAGATTTCCATTGGGGATTATGTGCTGACAGGGGGGGAGCTTCCTGCGATGGTGCTTGCTGACAGTGTGATACGCCGACTGCCTGATGTGATGAATGAAGCATCGGCAGACCAAGACAGTTTTGTAGATGGATTGCTTGATTGTCCGCATTATACCAAGCCATTGATTTTTAAGAATAAAAAAGTACCAGAGGTGCTACTAACAGGACATCATGCCAACATCGCCAAATGGCGGTTTTTGGAGCAAGTCAAACGCACCAAGACCCACCGCCCTGATTTGTGGGCGAAATTTAGCCCCACCAAAGAGCAAGCGAAGTGGCTAAAAGAGCTTGATAAAACGTGATTGTTTGGGTATAATAGCCAATCTTTATGTCCGTGTGGCTCGGAAATTTGATTGAATATGTTATTCAATAACATTAACAATGATATGCGACCTTTAAGCCACAAATAAAGGTATCAAGCCTATGTCATGTATTGGAGTAGTATGCCATGAGCAACAAACACCCATTAGTTCAACACATTGAAAATTCTCAACTAAAAGAACACCCAAGCTTTGCCCCCGGCGACACTGTTGTGGTTAAAGTGCGTGTTCAAGAGGGCGACAAAGAGCGTCTACAAGCATTTGAGGGCGTGGTTATCGCTAAGCGTAATCGTGGTCTTAACTCATCGTTCACCGTGCGTAAAATTTCTAGCGGTGTAGGTGTTGAGCGTGCATTCCAATTGCACTCACCAATCATTGGTAGCATCGAGGTTAAACGCCGTGGTGATGTACGCCGTGCCAAACTTTACTACCTACGTGATCGTTCTGGTAAGTCTGCTCGTATCAAAGAAAAACTTAACTTCAAAAAAGAAGCCTAATGTTTTTTTGACAAGAACCCTGCCGTTTGGTGGGGTTTTTTGCTTACTAGGACAAGTTTGCAAAATGCCAAATCCACCTCATTTATTCATAAATTTTCAGTCATATAGTAAATTCTATTCAAAAACAAACAAAGGTTTTTTGTTGATGGTAAGTTTGTAAAACCATAACGAAAAACCGCCTCACCCAAAGTTTTAGCTTAGGGTGAACGGTTTTTGTGTGATTTTGATGTGAATTAAGTATAAATTTTCACCGCCATCTCTCATGACTCAATCTAGCCACATCACCCAACTGCTCAAAAATCTCCCCAATCTCCCTGGTGTCTATCAAATGCTGGGCAAATCAGGCGAGATTTTGTATGTGGGTAAAGCCAAATCCCTAAAAAACCGTGTCAGTAGCTACTTTGTCAAAACCATAGACCACCCAAAAACACGAGCGTTGGTGGCACGCATTTGTGATATTGAAGTGGTTATCACACGAGGTGAGAGTGAGGCATTGCTCCTTGAACAAAATCTCATCAAACAACACCGACCGCCCTATAATGTCATTTTAAGAGACGATAAATCCTATCTGTATGTCTTTATTTCCAAAGATAAATTCCCTTATGTGGGTATTGGGCGTGGGAAGGGTAATCATGGCGAGGGTCGCTTTTTTGGTCCTTATCCTTCATCTGGCAGTGCCAAAGAGGCTCTGTTGTTATTACAAAAGCTATTTATGCTAAGAAATTGCAATAATCATGTTTTTGCTACTGCCAAACGCCCCTGTCTAGAATATCAAATCAAGCGGTGCAGTGCCCCTTGTGTTGGTTTGATTGATAAGGTGGCATATGATGAGGCAGTGGCTGAGGCTATGGCTTTTTTGGAGGGTAAATCTTCGCAGTTACAAGAGTTACTGTCCCAAAAAATGCACGAATCTGCCGAAAATTTGCAGTTTGAAAAAGCGGTATTTTACCGAGACCGCCTCGCCATGTTGACAGACATTACCGCCCAACAAGCGGTGTATTTGGTGGGTGATGATAGTAGTGCTGATGTGTTTGCGATAGATGAACAGCATGGCTTGACGGTTGTGCATGTGCTGACGGTGCGTGGTGGCAAGGTGTTGGGCGGTAAAAATTATTTTGTAGATGATGTGGAAATTTTTGGTGTATTACAAGAGCGTTTGGGGCGGTTTTTGTTGTCCTTTTATTTGGATGTGAGTGATGATTTGCCAAATGAAATCATTATCAATCAAGATATTAATGAAAAAGACACGATTGGCTTGTTGCTAAGCGAACAATTTGGTAAAAAAACCACCATCAAAATCAACGTTCAAAAACATCGCCGTGAATGGCAACAATTGGCGATGATGAATGCTAAAAACGCCCTAAATGCCAAATTGTCTGATTTTTATGAATTAAATGAGCGATTTGTTGCCTTGCAACGAGTATTATCATTGGTGTCAGATAAAGCGATGGCGATTGACCGTATTGAATGCTTTGACATCAGTCATACGATGGGTGAGATGGCAGTGGGGTCATGTGTGGTGTTTGATGGCGGTGGAACAAGACGTAGGGATTATCGTCAATATGCCATACATGACATCACAGGAGGTGATGATTATGGGGCGATGAGACAGGTGTTGACAAGACGGTATGCCAAGCACGATGTGCCTGATTTGTTATTGATAGATGGCGGTAAGGGGCAACTAAATGTCGCCAAAGAGGTGCTAGGAGAGCTTGGTAAACTTGATGATACTTTGCTTGTGAGTGTGGCAAAAGGAGAGGGGCGAAAGGCAGGGCTAGAAGTATTGCATTTTATCAACCATGAACCCATTGATTTGCCTGCCGACCATAAAGCCCTACATCTCATCATGCATATTAGAGACGAGGCTCATCGTTTTGCCATCACGGCTCACCGTAAAAAGCGAGACAAGGCTCGTGGCTCATCAGTGCTAGAAGTTATCCCCAATCTGGGGGCAAAACGTAGGCGAGACCTACTGGCTCATTTTGGGGGAATACAGCAACTGCTTGGTGCGTCCGAGCAAGAAATCGCCCAAGTCAAAGGTATTGGCAAAGTACTGGCACGGACGATTTATGGGGCGTTGCATGGGTAGGTTGGTGCTTATTTGTTCACCAAAGATTGTGTGAGCTTGTCAATCAAATCTTGCAAACGCTGATTTTCTTGCTCCTTTTGGGCGAGCAATTCGTCCTTGTGGGTGATGATGAGATTGAGGCGGTCGATTTCGGATTGGTAACTTTCAGCATTGTGGTAGATGGTGTTTTGAAAATTGTGGTAGCCTGAATTTAACGCATAAATCACATTGCCTTCACTTTTTGAAATCAATTCCAAAATATCAATATCCAACACATCAGCAATTTGTTCCAATCGTTCCATGTTTAAACGAGTTTCGCCACGCTCAATTTTAGAATATCCACTTACCGACATAAATAAGCGTTCCGCCACGTCTTCTTGGGTAAGCTGTTTTTGTTCTCTGAGTGTGCGAATTTTGTCATAAGTGTGCATATTCTACTTTTTGGGTGGGTGATTGTCGGATTTGAGTTTGTCTAATATACCTATTTTTGGCATAATTAGCAAACGGATTTTTAGTTTAAAGGTGTTTTATGAAAAAAATTTCTGACCGTATTGGGTGTTTCAGCTCTTGCTATCCTTGCCACACAAGGGGCGTATGCTAATGATTCTGCTAAGATTTCTGCGGTGAAAAATTTGGCGGAGTATGAGCTGAGAAATCGTGCCAGTTACGATTCTGCTGGTTTTCGTAAATTTTTATCATTTGATTTCAATGACTTAATCACTGACGTGCGTGAGTTTGAAAAATTTTCTGTGCCTGATGGAGAGATGGGTTGTGTAGATTCACACGGTCTTGTGTTTGACACTCAGGACGCATCGGTTGGTTATTATTCCAATATTTACAAAAGCATCAATTACCAAGTTCTGTCAGATGGTAGAGTGAGAGCGGAGTGGTCTGCTGGACATGGACGTGAAATTGCTGTCTTTAAAGTGGTTAGCGAAGGCGGTAAATGGGTTGTTGATGATGTGTTTAGCGGTGGCGAATCTTGGAAACGAAGCGTGAAAGCGTGTATGTCAGCATACAACAGTAGCGACCTATAGTCATTATTCTTAAAATCATCGCTCTAATAGGGCGATGATTTTTTTATCAAGCAAACCTTCTCTGTCTTAAAATCTCATACAAACACACCGAGCCTGCCACGCCGACATTTAAACTCTCCTCGCCATATTGGGGTAGGGTTAGGGGCGTGCATTTTTCTAGCAAAATTTTATCCACGCCTTGTCCCTCATGTCCCATAATCAGGGCAAGCGGTGCGGTCAAATCTTTGTGATAAATCAGTCCGTCTGCATGAGAAGTTGTGGCGTAAAGTGGCACTTGAATAAATTCAAAAATTTTGTCAATCGCCACATTTTCATAAATTTGTAAACTAAAATTCGCCCCCATACTTGCTCGCAAGGTTTTGGGGTTGTAGGCATGAGCCGTGCCTGTGGTGCAAATCACCGTCTCAAAGCCTGTGGCACTTGCCGTGCGAAATAGTGTGCCAAGATTGCCCGTATCTTGAATGCCATTGATAACCAAACAATCTGTATCGATGGTTTGATTTAGTGTCAAGTTGGGTATTTCAATCATCGCCATGATGGGTAAACTTTCGCCAAGTGTGCGAATGTTTTTATATAAATTATTGTTAATGATAATGGGGTTTTTATTTAACCTTTTGAGCAAATCTTGAATTTCTTGATTTGCCAATCCACTCTCGCTGACAATGACAGTGATTGGCATTTTATTTGTCTTTAAATAAGCGTCCAATAAATGCGTGCCTTCAATTACCGTTTGCCCTATTTTTTTGCGTTTTTTTGGGTCGTTGAGTAAGGCTGATACTGTTTTAATTAAGGGATTTTCTTTGCTGGTAATAATCATGATGATGTACTGTTTTGTAAATGTGATTGATGAATGGGTTGGGGTGTTTTATTGATTATCAATTTGATATTGATATTATTATAACATAAAATTATCCTCAATCAAATTACCACATGACTCACAACCAAATAAATAGCATTTGTAGAAATAATGTAAATTTGAACGACACTCCATTTCTAAACTTGTGCTTGGTATGGATATATGATATTTCCAAATATCCAAACCTTCTAAACGGTTGGTGTGGTAATCAATATGTTCTTGAATTTTGAGTTTTCTCTTTTCATCATTGCAACATTCCAATTCTTGCTGATAATCCAAAATAATTTCTTGTGCTTGTTTTTTGTCTCCATCAATTTGGCTATACAAAAAATCTGGGTCAACATTACAAATGGCAGACCAAATCCAAGAAAAACTTGTATCAATATAATTTTCATATTTGCACAAATCATAACACTTTCGGCTTTCACCCATTAAAGCATACATGTGGGCAATATCTAACATATCGCAATTTTTACATTGGCGAGCAGTTTCCAAAGATATTTTTGCTTTCTTTTTATCGTCCATCAATAAATATAAATATATTTTATTTAAATTTATTCTATATTGGCACTCATCAAGCTGATTGCTATCAATAGATAAATTATCTTTATTTAGATAACAATCGTAAAGCTCACTTAGAGCATCATCATAATAACGGCTGGCTAGCCTATAATCAAAATTTAGTGTATAAAGATTTGCTAAATTATTATAAATATAAACCAATTCATAACAATGACTTTGTTGGCAATTTTTTGGCAAACTTTTAAATTTTTCTAGGGATTTTTTATGTAATTCAATAATTAAATCAGAGTTATTTTCTACTGAAACGATATTTGCCATATTGCTGTAATCTGATTTTTTTCAACAAAAGATTGGTATAAGCCATATAAGGATAAAACGATTTAGGATTTTTATCTATCAATTCTTGAAACAAACTCAAAGCCAATTCATCCTCCCCATATTCATAATACGCCCAAAACGCATAATTATGAGTATTTTTAATGTTTGGATTGACTTCATAGGCTTTTTTAAAATACTCCAACTCTTTATTGCCATTAGGATTTTTTAAATAATAAAAGGCAATTTTGGACAATAATTTATCGTCATTGGGGGTTTGTTTTTCTAGGTTTAGTAAAGTTTCTAATTCAGTCATTTTGTTTCTTTTAAAACCTTTACATTAAATCTTCTATTATTAAAAGCCAGATGATATTGAACACATATTTTATCACTTACCCTAAATCTATCGTATTTATCTTTATTAAAGGTGTGAATCTTATCTTGATAATTTAAGTCAAAAAACTTCTTTTGATGAACGACCGTCCGAAACAAGTCTAATATTTGAAATTTCTCCGCAAATGGTTGTTGGTGACACTGTTTTTGATACATAAAATTCAACAATATAATGCGGTAAAAACATAAAAACCATAAATAGACCAGCACCAGTAGCAGAGGATTGAATAATAGCAAAAATATAAGCAACAAGAACTGGTAGTCCAATGATAACAAAATTATAAAAATCCACAATAAAATACAAAATAACCAAAAAAGAAAAAACAAATATCGTGATAAATAGATTATCTTTTATGGTATAATAAGTGGATATAAAATAATCAATCATCAAACAAAGTTTCCAATTCACTAACATCTGGTGGCAAATCTTTAAATTCAGGAACATCAAAATCCATATCACCGATTGCCTGATATTCCATACAAGCATCATATAAGGTTTTTGGGTTTTTTGGCGACAAATCGGATAACAATTCTTGTAACTGCATAAAAGTAGAATAATCCAATTCTAGCTTAACTTTGGCAACATCATCGCTATTTTGTTTTTTAATAAAAACGCTATTATTCTGCAAAGTAGTGTATAACTGCTTTGCATTGATATTGGTGTTAGAATTAATATTCATATTAACTCCTTCTTATTGATCAAGAAAATAATACCAATTCATTTAATGAAAAATTAAAACCACCATCTTTCTTATTTAATATTAAATCAAAAATAACAATACTTAGATAAGATTGCGGTAGTTCTTTTATTCTATTCCAAGATTTTATCTGCCAATTTTCTAGCGTTGCTCTCTCTGACAATCTTTCAATTGAGCCAATTATTGTATTAGAAGCATGTTTTTTACTATATGTGCCTTTTGAATAATTTGCAACAGCATCACGACACCCTTTATCAATGAAATAATAAACTTGGCTGACAGCATAATCGTTTAATATTTTATTAAAAACATACCTTGTTTTCTCACCTGCTGAAAAATTAAGGTTGTATTCATTGATTTTATAAGTCAAATAAGATAAGCATTCTTCCAATGCTGACCTTTTGAAAATATCATACAATGCTTGATGATTTTCTGTATCATTTATTGAATTTTTAATGTCTTTTTCTAATTTTTCTATAAACTCATTTGTACGCAACCCATTAAAATTTGGGATAATCCATCTGACCCTTTCTAAATAAAAGCTAAATCCATCAACTTGATTCTCTCTCCAATCAATAGATTCTTTTGTGCTGTCTGGGCTAATTTGTATTAAATTGTTATGATATAGGTGCTTTAAAAGCTCTGCACTAAAATCTTGACTTGGTGTTAATTTTTGATTGAGTCTTGATGTTACAGAATCTAAATACGATAGGTCTTCACTAATGCACATTTTAATGAGTGATAATAAATACAACTTATCCAAGAATGTTAAATCGTCATAATTCAATTCTTTGCTCAAAAAACTATCTGCACTATCACAAAGATACTGGTATCTTTTTAGTTCTAGGCGATGTTGTTCTTGCTGTCGTTTTTGTATTTCTTCTTGAATACATTGACGACAAGTAGTACTGCTGGTATTTTTGGTGTTTTTAAAATCTGTTCTGTTTTTAAAAACATAAGGAGAAAGGCATTTTGGACATTGAATGGTATCTGAGTGAACCAAGCAACATCTTTCCAAGGTTTTGGACAGTTGAGTATTGTTGATTTGATATTCTTGGCACAAATCTTTTGCAGTATGGATAAAATTATTTTCTTTATCCAACTCCCAGTATTTTTGACAAATTTCTTTTTCCAAGTCAGTTATGTTGGGTGAGAATATCAAATTCATTATTCATTTCCTCATATCAAGTAAAAATCGGCTCATCTACCTTTTTCATCACAAGGGCAAATTTTAAGACATCAGGCGACATTTCTTTAAAAGGATTGGCAATTTGACACACCCAACCAGAACCTAATGCCCCCTCTATTTCATTGCCCTTTTTATCCCACATTTTATCAAGAGTATAGATGATATTGCCTTGTGGGGTCATAATTTCAATTTCATCGCCCACCATTAGTTTATTTTTGATGTTAAGCGTTAATCGCTCATCACTAATACTTTCCACTTCCGCCACAAATTGCTGATGGTCGGTTTTTGATGAGCCATATTCATAATTTTGATAATCAGAATGGATATGCCGTCTTAAAAAACCTTCGGTATAACCTCTATTGGCAAGACCGTCCAAAGCACTAATTAAACTTGTATCAAATTCTTTGCCTTCATAAGCATCATCAATCGCCTTTCTATAAACTTGGGCGGTTCTGGCAACATAATAATGCGATTTGGTTCGCCCTTCAATTTTTAAAGAATGCACGCCCATTTTGGTTAAGTCTGGGACTAATTCCACCGCCCTTAAATCTTTTGAATTCATAATATAAGTGCCGTGCTCATCTTCATACATTGCCATCAATTCGCCTTTGCGACCTTGTTCTTCTATGAGCACCACTTCATCGGACGGCTTTTCTACATAATCATCGCCCATCACAACATCGCCATTTAAATTAACATTGGCAATGCTATTTTCATTTTGAGTTGGGATAAAAATTTGTGCATTAGACATATTATCGGCAGTGGCTGGCACAATATCGCCTGTTTCATTTTCCACCGCTTTATAAGTATTATAAGACCAACGGCAAGCATTGGTACAAGTGCCTTGATTGGCATCTCGTTTATTAATATAGCCTGACAATAAACAGCGACCTGAATACGCCATACACAAAGCCCCGTGCACAAAAACCTCAATTTCCATATCAGGGACTTCATTGATAATTTGTTCAATTTCTTTTAATGACAATTCTCGGCTAACAATGACACGGCTAATGCCCATCGTTTGCCAAAATTTGACTGTTGCCCAGTTTACCGCATTGGCTTGTACCGATAGATGAATGACTTGATGGGGAAAATGCTCTCGCACCATCATAATCATTCCAGCGTCCGACATAATTAAAGCGTCTGGTTTCATTTCAATGACAGGGCGAATGTCTTCAATAAAGGTTTTTAATTTGGCATTGTGGGCTTGGATATTGACCACAACATAAAATTGTTTGCCCAATGAATGGGCATATTCAATTCCTTTACGCAAATTCTCTTCATCAAAATCATTATTTCTCACACGCAAAGAATATCTTGCTTGTCCAGCATAAACAGCGTCCGCCCCATAGGCAAAGGCATATTGCATATTTTTAAAAGTACCAGCAGGGCATAAAAGTTCGGGTTTTTTGGTGAGTTGGGTTGAGGTTTGGCTCATGATGATGGCTCTGAATTTTATTCTAAACTTACTATTATAACAAATATTTGGCAGAGGTTTGATGATTGTTTTGTTACTTAAAAATATAAATGATTATCATTAACATATTTAATTATACATTAATAATGTACTTATTGGTTATTTGTTGAAACAAACTCTTAAAAATTTTTTTTTAAAAATGTTCAATTTTCATACAAATGTCTTTTTTTTTTCAAAAAAATTATTTATAATGCCTAATATTTTATCTGTGTTTTGTGATTATTCACATCTTTGGGGTGTTGTGTGTCGGACAGCCGTTATCATATCCATCTTGCCTGTGTTCCTGATGACGTGAGCATACAGACAGCTCAGGACGATTTGTCAATATTTTTAGAAGATAGAGCATTTATTACCCGAGATTTGCTTGTGGTGGGGCAGGAGTCTGCCAGTTATAGCCGTCGTTGTGTGAATGAGTGTGATTTGGTGGTGTTCATCATTGGACAAGAATACGGTCAAGTCAATCAATCTGGGGTTAGTCAGCTTCATCTGACTTATACCAACGCCAAAACCAAACAAAAGCCCATGTTGATTTTTGTTAGTCAAGATTTGACCAATACCAGAAATCGCCATTTGGCAGATTTGATAAACTCCATTCAAAACCAACAGTCGCACACCATTAGTTTTGGTTCGCATACTGGGTTAAAACAAGTATTAACATTGGCGTTTGATAATCTAGATTTGCCTGCTCAAAAATGGAATTCTTATGAACGTGAACGTACTGCCGTTGATGCCAAGACCGCCATTGAAATTGTCAAAAATTCAGTAGAAACGTTAGACATTGAGTTGTTTGAAGGGATTTTATCCAACCACAAAATCGACCTTGATTTGTCAGCCACGCCTTCTTTGATATCCTTAGATGATGAAGTGTCGCTAGATTGCACCGCTCACGTGTTTGAGGGTGGGACGCTCATTGAGGTGGAATTTGTGTTTACCTTGACATGGAGGCGAATATTGCAGGCGTTGGAGGAGTTAAAACTGCCATTTTCAGAGCAGGGCTTGTCTCGTTGTCTTAATGAGTTGATTGATAAACATCAAGTTGATGAGATGATTATGGTTCAGCACCCCAAATCCCACGCCATCAGCCGTCATCAGATTAAAAAAACAGAATTAGCTCGAGTCAAAGCTGAATTGCAATCAGCAGGGTGGATTGTATCGCCCGGTTCAAATATGTTGTGGATTGTCAGCGATGATATCAAACAAACGCAAGGGAGAGGGGTAAATGATTGATATAAAAAGCAATCCTTTGGTTGATGTAGATGATGAGCACTTTTCACAGTTACAGCACACCATGCACCAAGCCGACAAAAAACGTACTTTGGAGGAGCAGGTGGCTTATCTAAAATCACAAGGTATTGACCCTGCCAAAACTTATGCCAACTGGGACGATGATAAAGAAGATGATGATTGGTAAATGGTAATATGTCATGTGTCGGTTTAGGGATTGTGATGTAACACAATCAAACGAAAACAGCTTTTATCGTTAATTTTTAGATAGCGGATTTTGGCGTTGTTTGCTTCACTAAACGATTGAGAAAGGTACAGCCCTAGCCCTGTGCCTTTTTTGCTGGTTGTAAAAAAAGGATTAAAAAGCATGGGAATGTCTGACTCTGGTACGCCTTCGCCATTGTCTATCACATCAATAAATACCGTCTCACCTTTTTTGCTAATCATGATGGTTACGTCTGCCTCACCAAACAAATGAATGGTATGGCGTAGGGCATTGTTCATCAGATTGACCATGATTTGTTCTAGATGGTTGGGGTCAAAATAAATGGTGATTGGTTTTGGGGCGATGATGTCAATGAGTGCTTTGGGATAGTGCTGGGTTACAAAATTGCCAAACCATGATTTGAGTTCGATGACTTTTTGGTTGGGGGCTTCTTGACGTGATAGGCTAAGCACGTCTTCAATGATGTTATTGACACGTCTAGTTTGGTTGAAAATAATCTCATAAAACTCTTTGTTGATGTCTGTCTCGTCAGCAGTTTCTAATAGGAGTTGACTGGCTTGGCTTATGGCTCCTAGTGGATTTCTGATTTCGTGGGCGATGCTGGCGGATAACTCGCCCAAACTTGCCAATTTCATCATCTGGGCGTGGCTTTGTTCACGGTTGATGTCCTCGATGATAAGTAGTTGCCCATGACTATAAAGTGGTTTGTTGTTGATGCGTAGGCGGTCGGATAAGCTGTTGTGGTCAGGGGTGAGCTGATAATGGAGTGTGGCAGGAATTTCTGGGTCAATGGTGCGATACCATTGGAGTAATTCTCGGTGTTCTTTGGCAAGAAAGCGAGCTACTTCGGTGAGTGTGGCAGGCGTGTCGCATTTGTCAGCATCAAAGGGGAGGCGAAGTAGGTTTTCGGCAGACTTGTTTAGCATGATGATGTTGCGGTCAGTATCAATAACCAACACGCCATTGACCATATTTTTGACGACAGTGCGGTTAAGTAGGTTTAGTTTTTCTAACTCTTGGGTGTGTTTGATGATGGCGATTTCGGCAGCGGTCAAACGTTGAGAGATGGACCAACTTAAAAATCCTACCGCCACCAAGCATATCATCAATAGCCAGTAGTCATGGTTGCTAAGACTGTCTTGGTTGTTGTGAAAAGTTTTTTGGTAAGTGATGGTAGACAGTACAAACAGCATGAGTGGTGTTGTCCACGACAACGGCAATAGCATAAAGCTGGCCGAAATCGTAATCATGTACAATAGGGCGATTTGTAGATGGCTGATGGGGCTGTGGTTGTTGTAAAATGCCAAAACCACAATGTCTAATACAAAACCAAACAATAATTGATGGCGAGCACGCTTAGGCAGTAGATAAAATAATGTCAACAATACCAAGCTCAATGCCACATAAGCACCCACCAACACCAACTCAAAGACACTAGGGGGCGAGACATCTGTAGACTTGCTAAGTGCAGCACTGGCAAGCAACAAAAATATGGCGATGGTCAACCGATAAATACTGTACGTCAAGCCCACCTGACGAACACGAGTGTCCGAGGCGAGGGATTCTTGTGCGACGTTGGCAAACAAAAACCATGAAGTTTTCACGCTGTTTGCAATGTAGCGGTAAATGTCGTGTGGGGTGTACATGGGTGCTAGCCAGTTTGAATTAGCCCATAACGCATGGCAAGGTGGGTGAGTTTGACATCGCTGTCTACACCCAATTTTTCAAAAATGCGATAGCGATAGGTATTGACAGTTTTGACGCTAACAAAAAGTTGGTCGGCGATTTCTTGGGTGCTTTGACAATTTACCACCATGATGAGCACTTGTTTTTCACGTTCGGACAAACTGTCTAGGGGATTTTTGTGGTCGTCTAGGACATTCTTGGCAAGCACATCAGCAATCTCGTGGCTAAAATAGTTACCACCACCATATACCTTTTTGATGGCCTTAATCATCTCATCAATCGGCGTGCCTTTGGTAATATAGCCACTTACACCTGCTTTGAGAAGTAAAGAAGGATAAGGCTCGGCAGATAGGCTAGATACAGCAAGAATTTTGATGTTGTTATCAAATTGTTTGATGCGTTTGGTGGCTTCTACACCGTTGACATTTGGCATATTGACATCAAGCAGAACCACATCTGGCTTGCACTGCTTGGTACGAGAAATGGTTGTTTCGCCACAGTTGGCCTCGGCGATTACTTGAATCTCGGGGTCATCGTCCAGCATACGCACAATGCCCATTCGCACTAAATCATGGTCATCAGCGACCAGCACTTGTATCGTCATCGGTTTCTCTGTGTTCTATTTTTGTTAATTTTACCACAAGCTACGAAAAAGTGCCAAAACATCAAAAAAAATCCTATAAACGGTGTATAAATTACGATACATTTGTACTATAATTTTAAGATACGCTAATAAGTAAAATTTTGCTTGTGATTGTCAAAGGTTGCTTAAATGTTACTGAATGTGGTAAAAATAAATCCTTACAAAACAGTGTGCTTTTTTGGGTTTTTGGCAACAAATGAGCAAAAATAATATGTTACAATAGACAGTATGTCAGCCTACAATATCATATAGGTGGATAATACTGGCGTGTTTGGTTTTGTCGGTTAAAGTGGTTTAAGTTTTTAAATTGATACTAAACAGTAAAAATCAACACATTTGAGCGGATTGCCATGCAATCCTAACAGTGAACCAATCGTATGAAGTATAAGGGGATTACGATGAAACGAAACACCACAACTCAAACTCAATTCACTAAACGTGCTTTGGGCACACTAAGTGCGACTGTATTGACTGCTATGTCAGTATCAAATGCTCATGCGTTTTTGGTGGATAATAGCCAACAAAAAGTCATTTATATCGGCAAAGGCGATGCCAGCAATATGCAAGCTGTACCTGTGAAAGAGGTGCGTCAAGTATCCATTCAGGCAGGTTCTACCGAACAGGCACACCAAACCCAAGCTCAATTTCAGCAATACCAACAACAAGCAGTACAATACCAACAGCAGTATGGCACAGGTTATAACACCCAATACAATAATCCAAGTTACAACAATCAGCCATACCAAACCCAAAATTATGGTCAGCAAACCAACAATTATGCCAACTATTCACAGCACGCTTCAAGTTTTGAGCGTTTGGCATTAAGCACCAACTCATCAGCAGTTGCGGTGTATGATTTGCAAACAGGTCAGCCCATTTACGAAAAAAACATCAACACCAAACGCTCTATCGCCTCCATCACCAAGATGATGACCGCAATGGTGCTTATGGACGCAGGTCTAAACATGAATGAGGAGATTACACTCATCTCATCTGACCTTGTGGGTGCAAAGCAGGCGAGTACCAATTTGCGTGCAGGCGACCGTTTGACTCGTGCTGAGTTTATTTTGATGATGCTAATGAAGTCAGAAAACCCAGCCGCCAAAGCGTTGGCTCGTACTTATCCGGGTGGTTATGATGCCTTTATTAGTGCCATGAACCAAAAAGCGTATAGCTTGGGCATGACCCAAACCAGTTTTTCTGATTCATCTGGTCTAAACCCTCGCAACGTTTCATCAGCTTCTGACCTCGTCAAAATGATGCAAGCCATCAACAGTTATCCGCAGTACCAAACCATTCGTACGTTCTCAACTGCCCCAAATTATGACTTTTATATCAACAACTACAATTCGGGTGGTCGTACTTATAAAGCCAATAACACCAACCGCCTAGTGCGTTCTGGCAGTTATCCGATTGGTGCATCAAAAACTGGCTACATTCGTGAAGCAGGCTATTGTGTGGTTATGGAAACTCATGTCAACAACCGTCCTGCGGTGGTGGTATTGCTTGGAGCGAGTGCCTCAAACAACCGTTGGAATGATGCTGAGAATATTTTGACCCAACTTGCCTATTTGCATTAATTTTAAACACCAAAACGCCCATCGTCATCGGTGGGTGTTTTTTATTGGTTTTTTGTAAAAAAATGCCCAACTGATGAGTTGGGCATTTAAGGTGTATGGATTAGTATTTACGAACAGTACGAACTTGTTCACGCCATACTTTTTTCTTATAACGCTTAACAGCGGCTGCTTTTTTGCGTTTACGTTCTTGGGTGGGTTTTTCGTAAAATTCTTTTTTACGTACGTCAGCCAAAACACCTGCTTTTTCGCAAGCACGCTTGAAACGGCGGATGGCAATATCCACTGGTTCGTTTTCTTTAACCTTAACTAAAGGCATAATTAACTCCAATACAAGACAAAGTTTACATCAATCTGGCTGTATTATTATAAAGCTGGTACGGTCTTGGGCGTAGGCATCAGCTCAGATTGGAAGGAATGTTTGAAAAAACCACAAAATTATATCAAAAAAAACTTGATGTATCAATGTTTTTTATGTTTTAATTTTTGGAACATGACCACCACCGCCACAATCAAGCAACCTGCAATAAAGCCAACCAAACCATTATATAGGTTTTCGGTTAGGCTACCAAATACACCTGATAAATGTGCCAAATGTTCTGCTTGATGGTGAAGTATACCAATGCCATGTACCAAAATGCCACCACCCACCAAAAACATAGCAAGCGTACCAGCAATGGATAAAAATTTCATGAGTTTTGGGGCGAAGGCAAGAAGTAAATGCCCCATTTTTTGACTGCCAGCATTGGGCTTGTTTGCCAAATGATAGCCAACATCGTCCATTTTGACAATGAGTGCAACCAAACCATAAACACCCACCGTCATGATGATGGCAATGGCGGACAAAGAGAATGTTTTGGTCATTAAGTTGGCATTGGTCATGGTGCCAAGTGAAATGACAACGATTTCGGCGGATAAAATAAAATCGGTACGAATTGCCCCTTTGATTTTGTCTTTTTCAAGTTCGGCAAGGTTAACCCCTTCGGCATTGGCTTCTAGGCGTGCTTGGTGTGCTTCTTCATCATCTAAGTCGTGGGGTAGAAGTTTTGGGGCGAATTGGTGCAAAACTTTTTCAGAGCCTTCAAAACATAAAAAAGCACCACCCACCATAAGTAGTGGCGTGATGAGTATGGGGGCTATGGCACTAATGACAAGTGCGGTGGGTACCAAGATGAGTTTATTGACAAAAGAACCTTTGGCGACCGCCCACACCACCGCCAACTCTCGGTCAGCACGCACGCCTGCTACTTGTTGGGCGTTGAGAGCCAAATCATCACCCAATACGCCTGCGGTTTTTTTGGCGGCGACTTTGGTTAAAATAGAAACATCATCAAGTACAGTGGCGATGTCATCTAAGAGAATTAGTAAACTTGTCATGAGGTGTATTTGTAGTAATTTTGCCAATTTTATCACAAAATCGGCAAATTGGTGGTGTGTTTACAATTAAAAATAAGGTG
>NZ_BCYQ01000008.1 GCF_001598275.1 Moraxella oblonga NBRC 102422
CACCGAGAAAATAATGACTAAGCCAATACAAAACACCACTCAACTTACCCCTTTTCCCACGCTTTGGGTCATGGTCATGGGACTGATGATTGCCATAGGGCCTCTTGCCATTGATATGTATTTGCCTGCCTTGCCAAGTATGGCGGACGATTTTGGAGTGGCGGTGGCGACTGTGTCAAAATCTGTGCCATTTTATTTTATTGGGTTGGTGTTTGGTCAGCTCATCTATGGACCTCTGTCTGACCGTGTGGGGCGAGTACTGCCGATGTATGTGGGCATGGCGATTTTTATCATGGCATCTATCGTCTGTGCGTTGGCACAAAATGAGCTGATGTTGTTTGTGGCTCGTACAGTGCAGGCATTGGGAGCGTGCGTAACAGCAGTAGTAACACGAGCATCTATTCGTGATACGCTAAGCCCTGTACAAGGAGCAAAGGCATTTAGCCTGATGGTGCTTGTCATGGGTCTGGCACCGATTTTGGCACCAAGTTTGGGGGCGTTGATACTTCAAGTGGCCAACTGGCGTGTGTTATTTTGGTTTTTGGCAGGATATGGCGTACTCAATCTGATTTTGACAAAAATCTTTTTAAAAGAAACGCTCAAACCTGAAAACCGCAATACCAGTCCTATAAGTCAAACTTTTTTAGGTTATTTGGATTTGTTAAAAGACAAAACATTTATCATACCTGCGGTGGCAGGTGGGTTGCTTCAAGGGGCATTTTTTATTTATTTGTCAGTATCAAGCGAACTGTTTATGGTGAATTATGGGTTAAATGAAAGGCAGTTTGCCATTGCTTTTGGAACAAATGCACTTGGTTTTATCGCCATGACACAGGTCAACCAGTACTTGACGGGCAAATTTCGCCTTGTTCAATTGCTCAGATTTGGGGCGTTTATGCAACTTATTTCAGGAGGTTGTTTGTTGTTATTAGGGCTTATTTTTGGGTCAAAGGCGTATTTCGCATTGGTGTTTATGACGGTATTTTGTTGTATTGCAGGGCTTGGGTTCACCCAGCCCAACGCCACCGCCATTGCACTGGCATTCCAAAAAAAGCGAGCTGGCATGGCATCAGCCATGCAAGGGGCATTGCAGTTTAGCGTGGGGATTTTTGGAGGATTGCTTCTAAGTTTGTTTGATGTGAGTGCGGTGCTAAAACTGGGGATTGTCATCACCACATTGGTGGCAGTGGGGGTGGTGCTGATTTATCGGATTGACCCAAAGCTAGATTTGTCCAAGATGGAATGAGTATGGCATGAATTGAGTATAAGTGATTGAGTATCTATACCAAAACAAATTTAAAAAATAATACAAAATGAGCCATTGTCCGTAGGGACGAATTGCAACTTGCCCCTACAAAACCGTATTGGATTTATAGTTTGGTGAGTATACTTAACTGTAATGTGAGTGCGGTTGCTTATAAACAACAATTGTTAAAAAACCCAACAAACAGTTAGGTTTTTTATGTTGATGTTGTTATTCTGGTATATAACTTATCGAGCCGTCCGCATTTTGTACACGGCGTAGCATAACAGGGCGATGATTGCCATTAGTATGAGTGTTATTGTGATGAAGTTGCCCCCTAGATATTTGAATGCTAGGGTTTTGGTAAACAGGTTGTGGTGCTTGGTAGTTTTGTTGCACAGGCTGATAATTGGGCTGATAGCTAGACTGTGCTTGATTGCTCATGATGAGGCGGTGGAATTTTTGTCCTGCACGCCCATCGGCAGGTACGCCCATTTTGCGTTGGTAATCCATAATTGCACGGCGTGTCCCATCACCAATAATGCCGTCTACCGCCCCAATGTCGTAGCCGTGATTGATGAGGGCTTGCTGTATTTGTTTGGCTTCGTATCTGCCAATACCAGCGTCATCGGTGGGCCATGGAGTGGCAAAGCTTGTGTTGGTGTTGCCTGTTTCTAACAAGGTAGATAAATGAGCAATGGCTAGGGCGTAGCTTTCGGACGCATTATAGCTATAAAAAGCATCAAAGTTTTTACCCACCAAAAACGCAGGTCCATGCCGTCCAGCAGGGAGTAGTAGTCCTGCACTTGCCATATCATAGGGTAGGGGACGACCATCAGGAAGTGTCAATCCCATATTTCGCCAGTAATCAATGGATTTTTTGTTGGTGCGTCCGCTTGTTCCAGAGTAGCCGTTTAGTCTGACTTCATAGCCCCATGGCTCACCTTGACGGTAGCCACTTTTTGCCAAAAAGTTGGCAGTACTGGCAAGTGCGTCCGCTTTACTGTTTACCAAATCTTTACGACCATCGCCGTCAAAATCCACCGCCAATCTTAAAAAGGTGCTGGGCATAAACTGTGTTTGTCCAAATGCTCCTGCCCATGAGCCTGTCATATCTTCACGGCGAATGTCGCCATTTTGGACGATTTTTAGGGCGTTGGCATATTCACCACGAAAGTATGACTGACGGCGGTCAAAGCACGATAGGGTAGCAAGACTTGTAAACAAATCTTTTTTGCCCAATGTCTGCCCAAAGTTACTCTCCACACCCCATACGCCAAGCACATGTTCTGCTTTTACGCCATATTGGGCTTCAATGCGTCTTAGGGTGTCTGCCATTTGGGCTTTGGCACGTAAACCATCTGTTACTCGCTCACTGTCCACCAGTGAGGCGTGATAATCCCATGGGTCTTTTTTAAATTCAGGTTGGTAGTTGAGTGAGCGAATCACCGTAGGGTCAGGCTCGGCAGGGCGATACTGTTCTAGGGTATGAGCCACAGAACGAAAAGCAGGCGTGCTTTTTAGGTTGGTCAAACAAGAATGAAAATGACTGCTTGATAGATTGGGTAAATCATTGGCGAAGGCATGAGTAGAAAACAGAGCAAGGGTAGAAATACTAAGTAATTTTAGGGGTTTCATGATATTTTCTCAAATTTTATCAAAAGCAAGCCATACTACAAAATTTTTGCCAAAATAAAAAGCATTATTGCCAAAAACAATGATTTGGCAATAATAGTGTAATATTTGGTTTACGAGTGCTTACTTTCGTAGTGATTGAGATATTTTCATCAAAATAATGGGGCGTAAGCCCCATTATTTTTTTGCCATTACTTAATGATGTTTCTATCGTTACTCATCGTATCTTTAGGGGTGAGTGTATTACGTCTGGTGTCAAGTTCAAAGCTGTGCCAGACTGTACCGACTTTATCCTTAGGTACAGGGATTGGTCGCCCTACTTGTTTGCCTAAGTTGTTGCCTTCTGGTAGATTGCGATTGCCTGCCGAATATAGAGTAACAGTCGCTCCTGATTGGGATAGAGCTTTGCTGTTTTGACTGCCTTTATTACTAAAATCATGTACATAAAAATTATATACACCAGGCTGGGTAACGTTAATGCGTGTCTGTTCTGGACGGTTGGTACTGCCTGCACCATGTGAAGTATCATCACGATATAGCATGGCATTTGGGTTGCCTGTCAGACTACCTTTGTTTTCAAAATGAATATGAAAACGTTCTGATGAGTTAGCACGAACTGGACCTGTCAGATGTGAGTCTAGGTCGGCAGGGTGATTACCCCAACGCAGAACAATATCAGCAGGAGCCTCTAACGTCATACTACCTTTGGCTAGGTAGGGGTTTTCTTGAATTGTTTGGCGTGCGTTTTGATTTTTATCAGCAGGTTTATTAAGCCACCATGTATTATTGGCAACACCAAAGTGGGAAGTACCATTTTGTGTGTATCGCCAAGTATTTGTCAGTATATTGTCGTTATTGATCTTACAAATCATTGGCCTAGGGTTGTCGTTGCAGGTTTGTGATTTAGGTATGCGATCGGGGTGTTTGTCAAGACTCCATCTTGCGTACTCAGCTTGAAAACCATCAGATACATATCCCCAACTCAATGGGTTGTACCACCTTACTTTATCATAATTATCATCATGTTGATTTCTTTGTGGAGTCCAACGCATATCTGGTTGATTGGATAAAGCGGTATTACTCCAATTGAAGTAGTAAAAATCATTGGTGAAATAGTCCCCCTCATAAGGTAAGCTAAAATATAATATTTTTGGTCCAGTAGCAGCTTGTTCCACTAATTCAATAAATTGATCTGCCGTTGTTAGGGCATCTGAAGTCAATTCTAATGGTTTTAGTACATCTGTTACTTTATCCACAAGTTCTGTTTGTAAAGTTGTATCATCCTTGATGTGTCTTTGTATTGCTGTTAGGACAATATTATGTCCATTTAATTTAAGCCAGTTTGTAACAGCCAGCCCAATATCTTTAGAGCGACCATTTTGTATTAAAAAAGAGATCTCATTAATTAAGCTTATATCTGTAACTGCTTCCGACAATATTTCTTGGGCAAGGAATGAGGCAAATGAACTATTATTGTTTGTTTTGATAACTGCACTTGCTAGAGTGGAGTACCCTTTTAAATGTGCGGATAATACAGTTGCCATAATCGTTTGAGGAGTTCCATTTGCAAAACTAATTCCTCCTCCTTTTGGAAAATCAGAGGCTTTTATTTCTGTGGATATTTTAAAATCTGGCGAATCATACCATTGAATTTCACTATATATAGTTTTTCCAGTTGCAAGGCTACCTAGATTGGGTATGGATTTTTTAACTATGGCATCATACATAGATTTGAATTTATCTTGATTTGCTGGAGGAATGATGATTTCTTTGATTACATTGCCCTTCTCGTCATGAATGTATGCCATGACTGCACCATATGTGCCATTTGAAAACGCAATGTTGCCATTTTTGTCAATATTGGCTTGTACACCCGAACCACCTCTAAGGGTGTCATTGCCTATGAATTCGGCAGAGCTTGCAGGATTATATGGTGTGTGGCGAAACCCTGTAATTTTTGCTGAGGCTATGCCTGATATAAGAAAAATAGATATGCACAAAGGCAGGCACTTAAATTTGTTCATGTTGAAAATCCTTATGACTGATAATTAAAACTGATAACCCAAACTACCAAACATATTCCACCCACGATATTCTTGTTTGTCCAAGTAGGGGGTGGGGTCGTCTTTCATATTAAAACGTTTTGCTGAAAGTGATAGTTGAGCTTGTGGGGTGATTTGGTATTGATAATTTGCACCGACACCAACTTTGGTGCGGGCTGGTATATATAGGGCGTTGATTTGGTCGTAGCTGTTGCTTTTGATTTTAAGATAATCCACCGACGTACCAACATTGTGTTTATCTTTAAAATACCAAGAATAACCAACATTCAACCAATGCGAACCGCCATTACTGTTAAACTGCTCCGCCTCTAAATCTCCTGTGAGGTTGTTGATGTATTTATCTTTTTGGCGGTAGGAGTAGCTATATCCACCATACAGTAATTGGTTGGGTGTGAGAGCGTATTGACCATTGGCATCTAGGGTGCGCAGATGCCCTTTTTGGTAGTAGGCTTTGCCTGCACGAGTTGTGATACCCGAGCTTTGGTGTGTAAAGCCAAGTGACATCTGCCCACGCTGACCTGTGCGAGTGTATTGTACAGTGGCAATGGTGTCATCACCAGGGTTGATTTCATCATTTTCAACGTCGGCATTGGGGTCAAACTCGCCACGAAAAATCTTGCTGATGCCAAAGCCAATTGTATCTTTGTCAGTAAATGAATGTGCGATATTGATGCCAGGCGTGATGTTACGACCTTCACCCAAACGAGTTTGCCAAACTAGGTTGCCATCCATGATGGCATTTTTCTCATCGCCTGACAGCGTAGCTTTGCCGTTAGGAAGGTTGGCGGATAGATTTAGGCGAATGGGTAGGTTGGATTCTTGATTGAGTGTATAGGCTAGACTGGCGGAGGTATCACTCCAACCAGACAACTCACCACGTTGGTTGGGTGATTTGTTGGCGGATTGAATGTAAGCACGCCGCAACCCTGCATTAAATGCTCCTTTTTGATAAGTGATATTAACAGGGGTAACATACTGAGAGCCTTTGAGGTTGTTCTCGCCTTTCCAGTCATACAGGTGATTTTCAATGCTTACGCCTAGTTGTCCCTCATTTGAGGTGGCAGCATGAGCAGTTGTATGTAAAAAGCACAATAATACAACTAAGTAGTGGAGTCTTGGCTTAGAAGTTCGGGGGGGGGGGGAGGTTGTATTGTATGAATGATTAATATAATAATCATTCATACAAACATCATTAATCTGTGTCATAAAAAATCCTTCTGAGACTGAGGTTGCAGATTATCTATCCAAGATTGTACATAAATCTAGATATTTTACAAGATTAATTTAAGAATTGTTACAAAAGTTATACAATATTAACTCTAAGTCGTGAGCTATTGGGTAAATTTCTCACGTAACTTTGCTAATTTTGGTGGAATGGCAAAGTTACAATAGCCTTGTGTGGGGTTTTTGGCAAAAAAGTTTTGATGATAACTTTCTGCTACATAAAAGGGTGGGGCTTTTTCTACACGAGTTACGACAGCCATATCGTCCGCTTTTAGTTGATTGATTTTTTGTTGGATAATGGGCAAATCGTCGTCATTGTGATAAAAAATCACAGAGGCGTATTGTGTGCCAATGTCATTGCCTTGACGGTTTAGGGTGGTGGGGTCATGTATGACAAAGAAAATATCTAAAATGGTGGATAAATCAATCACCTTATCATCAAAATCCACCTTGATAACCTCCACATGACCAGTATCACCACCACATACCGCCTCATAATCTGCCGTATGAGCTTGACCACCTGCATAACCAGAAGTTACCGCCTGTACGCCCTTTACTTTTAAAAATACTGCTTCTGTACACCAAAAACAGCCACCACCTAAGATAATTGTTTGCATAAAATAACCACTTTATTGGATTAAAATGTTAAAATAACAAAAATTGGCAAATTTGCAAGCAAAATTATTCAAACATGACTAAAAATTATCACGATACGCTATTTACCACCCCCCTTGATAAGTCAGCTCGCTTTTCCTTTGATGAAACGGTGGTTGCCTGTTTTCCTGACATGATAAGACGTAGCGTACCCGGTTATGGGCAGATGCTTGCCATGCTTCCTATTTTTGCTCGCCGTCATTGTGCCTATCGCCAGACGAACGATAAGGGGCAAAAGGTCAGTCGCATCTATGATTTGGGGTGTTCTTTGGGGGCGGTGAGTTTTGCATTGGCGGACAAATTCAATCCTGATGAATTACAAATCATTGCGGTAGATATTTCTGCCCCAATGATTGATAAAGCCAAAACAGTATTAACCGAGCATTATCCTGCCCATCAGATTGATTTTGTTTTAGCTGATATTTGTGAATTAGATTTACAAGAATGCGACATGATTATTTTAAATCTAACTTTGCAATTTTTATCACCAGAAAAACGCTTGGATTTATTAAAAAAATGTTATAACGCTTTATCAAAGGGGGGTATTTTAATTTTAACCGAAAAAACCCATTTAACCGATGAGCAAAATAATGCGTGGCTAATTGAACGCTATTATGATTTTAAACGAGCTAATGGGTATAGTGAACTTGAAATCAGTGGTAAAAGAAACGCCTTAGAAAATGTACTTATCACCGATGATGAAGCTACACATTTTTATCGGCTAAGTGAAGCAGGGTTTGAACGCAGTTTGACTTGGTTTAGATTTTTGAATTTTATGTCAATGGTAGCATTCAAGGTTTAAATAATGGATGTTATGTTGATGGTGTTTTAAAAGAATAAATTGCCAGTTGCCCTAAATACAAAACAAAAACCGCCCAAAGGCGGTCTTTTTATGTGGCTTTGTAAAATTTGTGTTTATTAAAATATTTCTCCACTTGATGAAATATCCCCAAAAACATCCACGACATGAGTAAATAAATAACCCCTGCGGTAAAATAGATTTCAAGTGTCATGTAGGTTTTGGCGATGATGAGTTTGGCGGTATACATCAAATCTACCACGGTGATGGTTGAAACCAGTGCCGAACCTTTTAGGATAAAAATCACTTCATTACTATATGCTGGGAGCATGACTCCAAAGGCACGAGGTAGGATAATGCGAGTGAGTTTGGTAAAAGGCGATAGCCCCAAAGCGTCAGAGGCTTCAAGCTCGCCATGTGGGATTGATTTGATTGCACCACGCACAATTTCAGCAACGTAGGCACAGGTATTTAGGGTGAGGGCAATGATGGCACACCAATAGGCTTGGCTTAGTACAGGTGTCCATAAAAAGCTGTTTTTGATGAAGTCAAATTGACCAAGCCCATAATAAATCAAAAAGATTTGTACAAGTAGGGGCGTGCCACGAAAAAAATAGATGTATAAAAATGATAAAAACCACATCGCAGGGTTTTTGGAAAGTCGCATGAGTGCCAACATCACGCCCAGTACCAACCCTAAGGCACTAGACAGTAGCACCAGCTCCAAAGTGGTTATGGAGGCTTTTAACAATTCGGGAAAATATGTAAAAATTGCTTGGGTGTTCCAGTTCATGATTTTGCCCCTTGTTGTTTTCTGGCGTAACGTGCAGATGGATTGATGTACCATTCTGCCGTGCCGATGACCGCCGTAACCACCGCTGTCAAAACTAAATACATGACCGCCGCCACCATAGCAAAGGTAAATGGCTCTTGGGTTGTTTGCCCTGCTCGGGACGTTACATAGGTTAGCTCATGCAGTCCGATGAGTGAGATGAGTGCGGTATCTTTGAGTAGAACTAGCATGAGATTACCAAGACCAGGTAGGGCAACCACCCACATCTGGGGAAAAATAATCCGCCAAAACGTCTGCATTCGTGTCATGCCCAGACTTTGACAGCTTTCCCATTGACCGATAGGAATGGCTCCTATTGCCATACGAAACACTTCGGTGGCATACGCCCCAAACATGAATGACAACGCCACCACACCCGGCCAAAAACTACCAATATCAATCCGCCCATGATAACCCATGCTTTTGGCGATGGCGGACACGACAATCCCTCCACCAAAATAAATGGCAAATACCACCAAAAGCTCGGGCAAGCCACGCACAACGGTGGTATATACTTGGGCAATTTTTTGTAAAATCCAAATCCTAGAAAGTTTGGCACTTGCCCCAATCAGCCCAAAGACCAAGCCAAATAGTAAACTTGCCACACCCAATTTTATGGTGAGCCATGTGCCTTGTAGAATGAGATTTTCGTAGCCGTGTAGGTTTATCACAAAAAAGCCTTAAAATAAAAATGGACTTGTGGGGTTGTCAAACCGACTATTTTACCAAAAATTAGGCAAATGCACAAAAGATTATCAGTGTACAGTAGTATAATATTTAAGCAAATTTGTGCATAATAAAAACCACCTTATGAGGTGGTTGTAAAGTTAAGCTATTTGGGCAAGTTGTCCAACATTGCTTCACCAAAATGTTGCACTACCAATTTATCATAAGTGCCATCTGCTTTGATGTCGGCTAGAGCTTGGTTAAATTCACCCAACAGCTTAGTGTCGTTTGGATTGATGGCAATGGCAAAACGGTCATTAATGTCAATGTCACCACTTTTTAGGGCAAAATCTTTACCCAAATCGCTTTTGAGCCACGACACGGCAGGCAGTTTATCACTAATGACGATGTCAGCACGACCACTGCCCAAATCCATGAATGCTCCGTCTAGCGTGGGGTAGAGCTGGATTTTGACATCAGGGTAATTGGCACTAAACCACTGGCTGGCAATGGTGGAGTTTTGGGCGGCGACTTTGAGGGATTTTAGGGTGTCGGTATTTTTGTCATCAAAGGGCTTGTCTTTGTGTCCGATAAAAACGAGCGTGTTGGCAAAATAAGGCTCACTAAATGCAACTTGTTCTGAACGTTCTGGAGTGATGGACATTGCCGAGACGATGGCATCGTATTTACCTGTTTTTAAAGCAGGTATGATGCCGTCCCAATCTTGGGCAACCACCTCACAAGTAACATTCATTTTGGCACACAGAGCATTGGTCAAATCCACATCAAAACCTGCCAATTTACCATCATTGGTGGTGTAGTTAAAGGGGGCGTATGCCCCTTCGGTGGCGATTTGTAGGGTGGTAATTTTGGGCTTGGTGTCGGTGGGGGCGGTGGTTTGTGCGTTGTCGCCACCACAGGCAGTTAATCCAATCATGGATAGAATGGCGATACATAATGTCATGTGTTGCATTTTATATCCTTTAAAATAAATGGGTTAAAACTGATAAAACAAATTGGACAAAAGATAAGTACCTTTTGTCCAATCACCGATTAGTTGGTGGTTTGCTGTGTTGGGGTGGTTTCGGTGCTGGCTGTTTGGCTAAAATATTTTGCCATTAGTTTGTCATATTCGCCATTGGACTTTATGGTAGCAAGTGCGGTATTGAATTTATCTTTTAGGGCATCATTTTTGCGAATGGCGATGGCAACCTTATCATCAATGTCAATAGGACTGCCCTTGATTTCAAAATTTGCACCTGCGTCTGTTTTTAGCCAGTCTGACACAGGGACAAAATCTGACATCATGTAGTCAATCCGTCCTGCACTTAAATCCAAATAGACATTGTCTTGTTTGTCATAAGGTTTGACTGTGGCTTTGGGTTGGTTTTTGGCAAGGTAATCGGCTGATAGAGTGGACTGTTGTACGCCGACAGTTTTGCCAGCCAAACTATCAAGTGTAACTGTTTCACCTTTTTTGCCAATGATAACCAATTTGTTGTCAAAATAACTGTCAGTAAAATCCACCACTGCTTGACGTTCGGGTGTAACTGACATGCCTGCCATGATGGCATCTGATTTTTCGGCGTGTAGGCTTGGGATTAGACTGTCCCATTCTTGGCTTGTGATGTCGCATTTGGCTTTCATTTCGGCACATAAAGCATTGGCAAGATCAATCTCAAAGCCTACTGTATTTCCTTGATTGTCAAGATAGCTAAAAGGTTTGAAACTTGATTCGGTAGCGATGTGAATCACTGTTTCGCCTTGCGTAGCGGTATTATTGGTGGGTGTGTCGGCAGGTTTTTCACCACCGCACGCCACCAAAAGGGCTGTTCCCAAAACCACGCTTAGGTATTTGATGTTCATGATGATGTTCCTTATTTAGGGGCAGATGAAGTACCAAATGAGGCTTCTTCAAGTTTGGCAAGTGTGCCGTTGGCTTTTAGGGTGGCAAGAGCTTTGTCAAATTCGGCTTTCAAAGGATCACCCTTACGCACGGCAATGCCTAAGTTGTCGTTGTTGTCAATCTCATCGCCAATCAGCCCAAATGTGGGGGTGTTGTCTTTGAGCCAGTCGCTTGCTGATACCTTTTCTGCCATGACTGCGTGGTTGCGTCCTGCTTTTAAATCTAGATAGGCATTGGTATAGGTATCATACACTTGTACACGGTTGCCGTCTTTGCCGTCATATTTTTGGCTGATATAATCCAATCCTGTGGTAGCACGTTGTCCGCCTAGGATTTTGTCTTTGACATTGTTTGGGTCAAATGAACCGTCATTTTTGGCAAGCCATACGATGGTGTTGGCAAAATATGGCTCACTAAAATCCACCTGTGCCTGACGCTCTGGGGTGATGGACATACCAGCGATGACGGCATCGTATTTTTGGGTTAAAAGACCAGGAAGTAAGCCGTCCCAATCTTGGGCGATGATTTCGCATTTGGCTTTGATTTCGGTGCATACTGCATTAATCACGTCCACATCAAAACCGACAATTTTACCGTCTGCGGTCATGTTGTTGAAGGGGGGATAGTTGGCTTCGGTGGCGATGATAAGTGTTCTGTCGCCAGCAGGTTTGGCGGTGTCTGTTGGGGCGTTGGTGGATTGTTCACCACCACAGGCAACAAGCATGGTGCTAAGAGCCATGACGCTTAGGGCGGATTTGAAGTGTGTCATAAATGTTCCTTATAAGAATAAAAAATTAACGGTGCGATGCCATAAACTCACGCACTCGCTCTGATTTTGGGTTGTCAAAAACTTCGCTGGGCGTACCCATTTCTTCAATACGTCCTTGATGTAAAAAGACGACTTTGGTTGAGACTTCTTTGGCAAATCTCATGTCGTGCGTTACGATGAGCATCGTGCGACCCTCGCTTGCCAGTTCTCTGATAACCGCCAGCACTTCATTGACAAGCTCTGGGTCTAGGGCGGAAGTTGGTTCGTCAAATAAAATGACTTGTGGGTTCATTGCCAATGCCCGAGCGATGGCGACACGCTGACGCTGACCGCCTGATAGGTTGTCAGGGTAAGCCTCTTTTTTGTCGGATAGACCCACCTTAGCCAGTAGGCGTTCGGCTTCTTGAATGGCTTCGTCTTTTGGGGTTTTTAGGACTTGGGTGGGGGCTTCAATGATGTTTTGTAGGATGGTTTTGTGAGGCCATAGGTTAAAGTTTTGGAAAACAAAGCCGATTTTGGCACGCATTTTTTCAAGTTGTTTGGGGTTTTTGGCGACCAGCTCCCCCTTTTTTTGAGTCAAAATCAACTCATCATTGCCAATAAAAATCCGCCCTTGACTGGGTTTTTCAAGCAGGTTAATACAGCGTAAAAAAGTAGATTTGCCAGAGCCACTTGACCCAAGAATGCTAATGACATCACCGTCATGAGCGGTCAAAGAGATGCCTTTTAAAACTTCAAGTGAGCCAAAATTTTTGTGAATGTCTTGTAAATCAAGGATAATAGGACGTTCGGTGGTGGTGTTCATAATTTTTTTTAAAATTTTTTGGTAATCTTATATTAAAACCCAAACACCCCCAAAAGGCAATAGATTTTTTTTAAAAATCATCAAAAATATTTTATCATTATGCGAATTTGTGAAAATTTAGCAAATCATGGTATAATCATACCAATTTATCAAAAAATAAAATTGGTGTGCCATGTCCGATTTTTCTGAACCTTCTGCCATTCAAAATGCCCCAAAAAACAACCAACTTGGTTTTTTTGGGCGTTTATGGCAGGGGTTTTTGACCACAGTGGGGACGGAGCGTTTTTTCAAGATTTTTTCGTCTTGGGTAAAGTGGCTTTTAGGTATCGCTTTTGTGTTACTGACGACTGGGACGGTGTGGGGTTTGTTGTTTGCACCGCCTGACTATTTGCAAGGCAACAGCTATCGCATTATTTTTATCCATGTGCCGATGGCAAGCCTTGCCATGAGTGTTTATTTGGCAATGGCGGTGCTTGGGGTGATTTTTTTGGTATGGAAAATCAAAACCGCCAACATTGTCGCTCAAGCAGTCGCTCCGATGGGCTTTATAGCGTGTGTACTGTCGCTCATTACAGGCTCTATTTGGGGTAAGCCGACATGGGGGACATACTGGGTGTGGGACGCACGTTTGACTTCTATGCTGATTTTGGCGTTTTTATACGCAGGCGTGATGGCGTTGTTTAGTGCTTTTGAGCATAGCCAAAATCGTGGTAGGGCAGCTGCCATACTCTCTATTGTGGGGGCGGTCAATTTGCCAATCATCAAATATTCAGTAGAATGGTGGAACACCCTACATCAAGGTGCGACTTTTACCGTAACCAACGCCCCAAAAATGCCTGCCAGTATGTGGGTGCCACTACTTATCATGATATTGGGTGTGTATTTTTTGGTGGCAGGTCTTACCATTTATCGCACCAATTCACTCATTTTGCAACGTGAACACAACAAAGCATGGGTAGCCAAATGGCTCAACGGTCAAAAATAGCCAGCAAAGAAAAAGGTAGCAAGCAATGACCCCTTATTTTAATAATTTTCAAGATTTTATCCACATGAACGGACATGGTTCGTTTGTGTGGGTAAGCTATGGCATTACGTTTTTGCTCATGTTTGGGTTGATTTGGTATGTTTTTGATGAACGTAAAAAAGTCATTAAAAATTTACGCCAAAATACCACAAGACTTACCAACAAACAACGCCAACAACTCAACAAATCTACAAAAACTTCCTAAATTTAGGCTACATTTATGAATTCAGCTCGCCAAAAAAAACTCATGTGGGTCGTTGCCATGCTCATTGGTGTGGCAGTTGCTGTGGGGCTTATGTTGTATGCCATTCGTCAGCAGACCGATTATTATTTTGACCCAACTGCCATAACCACTGGCAAAGCCCCAGAAGATAAACGCATTCGTGCAGGGGGTATGGTGGTGGCAGGGTCGGTCAGACGTGATCCTGCTGACCCTTTAAATATTCAATTTGAAGTAACCGATTTTAAGGCAGTTGTGCCTGTTACTTATCGTGGGGTGTTGCCTGATTTGTTTGCCGAAAATTCGGGCGTAGTGGCAACAGGTAAACTCCAAAATGGCACGTTTGTCGCCAGCGAAGTACTCGCCAAACATGACGAAAATTATATGCCTCCAGAGGTTGCCAAGTCATTAAAGACCGAACATGCTAAGCGTGGTACAGATGTCAATAACGGGCAGTTTGTGCCAGCCACCAGTATGGCACAGATTGATGCACGCAATGCCCAAGCCTTAACACAAAGTGAGGGTGTCAAAACAGATGTTAAAGATTAAGCGGTTTACAAGATAACAAAAAACGCCCATAAATACGGGCGTTTTTTATGAGTGGGTTATTGACCGTAGATAACACCATAATTATTGTAGTTGTAGTCGGTAGGTTGTTCGGCAAATTCTTGGGCTTCTTGGGCTTCTGGTTGAGCAGGAGCGATACTGTATTTGGCTTTGCCAAATTCGGCAGGCTCACTGTCTTTTTTACCGTCTACGGTTGGATAAATGGTGTTATCTCTTTGAGAGAATGTGCTTTTTTTGTTGGTGATGTTGTCAGCAATGCTGGTCATGGCGTTACAGCCTGTCAAAGCAGTGGCTAAAATAGCGACAATGGCGATGTGTTTCATGGTGTGTACCTGTGATGAATTGTTGGTGTTGATGTTAATGATTTTAAAAATTAAAATCCAACATACCTAAAATACTGCAAAAATTATACCATATTTTAAAGGCATGGGAAATTTCTATTTGATGAAAAGTCAACGAAACAATGCCCCTGTAATTACGAATGCCACACTCCAAAGGCAAATTAAGCCCACATGAATGTGCATGACGGTCAGAGTTTTGTTGGTGTATGTGCCATTTTCTAAATGTTTAACTACCCTAAACCGTGCATGTAGGGCGGTGATGACAGTCAGGGCAAGCCATGTCAGCTTGCCATGAATGAGTGCGGTCAAAAAACCCATGGGCTCACCCCATAGTCTAAATGGGGCGATGTCATTCATCATATAAAGTCCTGTAATGATTTGTATGGCAAGGGCGGTCATACCAAGCGGTTCATAGCTTTTTTCAAAGGCTAAAAAGCCCTTAATGTCATTTTGGCGGACAAAATTTGGCATAAGCCGAATAAGTAAGTACAAATGACCGCCCACCCAAATACTGGCTCCAAATAAATGTAAAATCAAGGCAACTTGATGCATGGCAATTCCTATTTTTTGCGTCCATTTCTAAAAACAAAAGGGTCATCGTAGAATATGGGGTTGTCATTTTCCCAAAAATAAGGTACGCCCAAAATGGGTAAAGGATTTAGTTGGCGTGGTGTTACATCATCGCTTAATAATTCATTCATGATTTTGGCTAATTCTGTATCCAAAATGACTAATTGTTCTTGTAATGATTGTTTAAAAAATGATGAATTAACTTTAATAATGACTGTATGACTGCATAGGGATTTGTAAGGTTTTATTAATTGCTCCAAGAGGGCATGACCGAATATAAATACTTTGGCTTTTTTATCTTTGTCGTTTTTATAATCCGACCAATACTGTCTGGGTTTTACCAAGCAATGTTGCCAATCAAAAACAGCCAGTGCCTGCCCAATCTGCGTACCAATCTCATCATCACTCACCACTAAAATCGCACCATTTTCATCAAAAACAGTAATGGTATCTCGCACTCGGTTTCTTTTATTGGCGGTGTTATTTTGATTTATATATGCCAAATGTTTGGCATTAAGTAGGGATTTGGTTTTGGGAAAAATTGACCATACACACGCGCCAAACCAGTCGTGTAGATTATCTCTGGTGGGGATTTTGTGAAATTGTCCAATGTGCGTTTCATAAGCTATGCCATGTTCCAAATCATTTTGGTGAGTAAATGACAAAGGAGAATTTTGGTGATTGGTCAGATGAATGTGATGCTTATCAAAATAAGTATTAAGCCATGTATAAAGCGGTATGTCGCCATTATCCATAAATGCCTGATGAATGGGTAAATAGGGAGACAGCCAAAGTTGGTTTGGGTCAATGGTGTAAAAATCATCAATGAAAGTTGTCATAAAGCAATCAATCTAAAAGAGCATGACATATTTTATCAAATTTTTTACCCAAATAAAAACTCCCAAGTTGGGAGTTTCTTGTTTAGAATTTAAAGGTTAGTTCTGCCAAATATTGTCGTCCAATTTCGGATTCTAGTGATGAGCCGTTTAGGTATTTGTTTTGGCGATTTAGGACGTTATTGACCGTTACGCCCAAGATGGTTTGGTAGCGGTTGCCGAACGCATATTGGGCTTTTGCGTCCCATTCTAACGCACCGCCAATGTGTGCGGGGCGATAGGCGGTGCGTACCAGTTCACCGTCATGATAAAACTGTTCGGCGGTAGGCAAACGACTACCAACGGTGGCCTCATAATCGGTGCGATAGCGTAGGGTGTTGGTGAGTGTGAGCGGGATTTTGTGAAATTGGCTATTCACTCCTAGCCGATAGGTTCTAGGTTGGTTGTAGTTGTCAGCAGGTCTGTCTACATTGGCGATGACTTGACCGTTATATAGGACATATTTTTCTTCGTTTAAGGTGCTGTCGTCATAGTCGTTAAAATTACGATAAACATCGCTGACATCTGCCCCAAAATATAACTGATGATTTGCCCCTGCTATGTCAAGCGGTTTTAGGGTGTTTAGGGTTAGGCTGTAATTTTTGGCATGGCTTTGCCCCAAATTGTCATAAGACCACACAAGGGGTGAGAGGCTGGCTCGGTAACGGCGGATTTGGTCTTTGTAGTCTCGCTCTACATATTTAAGTTGCCAAGCGGTGTTGTAGGCTTTACCAAATAACGCCAATACTTTTTCATCAGCATAGGGCGTAGCAAGGGTGTTGCGACTGGTGTTGGAGCTTAGGGCATTTGTGGTTGTTACCCAATCGCTGTTGATGTTGGTGCGAGTTTGTGTCCAGCTAAGTTTATTGATACCGTCTTGGAGGGCGGTGTTAAAGGCGTTGCGTCCATAATAGCGGTTGTAGCCGACATCAATCGCCAGTTTGTCATTGGCAAATGGATAATAAGTGGCACTTAGGCGTGGGGCAAGCGTATCATCACGGCTTAGGTTGTCTTTGTCAAAACGTACGCCAAGATTGACTTTTAGATAGTTACCAAAGCTTAGTTGGTTTTCAAGATAAGCTGACCAACTTGTTTGGTTGATGTCAATTTTACCTGCTTGGTTGTAGGTACGACGAACATGAAACTGCCCAACAGCTCTGCCATTTCGTTCGTACGTGGGGTCGCAATAAGGGTCGGTCGTGCCGTCTGTACGCACGCAGTTTGTGCCGTTGCCTCCTGTGGCATTGGGAGCAAAATATTGATAAAAATCATGGGGACGATGCCAGTCGGCGGTTTGTTTGCTTAGGTCTGCCCCTAGTGTGGCTTGATAACCAAACCAGCCTTTTTGGTAGGGATTGAAGACAGATTTGACATGATATTCTAGGGTTTTGCCACGATGTTCTAGGGGAGACCCTGCTGTTCCTTCCGTTACCACGCCTGCAACTCCCCAGTTTTTGGCAGGTGATGACCGCCAAGGAACAGATTGGTTGGCGTCAGTGGTGCGAGCTTGTTCTTTTTGGCTGTATGTCAGCCCATGTGTCAAAACGGCTTTTTTTAGAGTGTGTTCAAAGGATAAATCAAAAGCATTAACTTGGGTGGTGATGTCCATGCGACTGCCCAAAACGTTATTTTGGTAGTACTCTCCGCCTGTGGTGGCATGGCTTAGGTTTAATTTGACTTGGTTATCATCATTGATGTCGTAGTATAGCCCAAGCATGATATTATCAGCTTGGCGTGTTTGGTTGTAGGGGCGTGCGTCTGCTAGGCGAGATTTTAGGTAAATGTCCGACCAGCGATGAGATGCAGATAGTTGCACGCCAAGATTTTGGGTGGGGTTGCCGTGTAGGTTTAGAGATGTGCCTTGCTTTTTAAAATCCTTTTGGTAATTGACATTGGTGTTGTCTTCAAAATTATCAATTTCAGATTGTGATACAGGGTTGAATTTTGCCCAATCACTACTGGTGTAATCATAGCTTATGCTCCCATGAATTTTGCCAACATCGCTGGTGGGGCGACAAGTGTTTGCTTTAACCACCCCACCAACAAAATTACCATATTTGGCAGAGATGTTGCTGTCTAGGACTTCTAGGTTGCACAACAAGTCCGTGTTGATTGTGATGTCTTGGGAGCTGGCTGGCAAAGAATCGGTGGCAGATGGGTTGCCTCCATTGCCTGCGGGGTTGATGGTGTTGGCAACGTTGATGTTGTTTAGTAGGATTTTGTTATCATAAAACAACGCTCCATTGATACTAAAATCCCCTGCCGATAGCTCGCCTTGCTTACCTGCACGGCGATGAGCTTTGTCAAATTGGACGTTGGGGTGCTGTTTTAGGGTTTCGCTGATGGTTTTGTTGGTGGTGGGAGCGTTGGTGAGTTGTTGTTGGGTTTGGGTGGTTTTGCCTGTCATGTGTCTTAGGGTGATAGACATGGGGTCAAGCTCAACATGGGGCGACTGGTCGTTGGCATAGGCAGACGTACTGATGACTATCATCATAGATATGATAAGGAAAGTGGGTTTTGTCGTCATGGCATCTCTCATCATTAATAATAATCTTAATGATAATTATTATTTATTTATCCAAAAATGTCAATGGGTAACATTTATTTGCAAAAATTTACATTGTAACATAATGTTAAAGAGTCATCAAAAATGCCGTCAGAGCGTCCATTTCGTCAGCACTTAGCCCTAGCGGTTTGATGAGTGGGTCTAAGTGGTCTTCGTGGGCGATGGGTGGGGCATCTTTGGTGGGGGGTAGGGGCATGCCACGATTATAAATCGCCACCACGCCACGCAGATTGACAAATAATCCATGATGAAACCAAGGCTTTGAAACAGATAAGTTGCGTAGTGATGGGGTTTTAAATTTACCAAAATCGCTTGGGTTGTCGGTGTTGGCATATCTGCCAAAATCTTGCCATTTGCGACCTGCTAAGGTTTGGTTGAGATTGTGAAACTGGTTGTCAGTCAAGGCTTGCCCAAAATGACAATTCATACAGCGAGCTTTGGTACGAAACAAGTGCAAACCCAAAATCTCGGTGTCGGTCAAGGCGGTGGGGTCGCCATTTAAAAAATCATCAAAGCGTGTAGGGGTGGGCGTGAGCGTGTGTAGGTAGGTGGTTAGGGCGTGAGCAACTTGGCTGATGTCAATGTCGGCTAGATGTTCACCAAAAACCGCCTGAAATTTTGGCAAATACCCTGCACTCACCAAACGTGTCGGTACGCTATCAAGTGTGATGTCCATTTCGTTGGGGTCGGTCAGAGGTATGAGTACTTGCTCATCTAGTGTGTTTGCTCGTCCGTCCCAAAAAAATCCATGCGATGTGGGTGCGTCAAGCCCTAGATATGACAATGATTGGCTGTTGCGTTTGCCTTGCCTATCAAAAACACCAAGCGATACCGTGCGTGGGTCGGCAAAGGCATGGTCTGGGTCGTGGCAACTGACACAGGCGATTGTTTGGTTTGATGATAGGGCTTTTTCAAAAAATAAGGATTTGCCAAGCTCGGTAAGAGGGGTGGAAGGAGCAGGAGTATGAGTAATGGGGGCAAGCTCCGTCCAATTTACGCCTTCATCAATGGTGGGAGGTTGCCATTGGGCAGTTGGTTTGGCATAATGGGTGCGTAGGCAGGCGATGTCATACGCACGGTTATCCTGACAGATGGCAAATCCCCATTGGCTAACGAATAATAAAAAGCACAACAAATATTTGTGATGATAAAACATAACAAATCCCTGTAATAATAAAGAGTTGCTTAGTATAAAACAAAACCATCAAATAGTAAATGATAATCAATCAATATTTAAATCCATCATAACTCATAATGCCAATGGTGATGGGTATTGCCATGTTTTCTTGTGGTGATGACGTGGTTTTTGATGTTTTCTAACTTTATCGGCCCTTTCCAATTTGGTTTTTAAATTTTAGCCTATGCCAATGCTTTTTTGGATTTTTAAAAGAAGTTTATAAGTTTCTTTTAAAAGCTCTACCTTACCCCTTTTTTTCTCTGACACGTCAATAGCAAATGATGGGCTGTGTGTCATGGTTTTTATTAAACACTTGCTCCAACTGCTCTTGCAATTTTAAGACCCTCCTCAATGGAAAGATAGGTTTTTTTGCTGGGTGTTTCTTTAAAAATCACATCGCCATTTTTAAAGACCACGCATTCATCAACGGCTAATTGTTGCCATTTTTCGTTATCGGTCAAAGGAATGGTAACAATGATGGTGGCTTTGTCTTTGTTGGTGGTTAAATCATTAAAATTCACACTCATTTCGCCATCGGATAATACCGCTTCGCCAAAAGGGGCTTTGCGAGTGAGATAAAACAACAAACTGCCAGCGTAGGCTAATTGCCAATCGCCATTGGAAATTAGGCAATTAAATAGCCCATTGGCGGATAAATAACGGCATTGGGCGGTCAAAAAGGCAAATAAGGCTTCATCAGACGGACGGCTTTTGAAGGTGGCTTTTAGGCGGTTTAGAAGGTAGCAAAAGCTCAGTTCGCTGTCGGTTGCCCCCACAGGTGAATAATGTTCGGCATTGCCATTATTCATCAGTCGCCCTGTGCGAGCGATGAAACTTTGGCTCATTTGACCGTTGTGGGCAAACACCCATTGCTCGCCCCATACTTCTCGTACAAAGGGGTGAATGTTGGCAAGGTTGGATTTTTCGCCTGTGGTGGCTTTTCTGATATGGGCGATGACATTCATAGCTTTGATGGGGTAGTGATTGACCAAATCGGCAACGGGCGATAGATAGCTTGGTTTGTTGTCGTGAAATTGGCGAAGTCCGATGCGTCCTGACTCGCTTTTTTCAAAAAAGGCAATGCCAAAGCCGTCCTCGTGGTGGTCGGTCAAGCCCCCACGCTGGCGAAAGCCTGTAAAGCTAAATCCGATGTCGGTGGGGGTGTTGCAGTTCATTCCAAGTAGTTGGCACATTTTTTTACTCTTTTTGTGTAATATTGCTTGACAAATTATGCAAATTTGCATTAAAATAGCTCTTAATACGCCCCCAGACCCTGCCTCGTCCCTTTGTTTTGGACAACGGTAATCTGGGGCTTTCTTGTTTTCACCAATGGTGATTTTGAATGCTAATTAGATAGCCAAAATCTTGTAAGGTTACTACATTATTTTTGGGTGTCGGAAATTTTTTTAAAAGTTCAATCAATCTTATTTTCCAATCCGATTGTGGACTGATGATTTCAACCAAATGAGCCATTAAATAAAAATAAGCAAATGGTTTTTGGTTGTCTAATTGTTGTGCCAAAGCATTATTGGGAAAGCTGGCGGATAAATTGCTACGGTCAACTATATTAATATTCCACAATCTACCGTGATGAGCAACAACATTTCTAATAAAATTAAGACTTCTTAACCATTGCGATAATAATTCAGGCGTTGTTCTATATTTTTGAGCGATGCTTTGGCGGTCTTGATATTTTAATCCGCTGTATAATCTTGATAATGCTCCAAAATCCAAAATTTCACACGCTACCCAAATGGGCAAACAACCATAAGTTTCAAGGTTGTGTCTAACAAAATCTTGTTTTTTGGCACGATTAACCAAACTGTCATACTTTTCCAACCAAATATGATGATCGGATTTTTGGCTATATAAGTCTTTTTTCCCTTGTTTTTTGCCAAAACGATTACAAAAATTTGCGTCCAA
The DNA here is from genome assembly GCF_001598275.1 of Moraxella oblonga NBRC 102422. Classification (GTDB taxonomy): domain Bacteria; phylum Pseudomonadota; class Gammaproteobacteria; order Pseudomonadales; family Moraxellaceae; genus Moraxella; species Moraxella oblonga. The sequence goes on from NZ_BCYQ01000008.1 coordinate 21,860, forward strand.
ATGTTCGCTTAATTCGTGGGCGTTGGGGTGTCTTTTGCCTAGTGTATAAGCAATATTGGTGCGGATTGACATTTCAATTTGTTCTATGGCTTCAAAAGCAAATAATCTTAATTGTTTATCAAACTGATAGAGATTGATAATGTCTTTTAGGTAACTGTCTTTGACGAAGGTATGACTGCGTTTTACTGGCGTATTGTTGGGAATGATTTGACGAAAGGAATAGGTATAGCCTGCCAGCCTATAATAGCCAATATTTTGTAGATGATGAATGGCGATTTTTTCATCATCAATAATTAAGCCACGACTTTTTAATAAAGCCAGTTGATTTTTAAAATCCAACCAAATTTTACTTGACTGAAAACTCACACTCTCCCCCAATGCAAACTTGCCAGCCGTTTCATCAAATCGGGGTTTTTGACCATAATGTCATCGCCTGTTCGTCCTTGTTCTCTATTATAATAAATCACATTTAATCGCAGTAACCAAAAAATAGTGGCACTATATGCCAGCATTATCGGTAAGGCATTTTTTTCATTATCGGTTAATGGGCGAATGCTGTCATAGCCTTTGATAAAGGCGTGCATTTTTTGAGGATTAAATTCAACACTTTCACCATTTTCGGCATTGCCCCAAGTGGTACAAAAATCATTGATGGTAATGGCAATGTCCATCAAATAATATTCAACCGACACTTCGGTAAAATCAAGCAAGCCTGTTAAAGTTGGTGTATTAGAAAAATCCCATAACGAATTATCAGCAAACATATCCAAATGACAAAGTCCCTTTGGTAAATCTTTGGGCAGATTATCATAGGCTTGCCAAATATCATTCATCAGTTTGGCTTCATCGGTTGGCATATAGGCGGTTTCACGCTGTTTGACTCTTGCCCAGTCATAGAGTGGCACACCATAATCTTCGGCAGGTTGTAGTGTTTGCAAGGTTTGATGTAAGGTGGCAAGGGCTTTGCCCATTTGCTGACACATCATCTCATCGGTGGTGGTTGGGTGCGTGCCCTGTAATTTTGGTACAAGCAAAATCGCCTTATTTTCGTATCGCATTACACAATCTTCACCAATATTTGCCCCTTTGGCGGTAAGTTTGATTTTTGGTACAGCGATGGGTAGTTTGTCTTTTAGGGCGTGCATAATGGTTGCCATTTTGATAATGTCATCAGGCACTCGCTCTTCATAGAGCGTAAAGACATAGGAGTGTTCGCCGTCTTTGTCGCTATCTGTGCTAATAAACCAATTGGAATTTTTAATCCCTTGGGTAATGGGTGTGGCTTTTTTGAATTTAACGCCAAACAAACCGCAAAACGCAAAAAATTCATCATCAGATAAGTGAGTGTAGACGGACATGATTTTTCCTTAAAATGGGTAAAGTAAAAGGGTTATTGTAAAACTTTTTGATGAAATTTACCATAAAAAACCGCCAATAATAAAACCACTGCTCATCAGTGGTTTGTTTTTGGATTGATGATGGTCATTTATTTAATGCCACCAACCGACACGTTATAGTGAACTTGGTTTCGCCTGCTGTATCTGGGGCAACATTTTGCCATGCCCGTGAGCTACGAAAGCTGATGGGATTGGTTTTATTTGTTGCCACATTACCTTGTTGGTCATAATGCATTAAATGACTAAAATCCCATTTTTGATTGGCACAGTCAAAATGAAAAAGAATTTTGTTTTGCCAATAGGTTTTGCCACTTGCTGACTTTTTGGCGGTTTTAAAATCTTCTCGTATCCACGCACTGACATATTGTTCACCATCTGCAAAGCGTTTGATGTGGATGCTATCTTTATCCAAATAATGTTTATAATCCTTGGTTTCGCCCAAATACACCCAGTCGCCAGCCCAAGCAGGGGTGGTGAGCAACAAAGCGATAAAAAGACATTTTTTCATAAAGACCACTTTTAAATGTTATCTATTTTATGGGTAAAAAATCAGGTGTTATTTTAAAACTTTTTGATGAAATTTACCATAAAAAACCGCCCAAATTTGGGCGGTTTGTCAAGATTAGGGAAGAGGCAACTTAGTGTGCTTTGCTCAGATAATTTTGGACAATATCATCAATTTTGCCAGAGGCTTTAAGCTGACGAATGCCTTGATTGAGTTTGTCTAGTAGTTCTTGGTTGTTTTTGCCAACATAAAACACCATGTTGGCAGATGAGCCATCACCAATCTGATATTCAAAACTGTGGAGTGGTTTATGGGGGTGGCGAGCCAGCATGTATTCTAAGATATATTTGTCTCCCAAGATGGCGTCAAAACGGTCTAAAAGTAGACCTTGGTAATTTTGAAAATTGGTGTTAGTTACATAATGCTTGGCAGGTTGTAAGTTTTCAGCGATGTCGGTGTACATTGTGCCTTTTGTGGTTGCCACACGTAGCGGTTTGATTTGGCTAAGTTCGTTTAGCTTTGAGGATTGGTTATGTAGAACGATGGCAGGATTGTGTAGGTAGGTTTCGGTAGGGTTGTATTTGTTGGCGCGCTCTGGGGTCAGTGATAGACTGCCTATGGCAACATGATGTCTGCCACTACTCAACCCTTTAAACATATTATCAAACAGCTCACGGCTGATTTCTACATCAAAACCCTGTTGCTCACCAATGGCACGAATGATGTCAATGTCAATGCCCTGTAAGTCGCCATGTTCATCTACAAAGCTCATGGGTGGAGATTCTCCATCAGTAACGACTCTGATGATGGGTAGTTTCTTGGCAGGCGTGCTTTGTACTGGCTCTTTGTTATTATCACAACCTATCATGCCTAAGGTTAGCGTCATAACACCCAGCCATGTGATGATTTTTAATATGGATTTCACGGATATTCCTCCAATATGTGGATAAAAGTCTGTGGTTAAATGGGCATGCATTATAGCACAAGTTTTATATGAGCGTTGATATTTTTAAGATGTACGGTATTTTTTATAAAAAAGTTTACAAAAGTACCAAATATCTTAAAAATATACCCATATAAATTATAGGTATGAGCATGGGATTTGGGTGGTGGGTTTAATTTTGGGTCAAGATTGTGTAAAATACACTCATTCATCAACGGAGAAAATCATGCTAGCCAAACGCCTAATCCCCTGCCTTGATGTTGAAAATGGACGAGTGGTCAAAGGGGTGAATTTTATAGACATCAAAGATGCAGGGGACCCTGTGGTTGTCGCCAAACGTTATAATGACGATGGGGCAGATGAGATTACTTTTTTGGACATCACCGCCACCTCCGATGGACGAGAAACGACCTATCATATGGTAGAACAAATCGCCAAAAATATTTTTATCCCGCTCACGGTGGGTGGTGGTGTACGCAAAATAGAGGATATCAGAAACCTGCTCAATGCAGGGGCGGATAAAGTGGGGATTAACTCTGCCACACTCACCAATCCTGATTTGGTCAATGAAGCTTCGGCACGTTTTGGTAGTCAGTGTATCGTGGTGTCTATTGATGCAAAACGAGTGCTGAAAGCTGATGGTAGTATTGGTTTTGAGATTTTTACGCATGGCGGACGGCGTGCAACAGGGGTGGATGCAGTGGATTGGGCGGTGCAGATGACAAAACGTGGGGCAGGCGAGCTTTTAGTAACCAGTATGGACGGTGATGGCACCAAACAAGGCTACGATTTGTTATTAACCAAAACCATCAGTGATTTGGTGAATATTCCTGTGATTGCCTCTGGGGGGGTGGGTAATTTGCAACACCTTGCTGATGGTGTATTAAAAGGTGGGGCAGATGCCGTGCTTGCGGCGAGTATTTTTCATTTTGGGGATTATACGGTTCGTCAAGCAAAAGAGTTTATGGCAAATCAAGGTATTCCTGTACGATTATAATGAAAAAACCGCAAAAGTGAATGCTTTTGCGGTTTGATAAATCAGTCATCAGCCCTTTCTTTTAGGATACGCAAATCAGGATAGCTTAGTCTAATGTCATATTCTACATAGCCTTTGCGTGCCTCAATATCTAAAACAGGCTTGCCAAAATGAGTATCCACCTCAACATCTACAACGGTATAGCCTTTTTGTTCTAGCATTTTGACAGCTTTGGCGACATTGGCATCAAAATTCACATCTTGGTAAATTTGTGCCTCAATACGGTCATCATAATCATAATCAGCATGGGCAACACTGACGGTGGTTGTGCCAAGGGCAAGGCTTAGGGTTAGGATTTTGATAAGTTTCATAAAATTCTCTCTATATGGGTTATGTGTCTTTAAACATAAGTGCAAGATTGCTTTTGTTGGGGTCTATTTTAATGAGTAAAAGACAGCAGATACTTAGTAAATGTTAAATATTTTAAATAAAGTAATTAAAAATATCTAAACATAAAAAAACAAACCCTAAGCTAAGGTTTGTTTTTTTTATCATGACAGTTGTTTTTTTAAAACTTTGCCAAAATCTCATCAAGACTTAGCATTTGTTTGTCATCATTGCCTCGTTTGGCGTATTCGTATTTGCCTTCTGCCAAATTGCGTTCAGAGACGACAATACGGTGCGGAATGCCAATTAATTCAAGGTCGGCAAATTTGACCCCTGCTCGTTCATCACGGTCATCAAGCAAAACATTAACGCCTTTGTTTTTTAGCAGTTGGTACAATTCTTCGGCTTTGCTTTCGGCTTGTCCGTCTTTGGATTTCATTGGTACAACAGCAACAAAAAACGGTGCGATGTTGTCATTGGGATTTGGGGTATCTGCCCACAAAATGCCCTTGTCATCGTGATTTTGTTCCAAAGCAGCAGCAATAATACGGCTTACACCAATCCCATAACAGCCCATCATCAGGGTAACAGGTTTGCCCTCTTTGCCAAGTACGGTGCAGTTCATTGCCTTAGAATATTTGTCGCCAAGCTGGAAAATATGCCCAACCTCAATGCCTCGCTTGATTTGCAAAACCCCTTGACCGTCTGGACTTGGGTCGCCGTCCACCACATTGCGAATATCGGCTACGACATCAAACTTGGCATCTTTATCCCAGTTCATACCTGTTGTATGTTTATGGGGGATATTTGCCCCACTGACAAAATCTGACATCACAGCAGCGGTGCGGTCGGCAACGACAAAAATACCATAGCTTGCCAAGTCCACGCTGATATAGCCTTTGATAAGCCCTGCTTCTTTGATTTCATCTTCTGTTGCCATTTCAAGCGGAGCTTTGATTTGGGGGAGTTTTTCGGCTTTGAGTTCGTTTAGGGTGTGGTCGCCACGAAGCACAAGTGCAACCAATTTTGGCATATCAGGATTGTCATCACTGTATGAGCCTTTGACAATCAAGGTTTTGACCGTTTGTTTTAGGTCAATGCCCAAATGAGTTGCCACTTCTTCACAAGTAGGCATATTGGGCGTATCTACATCGGTGCGTTCGGCAGTTGGAGCTTTGCGTACATCGGTGCAAATGGCTTCGGCAAGTTCCACATTGGCAGAATAATCCGACTGGCTACTAAAGGCAATATCATCTTCACCACTATCAGCAAGCACGTGAAATTCGTGGCTGGCAAAACCGCCAATAGAGCCTGTATCGGCTTGTACCGCCCGAAAGTTTAGCCCCAAACGGCTAAAAATACGGCTGTATGCCTCATAAAAGTCGGCATAGGTTTTTGCTAAACTTTCTTTATCAATATGAAAGGAATAAGCATCTTTCATTGTAAATTCACGAGCACGCATTACGCCAAAGCGAGGGCGGATTTCATCACGAAATTTGGTTTGAATTTGGTAATAGGTGGCTGGCAGTTGTTTGTAGCTTTTTAATTCGCCTCTGGCAATATCGGTGATAACTTCTTCGTGTGTTGGACCTAAGACAAAATCTCGCTGGTGGCGGTCTTTAAAACGAAGCAGTTCTGCCCCATAATCTTCCCAACGCCCTGATTCTTGCCAAACTTCGGCAGGCTGAGTAACAGGCATCAAAAGCTCTTGGGCATTGATGCGTTCCATTTCTTCACGCACGATTTTTTCAACTTGTCTTAGCACTCTAAGACCTGTTGGCATCCAGACATACAGTCCTGAAGCAAGTTTGCGAATAAGCCCTGCTTTGAGCATTAATTGGGCGGAAATGATGTCGGCGTCGCTTGGCGTTTGCCGTAGAGTGGCTAGGGTAAATTGACTGGCTTTCATAAAATTTCTCAAAAATTGGGTAATTTGTTCAAAATGTATTATATTAAAGTAAAATTTGGTAACTGTGCAAGCAGTTTTTGTGGAAATTTAAAATTTATACCCCATAAAAGCAAAAATCACCCCCATTGGTTCATTTTTTTGATAGGAAAATAATGATGACAAAAACACCCAAAAGAAAATACAGCAAATTAACACTCATTGCCATCACCATTTTTATGGCGATGACGGTGATTTTGACTGCCATTTTTACGGTCAAACTGACCAAAAAACAAGCTGTTTCTGCCATCAGTCGTGAGGGGGTAGTAACAGATGTTCAAAAAATGGCAAAGCTAACCACTGCAAGTTTTGGGGTGGATACAGTCATTACCGCCCAAAAAGAGGGAACTTGGTACAAACTTTGGCAGGACGAACAAAAGGGGCTTTTTATCGCCAAAGGACGTGTTTTGGCAGGTGTGGATTTATCCAAAGTAACGGCTAATGACGTTGATGTTCATTATCCCAAAGAGCCAAACACGCCTGTTGAAGTGTATATCAAATTGCCCAAGTCAGAGATTTTTGAAGTGTTTTTGGACGACATTCAGGTCTATGACTGGCAGACAGGGCTGTTTGGTGTGGTGGCGGGCGACCCGCAGATTTTGGCACAGGCTCAAATATCTGCCAAAAACGAAGTGCTAAAAAAGGCATGCCAAGGCGACATCATGACTCTTGCCAAAGACAGTGCAACCGAACAAATAAAACATCTATTTGGCTTAACCAAAGGAGTAAATGTAACGGTTGAAATGACAGCGGGAGAATGCCATTTGTAAAATGAATGCCAATATCCATAAAATTATTGTTGGATTTATTGGAGATGGTTTCATCATATTAAATTGCCATATTATTACAAATAATCATGATAAAAGGTATGGTTGTTTTTGTGAATATGGTTTACAATATGGGTTTGGACGTGTTGTTTAAAACAACTGGGCGTAATACTTAGTGGATGAGTGTAAACTCTATCAGTGAGGATAATACGTCATGTCTTTTGTGTTATCTAACCAAATATTGTTGGGTTGGGATTTTATTGATATGTTTGTGGTTTTATCCAGATGATTTTGGATAATGATTAACAAGGGTGGTTAAAAAATCATGAGTATGAATAATGGCAAAAAAATCATGCGAATTGCCATGATTGGGGTTAGTCCTGCCGACCAAGTTACGTTTAAGGGTTATTTGCGAGTATTACTTCGTTTGGATGTTGAGCTTGAATGGGCGAAGTCTGTGAGTGGTACGATTGATTTGTTTGTGATTAATGATGAGTTTCGTAATTCAAGCAGTGTCATCAATGCCATAGAACAGCACAAAGAATCTGCCTTATTATATGTGGCGAAAAATACGACAGGTTTGGAGGGTAAGCTGATTGGCAATCTTCTAACCTTGCCTCTAAAACAGATTCGCTTGCTTCATGATTGGCTTCTTGCCAATGTAGATGTGTTAAAAGAAGGGGTGTTGCCACATACTTCTACCAACGATACGCAACACAAAACCCCAATTAAACAAACCACACTGACACAGCCTCAACCTCGTCCTATATCAGACACTCGTGTTGACCAAACTAAGACGGTGGATAACAGTTTTAATGATGTGATTGATTTGATTACCATGCTTCACAAACGCCATGATTCGTTTTGTGAATTACTCCAAGATGGTGAAGTGATTGCTATTTTAAATCCAAGCACACAACAGCTTTGGCAAAAAAATACCAAACCCAAAGCATCTAATGGTTGGCGACTTCGTTTGGTGCAAGGCTCTATGAACCTTGACCCCAAACACGCAGTGGACATGAATCAATGGATTTGGAACGTAATTTGGGAACACGCAGGCAACCTTGTGCGATTGGTTAATAGCACCAACACCTATCAGCTTCGTGCATGGGTCAAACCCAATGATATGAACCGCCGTGAACTGCTTCGTATCATGACTATTATGGAAAAAGAAGCTGTAACTTTGACACAGATTTCTACCAAAGCCAACGTATCCATGTCCATTGCCCAAAAAGCAGTAGCGGGCTTTTTGGTGGCAGGATTTTTACAAGATACCAACTATCGCAATATCAAGGTGTATACGGTTAATACCACCCCTGATAAAGCACCAGTGGTTACAAACACACAAGAAACTGTCAAACCGCAACCTACCGAACCTGACAAACCCCAGCCTGCACCAAGTGCTGAACAAGAAGAAAAACTGGGATTTTTGGCAAGATTACGGCGTAAGTTGGGTATATGATTGATTGCCAAGAATGATGATTCTTGGCAATGTTACAACAACGAGATAATTTTGGTGGAGTTTGTCAAACACCAAATTTGTGGTATTAATACATAAGGTAACATAATTTTATGCAACGTTTAAAAATTGTATTTAGTGGTCCTATGGGGGCAGGAAAAACACAAGCGATTTCAAGTTTGTCAGACATTCCTGTCGTCTCAACCGAAGTGAAAAACACTGACCTTGACACCAACAGCAAACTGCTAACAACGGTAGGTATGGATTATGGTGAGTTAACTATTGAAGGGGGTGCAAGCATTGGTCTGTATGGCACTCCCGGTCAAGAGCGTTTTAATTTCATCTGGCCTATTTTGTCGCAAGGGGCGTTGGGTGTGGTGATTTTAATAGACCATTCGGCAGCTGACCCTGTTGCGGATTTGAAAAATTATCTACAAAAATTCAATGACATTTATGGTGGTCGTATCGTGGTGGGTGTCAGCCAAGTGGACAAAATGCCAGAACGCCCAATGTCGCTATATCGTGATTATTTGTCAAGCATTAACTCAAACATTCCGTTATTTCCAGTAGACATGCGTAAACGTGAAGACGTGCTACTGTTGGTTGAGAGCATCATCACTTCGCTTGAACAATCATGATAATCTACCCAACAAAACATAAATAACGTGAAAAATATGATGAGTTGGTTTACAATAAACTCATAAACATCAAAAAGTAGAGAGTAGTATGAATAGTCCCTTTAAATTGGATTCAAATCGCATCAAGCCTGCTGAGCAGTTTGTGGCGATTTCTAAGGATGTGTTACATGAATTGGTACATGCTACCGCAGGCGTGGATGGCGTGTTGTTGGCATCGTCAGATGGTTTTGAGGTCAGTTCTATTTTTCAAAAAAACTATGATGGCAACAAATTATCGGCGGTAGGCTCGTCCATTTTGGCACTCGTGCAAGCCTTGACGAGTGAAGCTCAACTAACTGGTTGTCGCTCAGTGATTTTGGACGCCGAAAACGGCAAAATCATGATTAGTGCTGTTCCTAACAAACATCAACCTATGATTATTATTGTTGTAACACGTCAGCAGGTACTTTTGGGTCAAATCATGCACGCCATGAACAAGGGTGTGATGCGACTTATAGAGATGGATGCCCAATATCACGGCTAACATCATCAAACTTCAAACCATAAAAAATCCCCTCATTTGGGGATTTTTTTGTTGGGTGTGATTAGGTGGTTTTGCCTTTGAATTGTAGTAGGGCTTTTTCAATACGCTCGCTGTGGGCTAGGATTTTTTGCTCTACTTGGGCAAATTGCTCTTTGAGTTTTTCGTCTGCTTCGTGCAAACGACTGGCAAACTCGGTGCGTTTTAATTCGATGGATTTGGCTTTTAGGGCGTGCCATTCCTCAACTGTTTTGGTAAACTCATCATATTCGGCACTGATACGTTCTTTAAAAGCAAGCATACGTTCGTCCAGACTCATCGCATTACCATTGGCTAATTTTTGGGCACGTTTAAATTGCATGGTAACTTCGGCATGCTTGATGGTCAAATCGTCTACTGTTTTTAGTTCTTTGGCAAGTCCGATTTTGGATAGCCCTGCGATGAACCATTTGGTAGGGTCATATTGCCACCATTTGACGCCATTGCGATAGTCGTATTGGAAATAGTGGTGGTAGTTGTGATAACCCTCACCCCATGTCAATAGTGCCAAAATGGGGTTATCACGGGCAGTATTATCATCAGTATATGGGCGTGTACCAAACATATGGCACAGTGAATTAATGAAAAATGTGAAATGGTGTGTCAAAACCAGACGTAACAGACCTGCCATTAAAAATGTGCCAAGCATATCACCTGTAATCAAGCCTGCCAAACCGACAAAAATCAGGTTGCTAAGCACCACCCAAAAACCATAATAATCGTGCTGGATTTGGAGGATTTTGTCTTTTTTAAGGTCAGGAATATTTTTGTAATCGTACTGACCGCTTGGATATTTGTGCAACATCCAGTCAATATGACTAAACCAAAAGCCACGTTTTGAAGAGTAGGGGTCATCGTATTCATCGTCTACATGGCGATGATGAACACGGTGTCCAGAACACCAGTCAAATGCCGAGCTTTGCACTGCTAGCGTCGCCCCAATGAGTAAAAAATATTTGACAATTGGGTGAGCTTCATAGGATTTGTGAGCAAACAGACGATGATAGCCTGCGGTGATAGACATGCCTGTCCAAGTCATAAAGAAGGCGAATGCAAGCCAAACCGAAAAACTTAGGTCGTGTGTCCACAGATACCAAGGTACTAAAATTAGAGCAAGTAAAGGCGTGGATAGCAACACAATGGCAGGTATCCAGTTGATGGGCGGGTTTTCAAAATCTTTGGGGTCATGTTTGGTGGCAGTCATGTGAAGGTCCTATGTTGCCAAAAGAAAATAAGTATATTTTAGTATTTTACCCCAAAATGATAAAAATGTGAACGCATATACACGATAAATTATATTAATTTTTTAAATCATAAAATAAAGTTTGGATAAATTATTCAATATATAAGTGCTTATTGTGTTATTTTTTTAATTTTGATAAAATGACTGGTAAGTCATTTGTGCGATTTTTCTTAAAAACAGCCTCTGATGTTCATGCACCCCTATTTTTATGATAAGGAAATGTCATGTCAAACAGCCGTAAAACACAATTTTATCTTAGAGAACAGCAGATTTTACGCACTGCCGAGCAGTTGTTGTTAGAATCTGGTGAGTATGATTTGACCTTAGATGAGTTGGCAAGGCATTTGGATGTGGCAAAAGGTACGCTTTATAAGCATTTTAAAAGCAAAGATGAGCTACTAGTTAGGATTTTGATAGAATACGAAAAACGTATGTACTTAACCAACCAAATAGATGATGGGGCTTCGGCAGGAGTGGTACGCATGGTATTGCAACAACTGCTTAGACCACAGCGTGCCATGATGTTTAATCATTTAGAAGAAAAACTAACTTCCACCAAATCTGGGCTAAATGCCTTGTTTTCCGAACTTTATCGCATTCGCCGTGAACGCATGAAATGCCTGTATGGGATTGCCAAGCGGTATTTGGTTGAACAAAACAGCACCATGCCCACACACGAATATTTGTCTAGCATTTGGGCGGTGGGGCAGGGTGGTTCTGGACTTTTAAATTCAAGTTTTTACCAAAGATATTTGGGTAGTCGAGAAGAGTTGATACGAGCGTGGGTGCATCAAATGCTTCTGTTACCGAAACTTTACTCATCAAAATATACCCATCAAACCCAAATTTAGTACAGATTTGAGTAAATTGCAATTACATTCATAAAAATCAAATACTTACATAAATTTGAGATTGGCATCACCTAAATAAAAACCAAGCCTGATGACTTGGTTTTTTTTGATTTACATATTGGGGTAGTTAGGACCGCCGCCACCTTCGGGCGTAATCCAAGTGATGTTTTGGGCAGGGTCTTTGATGTCGCAAGTTTTGCAATGTAGGCAGTTTTGGCTATTGATGACAAATCTTGCTTTGCCTTTGACTTCTTTGTCTTCAACCACCTCATACACGCCTGCTGGACAGTATAGGCGAGCAGGTTCGGCATATAGTGGTAAATTGGTATTGATTGGGACGTTGGGGTCGGTCAGCACCAGATGGCACGGCTGATCTTCGGCGTGGTTGGTATTAGAGATGAACACGCTAGATAATTTATCAAAGGTGAGTTTTCCATCTGGTTTGGGGTAGTCAGGTTTATAGGCGTGGTCAGCTTTATCAAGCTGTTTATAGTCAGGGACGTTATCGTGAACGGTAAAGGGAATTTTACCCAAAATGTTTTGTTCAACAAAAGTAAATGCACCTCCCATGAGCGTCCCCATACGGTGCATGGCAGGCGAGAAGTTACGAGCTTGATAAGCATCTTCAAAGAGCCATGAATTTTCAAAGGTGGTTTGGTATTCGGTGACTTCATCATGCTGACGACCTGCTTGAATGGCTTTAAAAATACTCTCACCAGCCAGCATACCTGACTTCATGGCGGTATGTGTGCCTTTGATTTTGGCAGGGTTTAAAAAGCCTGCATCATCACCCACCAGTACGCCTCCTGCAAAGGTAAGTTTGGGTAGGGCATTGAGACCACCTTTGACCAAAGCCCTTGCCCCATAAGATAGACGAGTGCCACCTTCTAAGATGGGGCGGATAAGGGGGTGGAGTTTGAGACGTTGAAGTTCATCAAAGGGCGATAGGTGGGGGTTTGAGTAAGACAAATCCACCACTAAGCCAAAGCTTACTTGGTTGTTTTCACCAAAGTAAAGCCACCAACCCCCTGTTGCCCCTGTGTCGTTCAAAGGGTAACCAGAGCCGTGCATGACCACGCCTTCTTCGTGTTGGTTGGCAGGAATTTCCCACAACTCTTTTAAGCCAATGCCATAATGTTGAGGGTCTTTGTCTTTATCAAGGTGAAAACGGCTAATCAGACGTTTGCCCAGATGTCCACGACAACCTTCGGCAAAGACGGTGTATTTGGCAAGCAAATCATAACCTGCCTCAAATGATGGTTTGGCTTCGCCTTTGGCATTGATGCCCATGTCGCCTGTTTGTACGCCACGTACCGAGCCATCGGTATTATATAGAATCTCACTGGCGGTGAAGTTGGGAAATAGCATCACGCCCAAATTTTCGGCTTGTTCGGCAAGCCAGCGCACAACATTACCAAGCGAGACGATGTAATTGCCATCATTGTGCATGGTTTTTGGGACGATGGCATGAGGAAGTTGTACGGTGCGATTGGCACTAGGCAGTACATAGACACGGTCTTCTTTTGCCTTGACTGTGATGGGAGCATTCATGTTTTTCCAGTCGGGGAATAGCTCATCTAACGCCCGAGTCTCAATGACTGCCCCAGAGAGAGTGTGAGCTCCGAACTCCGAGCCTTTTTCAAGGACACAGACCATGAACTCGTCCAGCCCTGCGTCATTGGCAAGTTGTTTTAGGCGAATGGCGGTTGATAAACCTGACACGCCACCACCAACAATGACGACATCAAATTCCATAGATTCTCGTTCTATGTGTTGCATAAATTTTCCTTTGGCTAACAATTAATGTTTGTCAAAAAACATTCATTGAATAATTGGCTGATTTAAAATACCCTATATTTTACCAATATTCCTAAAATTTAGACAAGTAAATTATGATGGATACGTTTGTAAAATCCATGTTGGTACAATCGTACAAATCATTATATTTGGTGTTGCGACATTTTTTATTTGCTTTTTTGGTGAATTTTGGGCAAAATCACATTGATTAATGTACGGATAAATGGGGTAATCATGTGTCATGATATTTTAAAAAATAATTGTAAAAACAATGGTTTAAATGAATTTTTGGTGTCTTTGGTGGGTGAGCGAAAAATCCCACCACTAGACAAATGGTCGCCAACAACAGTTGTGCCATTTGACATCATTATCAAAGATGATGGTGATTGGTATCATGAGGGGGTGAAAATGACTAGGCAGTCATTGGTGGATTTGTTCGCCAGTGTTTTGTGGGCAGAAGGTGAGGGTGAGCAAAAATGCCATTTTTTAAAAACTCCCACTGACAAATACCAAATCACGGTGGTAGACGTGCCACTATTTATCAATCAGGTAGATAAAATCATAGAAAATGGTGATGAGTGGATAGTATTTACCACCACACACGGTGATAAGATAGTGCTTGATGATAACCTCATGTATTTTAAAGAATTTATTCGTGATGATGTCTGTGAAAGGAGACTGTATATTGATACAAGGTTTAATTTAACAGCACGCATTAACCGCAATGTTTTTTATCATTTGGTGGCATTGGGCAAGCTTGATGAGGTTGATAATCAAGTTATTTTGACATTAAGAAGTGGCGGACGTATTCATCATTTGGTGGATAATTTGGAATAAGAATAAATTAAAAAAATAAGTAGGAATTATTATCAATATTTACTCTTTTTTGCTGTTTTTGAATAAATATTTTCTATTTTTCTTTAATAAAACCACTCCTAAGATTTGAGAAAAAATGTCAAACAAGCTACAATATGCACCGTTATTTTTATTTTAAAATCTGTGATTTGAATAAAATCCAGTATTTACTTAACAACCATTTAGCAAGGTGTTTTTATGACATTTGTTGTAACTGATAATTGCATTTTGTGCAAATATACTGATTGCGTTGAAGTTTGTCCTGTAGATTGCTTTTATGAAGGTCCAAACTTTTTGGTTATTAATCCTGATGAGTGTATTGATTGTGCGTTGTGTGAGCCTGAATGTCCTGCCAATGCTATTTTTAGTGAAGATGAAATTCCAGCAGGTCAAGAAGAGTTTATCAAGCTCAACGAGGAGTTGTCGCAGTCTTGGGCGAATATTACCGAGAAAAAAGATGCCATGATAGACCACAAAAAATGGGATGGTGTCGCTGGCAAAATCCAGTACTTAGAACGTTAATTTTATCAGTTTATGATGTTGGATACTACCAAGCCCCTAACCATTGGCATAGTCGCAGGAGAAGTCTCTGGCGATATGTTGGGGGCGGATTTTATGGCAAAAATGAATGCCTTGCACCCAAACATTACATGGGTGGGGGTTGGTGGCGTTGCCATGCAAAAGCAGGGGTTGTCGTCCACTATTGACATGGGTCGCCTGTCGGTCATGGGTTTGGTGGAAGTGTTGAAGCATTTGCCTGATTTGCTTTGTGCCAAGCGTGAGATTTTGGAGGTGTTTTTTGCCCAAAAAATAGACATTTTTGTGGGGATTGATGCTCCTGATTTTAACTTACGATTGGGCAAAGTGTTAAGGCGGACAGGTGTATTTTGTGTGCAGTATGTCAGCCCTAGCGTTTGGGCATGGCGTGAAAACCGCATTCACAACATCAAAGAATCTACTGATTTGGTGCTGTGTCTATTTCCTTTTGAGCTTGATGTTTATGTACGCCATCGCCACCCTGCGGTATGTGTGGGACATCCTTTGCTTGACAAATTGCACGCCGACAAACGTCCACGCCGTGATGTTATCGCAGAGTTTGAAAGGCGGTTTGGTGTATCTTTGACTGATGTGCCTGTGTGTGTCATGGCAGGGTCTCGCCATTCTGAGATTGGTGCGATTTTGCCACTTTTGATTGACAGCATGGCACTGCTTCACAAACAAGGTAAGTTTACATTTGTACTTCCTGTGGTGAGTGCTGACCATGCTATCCTTGTCAAATCCATGATAACAAGCCAAGCACCACATCTACTCAATCATTGCCACGTCATTGATGGTCAAACCTATCCTAGCGATGAATGGACGATAAGTCAGCACGCCATGAATGCTTGTGAGTTGGTGCTGTTGGCGTCTGGGACGGCAACGTTGGAGGCTCTACTATTGCACCGTCCAATGGTCGTGGTTTATAAGGTCAATACCATGACCTATGCCATTGCCAAACGCCTTGTCAAAATTCCCTATGTCAGCTTGCCCAATATTTTATCCAATCATCAAATCCGCCAAGCCATTGTTCCTGAGCTTATCCAAGACAACGCCACACCACAGGCGGTAGTGAGCCATGCCATGAATTTGCTGAATTCACTCAACCAAGAAAAACTCATCTTTACCACACAAAAACTGCGTGAAGATAGCCATACAAATCCCGCCCAAGCGGTTTTGATGGCATATTCTCAAAATAAGTGAACAAATTTTTATAAATAAGAACAATTCGCTTGCTAATTTAGCAATATTTTTGCATAATAAGTAGTTAATCGGCAAATTTGTGCCACATATTTTTTTAAGGTTGTTGTAATGACAGAAAATATAGAAAAACCTCTTACTCGTGAACAAAAAAAACGCCAAACCCGCCAAGCCTTTTATCAAGCGGTGCTTGACTTGTGTATGCTCGGGCAGGGCTTTGGTTCTATTAGCTTACGCCAAGTGACTCGTGAAGTGGGTGTTGTGCCAACGGCATTTTATCGTCATTTTGCTAGCATGGAAGAGTTGGGTCGCTCGCTTGTTGAGGAGTTGCTGGGCGATGCGTTGGCTACCTTGCGTGGGCATATGCAGTTTGGACACAAACGCACACACGAACGACAAATTGCCAAAAGTGTACACTTATTCTTTAAAGCGGTTGATGCTCAGCCCCATTATTGGCAGTTTATCGCCAGTGAGCGTTTTGGGGGTTCAGAGGCTGTGCGTCATGCCATTGGTGAACAAATCAAAACTTTTGCCAATGTCATGAGTGAAGATTTGGCACTACAACCTGCCTTTGCTCATGTGAGTGCCGAAGATCGTTATCTGTTGGCTGAAATGGGTGTAAATTTGAGTTTTTCTTGGATTATTGATTGGCTTGATTTGACTTATACACCTGATTTGGGTGATGAAGAAAACCCAGAGCAGGTCAATCTCAATTTAGAACAAGCCAAACAAGCCATGCTCTACCACTGCACTCGTCAAATGCAAATGCTCCTATATGGTGCATATAACTGGAAATCTACCGAAGAGACAGTGGTTGAATAATCGGTAAATATCCCCATATCACAGACGTGTCAGCGTGCTGACGCGTCTTTTTTGTTTTAAGGAAGTATTATGACTATTGCTCAACCTGCCAATGCACTCACCGCAAATGGCGTCAAAGATATTCCTGCCGTGTCCGAAGGCTTTACCTTTAACCATACCATGCTTCGTATCAAAGACCCTGTCAAATCACTTGAATTTTATACAGGTGTGCTAGGCATGACTTTACTTCGCCACAGCCAGTTTCCTGAGGCGAAGTTTGATTTGTATTTTTTGGCAAAACTCACCGCCGAAGAGCGTGCCAATCTGCCAGCGACCGCTGATTTGAGTGCTTATGTATCTGCCCAGCGTGGTATTTTAGAGTTGACGCATAACTATGGTACAGAGAATGACTCTAATTTTAGCTATCACAATGGTAATAGCGACCCACGTGGCTTTGGGCATATTTGTTTTGCTGTGCCAGACCTTGCTGAAGCGGTAGCTTGGTTTGATAAAAACAATGTGGTTTTTCAAAAGCGTCCAGAAGATGGTAGCATGAAAGACATCGCCTTTATCAAAGACCCTGATGGCTATTGGGTTGAGATTATTGAATTGAAGGCTTAAAGATAAAAAACGCCCATGTAGATTGTGTGGGCGTTTTTTAATCTTTGGAGTGTGGCGCACCTGGCGGGAATTGAACCCACGACCTTTGGCTTCGGAGGCCAACACTCTATCCAACTGAGCTACAGGTGCAGATAATAGATAATCGGCTAATTCTACCAAGTTTTTACAAAAATTACCACCTGTTTATTGCTATTGTAAAAAATTTTTATAAAAATTTGACTGATTGCATAAAAAACATGGCAATTTACCCCATTTTTCCCTTATAATAGTGGGGTAAACTATCCAACCCAGAGCATATGCTCAAGGCTAAAATGAGATGATGACATGAAAAAAATTGCTACGTTGTCTTTTGCCCTATTTATGGCAATGATTGGAACAACCAACGTTCACGCCAAAAGTACCGAAGTCATTCCCGAAGACAGTGCCCAAGTCAAAAAATTGCTCGCAATCCACAAAGATTTGGTAGCTCGTATCACCCCTTATGGCAAAGTTTGCTTTGATGGTGAAGAATGTGACATCAATATCACCGTTCTTGCTCCTGCGGTAGAGGGCGTGGCACGTCCGGGCGATCAGCTTTATAAGGCGATTTGTTCAACTTGTCATGACTCAGGTTTGTTAGGTGCTCCAAAGGTTGGTACGGCTGATTGGACGCCACGTATCGCCAAAGGTAAGGCAACTTTGTATGACCATGCCATCAACGGTTTTAACGCCATGCCAGCTCGTGGTGGTGCAGACATCTCTGATGATGAAGTGAAAAATGCGGTTGATTATATCCTAAGTCAAGCCAAATAAAACACATTCTTATCATAAATGGCTTAGGTGGGAAACCACTTAGGCTATTTGTTGTTTTTTATTTTTAGATATATCTACTTATTAAGAATAATCATGACAAGAGTTTTTGCTATTGGAGACATTCATGGCAGTTATGATGCACTGACTACGCTACTTGATGGCATAAAACCCACCAAAAATGATACCCTGATTTTTTTGGGTGATTATGTCAATCGTGGCAAAAATAGTAAAGGTGTGTTGGATATTTTAATGAACTTGCCCAATATTTGCCAAACGGTATTCATTATGGGAAATCATGAGTTAATCATGCTTAGTGGTTTAAAATATCAAGAGGATTTTAATTTTTGGCTTAGGGTGGGAGGCGATAAAACGTTGCAATCTTTTGGTTTATTGCCTTTGCGTTCTGAATGCTGGCATTTGCCATTTTCTTATGTGTCATTTTTAAAAAATACCAAAGATTATTATGAAATAGATCAATTCATCTTTTGTCATGCTTCTATTTATTCTCATTTACCTTTGGATAAACAAGATGATTATGCTCTAAGGTGGCGTAAATTAGAAAATAACCACACGGGTCATATTTCTGGCAAAACCATTATTTGTGGACATACCGAACAACGAAATGGTCAAGTGTTATTTCAAAATGGCATTATCTGTATTGATACATGGGCATATGGTGATGGTTGTTTGACGGCATTGGAATTAAATGATAAAAAACTCTATCAGGCTGATAATAAAGGGTATTTTTATATGACTGATGTAAGTGATTTTTTTAACCATTAATTTAGGTAAACCAAGCCATTGAAAAAGTGAATTTTTCTTTTGATTATTTACCCCAATTTAATAATAAATACGACATCAAAAAAGCACTCATGACTACACCAGCTTTAAAAATATCCAACCTTAAAAAAACATATCCTAATGGATTTACTGCCCTAAAAGGCGTGGATTTGACCGTACCACAAGGCGAATTTTTTGCTCTTTTGGGAGCAAATGGGGCAGGCAAATCTACAATGATTGGAATTATCAGCTCACTTTTCCCCCAAACAGATGGTAAGGTGGAGATTTTTGGTGTGGATTTGCAACAAAATCCTAGCCTTGCCAAATCACATTTGGGTGTCGTTCCCCAAGAATTTAATTTTAACCAATTTGAAAACTGCTTTGATATTTTAATCACCCAAGCAGGTTATTATGGCATAAAAAAATCAGATGCCATTGGACGAGCTGAATTTTTGTTAAAAGAATTGGGACTTTGGGAGAAGCGTTTTAATAAATCTCGTTCGCTGTCTGGGGGTATGAAAAGACGGCTAATGATTGCTCGTGCTTTAATGCACCGTCCTCGCCTATTGATATTGGACGAACCCACCGCAGGTGTAGATATTGAATTACGCCGTTCTATGTGGGATTTTATGAAAGAGATTAACAAACAAGAAGGCACGACCATTATTTTAACCACCCATTATTTAGAAGAAGCGGAGCAGTTGTGCAAATATATCGCCATATTAAATCATGGTGAGATTTTGATTAATACAGACATGAAATCTCTATTGACTCAACTGTCATTAGAGACTTTTGTTTTTGATTTAAAAGATGAATTAAATACATTGCCGACATTTAAAAATATCGTCCAAGCAAGATTGGCCGATGATAAAACATTGGAAATTACATTAAATAAAGAGCAAAATCTAAATCATGTATTTTGTCAATTCCATGAGTTGAATATTGAAATTGTGAGTATGAGAAATAAAAATAATCGTTTAGAAGAATTATTTATGGGGGTGGTGGATAGTCATTTTTACAATACAAAAATGAATGGTGAGATAAAAAATAACAACAATTCAAGTCATGGGGAAAGTTATGAATAATCAACTAACTGCTTTTAATACTCTATTATTTAAAGAGATTAAACGTATTTTACGTATTTGGCCCCAGACTTTGTTGCCTCCTGTTATTACCATGACGCTGTATTTTGTGATATTTGGTCAAATGATTGGTTCTCGTGTCGGTGAAATGGGTGGGGTGAGCTATATGCAGTTTATTGTGCCGGGTTTGATTATGATGTCGGTGATTACTAACAGTTATTCTAATGTGGTTTCGTCATTTTTTAGCACCAAATTTCATGGCAGTATTGATGAGTTTTTGGTATCGCCCATTTCCAAACATACGATATTACTAGGTTATGTGGCAGGTGGGGTATTTCGTGGGCTTGCGATTGCACTTATTGTGAGTATGGTGGCGTTATTTTTTACCCAATTATCAATCAGCCATTTTGGTATTATGGTATTAACCATTTTTGGTACATCTGTATTATTTTCATTGGGCGGTTTTATCAATGCTATTTTTGCACGTTCATTTGATGATATTTCTATTGTCCCTAGCTTTATTTTAACACCATTGACTTATTTGGGTGGCGTGTTTTATTCTTTGGAAAATTTATCACCTTTTTGGCAAAATCTATCATTACTAAATCCGATTGTTTATATGGTTAATGCCTTTCGTTATGGCATTTTGGGGCATTCTGATGTCAATGTTGGTTATTCATTATTGGCAATTTTAATTTTTTGTGTGATTTTTTATGGCGTTGCTTATCAGTTGTTAAAAGATGGTAGACGCATTCGTATTTCTTAATTGATAAAAGAGTAGATATTATGAGTATTCATGGTGTGCTGGGAGAGAATACAATCTATCCAAAAACTTATGACCCTAGTATTTTATATCCCATTTCACGCATGAAGGGGCGAGATGAGATTTTAAAAGATACGGGATTTGATTTTTGTGCATTTGGCGATGAATTAAAAAACGGTATGGATATGTGGCAAGCCTTTGAGATTTCTTGGTTAAATCCCATTGGTGTTTCACAAGTGGCAATGGGGCGTTTTTATATACCAGCCACTTCACCAAATATCGTAGAATCCAAATCCTTAAAATTGTATCTTAATAGCCTAAATTTTAGTAAATTTAAAAACACCCAAGAAGTGGCATATGTTATTAAAAATGATTTGTCCAAGTGTGTGGGTGCCGATGTGGGCGTGGAAATTATTGGTTTAGATGATACTAAGTTAAATATCGTCAAGCCGATAGGTATTTGTATTGATGGCGTTTTGGATAATTTGGTTGATGAGATTATCTTGACCGATGATATTGATGGTACTTTTTTAAAAAATGCCCGACAAGGAGAATTAAGACAATACCAATTTTACAGTAATTTGTTGCGTTCAAATTGCCCTGTTACCAATCAGCCTGATTGGGGTACAATACAGATTGATATGACTGGTGTATATGAATTAAATTATGGTGATTTTTTAAAATACATTTTATCATTTAGGCAACATAATGGATTTCATGAGCAATGTGTAGAGCGAATATTTGCTGATTTGATGATACATTTTAAACCAACTTCTTTAAAAGTACTTGCTAATTATACCAGACGTGGAGGGATTGATATTAATCCTATACGAGTGTTTTGTGCTAATGTTGATAGAATTGACAGAGTGATAAGACAATAAACTCATTTTCAAATCAAAATACTAAATTCACCGCCAATCCGCCCAGCACCGATTTGGCAAAATACATATCCACATGAGCCTGCTCACAGACTGCTCTGACCATAGCTAGCCCAAGCCCTGTACCGTTGCTGTCGCTTGTGTCGGAGCGGTTGCTGTCGGATAGACGTACAAATGGCTCAAAGACTTTTTGATAATCGCTAGGAGCAATGCCTTGACCACTGTCATGGATTTGTAGGATTTTTTTGGATTTGGGAGAATTGTTGCCCTGACCGATGACGGGTGTTGCTCCTGCTGGGAGTTTTTGCCCAAGAGAAATGCTGATGTTGCCACCTGTTTGGGTGTAGAGCGTGGCATTTTGGAGTAGGTTTTTGATGAGTTGTAGCAGAGGGGTAGGTGCGACATTGACCACAAAATCCGCCTCTATGTCCGTGTCAATCGTGATGTGTTTGTCGTGAATGATGGGTAGTAAAAATCCTACCGCATCTTTGATGGCATTCGCCATGCTTGTGGGTGTATCGCTTATGGTGCTGGCATTTAGACGAGCAAGTGTTAGAAGTTCGTCAATGAGTTTTTGATTCTTGGCGATGGTGTCGGTCAGTTTGGCAAGTCCTGTTTTGATTTTGTCCAAATCGGTTTGATTGTGAAGGCGTTGTACTTGCAAAGAAATGGCAGTCAAAGGCGAACGTAGTTCGTGTGATGCGTCAGCGATAAAGCGTTTTTGGGTATCTATGTCGTGTTTGGCTTTGTCTAAAAGCCCATTCATGGCAATGGCAAAGGGTAGGATTTCTTTGGGGAAATGATTCAAATCAAGAGGGGATAAATCGTGTGGTTGGCGATGACTGATGGCTTTGGTGGTCTGTCTCACAGGGCGAAAACACCACCAAATCATGAGTGGTAGCACCAACATCAACATCACACTCACCACCAATATCGGCAGTAGAGAGTGCATGGCGGAGATGGTTGCCAGTTCGTTTTGTCCGTCTAGGGGTTGGCGAATGATGATGCTTTTGCCATTATCTATAAGATGATAGAGATAAAAATGCTCGCCGTCTATCGTGCGACTGCTAAAACCTGCGGGAATGGCGTTTAGTTCGTGATTGGGTGTGGTAAATACATCAATCCAAAGACCACTTTCATCACTTACTTGATAATAGCTTTGTGGTTTGATGTCCATTTCGGATAAAGCGATTGCCATGTTTTCTAAATATTCATCAAACAGCTCACGGCTTTGGTGATGACTGCCAAAAAACGCCAACACGCCTGAGATGATGGCGGTCATGATGAGTGTGGCGGTGGTGGTGGTAACAATACGAGCAAGTAGAGAGCGGTTATTCATGGCTTAGATACCAACCCAGACCACGCATATTTTTAATGGTGTTTTGTCCGATTTTTTTGCGTAAACCATAAATCAAAAATTCTACCGCATTGCTCTCAACCTCCATGCCAAATCCATATAGGCGGTCTTCAAGGTCGGCTTTGGATAGTACTTTGTCAGGGTGGGTCATAAAAGACAAAAGTAGCGTGTATTCTTTGGCGGTTAGGTTTAGTGGGGCATTGTCCAACAAAGCACGTTTTTTGGTGGTGTCTAGGGAGAGTTTGCCAAATGTCAAAAGATTGTCTGCCTTGCCCTGCCCACGCCTGATGAGTACTCGCATTCGGGCAAATACTTCACCCAAATCAAAAGGTTTGATGACATAATCATCCGCCCCAGCGTCCAATCCTTGTATGCGTGCCGACACTTCATCTCTGGCGGTCAAAATAAGCACAGGTACGTTATTGCCCTCTGTGCGTAATGTACGTAGCACTGTCATGCCATCTACTTTTGGTAAGCCTAAATCTAAAAGCACCATGTCATAAGGCTGGGCATGTAGGGCGGTGAGTGCCTGCGAGCCGTCTTTTACCCAATCTACTGTATAAGCCTCGTCTGTCAAGGCTTCGGCAAAAACCTCACCAATCATTTTATCATCTTCAACCAGTAACACACGCATTAACTTTATTCCGTTTCTTGCCAAAAAATTGGTTCAACCGTCTCATTTATCAAACCATAAATGGTTGCCAGCAGTTCATCGTCAAGACGAGTGGCGTAAAGCTGGGTAGGTATGGTATTTGGGGTGTTGTTTGCGATACCAAATAGAGTAAGGAGGGATTGTACTCGTTTGGCAATGGCAACGCCAGAGTCAATCAAGTGGATATTTAGGTTGTTTTTTTTAATATATTCTTGTAAAAAATTTTTAAAAAATGGATAATGCGTACACCCAAGTACAATCACATCTATGTTGTTATTTGCCCATATTTGGGTTTGTTTGATGAGGAGATTGGCAACTTGGCTATCAATGGGCATACCATTTTCCACCCAAGGAACAAGAGTTGGTTCAAAATGTTTGTGAACGGTGATGTTTTTTGGGGTGGCAACATCATCAATGACTTCATTGAGCAGGCGACCATTTAGAGTGGCACGAGTAGCCAGTACAGCGATTTGGCAAGTTTGTGTCAACTCGCAGGCAGGTTTGACAGCAGGGACTAGTCCGACGATAGGGACGCTACAACGTTCACGCAGGACACTTAGGGCATAGGCAGAAGCACTGTTACAGGCAATGACAATAAGTTTACAACCACGTTTGCACAGGCGTGCGACCGCTTGTAGGGTTAAGAGTAGGATTTCTTCGCCAGATTTGTTGCCGTAGGGGACGTTGGCGGTGTCAGCATAGTAGATAAAACGTTCGTTTGGCAAAGCCTGTTTTAGATGTAAATATACCGACAGTCCGCCCACCCCAGAGTCAAAAACACCAATGGGGGCGGTTTTATCGTTGGCAAAATCAGGATGCTGAGTAATCATCGGACATTCGTATCACACAATTCTTTATATAATCGCTTTTTGGTAATGGGGCGACAGTTCGGTGAGATTGACAGTGTATTGGACGTTTTGGTGGGTTTTGCCAATTGTTTTTTGTAGCACATTCATCACACGCTCCACCAAATCCGCCTTGATGTCATCAGTGCGACCTGCCATGATGGCTAGATGTGCCACCACAAAATGCTCACCATCACCTGCCCCAAGTCCTATCAAACTTCCATTGGCGTGATAAAGGCGAGTTTTGATGTCTTTGCTATGTTTAAACTGACCACTTTCAAATAGGGTGGTATTTAATTGTAGTAGCAAATCACCTTCATTGGCTATCTGTAAATTTTGGGAAAATTCTAAGGTTACATGGGGCATGGGTTGTCCTTTTTTTGGTTTAGTTGGGCTTGACCGCCACCAATACTCGGATACTGTCAGGTACAAGCGATAGATGAGCAAACGCAGAAATGCCTTCTTGTTTCATGTCGTGCAGTGCCTGAATTTCGTCATCACGGACATTGGGATTGATGGCTTGTAGACGAGTAAGGCGACTGATTTCTTTATCCAAATAGTCGCCAAATTGCATACTGGCACTTTGTCCAATGTCGGCAAGCTGTCCACCTGCTAGGGTTTTGGCTTGTTGGGCAAGCTCACTAATGATGGTTTGGCGTGCCTTGATAACTTGACGAGCTTTGGCTTTTTCTAGGCGTTCAATGAGTGGTAGTAGCTTGTCGGTGGTGGCAATGTTTGTCAAATCACTGCCATTTTCGGCAAGTAATACCCTGATGATTTGTTTGGGTAGATAAGCCGATAGGTTAAGATGAGCTGGGGCAACAACCTCCACCCTAAACTGACTTTCTACCATGAGCGTGCCTTGTGGTATGGCAGATGAACGTAATAAGGCAACTTGGGTGTTACCAAACGTGCCTGATTTTATCATCTCAATGATGGCACTGATGAATGGATGTTCTAAGGTCATGTAGGCAATGTCTTCACGCACCAGTGCCTGATGGCGATCAAAAGTGAGTGTCATGCCATTTTCGTCAATAGGCAAGTTCTCAACACCCGTCCCTTCGGTCTGACTGCCATCTATGGGGTGAATGACCCATGTACCATCTCTTTGTACGCTATAATCAAGCCCCACTGCATCTAGGTAGCTTTCCAAAAATCTAGGCAATAGTGGTGTGTCATCAAGCTCACGCATGGCATGACAGATACGTCCTGCCACACTAGGACGGCAAGAGTTGTATTCTAACAGGCGGTCTCGTCCGTTTTGGAGTTCGTTTTCCAAATCAATCCGTAAGGCGGTCGCTTGGGCGACAAGTTTGGCAAATTCATCAACTGTGCCTTGCCCTTCAAGTAGGGGTTTTAATTCACCGATAAAATGTTCTTGGACGGTTTGGGCGGTGGGGCTGATGTGGTTAAAGATGTTGAGAGCGTGGTCATACCAGTGATACAGGCGTTCTTGGGCAGTGCCAACCACAAAGGGGACGTGTAGGGTGATTTGCCCTGTTTGACCGATACGATCAAGCCGTCCGATACGTTGCTCTAAGGTGTCAGGATTGGCAGGCAAATCAAACAAAATAAGGTCTTGGGCAAATTGGAAGTTGCGTCCTTCTGAACCAATCTCTGAGCAAAGTAGGATTTGAGCACCATGTGTGTCAGCAAAGTAGGCGGCAGCTTGGTCTCTTTCTAGCAAATCCATTTGTTCGGTAAAAATGGCGGTTTTAATGCCAGCATGTAGGCGTAGCACAGCCTCTAAACTCTCAATCGTTGCTCCAGAGCGGGCGATGAGTAGGACTTTTTTGTGTTTTAGGTCATTTTTTAGAATGCTGATGAGCCAGTTGACTCGTGGGTCGGCTTCCAACCATGAACCGTCAGGAAAACGTTCCTCGCCCCACAGTTGTTCACGCAACTTACCGTTGGTATAGGGGGTGTTTTGCCATGCACTAGGTAACGGCAACGGATAAGGAATGGGACTTCTGCCAAAAAATCCCTGTACACTATCACGAGTATTTCTAAAAAGTACACGTCCCGTCCCATGACGGTCTAAAATTTCGTTTAATGCCATGTGGCGAGTGCGGTCGTTGTCGTTGATGTCAGAAAGTTTGTCTTCGTCAAGTCCGATAAGTCCTGCTATGGCACGGATTTGTTTTTCGCTTAAAAACTCGTTATCAATCAAGGTGGTGGCGACATTTGCAACATCACCAAAACTGTCTTGGCTTGCCAAAAAATCATCCAAATCATCAAAACGATGTGGGTCAAGCAAACGCAAACGTGCAAAATGACTCTCCATGCCAAGCTGTTCTGGCGTGGCGGTGAGCAATAGCACGCCTTTGATGATGTGAGCCAAACTCTCAATCAACTCATATTTGTCATTGCCACCCACATCGCTATCCCAAGCCAGATGATGAGCTTCGTCCACCACAAGCAGGTCAAAACCTGAGGCGTAGGCTTGTTCGTACAAATCAGCATGGTCAAGCAGTAAGTCAATGCTTGCGATGATGAGATGTTCGGTGTCAAAGACGTTTTGGTTGGGGTTATGCTCTTTGATAGAGGCGGTGCGTACAAGGTCAAAAATGGCAAAATCCAGATTAAAACGGCGTTTAAGTTCAATCATCCATTGGTATTGTAGACTGTCTGGCACTAGGATAAGCACACGTTTTGCCTTGCCTGTAATGAGCTGTTGGTGGACGATAAGTCCTGCTTCGATGGTTTTGCCAAGTCCAACCTCGTCTGCCAGTAGCACACGAGGGTGCATACGCTTGCCAACTTCATGGGCAATGTATAGCTGATGGTTGATGATGTCTACCCTTGCACCAATCAGACCACGCAGAGGCTGACGTGAATGAATGGCAGATAGTTTTAGTACGTCTTGGCGTAGGTTGTACCATTCGCTGTTCTCAATACGTCCAGCCAGTAGGCGTTCTAGGGGTTTGGCAAGCGTGATATTTGCCCCAAGTCGTGTCTCCATGAGGGTTTTGCCACAGGTGAGATGATATTTCATGACACCAGAGATTTCTTCGCAGTGCGAGACGATAAATTCGTTGCCGTCTTGGTCTTTGATGATATCGCCCACCCCAAACACGACCCGAGAGAGTAAGGCAGAGGCTTTGGCGTAGACACGAGTTTCTTGGCTTTGGGGAAATAAAATATGAACAGAGCGTTCATCCATGTCAATGATAACCCCAAGCCCAAGGTTACTTTCGGTGTCGGAGAGATAACGCTGACCGATGGCAAATTGATTCATGATTGACCTATTTTTATATATTTGTAAAAACCCTTTATTTTACTAAAATTTCATCAAATTAACATCTTTTTTTGATAAAATTATGAGTAAATCAACTTTTTAAAATTTAAAGGTATACACATGCAAACACTGGCTCATACGGTAGGTAATACACCCCTTGTTCGTCTTATGCGATTGGCAGATGATGTTAATGCTGATATTTTTGCCAAACTAGAAGGGAATAATCCAGCAGGCTCTGTCAAGGATCGCCCCGCCTTTAACATGATTAACGAAGCCCAAAAACGTGGGCAAATCCGTCAAGGCGACACGCTTATTGAGGCAACCTCTGGCAATACAGGCATCGCTTTGGCTATGGTTTCTGCCATGCTGGGTTATAAAATGACTCTCATCATGCCAAAAAACTCCACCCAAGAACGCAAAGATGCCATGCGTGCTTATGGAGCGACGTTGATAGAAGTGGAAAATATGGAGGTGGCACGAGATTTGGCAAGACAAATGCAATCGGACGGCAAGGGTGTGGTACTAGACCAATTCAACAACGATGATAACTGGAAGGCTCATTATCACGGCACCGCCCCTGAGATTTGGGAACAGACGGATGGCAAAATCACTCATTTTGTCAGCTCTATGGGAACGACAGGGACGATTATGGGGGTTTCTAAATTTTTAAAACAAAAAAATCCCGCCATTCAAATCATCGGTCTGCAACCGTCAGACGGCTCAAACATTGCAGGGATTCGCCGTTGGTCGCCTCAATATCTGCCCAAGATTTTTGATGATAAATACATTGACCAAATCATTGACATCAACCAACAAGATGCCGAAAACTATATGCGACATTTGGCACGCACCGAAGGGATTTTTTGTGGGGTGTCAAGCGGTGGGGCAGGTTTTGCCAGCTATCAAATCGCCAAAACCATCAAAGCAACTAACCCTCGTGCTGTCATCGTCTTTGTCGTCTGTGATAGAGGGGATAGATATTTGTCAACAGGGCTTTTTGGGGTATAATGTCATAAAAGCCCAAAAAGATTTGGTTGGGTTTATTTTTTTGATGAATGATTTTATGAGTAATGTCAATGCTACAAAAGCTGTTTTCTAAAATTTTTAATGCCAAGCCACATAAGGAGAAGCTGATGAGAGAAACAATCAATAAAACAATGAACGAAACCTTTATCAAACCTCGTACTTATAAAATGTCTTATTATCTACAAAATGATTGGTATTTTCACAATGCGGTATTCTTTTTCTTGAATAAAGAAATGGACGAAAAAGAGTATTTACCAAAATTACCCCCTGTGTTAAAAACCCTTTGCCTATTTCCACGAGTAGCAGGGCAAATTAGCAATGGTGGATTTAGCCAATTGTATTTTAATGGCTATGATGATGCAGTTAAAGGGTGCTTAGAAGGGTTATATGAAGTGGGGGCAAATAAAATGGCAGATATTTTACGCTTTACTTATGCCCAATATGTGATTAGTGATAATCGCCGTGAAGAGCTTGATTTTTCTAATTTTGCAGATTTTGATGAAATCAACCGTGTCATGCACCAAACTTATTCTAACTTTGACCAAAAAATGAGCCAAACTTATCAAGATTGGGGCATGGATTTAGAAGAAATGCAAAGATATGTCTGGCATCATGACAAAGCAGTTATGGCTCAAATTGTCGCTTATATTAAAGCCAATCCCAATCTTTATTTGGTTGATGAATATGGCAAGCCTTTTGATGAAAATTTTACAGGCGTTTATGAATATTATGATGACAAACAAGGCTATGTTTTAACCATGCAAAATGGTAAACCACACGGCACATTTAAAATGTTTGATTATACCACAGAGGGTTATTCTACCACCATTGATGACGTCGGTGAATTTGAACAGGGATTTTTGACAAAAAGGCAGTATAAATTGGTTTGGAATAAAGATGAAAACAAACCTTATACCCAATATTTTTATGAATATCATCGACAAGGCGATGATGTGATTACCACAGAGATAGAGTGTTTTAAAAATTCACAACAACCCAAAGAATTAAGTCATTATCTTAATGGTGATATTTGTGCGTGGGTTGGTGAGAGAAAGCATTGGCATGAAAATGGTCAGCTCAAAGAAGTTAGGATATATGAAAGACATAATAATAGTAGCAAAACACTCAACGTAAAAACTTATTATGAGAATGGGCAATTGGAGAGAGAATGGCGTGAAGATGATACTTGGGTGAGTTTTTATGATAATGGACAAAAAAAGCGTGAGCTTTTTGGTGTTGATGATGAAAAACACGACATTGCCAGATGGTGGCACGCAGATGGTTCATTGGCGGGTGAGACGGTATTGGACGAAAATGGAAAATTTGTCAAATATCATTGTTTTTATCCAAATGGTGTTAAAAGTATAGAATTTACTTTTGTCAAAGAAGGCTATAATGAGGATATTATTCCGCAGAATGCGTGGGACGAACAAGGCAATCAAATCATTAAAAACGGTACAGGGGTGATTGACCATTTGCCAATTACTGACTGTAAATGGGTGCATTTTTATGATAAAACAGTAGCATATCAAGA
Source organism: Moraxella oblonga NBRC 102422 (assembly GCF_001598275.1). Classification (GTDB taxonomy): domain Bacteria; phylum Pseudomonadota; class Gammaproteobacteria; order Pseudomonadales; family Moraxellaceae; genus Moraxella; species Moraxella oblonga. The sequence continues at coordinate 52,288 of NZ_BCYQ01000008.1, forward strand.
CGGCTTAATGCACGGTAGATGTGTGCAGGGTCGTTTTGATGGTGGAAAAGAAGTGGTAGAATATGAGCATGGCAAGAAAATAAAAACACAGATTTTTGATAAAGAGGGCAATCTGACAGACAGTTGGTGATGTTTGTTGGACTTTCCACAAAACTTTGAATTTATAGTCAATTAAACCCAAAATGCACCACATTAGGTTTTTTCGTTCGTGGTGAGCTTGTTGAACCATAACGAAAACTCACCCACAGGCAAGCTGGGGGCGAACGGTTTTGCTGTATAGTTTTGATATGAATTAAGTATAAAATTAGTATTGTGGGAAGTCTATTATTTTTTAATTCATCACGCTTATTTATTCTAATCTGAATAATTTGGGTTCTGCATCTTGTTCATCGTGTTTGAACATGGTTTTATATTGCCAAGGCGTTTTGCCAAATTCGTCTTGATTTTCTAATTTGAAGATGTTGTTTTTGACTTTGAAGGACTCCAATTGTATTAAATACTCTCTGTGTGGTTTGTTGGTTAAGTCCAATGACTGGGCAATTGAGTCGTCAAATGCCACTTGGTTATATTTTGTGATATCTATATAATAATATACTGTATATCGTCCAGAACAGATGCCAATAAGCTGTGGGTGGCTAAATAAATGTTTTGTGATGTTACGATCATTGCCACACCCAGTCATCACCCAGATTGTGCTTAGGCTCTGTGCCAATGCACGCCTCATGGCAAAGCAATTGACGTCTATTAAATATGGCCAATCAAAAGACAGTGTTGAATATACTCCAGTTTGTATGGCAATGTCGTCAATCTGAATAGATAGTGGATAGAACCGTGTTTTTGGTGCGGACCAAAAGCCTAAACTTTCGGTATCATCTGGGCAAATGATTTGTTGTTTCTCATCAACACAATAACGTAACGCATAAGCATAATCAGCATGGTGTGTCTGCATATCTGTTACCAATGTCTTTACATGGTCGTCATCATACCAATTATCATCGTCCAAATAAAAAATAATCTCTTCTTCTACCAAATAAGGTGCAATGGCATTGATGGTGGAATTCATCAATTCGTTTGCACCACCTCCTGTATTCATGGGTAGATAAACGACTTCAACATCAGGGTAGGCTTTGACCATGTTTTTGACGGTTTTGTGATATTGTTTTCCGTCCACAAAAATATAGTGTTTACAAGGATAGCTTTGGTTTTGAACGCTTTTTATGGTGCGTAGCAGGCTTTTACGTCCTACGGTTGAGGTGATGATGGCAACGGTTGGGTTCATTTTAGTATTCCTTAAAAGCAAGCTATTTTTATTGAAAAATGTATTCTATAAAGTGAAAAAATGCTATGGCTTTTGTTCATGGTGGAAAAGTTGCACTAACAAAAACCAACCCAAAGACTGGCGTAGGGTGGATGGTTTTTGTGATGAGATTTTAGTTTATTGATGGTGGTGTGATTATAGTGTCAAGGCTATTCTTTTCCTTTATGTTCAAATAACATTTTTTCAAATTCAGGCAGGGCAGTTTTCATGAGACTGCCAACCACCATTTGGGGTTCAGATGGCTCAAAACCTTTTAGGGCTTCACGCTCACTCACTCGGCGGACAGTTTGTGCAAAAGCACGCTCAAAACTGGTGTTATCTCGCAAAGCTTCGGCAAAAAAAGCCCGCCCAAAATAAGTCAAATCAGCATCTGCCGTACAGCCAAAAGAGGCTCTATCAGCACGTGAGGCGGTGATGATGGCGGTGGTGGGCGAAGATAATTCTTTGATGAATGTTCCAGAATAACACGCCGAAATCACAATCACACGCCAACGTATGCCTGAAGCATCTAGGGTTTGGCGTAGCCATTTGGGGTCAATGTCGTCCAAATCTAGGGGGGTGTTATCCATAACCAAATCCCCCAAAATATTGCCATATTGATCCACAGCTCCATGTGTGCTGATGGTCAAAAATAACACATCTTCGTCAGCATTCATCTGTTTGGCGACATATTTTAGGGTGGTGTCTAGACTGCTTTTGCTCGCTATGGGGTCAGTTTGCCATGTGGTGGGATTGTTGATGAGGGCGACTGATTTGCCTTTCGTGCCAAAACGCACGTCAAAGAGTTTTTTGGCTTCTTCTATTTCAGTTTTAAAGACATTTAAATCACCATAACCTGCCACACCCACAAAATACCAATCACTGACTCCTGTGGTGTTTTTTTGGATATTGGTTAATGTGTCATGCAAAATCATCGGTTGGGCATAAAAGGCGGTTTCGCTGATGGTGATGGGGGTTTCTGGAATTTTAAAAATAGGCTGATTTAGGACGTTTTTTTGCCACATGACCAAAAGAGCAATCGCCCCAAATAGGGTGAGTGTTTGTTCCCACCATGCCCAGTGCAACTGTTTGGCAAAAATCCACAAAAGTGAAGTGGTTTGCCACACAAACAATGCCATAAACAAGATGGATAGCCAGTAGTGTGTTTGGTTGGGTAGCCATTGTTTGAGATATAAAAACTGTACACCACTTTGAAGTAATGCCAACAAAACGTCCGCCACCAACCACAAAATCGCAGGGACAAATGTAAGAGCGTGGTTTTGGGTGCGTCTGGCAAGTACAATGCCAGCAAGGAGCATGATGGTGGGCCAGATTAGGTAGCTGATGAGTCCTTGTTCGTTAAACTCACTACCAAAATCAGACGCAAGCCACGCAAAAAGAATGTTTGCTCCCAATGCAAGGATTGCAAACAGCAAAAATTGCGTCATCGTTGGCTTGACCCAATGAAAAGCTCGCACCGAACCAATAAGCATCCATAAACTTGCACTGATGTTGGCAGCGAAGTTTAGAGAAAATCTGGGCAGAGTTTGTAATTTTAATGATGATAATGACAATGTACGCTCTTTACCAAAATCAAGGTTGTTTTAAAAATGAGCTATTTTCTCAAACTTGGGGCATTATAGCAACTTTTTTTATAAATCTTGTAACACCATAAGCACATCATGGCGTATCATTTGTATGCTTGGCATACGTTCGGCATGAAATCTCACCACGGCAATACCTGCACTGGCAAGGGCTTTGTCTTTTTTGTCATCTTGTTTTTGGCGAGTTTTGCTCTCATGTGTCCAGTCGTCCAATTCTATGGCAAGTAGTACAGTTTGGCAGTCTTTGGCAACCACGACATAATCCACGCTTTGACGACAAATGCGGTTAAACCAAAATGCCCTGTCATTGCCCGCATCCTCGCTTGGCTCGATGATACGAGAGAGTTGAACTTGGCTAAAAATTAGGTATTCGGGCAAAGCTTCTACCAATTTTTTAAAAAAAATCACTTCGCTATCAGTCATGATTGGCATGACGGTAAAGGGCCAAATAGCAAGCTCATCACCTTTGACAGGCGGTGGAGTGGAATCAACGGCTTCTTGACGTGTTTTTGTTAAAATCACCCCAACCACGATAATCACCACAACACCAACAAACCACCACATAAAATCCCCCAAAATCAACTATTCTAATCAATTTGTGGTGTGATGGCAAGTTGAAAAGCAAAGAAAGGGCAGATAAATTTCACCATGATTTTTTGGCGGTTGTGTGATAAAATAACAAAAATTTTGGGGGTGTTATGAATATTATTTATCTATTGATTCCGCTTAGTCTTATGCTATTTGTGGTGGCGATTTGGGCGGTGGTGTATGCGGTGCGGTCAAATCAGTTTGAGGATTTAGATAACGCACCAGACCAGATTATCCTTGATGACCGCCAAGCTCGCCGTGATGTCCAAGCCAAGATAAATGAGGATAAACGATGAGTGTGTTGGTTGTGCCTGCCCTGCTCATGGGGCTACTTGGCTCACCGCATTGTATGGGTATGTGTGGTGGTATTGTTACAGCGTTTGGCATTTCTATCCAAAACCTAAACCCCAAAAAACGCATGGCACTTATCATGACCTATCAAGTGGGTCGACTCATGAGTTATATGGGGCTTGGTCTTGTTGCGACATTGTTTGGTGAGCATATTTTGGCAGGATTTTTGACAGGTAATGCACTACCTAGAATCGTGCTTGGACTTGCGGTGGTGTTTGCGTCTTTGCTCATGCTGGGTGTGCCATTTCTAAATCGCCTTGAAAAAATGGGTTTGGGTATGTGGAATGCCCTTGCGCCCCTTCGCAAAAAGGTATTGCCAATGGATAGTCTACCAAAAGCACTAACAGCAGGACTTTTGTGGGGGCTTTTGCCTTGTGGGCTTGTGTATGGGGCATTAGTCATGGCGGTGAGTTTATCAGCTACGACACACATGAGTGGGGCAGGCGTGTTGTTTATGTTGATGTTTGGTTTTGGCACACTGCCTGCACTTGTGCTGACGGGTGGGGCATTGTCGTGGCTACAAAGCCATATCAAGGCATTTAACGTGCGTAAAATCAGTGGTGCGATGATGTTTGTTTCTGGGTTGTTTATCATGCTCTCACCAACCGCCATGCACCATTTGCACGGTCATCATCACGACCACGCCAGTCATGCTCATGGTACTCATCAAATGATAGAACATAACGAACATCATAATCATACCGACCACACCAATCATAATCACAGTCAGCATCAACACGACAACCATGTACATCACTAAACTAAAAAAACCGTTATCCAAGATAACGGTTTTTTTAATATACACTCACCCTGCACACCCTTCTAAAAATGCCTGATGACGCAATGAACCATCGTGATTGTGTAGGGTGTGTAGATAGTCTTTTGTGCCGTTTGTGGCGATTTCTAGGTTGTCTAAATCCAGCTTGCCTGTCAAATGTAAATATCTAAGATACACAAACCATGTGTTTAGCACGTCAGATTCACAGTAGGTGGTCAGCTTATCCCATTGACCTGCTTGCACCATAGGCACAACTTGTGAGCCATCAATATCGCCTTTGCCTGCAAATCCACACAGACTGGCTATGGTGTCAAGTTTTTGTTTGGCACCATATGAACCAAAGCTAAATTTATCCATAAGGTCAATGTGTTTTTCACTATAACGATATAGGTAGTCATTTTTTTGAAAACCAGCATTCATCAAAGCACTTGCATCTATTTTGTGGTGTGCCATGCGATAGAGTAGGACGGGCAAGTCAAAATTCGCCCCATTCCATGAGATGAGTGTGGCTTTTTTGGTGCAAGCTCGCAAAAAGGTGGCTAAAATCTCCGATTCACTTTTGTCTTGTAATGACAATGAACGTAGGTTGAATGTGTTATTTTCCACCCATAAAAAAGACAGGCAAGCGACTTGATGTAGTGGCAATCTCATAAAATCATTGCCTGCTTCGGCTTGTCGTAATGCAATCAAAGCGGTAAGTGCATCGTCATCACTTAAACCGTCCAAATCGTACAAACGTCTACCAGTTTGTAGGTCTGGTATGGTCTCGATGTCAAATACTAATAAAGGGGTGGAGGTCATCATCAAATCCTAATGGGCAAGGGTTGGAATGTTAGTATAACAACAGTATAACAATAAGGCAAATTGTTATTTTGGCGATGTTTTGAAGGGGGAGGGGTTGTGATGTTGGTGTGGTTGGCATATTTGTTTGCTTTTTGTATCTTTTTATGATATGGGAGATATTTTTATATCATTTTGGTTACTTTTAAGGTAGAATAATAAATGGGTTTGATTTGTCCATTTTTCTTCATTAGTAGGTAGCCCTATGAAAACAAAATCCTTATTTTTCGCCTTATCAGTTCTTTCTACAGCATTGGTGGCTTGTGGCGGTGGTGGTGCAGTGGCACCAAATACAAGTCCTGTCATCATTGGTGGCAATAATGCCAGTAAAAATACTAATGCAAATACTGGTACAAATACCAACACCAATGCGAATGCTAACAAGAATACTGGTACAAGTACCAATAAAAATACCAACACAAACCCAAATACAAGCACCAATAATACCAACACTGGTACAAATACCAATGCCAACAAAAATAATGGCACTACAACAACCCCAACCAAACCAATTACTACGCCAATTACCACACCGTCTGCTGGCAAGACTCTTCCAAGTGCATTTATCGCAGGTGGCAAAGCAACCCAAGCAACTTCTCCTGCCAATCGGTTTGCTACAGAGATTCAAAATGTCATCAAAGAAACCAACAAACTGCGTGCTGAAAAAGGCTTGGCACCGCTTGTTTATGACGAAAGATTATCTGCTCACGCACAGCTTCGTGCAATTGAGTCGGTTCAAAAGTTTTCTCATACACGCCCCAACAATGAAGATTGGTATGTAGGTATTGTTGGTCGTGGCACTTCCAATGAAAACTTGGCAGGTGGCGGTAAAACAGCCGCAGAGGCAGTAAAACAATGGAGAGAGAGTCCAAGTCATTATGCAGCCATTATGACTGACACACATACCAAAATTGGTGTGGGTGTGGTTTATGTGCCAAACAGTGAATATGGTTATTATTGGGTGCAAATCTTTGGTGATGAGAATGTCAGTTCCCAATACCAATTTAACGACATTACTGCCAACGTGGGTGTCGGTGAGTACAACAGCAAACCTTTAACCACGCTAGTCATCAATAACACCGCCATTCCGTTAAATAGCAACTCAAATGGCGATTGGAAGAATTTTTCGGCCAGCAATTATAGCGGTGTGGTCAATGGTTATGATAACAGCCGTTTTGGTACAGTAAAAGTGGGTAGTCAAAATCCACGCCTTTTCTATCAAGGCAACCAGACCACTAACGAGTCCGTGCCAACATCGGGTAAAGCCATCTATAACGGCAAGGCGGTCGTTGTCAATGGTGCTCAGGTGGATACCAGTGCCACTGCCAAGTTTAACGTAGACTTTGCCAAGAAGAACTTAACAGGGGCGGTTACTCGCACTGGTAAATCTGACATCAATATCAATGCCAACATCACAGGCAGTGCATTTAGCAGTGCGACAGGAGCAACTGTTAAAACACAAGGGGCATTTTTTGGCAACCAAGCCCAAGAGCTGGCAGGCGTGTTTGAGGATGCTAAAACCAATACCACAGGTGCGTTTGGTGCCAAAAAACAATAAATTTTGTTTTAAAAACACCGTCTTAGGGCGGTGTTTTTTTTTGTGGATTATTTGGAGGTTTTATAATAAAATCGTGGTATTTATCAGACTGGAAAAAATATGGCAATCATCAATCATCATTTAGATTTTGGGCGGTATTATGCACATCTGGTGGACGTGCGTATGACTTTCGTTGCTCCGTGTGATGCACCAACATTGTGGCTACCGACTTGGATAGCAGGCAGTTATCTGATTCGTGAATTTAGTAAGCACATCACCACCGTTTATTATGACAAAGATGGTACACAAAGAGCGATTAAAACCGATAAAAATCACTATGTCTTGGAAAATGTCAAGTCAGGTGATGAGGTGGTGGTGCATTATGAGGTGTATTGTCATGATTTGTCGGTGCGGACGGCTTTTGTTGATGATGGACGAATTTTTGGGAATTTTACCTCACTACTGCTTATGGTGCAAGGCTTGGAGCAAGCACCTTGTCAGATTGACATGACCATACCCAAACGTTTTTTGGCAAAAAATCCCAACACCATACTTGCCTCAGGATTAAAACATACACAGCACCGTGATGATGAGGGGTTGCGTATTGAGTTTGAGTCGTTGCCTGCTTTTGAGTGTTATGATTATCCTTTTGAGATTGGTCGTCAAGCCTTTTTTAAATTTGGCGTTAAATGTGGCGATACATTCATCAATCATCGTTTTTTCATCGCAGGTTTGCACAGTACAGCATTGACACGTTTGTCACAAGATGTTCAAAAGATTTGTCAGGCTTATGTGGATTGGCTGGGTGATACGCCGTTTGATGAATATACGTTTATGACTATGGTGACGGGCAGTGAGTATGGTGGGTTGGAGCACATTAACTCTACTGCACTTATCACGCCACGCAGTGATTTACCAACGGCACTAGATGAACATACAGAAGTACCAAATGAGCATTATCAACGGTTTTTGGGGTTGTGTAGTCATGAGTATTTTCATGCATGGTGGGTCAAGTCGGTACGACCTGATGTGATGATAACATCAGATTTGCAACACGAAGCCTACACACCGCTTTTGTGGGTGTTTGAGGGTTTTACAAGTTATATTGATGATTTGATGTTGCTAAAATCAGGTGTGATTGATAATAGCAGCTATTTTAAACTGTTGCAAAATCAAATCAACCGCTATCTACAAACTGATGGCAAAAAACATCAAAGTGTTGCTGAATCTAGTTTTGATACATGGATTAAGTTATATCGCCCTGATGAAAATACTACCAACCAAAGTGTGAGTTATTATAACAAAGGGGCGTTGGTGGCGTTGTGTCTGGATTTGACTTTGCTTAAACATTCAGACGGTCGTCATCGTTTGTTTGATGTGGTTTTGGCGTTTTATCAAAAATCACAGCAAGCTGACAATCGGCGTTTTGGTATAACAACTCAAACGTTGGGCGAGGTCATTGCTGGCATGGTGGGCGATGAAGTGTGGCAAGATTTTTATGAAAAATATGTCATCGGTGTACATCCATTGCCAGTTTTGGAGATGTTGGCTGAATTTGGCTTGGTATTTGTCAAAAAATCCCAACAAAAAATCTGGGGTATGGACACCAAAGAGGGTGAGGGTGGTCTTACCATCACACATTTGCACCGAGAGGGCATGGCAAGTCGTGCAGGGTTATCAGTGGGCGATGTGCTGGTGGCAGTCAATGGCATTAAAGCAAGCAAAGATGTTATTGTGCAAGCACATCAGTTACAAGGCTTTGATCATTATGCAGTCATCGTGCATGCTTTTCGCCGTGATGAGCTTAGGGTGTTTGAGGTGATTGATGAGAATGTGGTTTGTCATGAGCAACTGACAGGTTGGTTATACGACACCACCAACAAACAACAAGGTTGGTTGTTTTGAAAACGCCCATTTATAGTGCTTTATCCATAAAGTGTTGGGAGAAACGCTGGTTTGACGAGGGTAACAGCTCATTTGGGCTGATGAAACAAGCAAGTTTGGCAATCTGCTTTCAAGTTATTGATTTTATTAAAAATAATAACATCTGCCAAGCAGACATCATCATCTGGTGTGGTGTGGGCAATAATGGTGGTGATGGTTATTTGACCGCCAAATACCTGTCAGATTATCTGTGTGGGCATGATTTTACTGTACAAATTTTTGCCCCAAATACCCCCAAAAGTGCAGATGCTATTCGTGCAAAATCTGCTTCGTTGGGGGTGGCGATGTATGGTGATTGGGCAAATATTTGTCGTCAGTTTGAAAAAGCCATACACATTGACGCATTGTTTGGTAATGGGTTGGATAGATTGCTTGATGATGATAATGTATCTTTGATTGAGTTATTCAATCATCAAAACGGCACAAAAATCGCCCTTGATGTCCCAAGTGGTCTGCACCCTGATACAGGTGTGCCCATGCCAGTATGTACGCAGGTAGATGTCACGCTGTGTGTTTTGGGATTAAAAATAGGGTTGTTTGTTGGTATGGCAAAGGATTTTGTTGGTCAAATCATCAATCTACCCATCATACCCCCTGACGCATCACTGTCTGTATTGGCATACTTGTCTGATAAACCAACACCACGAGCAAGGCAAAAAACCGCCCACAAAGGTCATTTTGGTACGGTGGCAATCATCGGCGGTCATGAGCGTATGGGCGGAGCAGTCATTATGGCAAGTCAGATGGCGATGAGTGTGGGGGCAGGGCGAGTTACTGCCATTTGTCATGCCAGACACCATGGTGCCATATTGACGCGTTCACCCAATGTGATGGTGATGGATATTGAGCATGATGTAGATTGGGCGAGCTTTGACCGCGTAGCTTTTGGTATGGGGCTTGGGCGTGATGATTGGGCAAGGGTAATTTATGATAAAGTGATGACGATTCTTTTGCAACACCCTTTTGATAAAGTGGTGCTTGATGCTGATGCGTTGTACTTTTTGGCAAAAAATCCTGTTAAATTACCAAATCATGTCATTTGTACGCCTCATTCGGCAGAGTCGGCACGGCTTTTGGGGGTGAGTGTGGCAGATGTGGATGGTGATAAATGGACAGCTTTACAAAATCTACACGCCAAATACGGTGGTCAGTGGGTGATTAAGGGGGCAAATACGTTGTCATTTGATGGTTGTGATGTCTATGTATGCCCATTTGGCAACCCCTACATGGCGACAGCGGGTATGGGCGACATATTGGCAGGCATGATGGCAGGTTTGGATGCTGATATTCATGAGGTTGTGGCATGGCATGGCATAATGGGTGATGAGCTGGCAAAACATCGCCCATTTGGGATACATGCACACGAGATGGTGGACATGGTAAAGGCGGTGGGTCTTTACCATGTGTGAGGTTTAGGCGGTGGGTTTAAAAATCTTTATGTTCCCAAACCCTTTATCTTTAAGATAAACCGCTTGTAAGCCACTCATCACCCCTTTTTTACAGTAGAGTAGGTAGGTTTTGGTTTGGTCTAATTTTTCAAATTCACCACCCAATTTATAAAAAGCAATGTGTAAATCCGCCTTGTCAAATGGGTCGTTTTCCACTTCATCAGGCGAGCGAATATCAATCACCACATCATCATCACCCACCATACTTACTGTTTCTATGGCGTGCGTGTCTGTGCTTTGGTGTTTGATGTCTCTGATGTCAATGGTGATGGCGGTGTCAATGGCGTGTTTTAACACCTCAAAATTAAACTTGCTTTCGGTAGCAATCAGTTTGTGCTCAACTGCTTTGACGGTGGGGGATTTTGAAATCACGCCACAAAATTCTGGCATGGATTTGGCGATGTCTGCTGTGCCGATACGCTCTGCGGTGGCGATGATGTCGGCTTTGTCTTTGGTGATGAGTGGACGAAGCACCAAAACATCACTGGCTTTATCTATCATGGCAAGGTTGGTGAGGGTTTGGCTGGCGACTTGTCCCAATGCCTCACCTGTGACAATGGCCTGAATGCGATTTTTTGTGGCAATGGCACTAGCAACACGCACCATCATGCGTTTTAGCACCACGCCCATTTGCCCATCATCAATATTAGTCAAAATCTGTGCAACCACAGGCTCAAAATCAACAGTAGTAAAGCGAACTTTATGTGATGAGCTATAACGCTCCCACAGTTGATGTGCCATCTGTTTTGTGCCAATTTCGTGCGTTTTGCCACCCATATTAAAAAATAAATAATGTACACGGCTACCACGTCTGATAAATTCATAGCTTGCCACACCAGAATCAAACCCACCTGAGATGAGTGATAACACATCTTCTTGGGTACTCATGGGAAAACCGCCCATGCCATCAAAGCGAGCTTTGACAAAGAGCATTTTGTCGTTCTCAATTTCTATTTTGACGGTAATGTCGGGGTTTTTGAGCTTGACTTTGGCACTGGGTACTGCTTGGTTTAATCCACCACCGACATATTGGGCGATTTGTACAGAAGTAAAAGGGTGTATGCCACGCCGTTTGACACGCACGCAAAAAGTTTTATTTTCAAGACTGTCTTTGACTTTGGATAGGGTTTGCATAAAAATATCATGCAAATCAGTAAAGGGCGATTCTTCTACTTCTAAAAAATGATGAATGCCAGAGGTGCATTGCATTTTGTCAATGATGAGCGGACGAAGAGAGAGGTCTTTATGACGAACTTCTAGATAATCCCAGTGTGACACCACAACGGCTGTCTCATCAATGGGTTTTAAGATTTGGCGTAAATTGCCTGCCAATACCTTTGCAAAGCGTTTACGCACGGTATCGCTTTTCATCATGATTTCAGGGTGGAGTTTGACGATGTATTTCATGGATTGTTCTGTACTTAAAAATTACCAACCGATTTATCCAACGTCAAATTGGTTGGTATAGATATAAAAGTTGGCAAAATAAAAGGGCGTATTATACACCCTTTTTTATAAAAAACCACTAACCCAAAAACCGACCACAACAGGTTTTAAATTTATCACCACTGCCACACAGACAAGGTTGTTTGCCTGTCAAATTTGTGGGTAAAGTTGGGTCTAAAAAATACCACCGCTCACCCACTTTGACAAAGGCGGAGCGTTCGTCATGCACGCCTTGTTGCCCATCATTGTCAAAATATGCCCTAAAATGCACTTGGGCATGGCGTTTGCCAACTTTGTTATGGCTGATGACGGTCAAATGCGTCCAATTCATCGTATCTGCCCACGCTTGTAGGGTAGGTTTATCCAACAAATTCTGCTGGGCGGGGGCAGTGGTTGCGATGATATAATCTACATTTTTAAGATAAAATGACGAAAACCGTGAACGCATGAGTTGTTCGGCACTCTCTGGTAGTTTGGCAAAAGTATGAAAAGGCTGACAACACTCGCCATAATCATGTGCCATACCACATGGGCAAACACTCATCGTATGTCTCCACAGATTTTATCAAGCAGTACCGCCTGTGCATCATGGACAGGCTCGCTGTGTGCAACTTGGTGCCATTCGCCACGACCGTCTAGCTCCCACGCCTGCATGTTGTCATTGAGGTAATTTATCAAGCCGTCTTCATAGATTTGGGTAAATAAGGTTTTATCCAAAATCGGATAAGCCACCTCCACACGGTGTAAAAGATTTCTATCCATCAGGTCAGCACTAGAACAATAGAGTTTTTCATCGCCATTGTTGTAAAAATAATAAACCCGTGTATGCTCCAAAAACCGCCCTACGATGGAGCGTACTTTGATGTTTTCGGACAAACCCTTGACCTGCGGACGCAGACAGCAAATAGAGCGTACAATCAAATCAATCTGCACCCCTGCACAGCTTGCCTCGTAAAGTTTGTTGATGATGCCTTGCTCGGTAACGGCATTGCATTTTAGGATAATGCGTGCTTTTTTGCCAGCTTTGGCATGATTGATTTCTTGGTCAATGAGTTGACTTAGTCCACCATGCAGGGTAAATGGAGCGTGCATGATTTGGCGAGATGGCAGTGGTCTGCCCATGCCTGTTAATTGTCCAAACACACCTGCCACATCTGCACACATTTCTTCGTGAGCGGTAAATAATCCATAGTCGGTGTAGGCCTTGGCGTTACCAGCGTGGTAATTGCCTGTGCCTAGATGAGCATAACGGCGGATTTTACCATTTTCACGGCGGACGATGAGCATGAGTTTGGCGTGGGTTTTATAGCCGACCACACCATACACCACGATAGCCCCAGCGTCTTGAAGCATATTGGCGACAGCGATGTTGGAGGCTTCGTCAAATCTGGCTCTTAACTCAATGACGGCGGTTACTTCTTTGCCATTACGAGCAGCTTGGGCGAGTGCTTTGACAACATCAGAGTTCACCCCAGAGCGGTAAATGGTCTGTTTAATGGCAAGTACATCAGGGTCAGCCCCTGCTTGCCACAACATGTTCACCACAGGGTTAAAGGCAGAAAAAGGGTGATGAACCAGCACATCAGAGCGACCAATCACATCAAACATACTCTCTTTGCCCAAAAATACCTTTGGCGTGGCGTGGTTGAATGGAGCAAATTTAAGTTCAGGTTTATCAAAACTTGTCAGCATGCGTGTGAGATTGACAGGTCCATTGACACGATAAAGCTGGGATTCATCAAGTTCAAATTCACGAAGTAATAGCTGGTACAGCTCTTTTGGGCAGTTGGTGGTTACTTCTAGGCGAACTTTATGCCCAAAACGGCGATTGCCAAGCTCACCCTCCAACGCTTTGGCGATATCGTCCACATCATCAGACAAATCAAGGTCAGCATTGCGAGTTAGGCGAAACTGATGACAACCCTTGACTTTCATGCCCAAAAACAGCTCGCCCACGTGTTCGTGAATGACGGCAGAGAGCATGATGTGGTGTTCTTTGCCGTCTGTGAGTTCATCAGGTAGGCGTATCACACGAGGCAATGAGCGAGGGGCAGGAACGATGGCAAGCGACAAATCTCGCCCAAAAGCGTCCTTGCCCTCCAAACTGACGATGAAGTTGAGCGATTTATTGACAAGTCTTGGGAAGGGGTGGGCAGGGTCAATGCTGATGGGTGTCAAAACAGGCATGACTTGTTCAAAAAAGTAGGTCTTCATCCATGCTTTTTGGGCAGGGGTGAGTTCGTGCCGTTTTAGGTAACGTATGTCATGCTGGGCAAGTTCTGGCAAAATATTGTCATTTAAAATTCGGTATTGTTCCTCAACTGCACGATGAGCTACTTGGCTGATTTCGGCGAGCAGTTCGGAGGGTTTTCGTCCGTCCAAACTACTAGAAACATCGCCATTTTTCATTTTTTGAATCAGCCCTGCCACTCTAATTTCAAAAAACTCATCCATGTTTGATGAAAAAATCGTTAAAAAAAACATACGTTCAAGCAGTGGGTAGCGAGGATTGGTTGCTTGTGCCAACACCCTTAGCTGAAAGCGAAGTGTGGATAAATCACGGTTGATGTAGCAATCGGCCGTAGGTTCGCCCGTATCACCAAATAGAGGGCTAATCTTGTGAAAAGACGTGGGTAGGGGGGTTTGTCCCAGTACGCTTTTGACGGCTTGGTCATCAATGCTAAGGGTTTGGCAAGTGGAGGCTTTGCTAGGTTGGTTCATGGGCTTTTCCTAAATTTAAATGTTTTAAACTCACCTCTGTTTTTGCTATCATAGCATAAATTAAACCACATCACCACATTACTGTATGGGGATTTATGGGGGTAGGGGAGATGAGCCAAGTCGTTTTAAAATCACCTTTTGTTTCTTCTTTAAATGGGGATTGTTTAGGTTTTTTTGGTAGTATTTGGGGTTGGTGAGCATACTGGCAAGTAGGGCGGATTGGGCATTGGTGAGTTCACGAGCAGGTTTACCAAAATAATGCCACGATGCCGACTCTATGCCATAGATGCCATGACCAAATTCTACAACATTTAGATAAACCTCCAAAATGCGTTTTTTATCCCACATTTTTTCTATCATCAGCGTGATGATGACCTCTTCGGCTTTACGAATGTATGAGCGGTGCGAGCTTAAAAATAGGTTTTTGGCAAGCTGTTGGGTGATGGTTGAGCCACCTGCTTGGATTTTGCCAAGTTTTTCATTTTTTTTGAGGGCTTTTTCAATGCTGTCAAAATCAAACCCGTTATGATAAATAAACTGCCCGTCTTCGCTGGCAATGACCGCCTGTTTGGCACTTTTGGCGATATTTTCATAATCTACCCATTTTTGATTGACTGTGCCACCACCGATGCGGTGTGTTACCATAAACATGGAATTGCTGACAGGATAATTTTTCCAAATGCCCAAAAGTCCCGCCACAAGCAAATGAAAGACGATGACAATGACCAATAGGGGGGCGATAATCCAACGCCATAAAAACCCTTTTAGATTAAAACGAAACAGTTTTTTGGGTTTGTCATTCACAACCGCCACAATGCCTGTGCGTGTCGGTGTCGGTTTGGGGGGTGGCGGTGGCTTTGGTTTGGATTTGGGTGGATTGTTGTTGTTTAATCGTTGCCCAAAATCCAAACTCAACTGCTTAAATTTGGGTAAATTTTTAATTTTGGACAATTTGGAGGTTTTTTTGTTGGTGGTGGCATTGGTTTTTGGTTTTTTTTGGCTTAGTTTTTTGATATTGGCTGGGCTTTTGGGGTCAAGCGTGGGGTTAAGTTTGGTTTTTTTTGGTGGTTTCATGATTGTATTTTTGGTTGTTAAATTTGGATAAACATGAAATAATTGTACCTTATTTTTAAGATTTGGCAACGCCATGCAAACAACTTTTACAAATTGGCTTTATGCCCTACAACATAATCGTTTCGCTCTACAAGCCCTTAGCCAATCCGACTTTTACCAATTTTATGCCACATTATTGGCAGGTTTTGCCAAAACCCCTGATGATAAAACATGGTATTTGATTGGTACGGAGGGTTGTCATTTGTGCGAAAAAAGTATGGCAATGATAAATACATTAAATTTACAAAATAATGACATTAATATCGTGGAGTTGGATATTATGGAGGGCGGTGATGAAATCATCAATGCGTTGGGGGCGAGCATTCCAATCCTTTTAACGCCAAAAACGTTGCTTTGTTATCCATTTGGTATCATGGACGTGCTGATGTTGTTGCAATCACAATAAATTAACGAATGTTTACAAAAATCGTAAAACATTAGTCTGTGTGGGTATTTTAACTTATTGATTTTATTTTAAAAATTTAAAACTATACCAAAAATAACATAATTGCTATTTTTTTAAAAAATACCTTATATCAAATTTCGGATATTGGCTATCTATTTATTTTTATTGATAAAAGCAGTAGAATGGTGCTACAAAGATTATTCCCAAAATTTTATGACAAACAGGTATGTCTGTACAGTTTATAATTATTAATATAAAGTTCTTTTCTTGTTTTTTTTAATTATTATAAATATGTGGTACGCCAATAAAATGGTAGGGATTGGTCTTTTGTTGGGCAAATTTGCCCGTTTCTTTTTTATGTTGCCTTTTGGCATACAAGGAGTTGTTTTATGCTAACCTTTTTGGCATTATTGCCGATTTTAGTTGTTTTTATCTTATTGGTTGTAATGCGTCTGCCTGCCAAGATTGCAATGCCTGTTGCCTATGTCGCAACAGCCCTGCTTTCATTATTTGTCTGGCAAACGGCAGGCAATCAAGTAGCCGCCGCTACCATCAATGGTGTTTTGACGGCGGTCAATGTGCTATTTATCGTTTTTGCGGCGGTTTTGCTACTAAACACCATCAAAGAAAGCGGTGCGATTGTCGCCATTCGTCAAGGCTTTATGGGGATTTCACCTGACCGCCGTGTGCAGATGATTATCGTAGCGTGGCTGTTTGGCTCGCTGATTGAAGGCTCAACAGGCTGGGGAACGCCTTCTGCGGTCGGAGCGCCTCTTTTGTTGGCACTTGGCTTTCCTGCGATGGCGTGTGTGATGGCGATTTTGATTATTCAGTCCACCCCTGTATCCTATGGTGCGGTAGGGACACCCATTTTGATTGGGGTCAAATCAGGGCTTGACAACAAAGATGATGTTGCCAGTGCCATTGGCTCACAAGGCATTGATTTTATGCAGTATATTATACAAATCGGTGCCAATGTGGGCTTTATTCATGCTGTGGTTGGTACACTTGTTCCGCTACTTTTGTGCTGTTTCTTGACCAAATTTTTTGGCGAAAAACGCTCATTCCGTCAAGGTTTTGAAGCCCTGCCCTTTGCCATCTTTGCAGGACTTGCCTTTACCATACCTTATTATTTAACCGCCAAATTTGTCGGCCCTGAATTGCCATCGTTGGTTGGCTCAATCATCGGTCTTGGCATTGTTATTACCGCCGCCAAAAAGGGCTTTTTAACTCCCAAAACCACCTTTGACTTTGCTCATCGTGATAACTGGGAAGAAGAATGGAAAGGCACTCTACCAGCAACAACAGTTGACGCCAATGAAGTTTCCAAATTCTCAACACTAAAAGCATTTTCACCCTATTTGATTGTGATTGGGATTTTGATTGCCACTCGTACCATCGCTCCCTTAAAGGCATTTTTAACCAGCCATGGGGTGATTTCATTTAAAGAAATCTTGGGTACAAGTATTAAAAACGACACACAGCTACTATATTCGCCAGCTACTGTACTCCTTTTGGTATCTATTATTAGTATCTTTATTTTTGGTATGAAAGGCGATGCCATCAAAAAAAGCTGGAGTGCCTCTGGCAAAACCATGATTGCGGCTGCTCCTGCCTTGCTGTTCTCCATTCCAATGGTACAAGTGTTCATCAACTCTGGCACACCGCCTGATGTTGCCGAGCCGATTTTGGCAATGCCAAAAGTTTTGGCGGCTGGGGCGGCTGACCTATTTGAAGGGGCTTGGCCACTGTTTGCACCTTGGATTGGGGCATTGGGGGCGTTTATCGCAGGTTCTAACACCGTATCTAATATGATGTTTAGCCATTTTCAATGGAGTACAGCAAGCCAAATCGGTCTTGATGTTAATGATGCCAGCAATGTTGTGGCATTACAAGCTGTCGGCGGTGCGGCTGGTAATATGATTAGCGTGCACAATGTCGTGGCAGCCTGTGCGGTGGTTGGTATGGTAAACCGTGAAGGGCTTATTATTAGAAAAACGCTGATTGCAATGACTTATTATGCCATTCAAGCAGGACTGGTTGGTCTGGCATTAATCTTTAACCCTATATGGTGGATTGGTGCGGTGATTTGGCCTTTGGCATTCTTTGGCTTTATGGCAAGTCTTGATAAGAAAACCGCTTAATCATTCAATAAAAAACAGCTCTCAACATGGGGGCTGTTTTTTATTGTATGGTTGGTTGTTTTGTGGTAGATTAACCAAAATTACTTTTATTTAAGGGGGTGATTATGTATGCTTTTTCTGGTGTTTCTGAGCGTTTGCACGCAAAAAGTGTCTATCATCATTTTGATACCCAATTTGCAAAAATTAACCTATCTATCCTTACTGCCTACGACCAAAATGGTGTACGACAATTTGAGATGGAAGACTTTGTTAATAAAAATGACCCAGAGTTTTCAGAATGGTCAAAACAACTGATTGATGATATTAAAAATGACAAAATAGATTATACTTGCCCATATTTTTGGGATAGGTGGGAACTTTTAAAATTTTCCATATTAAACAATAATCCAAGAAGTCAAGAGATTGCTGGCATTGTTGAGAGATGTCGTCAAAAGAAACATTCCGCCAATGGCAAAAAGAGTTGGATAAAACGCAAAAAACTTCCCAAGTATTGTAAACTCATAGATGAATTATTGCCCCTAAATCCTAATTGCCATCTTAATGATGAAAGTTGGGCAGACATTTTTTATAATGCGTTTTTGTTAGAAAGTTCAACTGGGCGAGTATTAAATCGGGTAAATGACTCGTTGGGTTATGGAGACGCTTATGAGTTTTTGACGGATAAGACAGAAGGGATTGTTAGTGTTGGTGAAGATTTGAATGAATTTCTAAAATTTGCCAAATTTTTTCAAAAAATCAAAGCACAACCAAAAGAAACATTAACTGCTCAATCCATGATTGAAATGTATCAGTTATTAGTGCCTAATGGCAATGTACGAACTGATGAAAACTATCTGTGGCGTGGCAAAATTCACCAACAAATCGTTCTAGATGATTTTTTGGAAAAGGCAAGTCGTGATTACCAAATTTTGTTGAGAGATAAGCACCCACTGATTGCGATTGCAACTTTGTTTTTTATGTTTATTGTATTAAAACCATTTTATCAATACAACGAAATATTTGCGATTGCCATTTTGAACTTAGAATTAAGAAATCATGGTTATCCCACGGTCAGTATTCGCCGTAGGGATATGTTTTTTATAGAAAATTGCCATCATAGATATACTGCATATCACGTACATGAAGAACGACCACAAACTTATCAAGAATTGGTTTTGTATTATGTTTTTACTGAAATGAATTATTTGCAAGATAATGTTATTGTGCCAAGCAAAAATAATAAATACCTAAACACCAATTATCGTGTTGATATTTGTCAAGAACACTTTGATTGGTGGAATGCATTACCAACGCTATGGCAACGCATTTTTTTGGTTTGTGCCAATCATCAAGATAAACTAGAAGTGCAAGTTGATAAAGCTTTTCTTGATAGCACTGATGTGAGCTTTTATTTAAGTTATCCCATTCCAAATACCATTTCGGATGAATTGTTGCAAAAGATATTCCAATTAACTCATATTGCTTATGACCGTAATGATGTTAATCCGAGCTTACATACGGTTGTGCATTCTATTCCGCCATTGCATTATTTTAAACACCTACAATATCTATCATTACAAGAAAATTATGTGGAAGATTTAAGTGGTTTAGCTCATGTTGAAACCTTAAAATATTTGGATTTGTACGAAAATTGCAATGATGATAATGAGCAATTAAAGTATGTTGGCACATTAAAAAATTTGGAATATTTGGAATTATCGGTCAATTTTTTTACTGATGTTTCGCCATTAACCCAATTGACCAATTTAACTTATTTATCAATGTGGGGCGGTGCAAGACAACCCATTGACATTAGTGGATTTGAAAATCTGCAAAAATTAATAACGCTGGATATGGATGCACCGATAGATATGAGTCCATTGGCATCATTAAAACAATTAAAAGACTTGTCTTTTGGGTCAGATGAATATGAATTTGACGATACTAAGATTGATTGGTTGTTAGAACAATTACCAGATTGTGATGTTTGGTTTGATTCTCCCACCACTGATTTTAGGCGTAAGCCAAAACATCCATAATAGACTTCCTGCAAAATCCCACAGTTAAGGAAAACCGTTCGTGGTGAGCTTGTCGAACCATAACGGTTTTCCGCCACCCTTCGACAAGCTCAGGGCGAACGGAAAACCTAGTTTTGCAGGAAGTCTAATAAAAAAGCCAAATCCCTGCGATTTGGCTTTTTTATCATTCATCGGTTTATTTACTCATCTTTGCCAATTCATTTTCAGCTTTTACCAAGCAATCTGCCGTAATATCGCTAATCTTGGCACAACTTGTCAAGGTCATTGCCACACGCATTTCTTTTTCAAATAAATTTAGCAAATTGGCAACCCCAGCCTCACCGTGTGTTGCCAAAGCATAAACAAAGGCTCGCCCAATCATCGTGCAATCAGCACCCATTGCCAGCATTCGCACGACATCAAGCCCATTTCTAATACCAGAATCCACCAAAATCTTAATATCGCCCTTAACAGCGTCCGCAATCGCTGGCAAGGCTTTGGCAGATGATAGCACCCCATCAAGCTGGCGACCACCGTGGTTGGACACCACAATGCCGTCCGCCCCAAAACGCACGGCATCTTTGGCGTCTTCTGGGTCTAAGATACCCTTAATGACCATTGGACCGTCCCAAAACTCACGAATCCATTCCAAATCTTTCCAAGAAATAGATGGGTCAAAATTTGCTCCCAAATAGCCAATATAATCTTCAAGCCCAATCGCCTTGCCCATATATTTGGAAATATTACCCAAATCGTGCGGACGACCAAACAGCCCAACATTAAACGCCCAATGCGGATAAAATACCGATTGCATATAGCGTCTCATTGCTGCATTAGGACCACTCATACCAGAATGGTTGTCTCGATATCTTGCCCCTGGCACAGGCATATCCACTGTAAAGACAAGGGTAGAACAGCCAGCCGCTTTGGCTCGTTCTAGTACATTGGTCATAAATTGACGGTCTTTTAGTACATAAAGCTGAAACCACATTGGGCGGTTAATGGCTGGCACCACTTCTTCAATGGGGCAAACTGATACAGTAGAAAGCGTAAAAGGAATGCCGTGCTTGTCGGCGGCACGGGCAGCTTGCACCTCGCCTCGCTTGGCATACATACCTGTCAAGCCAACAGGCGATAATGCCACAGGCATAGAAAATTTCTCGCCAAACAGCTCCATAGAAGTGTCAAGGCTTGACATATCCTTTAACACCCGTTGGCGTAAGGCAATGTCTGCCAAATCCGATACATTGCGTTCCAAAGTTTTCTCAGAATACGCCCCACCGTCAATATAATGAAACAAAAATGGAGGTAGTCTTCTTCTTGCTCCTTCTCTATAATCAGATGCTGATGAGATAATCATGGTTTACCCTCCCACAAAATTTATTGGTTTGTTATTTTGCCATATTCTAACAAATTTTTATAAAAAATCCAATTTAAAAGCGTTGGTATTGACTGGGATTTTGGTTTATTTTTTGGTAAAATATCCAAGGTGTCCCCTAATACAGTACAAAAGTACTGATGATAAAAACATAGGAATATTCCAATGACGAAGCCACACAACGAACAACGCAACCAAAAAGAGTTTATGATTGTTAGCGTTATTGATACACTCTCTTCAATCGTATTGGCGTTGGCTCTTTGTTCTTATTTTGCTTTTGAAAAACCCAAAACTTTTGCCATAAATTTAATTGTACTATCCATCATTATTTCTCTATGTACACGATTTTTTGCCAAACAGGACAAAAGAGCAAAAATGATTGCTAAACTTTTGGGTTTGCCAAGTGTGGTGGTATTGGTTATTTTGTATTTTATTTAAAATACACCATCTGTTTGACTTAATTTTTAAGATATGATTTTAAATATTTACAACACATATTTAGAATTAATCATTTATTAACATATTCTTGTTTTTTTTTACCAAATTCAATTCATAACAATCAATCTTAAACATACCCTAAGATATCCAAACCAAACATTTTTATACTTAAACATGCCCACAACCACACAAAAATACTAGCCAGCGTGTATTTTTGTGTTGCATTTTTGGCAAAACGTGCTATAATTGGCGACTTCGCCACTTAAGCGAAAGACTACCACACATTGATAGAAGTTTTTGGGGTGTTTATGTTTATAAATTCAAATGCTTGTCAATGTGGAAGTTTTAACCCATTTTAAGGACTTTTTATGTCAAATACTACTCAAATTTCTATGCGTGATTTGCTAGAAGCTGGTGCTCATTTTGGTCACCAAACTCGCTTTTGGAACCCAAAAATGAATCAATACATTTTTGGTGCTCGTAACGGCATTCACATCATCAACCTAGAACACACCGTTGCTCAATTCAACGAAGCATTGAATTTTGCCAACAAAGAAGCTGCCAACCGCAACAAAATCCTATTTGTGGGTACTAAGCGTGCAGCAAGCCAAGCAGTTCGCGAGCAAGCGACCCGTGCTGGCATGCCTTATATTGACCATCGTTGGTTGGGTGGTACTTTGACCAACTGGAAAACCATTCGCCAATCTATCACTCGCCTAAAAGAGCTAGAAAAGCAAGCTGAAGACGGTACTTTTGCCAAGCTAACCAAACGTGAAGCATTGGAACGTACTCGTGATATGGAAAAATTGGAACGTGCGTTGGGCGGTATCAAAGATATGAATGGTTTGCCTGATGTGTTGTTTGTGATTGACGTAGATCACGAATCTATTGCTATCCAAGAAGCCAAAAACTTGGGCATTCCTGTCATCGGTATCGTAGATACCAACTCAAATCCTGACAACGTAGACTATGTTATTGCTGCCAATGATGATGCTATCCGTGCGGTAAATCTATATGCTACTGCTATGGCTGATGCCATCATTGCAGGTAAAGAATATGCCAAGACTCAAGGCAAAGGTGGCGAGCAAGCTCAAGAAAACGCCGAAAAAGCTGAATAATCATTAGATTGTTTATAAAAGGCGTGAATGTCTGTCTAAACGTTCATGCCTTTTTTGATAAAAATCATCAATCATGATGATGTGTTAGATTAATTTTTTAAAAGGTAATTACCATGACTCAAATTTCTGCATCTTTGGTTAAAGAACTTCGTGAACGTACTGGACTTGGCATGATGGAATGCAAAAAAGCCCTAGAAGAAGCGAGTGGCGATATTGAGCTTGCTATTGACAACCTACGTAAATCAGGTCAAGCCAAAGCTGCCAAAAAAGCAGGTAACATCGCAGCTGATGGTGCAATCATCATCGCTCAAAATGGCGGTAAGGCACTACTATTGGAAGTCAACTGCCAAACTGACTTTGTTGCCAAAGACGAAAACTTTACTGTATTTGCCAACAAAGTCGCTGAATTGGCACTTGCCAACAACACCACAGATGTTGCCCAAATCTCTGCCTTGCCTTATGGTGATGGTGCAAGCGTAGAAGAAGCTCGTGTGGCATTAGTTCAAAAAATTGGTGAAAATATCCAAGTTCGCCGTGCCGAAATCATCGAGGGTGCCAACCTTGCTTCATATCGCCATGGTCTACGCATTGGCGTGGTAGTGTCTTATGAAGGTGGTAATGATGAGCTTGGCAAATCAGTTGCCATGCAAGTTGCTGCTTTCAACCCAATTGCGGTAGATGCAGAGGGCGTGCCTGCTGATATCTTGGCTCGTGAGACAGACATCATTACTGCAAAAGCCAAAGAATCAGGCAAACCTGACAACGTGGTAGAAAAAATGATTACTGGCGGTATCCAAAAATACCTAAACGAAGTTACTTTGGTTAATCAGCCATACGTCATTGACAATGAGAAAAAAGTTGGTGATGTGCTAAAAGCTCAAAATGCCAAAGTAATCAGCTTCAAACGCCTAGAAGTGGGCGAAGGTATCGAGAAAAAACAAGAAGATTTTGCTGCCGAAGTTGCTGCTGCCCAAGCTGCCGCCAAAGCTTAATATTGCTTTGCTTAAAATACGCCAAATGTTTGTTTGGCGTATTTTTTTATTTTGAGGTATAATGGCGACAATGGTCTTTTAAGGAAGTTGCCGTGTCTTTGAACTGCCAAAACTGTATCTAAATCGCTCTAAATGATGGTGTATTTAAAGTTGGGCAAGTTACTTTAAAATTAGGTTGTGTGAGTCTTTATTTTGATGTAGGGCTATTGGCGATGTGGTGTCGTTTTTGGTAGATAGGGTATGATTGATGACAAAACCTCAACTGGTTACCATTGAAAGACAAAAGGTAGGTTTGTGTGACCTTTATGGTTTTATTTTAAAAGAAAGTAAAAATTTATTGATGATAAGACAAGTATCCAATTTGCGTTTAGATGGTATTTTGATTATCAATAAAAAAGAGATATCAGATTATTATACCAATCTGAGTAATGAATACCAAACACAAATGTTAAAAGAATTTGGTATTTATCAAACCATTGATTTTAAGGTGGATTACGATATAAAAAATTGGAAACAATTTTTTAAAAGTAGTATCAAAGAAGTATCCTATTTTGATATTGATGAAAATGCCTTTGGAATTTATCTTTATTATTTGGGTAAATTGGTAAAAATCAAAAAACATTCTATTTTATTACATCAATTCTCTGGTGCAGGAAATTGGGATAAAAAGCCCACCAAAATTTATTATGACCATATTAGTACTTGCGGTATTGGTACAACTTATTTGCAAACTTATGTGGATTATTTTAAGTTAACCCATAATGAATTAAAAATTGATAAATGATAAATTAGAATGAATGTTATTTTTGTTTTTCAAGGTAATAATGCCAATTTTGCTTCTGCGGTATTTTCAAATAAAGAAAATGCTGTTAAATGGATAAGGGATTATCGGTTAAGTGGTATATTAACCCAATATCCCATTGATAATCCAATATATGATTGGGCGATTGATAATGGCTATTTTTCTCCCAATCAAGATATACATAAAATGCCAGAATTTATAGAAAAGTTTTCCAGTGCTTATTTAGAGCATTGGCACTTTAAGAATGGCAATATAATTACTTAATTTTTTTATTAACTATTTTGTGAGTGTAATTAAGGAAGTCAAAATGTCTTTTAACCCCCAAACCTTTATTCAAGTTGCCCTAAACAATGGCGTACTCAAATTTGGCGAATTTACCCTAAAATCAGGACGCATTAGCCCTTATTTTTTTAATGCAGGGCTACTGGCGACTGGCGAACTTTTGTCTGTGTTGGCAGATGGCTATGCCGATACTTTGGCAAAGCACGCGGGCACCGACGATTTGACCATTTTTGGGGCGGCATATAAGGGCATTCCCTTTGTTGCCAGTACCGCCCAATCGCTTTATAATAATCACCAAATCAATGCCCACTGGGGCTATAATCGCAAAGAAGCCAAAACGCACGGCGAGGGCGGAATGCTGGTTGGGGCGGATTTGACTGGCAAAAGCGTGTGGGTGATTGATGATGTGATGACCGCAGGCACGGCAATGCGTGAAGTGGTGGGGATTTTGGATGGTGTGGGGGCAAAGGTGGCTGGTATCATCGTTGCACTTGACCGCAAAGAAAAAGGGCAGGGCGAAAAGTCGGCTATCCAAGAGCTTGGCGATGAGCTGGGGGTTCCTGTGTTGGCATTGGTAAGTTTTGATGATATTATTGAGTATGTGGCAAAAAATGGCACGGACGATGAATATCAATCAATGGTTCAATATCGTCAAGAATATGGCGTAGAATAAAATGGTAAAATTACAAGAATATTATGATGTAGATGATGATATTTTTGCTGATATTGAAAAATTTGTGCCTGCTATGGAGCGACACGACCTAATTAATCATTGGCTGGCTGATGGTTTACGGCGGTATAAGAAAGATGTTTTGGGTATGGATGTTAAATTGACGGGTACCAAAATGCTTAGAATGTTGCGTGATGACTATATTTCAAGTGAATATGAAGATATTTAAAAATACGAAATCATCTAAGTCAATTTAATATTAACCCTAAAACGGTGCGTAATACGCACCTTGATTTGATGAATGGAGGAATAAAAGATTGTGAATGATTTTAAAAAACTAGATGAAACCAAACATATGTTAGAGTGGTTGTATGGTGATGCCCCTTATATAGAGATTTTTAATTCTGTACAAGATATTTTAAAAGAACAAAAAGCAAATTCCATTTTGCAAGAATTTTGTGTAACCAGTAATCCTGATTGGCTAACAAGAGCAATTAAACAAGATGATGACTCAAATTTTGTCATTTTGAAAGGGGCGGGTATTGCATTTGAATTTTTATTAACTGTTGAACTTGATAATGAGCCATATCAATTGTCTGGTGTATGGACTTCTGTGGGTTATAATTTAAATGATAACCCAACTCAAAAAGTTTGGCTTGATATTGATGGTACATTGGCAGAATTTGGCAAAGATGGTGCTTTATATGAACGAGTTTATTTAAAGTAGCAATATCTATAATGATTGTTTCAACTCAAATTAATTAAAAGGTAACTTATGAAATCTCTAAACTTTCTTATCGTAATGGACGATATTAAAACCATTAACTATAAAAAAGACACAAGCCTTGCAATGGCGTGGGCAATTAAAGACAAAAATCATTCTTTACATTATTGTCAAATCAATGATTTGTGGCTAAAAAATGGCGAGCTTATCATTGATAGCCAGCCATTGATGGTATTTAAAGACCCCAAGCATTTTTATGAATTGGGTGAAAAACAAAGCATTAAAGCCACCGATTTTGATGTAATTTTAATGCGAAAAGACCCACCCTTTGATATGAAGTTTTTGTATGCTTTGTATTTATTGGACTTTGCCAAACGAGCAGGGGTGTTGGTGGTCAATGACCCAATGAGTGTCAAAGAGTGCAATGAAAAGCTGTTTGCCACCCAATTTCCTCATCTGATGACGCCAACGACTGTGAGCCAAAAACAAAGCCATATTCGTGAATTTATCAAAACGCACGGCGATGTGATTGTCAAGCCACTTGATGGAATGGGCGGAATGGGGATTTTTCGTTTGACCTTTGATAGTCCAAACATTGGGGCGACTTTGGAAGTTTTGACCCAAAATGAAACACTACCCATTATGGCACAAAAGTTTATTCCAGAGATTAAAGATGGCGATAAGCGGATTTTGATTGTTGGTGGTAAGGTGGTGGATTATTGTTTGGCAAGGATTCCAGCGACAGGCGAAACACGGGGCAATTTGGCAGCAGGCGGTACAGGCGTGGCAATGGCACTCTCTGATAGGGAGCGAGCGTTGGCAAATGAAGTTGCCCCCAAACTTGTAGAGAAAGGTTTGTATTTTGTGGGGCTTGATGTGATTGGTGGCTACATCACCGAAATCAATGTAACCTCCCCCACCTGCGTGCGAGAGATTGATGAGCAATGTGGCACAAGCATTGCGGTGGAATTTATTGAATTTATTGAAACCAAGTTTGATTGATTGTGTCAAATTTAAAAATAGATGTCATCATTCCTTGCCATAATACCGCCCATACTTTGGTGCGTGCGGTGGAGAGTGTTTTGATTCAGAGAAATTTGGGTAAGATTTATTTGATTGATGATGGTTCATGCGATGATACTTGGCAAGTGATGACATTTTTACAAAACCAGTATCCACAACAAATTTGTACTGAAAAATTTACTCAAAACAAAGGCGTGGCAATGACTCGTAACTTTGGGGCGATGCTTGCCAAGTCGGACTACGTTGCCTTTTTGGATGCAGACGACAGTTATCAACCCCAAGCATTAGAGGCGTGTGCTATGGTGTTTGGGCATTTTGATGTGGGCTTGGTTCGTTTGCCAATGACACCTATTGATTTGTCAGAGCATTTTGCCAATCATCCCAATTTTGCGACCGCATGGAGGGTTTTTGAAATGAGTGGGGCGGGCAATACAGCATTTTATCGCCCTTATTTTTTGGCATTGGGTGGATTTGATGATGATGAGTTATTTAAAAAATTTGGTGGTGAAGATGGTGCATTGGGACTGGCTACCATTGATACGACAAGCGTAGCAACTTTGTTTGAGAATTATGGTTTTGCCATTGGCGTCAATTATTATTGTCATGATAATATGCATACTAGACATTTATTTGATGCCATATTGTTTGGTAAGAATACTCGTCATGTCCTGCCAGACGACATGGCAAAAGCCAATCAATCCACTCAAAATGCCATTGATAGAATACAAAAATTACAACAAATTTTATCAGCGAAAAAAGGTAAAATGCCAATTGTGTTAAGCTAAGTTATCAATTTTGTAATGAAATGTATATAAAGTTTGCCACAGTAATATTTTTCCAATCTATGTCAATTTCCCCTTGTAATTTCCTTTTTTTTGTTACAAAATAAGCAGTTTTATTGAAAATAATGAGCATGAAAATGACCAAACAGCCCACAATCCTTATCATGGCAGCAGGCACAGGCGGACATATTTTTCCAGCATTAGCAGTGGCTGACGAACTTAAAAAACAAGGGGCTAGGGTGCTTTGGCTTGGTACGCCTATGGGTATGGAAAACGCTCTGGTGGGCGATAAATACCCAATGAACACAATTGATATGCAAGGACTTCGTGGCAAGGGCTTGGCACGAATGATAAAAATGCCCATTATGCTCTTTCGTGCAGTAATGGAAAGCAAAAACATCATCAAAAACAATGGGGTAGATGTCGTGGTCGGCTTTGGTGGCTATGTCAGTTCGGCAGGGGGGCTGGCGGGTAAATGGTGCAAAAAACCGCTCATCATTCACGAACAAAACGCCATTGCTGGAATGAGTAACAAAACTTTGGCAAATTATGCCGACAAAGTCTTACAAGCCTTTGACAGTGCGTTTGGTGATAAGGCGATGACGGTAGGCAACCCTGTGCGTGCCGATATTGAGACACTTGCCCCACCTGATGAACGGTACAAAAAGGACGACCAAACGCCTTTAAAGGTTTTGGTGGTGGGTGGCTCATTGGGGGCGTCTGCGATTAACAAAGCCATTGTGGAGCTGTTGAAGGTTAGCGATAAGCCTTTGTCTATCAAACACCAATGCGGTAAGGAAAATTTTGATGAAATGCTGGTGGCGTACTCACAGGCGGGCATTGACACGCACAAGCACACTTTTGTGCCAATGGCGTTTATTGATGATATGGCAAGTGCTTATGCGTGGGCGGATGTGGTGATTTGCCGAGCGGGGGCTTTGACGGTCAGTGAGATTGCCAGTGTTGGTGTGGCGGCGATTTTTATTCCACTACCGCACGCTGTTGATGACCATCAAACCTTTAATGCCAAGAGCTTGACCGACAAGGGGGCAGGGATTTTATTACCGCAAGGGCAGTTGTCTGGGACAAAATTGAGTGAGATTTTAGGCACACTTGACCGCCAAAAATGCCTACAAATGGCACAAATCGCCAAAAAAAACGCCAAAAAAGAAGTGGCAAAAACGGTAGCGGAGGTGGTTTTGGGGTGTGTGGAGAAATGATTGTCAATAATCCACACAATCAAAGTTAATTAAATGCCATTCCTGCTTTTGGATTATTTGCCAATGAAAATCAAAATAAAGACATTGATTTTGATGATATTGACAATGAGTTAAAATTATTATCAAAAGAATGTGAACAGCATATTTTGGATGAATGTGGTTTGGGTGATATTAGAGAAAATTATGAATAATTACCATACTTTTAATCATTTGACTTTAAATATTACCAATCCGTCAGAATTAAATCCTGTAACGACTGATGAACTTAGAGCGTGTGAACAAAAAATTGGACATAAATTTGAACAAGGTTATGTAGATTTTATCACACGATTTGGTGGTGGTATTTTTGGTGGGTGTTATGTGCGTTTATATTTGCCAACTACTATTGTTCAGAATCATTTTGAAACAATCAAGCGTTATCAAGAATATTATTTTTGGGATAATGGTTCTGATGTGCTGAATAAAGAACAAGTATTGCAATCGGTATGTGTTGGCGATACTTTTTCGGGCGATGAATTGATTTATGTTAATGGTGGTTATTATATTTTGCCAAGGGAAGAAGATATTATTTATGCCGTTGGCGAAAAATGCTCCCAAGCGATAGAATGGCAATTGGTTCATAATATTTCCAATGACCCAGATGAAAAAACGGGCAATTATGGACATTGCGATGAAAAGGGAGCTTATTATTTTGAATGTTGTGATTTTTAATGCGTTGAATAAATGGCAAAAAATTACATACAAAATCTAATTTTTGATTTTTTTCTTAATTTTGTTAATAAGCCAAATCTTATAATGTTTAATCATTTTGGTAATTTAAATAATGAAAACCTTACAAGAGTTAATAAACTTAGATGAACCTGCTTGGGAATTGATACAAGAATGGTTAAATAACGCCAATAAACCTTATGAAATCATTCCAAAAAATCAAGAGCAGGCAGAACAAGAATTGCTTGCCAATCAAGTAACGACCCGTTCGCCTATGGGAGCGATTATTTATGAAACAGGTGGAATGTTAATAGATAATGGTTGGCTTAGAATTTTGGGTTCGGGTGGCAAAAAATTAAACCGCACCATTAGTGGCTGGAATAAAGGAAAATCTTTTGAAAATATTGGCGATGTGCCATCATTTTTGTTGATTGCTGATGATGTACTTGGCGGTTATTTTGCCATTAACGGTGGTGGATTGGGCGATAATTTGGGAATGATTTATTATTTTGCTCCCGATTTATTGGCTTGGGAAGATTTAAATATCACTTATTCGCATTTTATTGAGTGGGCTTTGACTGGCGATTTGGAGCAATTTTATCAAGGGTTTCGTTGGCAAAATTGGCAAGATGAAGTTAAGCAATTAGACGGCAATCAAGTATTTTCATTTTTTCCTTTTTTATCTACCCAAGAAGGAAAAGAAATTGATAAAGTCAGCAGAAAAGTTATTTCAATCCAAGAGCATTATTCGGCTTTTTGTGAATAGAGTTAAAACAATCAACAATGACTTGGTATATTGATATTTTTGGTAAAGAACCAACCACTTGGCAAAATTATGATGAGTTAAAAGATTGGTTATTGGAAAATCAATTTTATCAAAATGATGTTTATGAATTTTCGCATAAGTTGATAAAATTATCCGTTGTATTGGCATTGACTGATAATCCTAATTCGTATTGTGTGAATGATGATAATTTGCCAAAAAAGATTAACTTTGTTAGTATGATTTGTTATGATGATGGCGATGTTGAAAAATGGTATTGGCAATGGGCAATAAACTTTTGTCAAACTTTTGATTGGAAAATTCAAGATGACCAATTTAACTAAATGCCAAATGATTTTGATGTAATTGATGACAATCAAAAATTTATTTTTTTAATTTGATAGGAACAACAAAATGACCTACACCCAAACCCAAAACTGGTTTTTATGGTGTTTTTTATAATAGGAAAATTACAATGGTATATTTATTTTTTTATGATGAAAATGTAGATATTGTAGAAAAAGGCGAATTTTCTTTGGATAAATTAGATACATTGTTAAGCGAACGCTTAGCAAACAGCAAATTACCTTTTGAAAGTGCTGAAAAAACCATTAGTTTGACCCATTTTAGTTTATATCGCAATGAAAAAGACGGCGGTCAAGTCAAAGATTGCATTGAGGTTGATGCTTTGCACAATGGTTTATTTAAAATTGAAAGTGAAAAATTATATCCATTTTTGCAAAATCATAAATCAAAATCAGGATTGTTTGGTAAATTGACAAATTTATTTTCATCGTCCAATCATTATAATGGTTGTGAAGTGGACTTATTAACCGCCAAAACCATTTTAACAGATTATGTGTTATTGGACAGACAATCTTTTGAAAATAAAAATGAGCAAATATTGTGGAAAAAGGTAAAATAATGGGTGAATGATTATGCTAACTCGCAGAGAATTATTATTTGGTACGCTTGGGTTTGGAACGCTTGGATTATCGGGCTGCTCTGTGCTAGCAGGGTTTGGGCCAGTAGGAGAATTGCCAGAAAGCAAAATAGATGAGAAAATTAACCGAAATTGCGATAATTTTTATAGCAATCATACACGAATTTTATGGGGTTTTAATCATTCGGCAATGGTCATTTTAAGTTATGGCAATTATCGGTTGGGTAATAATGACATAAAAGATGGCAATTATGCTTTTGTTTATGAAAATAATACCAAAAACGAATTGGGATTTGATTTTGTCAAATTGCCAATCGGCTTATTAAATAAGGGTTATTTAGCTGATATAGAATTGCCAAGAGTTACGGGCAAACTCTGCAATCCTTTGGCAAGTGCCGAATTGTGGCTTGACAATAAAGGAACGATACAATTTTCTATTTTATTTGCTGAAAAAGATTTGACAAAACAAGAAATTACGGTGTTAAAAAAGACGATTGGCGATGAATTGTGGTATGCAGATTTTTCAACTCTTGACGGTTCAATAGCGACTTGGCAAAAACCAAATTCAACCGATTATCAATACAGTGCTAGCAAACATCATTTGGCAGGGCAAAAAGTATATCGGATTCAGGTGCGTTTGGAAAATGGCAAATTATATGGGCATTCTTTTACGCATCTGTTTGCCGATAATAATGAAGGTATGTATGCCATTACCAAACAAGAAGGGTTAATGCTTGATAAAAAAGCACATTGGGCAAATAAAAACCAAATCCCTACGGCATTATTAACCGTTGCCAATGGGCAGATATTATATCGGGGTCAAGTATTAAATCGCCTTGATAAACTTTCGGTAATTGGGATTGTGAATCAAATGCCCAATCAATTACAAAAACGCTTTGGCAAAATGGACCGAAAGTTATTTAACCCGAACATTAGCATTACTGGCAGTGGATTTTCGGTGGGTTAATTTTTGGTGTCAATTAGGGAATTAAAATGAATCGCAGAGAACTATTATTGGGAACGCTTGGATTTGGGGCATTGCATTTGTCTGGATGTGTGTGTTTGGGGCCGTGTAATACAAGTGGGCGTAGGCATCAAAGCTTGTGGCAACAAGCTCGTAGCGAACGATGCGAAAATGTTACACCCCGTAACATTTATTTAAAATGGTATGTTGAGAAAGATTTGTCCATAATGTTAATTGACGGTGAAAAGATTGATGATGGGGACAATAAATGGGTTGAAACGGGTAATTTTGTGTTTATTAGCGATAATTTTCCCCAACCAAATTTTACTCAGTTGCCAATATCTTTGCTTAACAAAGGTTATTTAAATTATTTTATATTGCCCGACCTTGTGAATGACAAATCTTTTGTTGATGATAATGTGTGCAAAAAACCAATCAATTTGGCTGTTTATCGTGATGTTTATGTGTCATTGCTTTTTTCTCATCAGGATTTAACCAAACAAGAGATTGAGTTATTAAAACGAACTTTTGGCAATAACTTGTCGTGTGCGGATTATGGGGCATTAAAAAACCCAAATAAATTTGGAGAATATGAGTATTATTGGCGAAAAGGTGATTTTACAGGCGAACCATTTAACCTTAGTCGGTATATTACTGAAAAACACCATTTATTTGGGCAAAAGGTTTATCGTATTGAAACCAGTTTTAAGATTTCAAAACTTTATACCCATTCTTTTGAATCATTCTTTGATGTGGATAAAGGTATGGCTTATGAACTTTCTCAAACAGGTAAAAAGTTTGATAAAAAAGCTGTTTGGGCAAAGAAAAATCTCGTGCCAAGCAGCCTATTAACCGTAGAAAATGGACAATTATTGTATCAAGGCAGAATATTAAATAATCGCCTTGATAAATTGCCAAGATTGAATAGAGAAGGCAGATTGATAAAATCTGTTGGTGGTTGATATAATTATTTAAAACTGTGCAATATGAACCATTAAAATTTTAATGGTTTTAAATAGTAAATTTTATTGGTGCATATAATGCACTTTTAACCCAAATTTAATTTTTAAAGGAACAATAAATGAACCACACCCAACTTTCCAAACAACTCATTGAAATTCCAGAAATGAGACGGATTAAAAACATTCATTTTGTTGGTATTGGCGGTGCTGGAATGTGCGGTATTGCCGAAGTGCTTGCCAATCAAGGCTACACCGTGTCAGGCTCGGACATCAAAGAAAGTGCCATTACCAGACGCCTAACCAGTCTTGGCATTATGGTCTTTATTGGACACGACAGCAAAAATATCCAAAACGCCGATGTGGTGGTGGTGTCTTCTGCCATTGACCGCACCAACCCTGAAATTACAACCGCCTTGCAAGCTCGTATTCCTGTGGTACGCCGTGCTGATATGTTAGGGGAGCTTATGCGATACCGACACGGCATTGCGGTGGCGGGGGCACACGGCAAGACCACCACCACCAGTCTTTTGACAATGATGCTGACAGAAGAAGGGCTTGACCCCACTTATGTGATTGGCGGAAAATTAAACGCCTCTGGCAAAAACGCCTCTTTGGGCAAAAACCGCTATTTGGTTGCCGAAGCGGATGAATCAGACGCCTCGTTTTTGTCTTTACGCCCAATGGCGTGCATTGTTACCAACATTGATGCCGACCATATGGAAACTTATGAGAACAGTTTTGATAAATTAAAACAAGCCTACATTCAATTTTTGCACAATATGCCGTTTTATGGTTTGGCGGTGTTGTGTGGCGATGACAAAGAACTTCTGTCAATGATTGATGACATTGCAAGACCTGTGATTACTTATGGGCTAGAAAAGCACAACGATGTGCAGGCGGTGGATTTGGTGGCGGACGGCACCAAAACCCATTTTACTGTACTTAGAAAAGATAAAGAGCCTTTAAAGATTACCTTAAATATCCCAGGTAAACACAATGTCCTAAATGCACTTGGGGCGATTGCAATGGCAACGGACGAGGGCGTGTCTGATGAGGCGATAAAACGGGCGGTTGAGAAATTTGCAGGCGTGGGTCGGCGTTTTGAAAACAATGGCGTGTACCATAAGGACGATGGCGACATTGTGCTGATTGATGATTATGGTCATCACCCCACCGAAGTGTCGGCAACCATTGCCACCGCTCGCCAAAGCTACCCTGACCGCCGTTTGGTGATGATTTTTCAGCCCCACCGTTTTAGCCGTACCAGAGATTGCTTTAATGACTTTGTGGCGTGTTTGTCAAAAGTGGATAAGCTGATTTTGCTTGATGTGTATGGGGCAGGCGAGGAGGCGATTAAGGGGGCAACCAGCGATGATTTGGCACGGTCTTTGCGTGAGCGTGGGCAAGTTGAACCAATTGTCTTAAATGTCGCCGACAAAGAGGGCATTGCAGGCGTGCTAAAAGCAGGCTTAAAGGCAAATGATTTGGTCATCACCCAAGGGGCGGGCAATGTTGGTCAGCTATGCCAAGAATTAAGGGAAAATTCGCTTTATTTGTAGGAGGCTCGTATGCATAGACAAAATAGACAATTACAAACCGCCATTCATCATTTGCAACATTTGCCAGAAAAACAGCAACAAGTCGTCTTTGATGTGATTGAAGGGTTTTTTGAGACCACAAATGCCAAACAATCGCCAACAATTGATGAGCAAACTTGGCAAGAATGGTTAATTAACAATCAAGCCTTTATTGATAAATTGGGTTTTGAGATTGGCGATGAACCGTCCGATCATCAAAAAAGGTTTTTGATGTGGCGTGCTGATTATGAAAAAGTGCTTGCTGAGGAAGATGATTGGACAAATGAAAAGCACGATGAGTTTTGGGCAAATTTGCGTGATAGAAATGATATTGATATTGGGCAAGAAGTGAGTTTTAAATGCAATTAATCTTGCCTGATAATAATGTTTTTTCGGAAATGACCAGACCAGAAGCCAATAAGAAAGTGGAAGCCAAGTTTTGGCAAAACTTTCATTATTTTGGTATGGCGATTACCGTTTGGCACGAACTTTTATACGGTTTGTATAATATGGAAAGCGGTAAAAGACAACAAGGGTTTGCTCATTTTATTTATGGCGATTTGGAGCAATTGCCCAAGTATTATTATGAATTAGAATGTGCTAACATTCACGCCAAAATCCGTGCCGACTGTCGCAAAATCGGTAAATCCCTATCCTTTTCCGACAGTCAAATTGCGTCCATTGCCCTGTTTAATAACGCCATTTTGGTAACTCGCAATGTAGACGATTTTAGGTATATTGACGGACTTGTGATTGAAAATTGGTTTGAGTAGGGAATTTAAATGGCTTATGATGTTTTTGTGTATCCTGTGGAAGGCGACAGAAATCAAAGATTGGATATCAAATGTTGGTTTTTGACTCACCCTTGTAATTATGATATTGCATTTCCTAATAAATTTGTGGCAAAAGAATTTGCTGGCGAGTTAGATTATTATGCTGTTTTTAATAAATTAGAACTGTTGAAAATCGGTAAAGATTATCAAAAATTAGCCGAATTACCCAGCACCTTAGATGAGTATGTTCATCAGGTAAAAATTGGGCAAATTTATGAAAGTGATATGGACAAACACCATTATAAATTGCTTGATTATTTTGCAACTTTTCAAGATAAAGATACATTTAATATTGAAGCCATTTATTGGGAAAGTGGTATGTTTTAATATCATTCTAAAATATTGACTTAACAAGGGGTTATAATGCAAACACCAACCATTCAAACTTTGGGGCAGGCGGTAGATTATATTCAGTCTTTACCAATGTTTGAGCAAAAACAGATTTTTGGTTTGATTGATAATTTTGTGTTGGAAAAAAATAAATCCAAACAAAAAAGCACTAGCCAAAAAAAACGCACCGCAGGGACATTAAAGGGTAAAGTGGTTTTTGCCCCAGATTTTGATGAACCCTTAAAAGAGTTTGATTAACATTGTATGGTGTTTTAATTAAATAATGATTGTAAATTAATTTAAAAAGAGAAAACTTATGAACGATGTAACAAAATTTGGTAAAGTCGCTGTTGTCTGCGGTGGGTTTAGTGCCGAGCGAGAAGTATCTTTAAAAAGCGGTAAGGCGGTGCTTGACGCTCTATTGTCAAAAGGTGTGGACGCTCATCATTTTGACCCACAAGAGACGGACATTTCAAAGTTGCGTGAATATGACCGTGTCTTTAATGTTTTGCACGGCACTTTTGGTGAGGACGGTGGCTTACAAGGCGTGTTGGACGGCTTGGGTGTGCCTTATACAGGCTGTGGTGTGCTGGCATCAGCGATTGCGATGGATAAATTTCGCTGTCGTCTGCTGTGGCAAGCCCTTGATTTGCCCAATGTACCCTATGTGGTGTTAAAGGATGATAGTGATTTTGAAGCGGTGGAGGCAGATTTTGGCTTGCCTTTGTTTGTCAAGCCCGCTAGCGAGGGGTCAAGTGTGGGTGTGGTGATGATTGAAAATAAGGGCGATTTGGCAAAAGTGTATCCCACCTTAAAGCAATATCACGGCGAGATTTTGGCGGAAAAAGCCATCACAGGCGGAGAATATGCCTTGTCGCTACTGGGCGATAGAGCCTTGCCAAGCATTCGTATCATTCCCAAAAATAAATTTTATGATTATGAGGCCAAATATTTAAGAGACGACACCACCTATCAATGCCCCTCTGATTTGACGGCTGATGAAGAAGTGCAAATGGGCAATCTTGCCAAACAAGCCTTTAATGCTATTGGCGGTCGTGGCTGGGGGCGTGTGGACTTTTTAAAGGGCGATGATGGCAAACTTTACCTTTTGGAGCTAAACACCGTCCCTGGTATGACCGACCACAGTCTTGTGCCGATGGCAAGTCGTCAGGTGGGGATTGAATTTGCTGATTTGTGTTTAGAAATTTTAACACAAACCTTGTAATGATAAACGGGTGGGGCAAAATGACTGATGATAATGATGTAAAACGTCCATTTTTTAGTGTGTGGCAGACAACACTGATTAGTATATTATTACTGTTAGTGGTTGGGCATTTTTTCATTAAACTCATGGGTCAGGTACCTGCTCAATCCTTGATGATTGATGATAAAAACATCACTCCCATTGAGCTAACCTCGCTCCAAGACACCTTAGAGCCACTCAAACAAGTACAATTTTTTAGTGCTGATTTGAATCGTATTCACGATGTGGTGGCAAGGCTGTCTTGGGTGGAGAGTGTGCGTATTCAGCGTGATTGGTATCAAGGAGTGGTTGTTTCTGTAACACCAAGACGGGCAGTTGCCAATTTTGGCAGTCAGCAAATGCTTGATGCCAATGGGGTGGTATTTATTCCTGCCAACGCCAAACAGTTGATGGATAAAAAATTGGTAACGCTCTATGGCGACCAAGAAAAATCCAAAGACATCATGCGTCAAATGCAACATATTAACACATGGTTTACACCGCTTGGGCTTCATGTGCAGGATTTGGTGTTAACTTCACGCCAAACGTGGGTGGTAAAGTTTAGTAATGGCATGCGTGTGGTGGTGGATCACGAAAATACCGAACAAAAATTATACAGTTTGTCTAAAATCCTAAAAGGGCAATTTGAAAAGCAACTCCCTCAAATACAATCGGTAGATTTGCGATATAAAAATGGCTTTGCGATTACTTGGCGAACCAAGCGATGAGCGATAAATAACCACCAAACAACCATACGTCCTGTTTGGTGGGTGCTTATGCTATTTTTTTGTAAAATCCACAAAATAGCTTTTTTATTTTTTTATTTTTATGATAAAATAATTCGGTTATTTTTGTATCAAATAAACAAAAAATAATAAAACAACACCAAACTTGTTGGTGATTGTTGATTTTGCCCACCTAGTGTGGGCGTTTTGGCATTGATGGCTTTGGCGTTTTGTTTGTCTTTTTTTGGAAAACCTCCTACCAACTTGTTAAACTTTATATGACCAGACCACAGTTGCCTTTTTGTGTGGATAACACTTTTTTATAACATATTCTAAATTTCTAAGCGTTGAAGTATTTATTTTGGTTAATTAATGAAACAACATTCACAAATTCGTGCGGTCATACATCTTAGTTCCACAGCGGTCTATACGGCAGTGGGTTATTTTGACGACCATCATAAAAAAACCAAAATCATGGCAATTGGCATTGCCAATACAGACGCTTTTTTTGGTGGGCAAATCATCAATCGTCAGCATTTACTTAGTGCCATTCACCGCTCAGTCAGAGATGCGATGGATATGGCAGGGCTTGAATTGTTTGATGTGGGTTTGTCCTTTGCCAATGCTGGTATGAAAAGCTTTAATGCGGTTGAAGATGCTTATGTGATGGGTGATGGCACGCATCATGCATCAGGTCAGCTCATCAGTAACGAAGACATACGTGTCACCCTTGAACGTGCCAAATTTGCTTTGGTTGGTAAACAACAATCTGCCCTACAACTTTGTGTGCAATTTGTCTCCTTAGATGGCAAGCAATTGGTAGAAGATGCGATAGGCATGCGTGCCAACCAAATTTCTATCGGCTATCACATGATGGGTATACCAACATCCTATTATGAGCAAATGTCTGATTTGTTGCGTTCTAATAACTTAGAAATGTATCCATCGCTGTTTGATGGGGTGGTGAGTGCCGAATACGTCTTGACTGACGAAGAAAAAGAGCGGGGCGTGTGTTTTATTGATATTGGAGCAGGAACAACAAGCGTATGCCTTTATAATAAAGGTATTTTATTACACAGTCAATGTATAGACATTGGCGGACAGCTGGTGGACATGGATATTGCCAGCGAATTACGCATTTCTTTGTTGGAAGCTGAAACACTAAAAAAACAACACGGCTCTGCCTATGCCCAAAACCGCCCCAAAGGAGAATTCATCACTCTCAAAAAACGTAGCGGTGGTGAGCTGACGGTGAATGTGTATGAGCTTGCCAGCATCATTGAGGCTCGTTATCAAGAGTTGTTCACTCGGATATTTCAAGAAGTGATTGATGCAGGTTTGATTGATTTTATGGAAGCTGGGGTGGTATTGGCAGGCGGGGCAACACAGATGAACGATTTGCCAACGTTGATTAAGCATACCTTTAATGTCCCTGTTCGTGCCATGACGATTAACAAACAAATTGAAGTCTGTGCCAAGCACCTAAGTGATGATAACATCAAATTGCTAAGAAATCATCTAAAAGATGCCAAACTGCATAGTGTCATTGGTGCGTTGATGTATCAATTTAGTGAACGCTACCGCCAAGATGAACGCCATTTGTATGGCGAAACACAAGCGACAGGGTTTTTTGGGCGATTTTTGCAACAATTACAATATTGGTTTGATAAACTGCGTGCGATGCTATAACCATTAAAGTGTAAAGTTGGCGACTTTTGATAAATTTGGTTGATGTTCGTGGGCGTGTTTAGTATAATCATATAAATATTTACCCTAATGATTTTTATGTGTCTGATTTACATTTGATAAATCAGAATAATTGGAGAATAGTATGTCAAAATACAGCATTTCAGAGGATATGCAATCTGAACACGATGGACAACCACGCTTCATCGTTTTTGGTGTTGGTGGTGGTGGTGGCAACGCTGTTGAGCATATGGTTCAACAAGGCATTCGTGGCGTTACCTTTGTAGTTGCCAATACAGACCGCCAAGCCTTGAATTTACTTACAGTTCCTAATAAAATCCAACTAGGCAACCAAACTACTCGTGGTTTGGGTGCAGGTGCCGATCCAGAAGTAGG
The DNA here is from genome assembly GCF_001598275.1 of Moraxella oblonga NBRC 102422. Taxonomy (GTDB): domain Bacteria; phylum Pseudomonadota; class Gammaproteobacteria; order Pseudomonadales; family Moraxellaceae; genus Moraxella; species Moraxella oblonga. The sequence goes on from NZ_BCYQ01000008.1 coordinate 93,061, forward strand.
TCGTGAAGCAGCGGAGAGTGATGAAGACGAAATTCGCTCACTGCTTGATGGTTATGATATGGTATTCATCACTGCTGGTATGGGTGGCGGTACTGGTACAGGTGCTGCTCCTGTTGTGGCTCGTATCGCCAAAGAGATGGGTATTTTGACTGTTGCGGTTGTAACTACACCATTTGATTTTGAAGGTAAAAAGCGTGCCAAAGCTGCCAAAGAAGGCATTGAGCAACTTGCTGTCCATGTGGACTCAATCATCACCATTCCCAACCAAAAACTCCAACAAGTTTACCGCCAAATGTCACTCAAAGATGCCTTTAAAAAGGCAGATGATGTGCTACTTCATGCGGTCAATGGTCTGGCACAGACCATCGCTACTGCGGGTGTGATGAATATTGACTTTAACGACATTCGTACTGCCATGACTGCCAAAGGTCATGCGATGATGGGTGTAGGTCGTGCCAGTGGTGAAGACCGTGCTAGACAGGCAACCGAAAAAGCGATTCGTTCACCATTGCTTGATGATTTACGTCTTGAAAATGCCAAAGGTCTACTCATTAACATCACCGCTGCTGAGCTGATGATGGGTGAACCAGAAGAGATTGCTTCTGTGGTGGACAGCATTACTGACCTTGAAGAGGGTAATATTTTCTACGGATTTGTAGAAGACGACAGTATGGGTGATGATATTCATGTAACGGTGATTGCCACAGGTTTGACCATTGATGACAGACCAAAATATGTCCCACCTGTACACGCCATGCCAACTGATCATACCAGTGCATTGTCTCACCAACAACATCAAAGCCAACCACAAATTCGCCAATCGGTCAAACGTGGTAGCGTGATTGATTATCTACAAACTCAGCAATCTAAAAACTAATGGTGATAAAATAAGCCCTGCCCATGCGGGGTTTATTTTTTTGGGAAATTTTATGAAAATTGATTTGCATAGTCATAGCACTTGCTCCGACGGGACGTTGTCGCCACAGGATTTGGTGTCGCTTGCCAAAGATGTGGGCGTTGAGATGTTTGCTCTGACCGACCATGATACAGTGGCAGGCATTAAATTGGCTCATCAAAGAGCAAAGGAATTGGGCGTGCGTTTAATTAATGGCGTAGAGATTAGCTGTGAGCATACATTGTCTGGCGGTTATGGTAAAAATCAGCACACGCATAAAATCATTCATGTGGTGGCACTTGATTTTAACGATGTATCAAAAATGAGCCAAGTGCTTGGGTCGGTGCAGGACAGTAGAGAAAGGCGTGGTCAAGCGATTGTAGAAAAACTAAGTGAGCTTTTGACGAAGTTGCTAGACATGGACAAGCAAAGGTTGTGCGATGATGTTTGGCAAGCGGTGCTTGTCAAAGCAGGAGGAAATCCTAAGGCGGTGGGTCGGGCTCACATTGCTCAGGTCATGTATGAACGTGGCTGGGTGCGTACGGTACAAGAGGCATTTGACAAATATTTGGCTGATAATAAACCTGCGTATGTTGCCATTGATACTCCAAGCATGGCACAGACCATACAGACGATACATGAATGTGGCGGTATGGCGGTGCTAGCTCACCCTACTCGCTATGGGCTATCAGCAACTCGGGTACGTAAACTCATTGCTGATTTTGCCATGCTTGGCGGTCAGGCGGTGGAACTACCTAATGGAGAGCCTATCAGTACCAGAGCCATGATTGATAGATGTGTGGCACAACATGGACTCATGGTGTCGGTAGGAAGTGATTTTCATGGGGCGAACATGCCATGGCGCAAATTAGGGCAAGTAACTACCCCCAAAGCTGAACAGGTGGGCGTTTGGGAGCGATTTGCTTAGTTAAGCAAGCAATTAACGTCCACCATTAACTTTATAAAACGTATCCACCTCCACCTTTTGACCATTTGGCAATTCACATACATTGACCTGCTTGCCATTGATGATGGTTGGATTAACAAAGCCTTTTTGTTTTAAACAAAATTCGGTAGCAGGGGTGGAAATGCCCGCCATTTGCACACTTTGCGGTTCAAAGTGAACGGAGCAGGCGGATAAAGTGAATAGGGTAAATACAAAGAGTGATTTTTTCATAAAATTACCATATTATCATAATAATAAAAGTTGATATACCATTATATCAACTTTTAGGACAATTGCATAATTGCAAGAAATAATACAACTATCGTACCTTTGTACCGTCTTGATTATAGACATTGCCACGAAAGCCATCAAATTGTTGATTGTTTTTGTCCAAAAACATATCACGAGCAGTATTGCCAACGATGTTGGTAGTAACCGCATCAAAAGTGCCACTTACCACACCGCCCAGTATTGGCACAAGTTTGGTTAGATTGATAAGACCTGTTGAGCCTGACTTTGTTACCAGGCGAAAGCCGACCGCTTTGTTAATCTTGGCAAGCATTGCCCCTGTAACATTTTTCATAATAAATTGCTCAGCAAATTTTGTGCTGGCTGTAACGCCAAAATCCTTTAATACTTCACCCACACCATTACCAAGTAAACACATATACACCATTGTTTTGACTTTGTCATTTTTGATGTCGTAGCCTGCCATGTGGGCAATGGCGGAAATCATACGAATTTGTACATATAAAGTAGATGCGATATTAGCAGGTAGGGTGGCAGGAAGTGTAACCAATCCGCCCAAACCTGTGGCAAACCCCGCCGACCCTGCTTTGGCATTCTGCCAACGAATGAGTGAGTTGATTTTATCCTCCAAAGTACCACTTTCGGACAAATAGTCTTCTGCCATTTCAGTGGCGGAGCCAAAACCAATGCCATTAGTCGCTTTCTCATACGCCCACTCCATCACTTCATGCATTGCCTCACTACTGATTAAATTACTCATAAGATTTCCTATTTTGCACCTAAAACAGGTGCATTATACAAAAAACCTAAAATAGGTGCAATGACTAATTTAAGAAAATCCATTTACAGCCCAGAACACGAATATCTACGCAAAACTTTTGTGGCACGCCGACAAGAGTTGGGGCTAACTCAACGCCAGCTTGCTGATAGGCTTGGCGTAATTTACTCATTGATTGGAAAAATTGAAACAGGGGATAGAAGACTTGATGTGGTGGAATTTATTGAATTTTGTCAAGGTTTAGAGATTGACCCTAACGAACTCATTAACTTATTGATTTTATTAAAAAATAAAGAAGATACCACACAAACAAATTTGAAAATTTAAGGGACTGTAT